>VGBT01000019.1 GCA_016870395.1 Actinomycetota bacterium | reverse complement strand
CGCCGGCGGGCTCGCGCCGGCGCCGGAACCACGATGCGCCTGCGGGTCGCGAGCGCGTGTGCCCGGCCCCCCGCCGCCGACCCGGCGGCCCTCCATGTGCTCGTGAAGTCGGTCCAGTGCGCGTGCAGCCTCGACTGGGTGGCGTCGCGCTTTGCACCCCGGGTCGTCGTGCTCGTCCGTCATCCCTTCAACACGTTGGCGAGCTGGCGCGACCTCGACTTCGTCCGCAATCCCCGCGAGACCGCGGCGCTCGCCCGCCACGCTCGCACGACCTGGGCCGTCGAGGCTCCCCGGCCAGAAGCGCCGCAGCTCGCCCAACAGGCGTTCTTCTTCGGCGTCCTCAACACCGCGCTTCACCAGGCGATCGCCCGCCACCCCGACTGGGTCGTGGCGCGCCACGAGGAGCTGTGCGTCGACGCGCCGCGCCAGCTCCGCACGCTCGCCGAGCGGCTCGGCCTCGAGTGGACCGACGACGCCGAGCAGTTCGTGCACGACTCGGATCGCCGCGGCGAGGGCTTCGTGACGAAGCGCGTGACTCGCGACCAACCCGATCGGTGGCGCGAGCGGCTCAGCCCGGCCGAGGTCGACATCATCCGCGGTGTGCTCGACAGGTTCCCCGAGTGGACCCACGCCGAGCGCTGAGCCTGCCCGTGCCCCGTTTCGAGAAGCGCCGCAAGCTCCGCATCCTCTGGCTCGTGAAGGGTCTGGGCCCCGGAGGTGCGGAACGCCTGCTCGTCGCCGCCGCAGGTGCGCACACCGCGGCCGACCTCGAGATCTCGTGTGCCTACCTGCTGCCGTGGAAGCGCCAGCTCGTCGGAGACCTCGAGGCCCACGGCGTGGCGACGCACTGCCTCGACGTTCGCGACGAGCGCGACGTGCGATGGGCCCGCCGGCTGCGCGCACTGCTCGAATCGCAACCCGTCGACGTGCTGCACGCCCACTCGCCCTACCCCGCCGGGTTCGGGCGCATCGTCTCCCGAACCCTGCCTGCGAGCATCCGGCCCCGGCTCGTCTACACGCTGCACAACACGTGGACGAGCTTCGCGAAGCCGAGCCGGCTGCTCAACGGCGCCACCATGCCGATGGACGACGCGGACCTCGCCGTCTCCGAGCAGGTGCGCTCGACCCTGCCGGCCCGGCTTGCTCGCCGGACCGAGGTGCTCGTGCACGGGATCGATCTCGCGGCGGCCCGCGCGCAGGCCGACCGTGCCGGGCTGCGGGCCGAGCTCGGCATGGACGCCGACGAGATCGTCTTCGGCACGGTGGCCAACCTGCGCGCCCAGAAGGACTACCCGAACCTCCTGGCCGCGGCACGTCTCCTCGTCGACCGCGGGGTGGCGGTTCGCATCCTCGCGGTGGGTCAGGGACCGCTCGAGCAGGAGATCCGCGCCGAGCACGCCCGCCTCGGGCTCGGCGACGCACTCGTGCTCCTCGGTGAGCGGAGCGACGCGCTGCGGGTGATGAGCGCCTGCGACGGGTTCGTGCTTGCATCCAACAACGAAGGCCTGCCCGTCGCGCTCATGGAGGCGCTCGCGCTCGGACTTCCGGTCGTGGCCACCGCGGTCGGGGGCGTTCCCGAGGCGATCGTCGACAGCGAGAGCGGCGTGCTCGTGCCGCCACGCAACCCGGCCGCGTTGGCCGACGCGATCGCCGATCTGGCCCGCGATCCGGAACGGCGCACCGTGATGGCGTCCTCGGCAACGGCGGCCGCGGCGGACTTCGACATCGCCCGCACGGTCGAGCGTCTCGAGGCCGTCTACCGGAACCTCGCGGCCGCTGTGCCGAGCCCGACGTGACCGAATCGGCACCCCTCACGTTGCGCCGCGCCGCCGAGCGCGACCGGGCCGCGATCCTCGACCTGCTCCGGGTCTCGCTCGGCCGTGAGGTCGACGACCGCTACGACGCGCTCTTCGCGTGGAAGCACGAGGAGAACGCGTTCGGCCCGTCACCGGCCTGGGTCGCGTGCGACGGCGACCGCCTCGCGGGGTTCCGCACGCTCATGCGGTGGGAGTTCGTGGACCCGGAGCATCCGGCGACCACGGTGCGCGCCGTGCGCGCGGTCGACACCGCGACGCATCCCGACTACCAGGGACGCGGGATCTTCACCCGGCTCACGCTGCACGCGCTCGACGAGCTGGCCACCGAGGGCGTGGACCTGGTGTTCAACACGCCGAACGACCAGAGCCGACCCGGGTACCTCAAGATGGGCTGGCAGGTGGTCGGCAAGGTCCCCACGGTGGTGCGCCCCGCACACTGGTACCGGCTGGGCCGGATCGCCAAGGCGCGGGTGCCCGCCGAGCGCTGGAGCACGCCGAGCGACGCCGGCCGCCCCGCCGCCGAGGTGCTCGCCGACGCGGCCGGGCTCGCAGAGCTGCTCGATGCACAGGCGACCCGACCGGGCCTGCACACCCGCCTGCGCCCGGACGTCCTCCAGTGGCGCTTCGGCACCCCCCTGCTCGGCTACCGCGCGCTCGTCGCACCCGGCGGCGCGCGCGAGGGCCTCGCGATCTTCCGCATCCGCCAGCGCGGCACCGCCTGCGAGGCCGCGCTCGTCGCGCTCCTCACCCGCGCCGGGGATCGGCGCACCGCCGGCCGGCTCGTGCGCGCGGTCGCGCGCGAAGCGGAGGCCGACTACGTGCTCGCGCTCGGCGGCCCCGCATGGTGGCCCGGTGGGCTCGTTCGGCTGCCGCGCGTCGGTCCGATCCTCACCTGCAAGCCCATCGGCACCAAAGGGTCTCCGAGCCGCTGGGACCTCACCCTCGGCGACATCGAGCTCTTCTGAGCTCCAGACTCCCCGTGCGCGCCACCCGTCTAGGCTCTCGCGGCACTGTGAAGGATCTGCACTTCCATACCAAGGACTCGGGTGAGCGCTTCGGGCCCGATGACTATTCGGATAAGCACGCGCGGGTCTTCGCTGCTCGGTAAGACGACGGGCTCGGCACCTGCAAGATCGCGACGTTCGGCAGGCTGGCCGGACCGCTCGCCGGTCTTGACGTTCTGGACCTCGGTTGCGGCGAGGGCAGCTTCTCGCGGCAGTGCCACGCGGCCGGTGCTCGCGTGGTCGCGATCGACTTCGCGACGTCGATGGTCAACGCCACGGCCGAACGTACGGGCGGGAAGATCCCGATCATTCGCGCTTCGGCGGACGCCGTCCCCCAGCGCGAGGCGAGCTTCGACCTCGTGCTCGCGCTCGACGTGATCGAGCATCTCTACGAGCCCGGGCGGGCGCTCGACGAGATCCGTAGGGTGCTTCGTCCGCGAGGGACGCTCCTTTTGGCCACCGACCGCGACGGCGTCGTTCTCGGCGATCTCCCGCACCGCGTGCACCGGATCACGCGGGCGGTGCGCCGTCACACACCTGCACCGCTGCGTCGGACGCTCAACCGCGTGGTTCGTCGTGGTCGGGAGAGCTCGGCCGGCGAGGCGCGGGGAACGGCACAGGATCCGAATCGGTACCTGACCCCCCTGTGCACCCACACCCACGAGTTCCCACTGCCCGAGCTCCTCGAGCTGGCACGCGCGCACGGCTTCGAACCGACGGGCATCGACACCTATCCGCACCGCACCGGGTACGGGCGTTGGGGCCAGGTGGTCGAACGGTTCGCGATCGGCCCACTCAAGCGGTACAAGTGGAACTACGTCATGATCCGGCTGCAGCGGGCGGCCTAGGGCCGATAGCCGACCTCGCGCAGACAGAGACCTTCGGGCGGCGCCAGCGGTCCGGCCAAGTCCCGGTCTCGCCCGCGCAGGATGCCGAGCATCTCGCCGGGGCGACGTCTCCCGAGCCCCACGTCGACCAGCGTCCCCACGATCGCCCGCACCATCTGCTGGCAGAAGGCGGTGGCACGCACCTCGTAGACCAGCAACCCGTCGCCGATCTCGACCCACGACGACCGCAGCACGCGCCGGACGGTCGTCGTCCCCTCGGGACCCTTGCGGCAGAAGGACGCGAAGTCGTGCTCGCCGACGAACGGGTCGGCGGCAAGCCGAAGCGCACGAACGTCGAGCGGTGCCGGGACGTGCCACGACGTGCGGGCGAGGAACGGATCGGCCACCCGCCGATTGCAGACGGTGTAGCGGTACTCGCGCCAGTGCGCCGAGCGCCGAGCGTCGAACCCGGCGGGGACGAGGTCCGCGGCCCGCACCACCACCTCGGGCCCGAGCATCGCGTTCAGCGACGCCATGAGACGGTCGGGGTCGAGGCCCGGCAGCGCATCGAAGGACACCACCTGACCCCATGCGTGCACCCCGGCGTCGGTGCGGCCGGCGCCCGTCAGCTCCACGGGGTGACGCAGCACCTTCTCGATGCCGTGCGCGAGCACACCCGCAACCGTGCGCTGGTCGGGCTGCGCCGCGAAGCCGCGGAACCCGGCGCCGTCGTACGCGACCACGAGCTTGCACACCGCGGGTCCTGCGGTCGTGCCACCGGCCTCGTCGGCCCCGTCGAAGAGCGTCACGGATGCCCTCCCTCCGTTCTCGGCACGTTCGAGGCCCTATGGCGGCCCGAATCGTTCCGAGAACGGGTCAGACGAGCTCGATGCGCGCCATGGGGGCGTTGTCGCCCGGGCGCGGGCCGAGCTTGAGGATCCGCAGGTAGCCGCCGTTGCGGTCCGCGTAGCGGGGCGCGATCTCGGCGAACAGCAGCCGGGTGGCGTCGAGATCGTGGATCGTCGCCACCACCTGGCGCTGGCGGTGCAAGCCGCCCTTCTTCGCCTTGGTGATGAGCTTCTCGGCGTAGGGCCGCAGCGCCTTCGCTCGTGACACCGTGGTGGTGATCGCGCCCGCCTCGAAAAGCGAGGCTGCGAGGTTCGCCATCAGGTGGCGCTGGTGATGCGGGTCGCCGCCGAGACGGGGACCCTTCTTCGGCCTCGGCATCCCGTCAGCCCTTGATGCGCAGCGACAGGCCGCGCTCGTCGAGCTTCTGGGTGACCTCGTCGAGGCTCTTCTGGCCGAAGTTGGTGATCGCGAGCAGGTCGTCCTCGGTCTTGGCGACGAGTTGTCCGATCGTGTCGACCCGAGCACGTTTGAGGCAGTTGCGCGGGCGTTCCGACAGGTCGAGCTCCTCGATGGGCAGCTCGAGATCGGGCGACGTCGCCGTGACCGGCGAGACCTCGCCGAGCTCCAGGCCCTCCTGGGCCTCGTTGAGATCCGCGACCAGGCCGAGGAGCCCACGCAGCGTCGCGCCAGCCGAGGCGAGCGCGTCACGCGGGGAGATCGAGCCGTCGGTCTCGATCTCGAGGCCGAGCCTGTCGTAGTTGGTGGCCTGCTCCACGCGGGTGGGCTCGATGTCGAAGCTCACCCGGCGCACGGGCGAGAAGATCGCGTCGACGGGGATGACGCCGATCGGCGCGCCCGCGTTCTTGGTCTTCTCCGCCGACGCGTAGCCGCGGCCCTGCTCCACGGTGAGGTCGAGCGCGAGTCGGCCCTTCTCGTTGACCGAGGCGATGTGGAGCTCGGGATTGAGGATCTCCACGTCGGAGGTGGTCTGGATGTCGCCCGCGGTGACCTCGGTGGGCCCGCGCACGTCGAGGCGCAGCGCGACCGGCTCGTCGGAGACGCAGACGAGCACCAGGTCCTTGAGGTTCAGGATGATGTCGGTGACGTCTTCCTTCACGCCCGAGATCGTTTCGAACTCGTGAAGCGCGTCGTCGAAGCGCACCTGGGTGACTGCGGCACCGGGGATAGACGACAGCAGCGTGCGGCGCAAGCTGTTGCCGAGCGTGTGCCCGAACCCGGGCTCGAGCGGCGAGATGGTGAACCGCTGGACGTCGCCCTGCGGCTCGTCGGCCTCGATCTCGGGACGCTGGATGATGAGCATGAAGCTTCCTCGCAGACGGGCGCACGCGCCCGGAGAGACGGGCGTTACTTGGAGTAGAGCTCGACGATGAGCTGCTCGCGCACGGGCACGTCGATCTGCTCGCGCAGCGGCAGGTCGCGCACGGTCGCCTTCGCGTCGGCGCCGACCACCTCGAGCCACATGGGCACGGCGCGGTCGATGGTGTCGAGGTTGTGGCGCAGCACGATCATCGCCTTGGCCCTGGGAGCCATCTCGACCACGTCGTCCTTGCGCACCTTGTAGCTGGGAATGGTGACCCGCTTGCCGTTCACGAGCACGTGCCCGTGGCGCACCCACTGGCGGGCCTGATTGCGGCTCGACGCGAAGCCGGCGCGGAACACCACGTTGTCGATGCGCTGCTCGAGCATGCGCAGCAGGTTCTCGCCGGTGATGCCCGACTGGGCTGCGGCCTCGGCATACGTGTTGCGGAACTGCTTCTCGAGCAGCCCGTAGATGCGACGCGCCTTCTGCTTCTCGCGCAGCTGGAGCATGTACTCGCTCTCGCGGATGCGGCCGCGGCCGTGGATGCCCGGCGGGTAGGGCCTCCGCTCGATCGGGCAACGCATCGTGTCGCACTTGGCGCCCTTGAGGAACAGCTTCATGCGCTCACGGCGGCAGAGGCGGCACACCGCCCCGGTGTAACGAGCCATTACACGCGTCTCCTCTTGGGAGGGCGGCATCCGTTGTGCGGGATCGGGGTGATGTCCTTGATGCCGAGCACCTCGATGCCGGTGTTCTGGATGGAGCGGATCGCGGTCTCCCGACCCGACCCGGGACCCTTCACCACCACGTCGACCCGGCGGACGCCGTGCTCCATGGCGCGGCGGGCCGCGGTCTCGGCCGCGAGCTGCGCCGCGAACGGCGTGCTCTTACGGGAGCCCTTGAAGCCCACGTTGCCCGACGAAGCCCAGGCGAGCGTGTTGCCCTGCTGGTCGGAGATGGTGATGATCGTGTTGTTGAAGGACGACTTGATGTGCGCGATGCCGTGCGTGACGTTCTTGCGCTCACGACGTCGCGGCCTACGTCCGCCTGCTGCTGGTTTCGCCACCGTTCCCCTACTTCCGGGCCTTCTTCTTGCCCGCGACGGTCTTCTTCGGTCCCTTGCGCGTCCGCGCGTTGGTGCGCGTCCGCTGGCCCCGCACCGGGAGGCCGCGTCGGTGGCGGACCCCCTGGTACGTGCCGATCTCCATCTTGCGCTTGATGTGCCCCGAGACCTCGCGCCGCAGGTCACCCTCGATCTTGAGGTTCGCGTCGATGAACGACCGGAGCTGGGCCACCTCTTCCTCGGTGAGGTCGCGCACGCGGGTATCGGGTGAAAGGCCGGTCTGCTCGCAGACGAGCTTGGCCGTCGAGCGACCGATGCCGAAGATATAGGTGAGCGAGATCTCCAACCGCTTCTCGCGGGGGATGTCGACACCGGCGATTCGAGCCAACGGGTTCTCCTAGCCCTGGCGCTGCTTGTGGCGCGGGTTCTCGCAGATGACCCGCACCGAACCGTGACGGCGGATCACCTTGCACTTCTCACACATCTTCTTGACCGATGGACGGACCTTCAACGCGGGGCCTTCTCGATCTTCGGTGACTACTTGTAGCGGTACGTGATGCGGCCGCGGCTCAGGTCGTACGGTGTGAGCTCGACCTGGACCTTGTCGCCGGGCAGGATGCGGATGTAGTGCATGCGCATCTTCCCGGAGATGTGGGCCAACACCTTGTGGCCGTTCTCGAGTTCGACGCGGAACATCGCGTTGGGGAGCGGCTCGATGACCGTCCCCTCCACGAGGATCGTGTCGTCCTTGGGCTTGGCTACGGTGCACCACCACGGTCGGGGCGCGCGCGAGGCACGCCGAGGTACTACGAGGGCGACCAAGCAGGCTACACGGACGCCGCCGGCGAGGGAAATCCGGCAAATCCCGGGTCAGAGCAGGACCTCGAGGCTCGCCTCGCAGCGCAGCCCGGACGGGGCCTCGTCCCAGCCGTTCGTGAGCTCCCACTCCAGGGACTCACCCGGGTCCACGAACCACTGATCGGCGGCCCCGGTGAGCTCGCTGCCCTCTCTGGCGTACCAGGTGACCGCCACCCCCACCCGATAGCTGTCCGCGTTCGCGTTGGTCAGGGTGCCGGCGCTGCGCAGCAGCGCCGAGCCCTTGTCCCAGTCACAGCTGACCGTGCTCAGCCCGATCTTGGCCGCCGCTGCATCCGGGTCGGGCAGCGTCGGCACCGTGGCGGGCTCGGACGGGATCGCATCGAGGTCGATGGTGGTCGTGGTGGTCCGCGGTCCCGCCTCGGTCGTGGAGGAGGTCTTCGAAACGTGCCGGGTGCTCGTCGACGTGGCGTCCTCGGCCCGATCCCGCTCGGCGGCGGCCCCGTCCTCGCCGCCCGAGCCGCCGACCGCCACCAGAAGCGCGACGACGAGGACCAGCGCACCGAGCAGCCCGGCGACGATCGACCACCGCCGGCGGGTCCAACCGCGCCCTGTCCAACGGCGCCGTGGGGCCCGCCGCCCGCCGGGCATCGACGGGAGCAGGTCCTCGCCTTGCACCCCTGCGAGGGGCTCGGTGGGGTTCGGGTCGTCGGTCGGCTCGTCGGTCATGGGGCAACGATAGAGGGGCGGTCGCGCGCGGCGGTCGCGGCCTCAGCGGTGCTCCTCGGCTAGCAAGCCGACGAGGTAGCTGCCGTAGCCGCTGCGCATCAGGGGCTCGGCCAAGGTCCGCAGCTGGTGGTCGTCAATAAAGCCCTCACGCCAGGCGACCTCCTCGGGACAGCCCACCTTGAGTCCCTGGCGCTCCTCCACCACCTGCACGAACTGGCCGGCCTGCATCAGCGACGGGAACGTCCCGGTGTCGAGCCACGCGGTGCCCCGGTCGAGCACGTTGACGTGCAGTCGACCCGCGTCGAGGTATGCGTTGATGACGTCGGTGATCTCGTACTCGCCGCGGGCGCTCTTTCCCACCGTCTTGGCGATCTCGATCACGTCGGCGTCGAAGAAGTACAGCCCGGGTACCGCGAACGACGAACGCGGCGACGAGGGCTTCTCGACGATCGCGATCGGTCGGCGCTCGGCGTCGAACTCGATCACTCCGTAGCGTTGCGGATCCGCGACGTGGTAAGCGAACACGGTGCTGCCCGGCGCGGCGACAGCCTCGGTGAGGCGCTCCCGCAGCTGTGTGCCGTGGAAGATGTTGTCGCCCAGCACCAGAGCCACCCGATCGTCGCCGACGAACTCCTCGCCGATCACGAAGGCCTGGGCCAGGCCCTCGGGCTCGTGCTGGGCCGCGTAGCTGAAGGTGCACCCCCACCGGCTGCCGTCGCCGAGCATGCGTTCGAAGCGGCCGACGTCCTCCGGGGTAGAGATCACAAGGATCTCCCGGATCCCGGCGATCATCAGCGTCGAGATCGGGTAGTAGATCATCGGCTTGTCGTACACGGGCAGGAGCTGCTTGCAGATCGCCGTCGTGATCGGGGCCAGCCGGCTGCCGGAGCCGCCGGCGAGGACGATGCCTCTCACCCGGTGGGGCTCGCCCGTCGGCGCCGCATCAGGAGCCAGACGACCCATCCGACCAGGATCACCGCCACCGCGACGCCGATTCCGAGCTCGACAGGCGCGAGGCCGAACCCGTCGTCGTCGGCGTCCTGCGAGCTCGACGCGGCATCGTTCGACGCGGGGTCTTGACCGGGGTGGTCTTGGACCTGGGCAAGCACGTCGGCCATCGCCTCGACGGTGGCCGTCCCGGCGATCATGTACTGGCGCTTCTCGAGCAGCCCCTCCCCCGACACCCACCCGCTCGTCCCGTCCCAGGCGAAGAGGATCTTGCCCTTGCCCGGGTTGTCCTTCACCATCGTCTCATAGCGCGCGGTGTAGATCTTCGCGTCCTCGGGCGGGCGCTCGATCTCGGGCACGAAAACCCCGCCGCCCACCAGCCCCTTCATGAACGTCGCTGCATCCTCGTCGGTCATGCGGACCGGCTCGGCGAGACCCGGACCCGTGACCGTCACGCTGAGCACGTCGACCCCGGGCATGATCTCGTCGGCGTGCGCAGCACCCGGAACGAGCACGCCCGCGAGCACGACGATGCTTGCCAGCAGTGCGGCGAATCGGAGCGGAAAACGTGTTCGGGAGCGACGCATAGCGGCGAATTGTACTGCCCCGCTCGACGGCGCTTCACCCGGGCACGGGTGGCCCACCCGTGCCCGGACGCGAGGAGGGGGACGGGCTGGCGCCCGTCCCCCTCCTGTCGATGATGTCGTCCCGGCTGGCAACCGGGAAAACGGTCGTACCGACTAGCCCAGACCGCACGGGAAGGTGGTCAACGCCGGGTTGACCACTGTGCAGGGGTCCCCGGAGGCGGTCAGCGTTGCGTCGGTGCTGCCTTGCGTGATCGTTGAAACGGTCACGCCACCACCACCAGCTGTGTTGTCCGCGGCGACGGTTATGGCGCCGACGTTGACGCCCCTGAACGCACCCGAGAAGGTGATGTCCCAACTGCCGCCGAGAGCAGCGACTGCGGTGACGTTGAGGGAGCACGGGTAGCCACCCGGAGGCGGCGGCCCACCTCCGGCGTTGGTCAGCCGCAGCGCCTTGGTGACGTTCGTGGCGCTGTCGTTGTACTTGATCGCCGTCGTGGTGCCGCCGCACGCAGGCACGTTCAGCGTGAAGGTACCGCTGGTCGCGCCGTTCGGGTTCACGTTGACGACCTCGTTGGTGTATTTGAAGTTGTTGTACACCACATTCGAGTTACCCGTGTCGTCGAGCCCACGAACGACCGCGGTGCCCGGACGGCCCACGCCCAAGCCGAGAGCCCCCTGCGAGGTGGTCGAGCCGTTGAACGAGTAAGCCGCAGCCACGGAGCCACCCGCGCAGTTCGCGAGGCTGGTCGGAACGTTCGGGAACTCCACTCTGTAGAGGTTGAGCGCGTCACGGACAACGTAGGCCGCGAAAGTCGTAACCGCCGTCTTGAACACGATCTGGCCGATCGCGTTGGAGACGTCGGGCACCGTCGCGCCCAGGAACGACATCTTCTGGAACTTGCCCGGGTTGTACCAGGCACCGGCGAGGGTGAAGCCCGAGGGCTCGTTCGCCGCGCAGGCACGCGAACCCGGCACGAAGGCCGGGGTCAGGCTGATGACCGTCAGGAGCGACGACACCTGGTCGCCGTCCTTCGGTGCGGTGAGGGACGGCCGACCGATCTGGACGACGCCGTTGGGGGTGCCCAGGATCGTGGTCGCCACAGGGTCCTTGGTGCCGGCCGTCGGCGAAACCGACAGCTCGACCGAGGACGCACTGTTGACCGACAGGATGTAGGCGTTCGCCGGGATCCCGGTACCCTTAACGTACAGGCCTATGTCGGCGTTGCTGAAGACCGCCGACGCGCTCGTGAGCGTGGGGTCGCCCGCCAAGTACGCGGCGTCCTGGATGACCCGAGCCGAGCTGGGCGAGTCGACGCCGCCGTTGATCGTGCCCGGCTTGGCACTCGAAGTGCAGTCCGCCGGGGCCGAAATCGTCACCTGGGTCGTGTTCGTGACGGAGAGGATTGTTGCGCCAGACGGGATGCACTCGCCGGAGATGCCGGACCCGACGTCGCCCGAAATAAAGTTCGCCGTGGCCGCGTCGGTCGCGGTGACCGTGGTCGACCCGTTGGTGGTGTTCAGGCCCTTGGTGCAGGCGGGGATCGGCGAGCCGGCGCAGATGCCGACACTGCGCGCCGTCGTGTTGTCGATCCAGAACTTCCCGGTGCCCACCTTCGCCTTCACGGCGGCCTGGGACAGCGTCCAGTTGTTGCCACCGTTGTGGCTCACGATGAACGAGCGCCCAGCGATGCCGTCCGACGAGGCCGGCAGCGTCGTGGTCGCAGCGCTCGCCACCCCTCCGGTCACGCTGTGGTTGACGTCTCCAACGCCTCCGGGAGCCCCCTGCGCGACACCACAGGTGACGTTGGTCGAGCCCGCGGTCCACGTGCACGACGAGAACTCACGGATCGCACCCTGGTGCCAACGAGCGGTCGTGTAGTCGTAGATGACCGGGTTCTGCGACAGATCGGCGGCCACGGTCACACACCCGGTCGTCATAGCTCCCTGGCCGCCCAACACCACCGGCGCCATCGTCGAGTCACAGGTCGGAGCAGCGCCGCTGACACTAGGCGTGACGGCAACGAACGCCGGCACCGAGAGGGCTGCCACCACCCCTGCCACAAGAAGCTTTCGGAATCTAGCTCGCATGCCTACGCCCCTTCGCGTAAGAAACAGCCCCCCCCAGCGGTGGACTGCACAACGTTCTAGCCCGGGCGGGCGCTGCGGTCAAGGGTTGATCGCGCGCTATGTGATCTGGCGCCCGGAGGCCAGGGGCAGCCCCGAGTCCGCCAGAAAAGCAGCCTGCACGGGCCCTCGGCGACGGGTCGGGTCGCCCGAACTCGGTCGAGGCCCGGATTCCGGGCCCGAGGCCCTAGAAGACCTCGCGCGCGCGGTGGTATCTTCTAGCGGTTGGAAACAGGCGGCCACGGCCCTTTCGAGGACCCTGGCTCTGGGGGTGCCGAGCTGGTGTCGAGCGAGAACGTTTCAGCGACAGGGGGTGGCCTGTCCAGACGCGAGGTGCTCGCGCGCGGAGCGGTCGCGGCCGGCATCGTCTGGGCCGCTCCGGTGATCCGCTCCAGCGTGGCGTACGCGACGACCAACAACGGCACCGAACAACCATGCGTCAACTACTACTTCGTCGTGATCAAGCCGTCGGGGCGATGTCGGCCGCCGGTGATCCCCAAAGGCGTTCCCGGTCACAACCCCTCGACGCGACCGACCTACAAAGATTTCGAGACCGGCGAGGACATATTCCACGGCGTCGACCGCCTGCCGCCCGCGATCGAGCAGTGGCTGCGCGACAACCCCGCGATCGACCTCAAGTTCCCCGCCGTATGCCCCCAGCTCACCCAGAAGGGTGAAAACGCGTGGGCGCTGCTGCTGCCGGAGGTCACCGGTCCCAATGCCGCGGGTCGCCAGTGCCGCATGGTGATCGGCTGGAGCCGCAAGTCGTTTTCGTACAAAGACAGCGTGTTCGCCGAGGGCTACGTCGACCCCTTGCCGCCCCATGGAATCGACGTGGGCCGCCGCCTCATCTTCCCGTGCCCGCCGAAGAGCCAGAACCGCGAGTCTTCCGGGCGGGTCACCAGTGACGGCGCGCCGAGCGCGGTGCCCGGCTCACTGGGCACAGACGGTCGGCCGGTACCGGCCACCACGACGACCACCACCACAACTCCGAGCGCGTCCGAGTCCGTCAGCTCCGGCGGTCTCTCGGCGTCGAGCTCGGCCGGCGCGCAGGACGCGACGGACCTCTCCGGGGACGGCAGCGGGTCGGGAGGCTCCAGCGACGGGGGCACGGTCTCGGGCGACGGCTCCGTGTCGCCCGACACCGAGGGCGCGTCGGCGCTGGTCTCCGCTGACGGCCGAGCGTCGATCAACCAGCAAACGGGACAGGGCGCGTGCATCAGCGCCGTGTACCTGATCTACTGCTGCCCGCTGTGAGCACAGCGGTGTTGGAGCGGATCGAGAACCGCACCGCCAAGGTCATGATCGTCGGCCAGGGCTACGTGGGGCTGCCGGTCGCGATGCGTGCCGTCGAAGTCGGCTTCACGGTCGTGGGCTTCGACGTCGACCCGCGACGGGTCGGCGCCCTGCGCGACGGCCACTCCTACGTCGAAGACGTCCCGGACGAGCAGGTCGCGGCGGCCCTGTCGGCGGGCTACACGGTGACCGACGACGTGGACGGCCTCGCCGGCTTCGACGTGGCCGTGATCTCGGTTCCCACGCCGCTGCGAGACGGCAGCCCCGACCTCACGTACGTCGAGTCGGCCGCTCGGGCACTGAGCGCCGTGCTCTGCGCCGGCGCGCTGGTCGTGCTGGAGTCGACGACGTACCCGGGTACCACCGAGGAGCTGGTCAGGCCGGTGCTCGAGGAGTCGGGCCTGCTCGCCGGCCGCGACTTCTTCCTCGGCTACTCCCCGGAGCGGATCGATCCCGGCAACATCCAGTGGACCTTCCAGAACACCCCGAAGGTGGTCTCGGGCCTCGACGAGGCCTCGTGTCGGGTCGTCGAGGCGTTCTACGGCGCGCTGGTCGACAAGGTCGTGCCCGTGGGCACGCCCGCCGAGGCCGAGCTCGTCAAGCTCCTGGAGAACACCTTCCGGCACGTGAACATCGCGCTCGTCAACGAGCTGGCGATGTTCGCCGAGGATCTCGGCGTGGACATCTGGTCGGCGATCGACGCCGCGTCCACCAAGCCGTTCGGCTACATGCGCTTCACGCCCGGACCGGGAGTGGGCGGGCATTGCCTCCCCGTCGACCCCTCCTATCTCTCGTGGCGCGTGCGGAGACGGTCCGGACACACGTTCCGGTTCGTCGAGCTCGCCAACGACGTGAACGAGCACATGCCCGACCACGTAGTCGGACGGGTCACCGGCCTGCTCAATCGTCATGGACGGGCCGTGCAGGGAACGCGCATCCTCCTGCTCGGCGTCGCCTACAAGGCCTCCACGTCGGACTGGCGGGAGTCGCCGAGCGTCGTGGTCGCCGACCGCCTCGCCGCGCTCGGCGCGGCGCTCGAGGCGTGTGACCCGCACATCCCGGTGACGGCGCATGCCGACCTGCCGTGTAGCGTGGTGCCGTTCGACGCGCGGCGCCTCGAGCAGTGCGACCTTGCGATCCTGCTCGTCGATCATCCAGAGTTCGACCCGGACCTGATCTGTCGCCACGCACCCCTGGTCTTCGACACGAAGGGCGTGCTGCGCGGGCGCGACCTACGCGGCGAGATCCTCTGAACGTCCGGCCCGTGCCGCCGGGGACTCTCAGGTGAGGATCCCGGCAATGCCGTCGAGATCGTGCGCAGTCAGGATCGGTACCGCGTCGAGCAGCTCGAGCAGCACAGGAACCGCCGCCGCCGCCTCGGAGTCCCCCGCCCCGTGTCTCAGCGGCACGAGCTCCGCGAGCACGCTCGCCGGTGAGGGATCGCCGCTGGTAGCGACCGCTACGATCTCGTAGTTGCCCCAGGGCAACGCCGGTGGCTCGCCGTCGAGGAGGCGCCGCGCCGCAGCGACCTCGAGGAGCGAGGTGAGGTCAAGGGCGAGCTGCGCAGCTCCGACGAGCGCGTACGCCGACGGTGCCGGGTCTACGCATGCCGATGGAACGTCGGCGGCACAGCACCCCACGGCGGCGAGGCGGCGCAGGAAGGCGCTGCGCCGCGGGGGCACCGGGACCAGCACCGCCCGCCCGGCCCGCCCGACGACCAACGAATCGAGACGTACGGCGCGCGCCGGCAGAGCATGGATCGCGAGCTGGGCCGCGAGCGCCCGAACGATTCGACCGGGATCGCGGCTCGTGCACAGCACCTCCTCCCCACGATGCAGCCGCGCGAGCGGCGTGGACCTAGCACCTGACCGCGCTTCCGGCAGCACGATGCCGTACAAGGGCGGACCGGTGGCTTCGGCTCGCTCCACCACGCGCCCTCCGAACGCTCGCTCGATGGCCCGGGCGGTCGTGGCGTCCGCCCCTATCGAGGCGACGACGGAGCCCAACTCCACGTGCACCGTGGCCTCGAACCCAGGGCCTTCGCCGCAGCTCGCGCACGACGCGCTCGGTGCGAGGAGGGCGGGCTCGCGCGGACCCTGACCAGAACCTTCGAGCACGACGAGGCCCCGTTGCTCGAGCTCGCCGACGAGCACCACGACCTCGGAGAGCACCTGCTCCTGCTCCTGATCGAAGACCTCGGCGACTTCCGCGCTGAGCTCGGCCACGGTGGCCTCGCCGTCGCAGCACTCCCAGAGCAATGCAGCCGTGGGGGTGAGGACGTGCACCTCGCCGGCGGCGGCGACGAGCACCTCGCCGTCGACACCAACCGCCTCCTCGAGCCCCCGGGCGCGAGGGCGTGCGCCGGGAGCACACGCGATGCTCGTCATGCCGACGCCACGGCCCGCCCGGTCAGCTCGTGCACGGCGTTGACCGCGCCCGGCAGCGAGCCCCCCGTGAGCCGGTAGCACGGGACGTCCCGAAACGCTTCGGCGAGCGCTCGCAACCCACCGGGCTGTTCGAGATGGAACGCGTGCTCGGCCAGCGCCACCACCGACTCGACCGGATCGAGCCGTTGCACCGCGACCGGAGCGTCCGGCTCGTAGGTGGGCAGCACGACAAGACCTGGCGGTGTCGGCGATCCGACACCCCCGGGCAGCGCGTGGGCAGGGACGAGGACGCCGGTGAAGTACTCCGACGCGCCGGCAGGAGCACCCCGGGTGATCCCGTCGAGCTCCGGAGGCGGAATCCCGAGCGACACGGGCTTCGGATAGGGGCGGACACACCCGTTCTCCGGCGCGAGGGCCACGATCTCGTCGGTCAGGTATCCCGCCCCGGCGGCCGCGAGCCCCGCGACCAAGGTCGACTTCCCGGCACCCATCCGCCCCGGGAGCACCACGGCGACCTTCCCCAGCACCGCGGCAGCCGCGTGGAGCACCACCCCGCTCGTCGCCAGGAGCGCCTGCTGGTTGGCCTCGAACACCAGATGCGCGAAGGCGATCGACGGAGCCGTCGTCCGGACGATCGGCACGCCGTCGAGTGCGACGACGACCCCGGCGCGCTCACCGTCGGACGCGCGACCCAACGAGAGCACGTGGTGGCCGACGCCCGGTGCCAACACCGCGCCGTAGAGCGCGTCGACGAGCTCCAAGACCGCAGGATCGTCGCTGTACGTGGTCACGTCGAAGTCGAGCAGCGCCAGGCGCGACCCGCGAGCCCAGCCGGACGACTCGAGCGCGCGCCGTACCGCCGCGGCTTGGTCAGCCGCGGCCACGACGGGTGTCCGGTGCGCCCGGATCGGCGAAGCGGGCGTACGGATCCTCGTCGACGACGACGTAGGGCTCGGGGCCGGGACCGACGTGCTCGTACGGGTCGACCGGAGGGATCTCCTGGTAGACGGGAGGCGCCACCATCTCTGCATACGGATCGTCGGGATCCGCGTCACGAGCGCTGAGTGCCTCCTCGGTCGACAGCGCGTCAGTTCGGGTCCACACCGGGAGGCAGACCAGGACGAGGAACAGCGGGAGAAATTGCGACCGCTGGCGAGCCAAGATGCCGAAGTTCGAGAAGGCCGAGAACGCGTAGACGAACGCGACGAGGGCCCCGATGCAGTACGCGGTGTACGGACTCTCACGCATGCACCGCGGAATCGACCTAAGCCGTCGCCACGACACGCAACACAGCCCGAAGAGGAAGACGCCCTCCAGTGCGCTCGCCGCAGCGACGGGGCTGTGGACCTCGATCGGGAACGGCCGGAAGAGCACGGTCACGGCCGCGAGCGGCACGGTGGCGGGATGGGACATCGAGGCCGGCTCGAACTTGGAACCGGCTTCGTCGGTTCTCCCCTCGGCTTCGCCGAGGATCTGGTTCATCGATTCCTGATTCAGGCTCGGGACCCCGAAGAAGGACGACGTGGACGACGCGAGCATCGTCCACGTCACCATGAGAGCACCGAAGACCACCATACGGACGAGGGACGTCTTGGCCCCAGGGGACCGGGACTTCCCCACCGCCGCGGCGAGCGCGGCACCACTAAAGAGCGTGAGCGCGATGTGAGGTCGCAGGAGCGAGAGAAGGAACACGCCCAGCGCGAAGAGCGCGAGGCCCGAAAAAATCCTGCGAGTCAGGATCCGCGCAAATCCGTACGAGGCCACGCCGATCCCGAAGAGGCAGAATCCCTCCTTGCCCATCGACGACGGCCAGTAGAGCAACGAAGGGAGGAAGAGGACGAGCAAGCCGTATCGATAGCCGTCACCATCAGGAATCGCGCGTCGGAAGGCGCGCCAGCACAGGAGCAAGCCGAGGAACGAGAGGAACGAAAAGACGATCCCGCCACTGAACTTCGAGGAGCCCGTGACCGCGTACACCATCCCGCTGAGCGCGCGCATGAAGTCGGTTCCGCTGAAGGAGGGCACCTGAGAGAAGTCGAGGCGCCGGAAGTACGGTGCGTAGTATTGCCCCCAGAGGTGGAAGTCGTAGGCATCCGACTGGTTGTTGTAGAGCTGGCTCACTACGAGCGCTCTCAGGAGCGTTCCCATCATCTTGGCGGCGAAGGCCGCGAGGATGAACTCGATCATGGAGTGGTCGTGCTCGCTAAGGGCGACCGATCGTGCGATCCAGTAGGTTGCATAGCCAAGAGCGGGGATCAGCGGGACCGCCATCAGCGTTTCGAAGGATCCGGTGCCGACGCCGATCACGATCATCGCCACGTATGCCACGGCGCCGAGCCCGATCACGTACCGAGGCCACGTGCGCACCTTCGGCCACGCGAGCCGCTCCGCGTTGGCGAGCGGCAACACGTCGCGGTCAGCCCACCGGTCGGTGCTCATCGGGCCGCCCCTGCGCTGCGCTGCGCACGCCAAGCCCGCTGTACCCGCCGCCGGTACCCTCCGTCGTGGCGGCGTGCGTAGTCGGCATCCACCGCGAGCATGGACCGCACGTAGGCAAGCTTGGCTCCGAGCCCGCGCACCGCGTGCACCCCGGCCGCCATCTGACGGGCGTACGAGCGACCGGGACCGAGATACGCATCGAGAGAGCGCGCCTCGAACCGGTCGGCGACGTAGTCGACCGTCCACGAGCGCGCCGGCTCGGGCAGGATCACGTTCATGGCTGTGGCACTCGCATGCATGGCACGCGCAACGACGGCTCGTGAGTGCCAGCGGCTCGCGCACCCCCAGAGCTCCTCCCAGTCACGCGTTCCGCTCAGCGCCATCTGCGCCACGTCGCGCAACGGCACGAGGCGCGCCGGCGCGTCGCCGAGCAGAGCGTGGTAGCACGCGTGCAGCAGTCGGTGCTCTCGCGAGAGCACGTCGACCTCGACACCACCGAGGAGCACCGCTTCGGAAACGGCGAAGAGGTCGTTGAGATCGATGGTGAGACCGAAGGGGCCAGCGACGAAGCTCCGATGAACGTCGACCTGGACGCCGCGATCGAGAACGACGCAGGCGCCCTTTCCCCAGCGGCTGTCGAACCCGGGGCGAACCTCGGAGTAGCGCCGACGTCCGCCGAGACGCTCGAGAACGTGGATCGCGTCGTCATAGCGATCGGCGCGCACGAGCACGTCGACATCGCCGAAGGCACGCCACGAGGCGTCCGGATAGTCGAGGTGGGCGACCGCGGCTCCCTTGAGCAGCCGGTGCGGGATTCCCGCACCGCGGAGCACCCATACCACCTCGAGCGCGGCCCGCTCGAGGCGCACGCATGCGTGCATGGACTGCTCGTTCATGGAGGTGAGCTCGTCCCATTGGGCCGAGGACGTCTCGAGGCATCCCCCTGCCGCGGCATGCGCAACGAGCGGAACCGCTCGCTGGTCGACCGCGGCGCGCAGCAACGAGCCCCATTCGGGCGCGCCGAGCGGCCCGATCGAGACCGGCGCCGCTCCCGGGAGTCCGTAGGAGCCGATGGTGCCCAGGGTGTCGAAGGTCATGCGCGGCGTTCCAGCGCACCGAGCTGCACCAGCTGTTCCAACGCCGAATCGACGTCGGGACGAACGCGCTCGGGGGCGAGTCCGAACTGCTCCGCGAGCACGTCGACGACCGCCGTCGACGTCTGCGGGTCGGCAAGGACGTCCCAGAGCGCCGCAGCAGTGCCCGAGAGCGTCACCGCGTCGGAGGTCTCGGTGCCGAGGACGACGACACCGAAGGCGCCTTCGCGCACCAGCGCGCCCGGTGAGCGGACGTAGCGTTGGGTCTTCGGTGCGCTCTCGGACGGGTGCACGGCCGTACCCAACGCCGGGTCAGACCCAGGGCTCGTCGGGGTCCGAATTCGACTTCGGTTCCTGATCTGGGTCGTCGCCGGTGGGCTGGGACACGTGCGTCGGGACCGTCTCCCTGCGGTCCGGGCGCCCGGGACTGCGGCCGGTCTTCCACGGGAGCAGCCGCTGCGTGATCGACACCTCGCCGGGATGGGCATAGCCGTAGCCATAGCCGTAGTAGCCGTAGTAGCCGTAGTAGCCCGCCCTTGTTCCGTGCTCGGCACCGACGATCGCAACGCCGATCACGGTCGCCTCGAGCCGGCGGAGCAACTCGGCCGCCGCGACGACGCCGCTGCGCCGCGTCCATCCGAACCGCGCCAGGAGGACCGACGCGTCCACTGCGAGGGCGAGGTCGGCGGCATCGTTCGCCAGCAGGATCGGAGGGGAGTCGACGATCACGAAATCGGCAAGGTGCTGGGCCGCGCGCACGGCCGCCTTGGCGACGGCGATCGCATGGCCGGGATCCGACTTGCCGGGGGCGCTCGCGGCCATCCGCACGCCCGGGATCCCGGTGTCCTGGAGCACCGCCTCGAGGTCCTCCGGACGGCAGTCGAGATCGAGGTCACCCAGATTCGGCGCCAACGGCAGATCGAAGTACCGGCAGAGCGTCGGACGTCGGAAGTCGGCATCGAGCACGATCACCGACACCCCCGTCTCGGCGAACGCGGCGGCTAGGTTCACGACGCTGATCGACTTGCCCTCGGCCGGCCCGGGCGAGGTGACGAGCAGAGAGTGCAGCGCTCGACTACCTCCGTTGCCGTTCGCATGCCCGTCTCCGTTGCCGTTCGCATGCCCGTCTCCGTTGCCGTTCGCATGCCCGTTTCCGTTCGCGCCGCCCGCGACGGTTCCATGGCCGTTGCCGTGGGCGGAATCCATGTTCTTCGGATGCCGCTGCCACATGGCGAGGATCGAGGTCCGCAGAGATCGGTACGCCTCTGCGGTGAGCGAGGCCGGCTCGGAAGCCGTCGCCACGCGGAACCGGTCAGCCCGCGTGATCTTCACGACCGGGATCTCCGCGATCACCGGCATTCGGGCTGCACCTTCCGTGCCCGGGACGTCGCGGACCCGTGCCCCGAGGATCTCGATGAGCAGGAGAATCGCAAGCGCCAGCATGAACCCGATCGCGCCGCCGAGCAGGAGGCGCTGGCTCGGGCTGACGGCGCTGCCGCCCGGCGACACGATCAACGTGACGCGTTTGTCCGATGCCGGCTCGAGCGTACCCAGCTCCGCCTTCTGCGCACCAGCGCGCGTCACGGCCGTGAGCTCGAGGTTGACGTCTTCGATCTCGCCCATGTTCTGCGCACGGCGCGCCGCCAAGACCTGCCAACGGGCCGGGTCGCCACCGGAGATGAACATCTGCTGGTCGAGCGAAACCCCGTGAGCGACCAGATCGTTACGTTTCTTGGTGAGCTCTCTGACCCGCGTGTCGTACTGCTCGGCACCGAGGCTGTCGAGGTACTCGACCAACGTCTCGGCGAACACGTTGGCCGCTCGCGCGGCCTCCGCCTTTGGACCCGTCGCCGTGATCGCGAGTGCGCCCGTAGACGGGTCAGGCACCGCGGCAACAGACAGCACCCCGTAACTGCCGTAGACCGCGATCGCTCCCTGACCCAAGCGGAACTTCGGGATGGAAGGATCGGTCGACCGCGCGCGCTGACGCTGCGCGTTCGGCGAGCCCTTCTCACCACCCTCGCTCGTCTCCTCGCCGGACTGCTCGTTGAGCACCGCGGGGAACGGCGTGGCGCCCAGCTTCTTCATCGCGGTCTTCGGGACCTCACCCGCGAGTGTCAGGAGCGCGAGGCGGTCGTATCCGATCGTGCCAGCAACGCCCTTGTCCAGTGACGACGGGTCCGCGAGCAGAAGGTGCGTTGCACGATACTGCACTCGGGGCGCGGTCTCGCGGATCACCTTCCTTTCGCTCGGCTGGGTCGCGAATGCCAAGGCCAGACCGATCATCGTGCCGACGAGGAGCACCCACCAGCGCCGACGCAGGATCCGGAGATAGTCGAGCGGTCTCATTGCGGTCTTCGATCCCCCAGCTGGCTGCGCCTCAGCCTTCATCAGCGTCCGCCCGCCAATACCCAGCGCGCGTTCGAAGACCACGCACTGTAGCGAGGAAATGCGCGCTCCGGCCATAGGCCCCCCGAACCAGGGGCAAAATCGGCACTCCAGCGCCCGTCGGCTACCGTTCCGCACCAGACATCCCGGGCTCTCCGGGGGATACGGCCGCCGCCCCCGGTGTCCCGACGAGCCGACGAGCCGACGAAGCAGACCCGGTGATCGCAGCGCGATCGGAGGCCGAGACGTGGTGAACCGGGTCGAGATCGGCACCCGGGCCGACAGCGGTGGAGCCGTTCAGACGTCCGGCTCCACCTGGGCCACCATCGTCACCATCGGAGTCATCGCCACGGTCGCCGCGGTCGTCCCGCTCGCCGTAGCCGACCGTTTCGGCGCGCTCGGCATCCCCCGCAGCGACGACTGGTCCTACCTTGTGACCCTGTTCCGGCTCACGGACTCGGGCGAGCTCTCGTTCAACCACTGGGTCTCGATGAGCCTCGTCGGCCAGCTCGTGCTCGCGGCGCCGGTGGCCGTCGTGAGCGGCTCGTCGATCGCCGCGGTGCAGATCGAAACGGCGCTGCTCGGCTTCGCCGGACTCGTGCTGGTCGCGCTCGCAGGGGCGCGTACCCTGGGTGCGCGCTGGCCTGGCGTGCTGCTCGCAGTGACGATCGCGGTCGGGCCGCTCTGGGGCCCGCTCGCGGTGAGCTACATGACCGACGTGCCCGCGTTCGCGATGTCGAGCCTCGCCATGTTCCTCGCGGTCGTCGGCCTCTCCAAACGCCCGGTGTCACTCGGCTGGCTCACGGCGAGCATGACGGTCGGGGCCGCGGCGTTCACGATTCGCCAGTACGCGATCGTCGCGCTGCTCGCGGCGTTCCTCACGGGCCTGTGGTGGTTCACCACGACGGCCGATCAGGCGCGAGCGCGGCGCATCCTCGCGATCGGAGCCGCGTTGCTCGTCGCGTCGGCCGCCTTCTTCTTGTGGTGGCGAACGGTCCCCGACGTCCGCTCGCTCACTCCTGGCCTGCCCGATGGACACGCAGCAAGGGTCGCCGTCGTCAAGGGCGCGGGTTTCCTCCGGTTGGTCGGACTCTCGCTCCTGCCGGTGATCGCCTTCGCTCGGCCGATCGAGCTGATGCGGCGATCATGGCGCGCCAGCCACACGTTCGTCTGGCTCACCGTCGTCGCCACGGGTTCATGGCTCGCGCTCAGCGCGTGGCGTGTCCCCAAGGACATCTTCGTCGGCAACTACCTCGTGCGGGACGGCGTGCTCTCGGACATCGTGGTCATCGGCCGGCGACCTGACGTGCTCGGCAAGCCCCTCTGGAACGCGATGGTCGTCGTGAGCAGCCTCGCTGCGATCGTGCTCGCGGTAGCGGCAGTACGGCCGATCGTCGGAGCGATCGACCGGGTCCGAGCACGCGACTGGAGGTTACGAGACCCGGTCGGCGTGTACCTGGCACTGACGACGGTCGGCTACGCGACGTCGTTCGTCCTCGCGATGGCGACCGGCATCCAGGTCTACGACCGGTACGTCCTGCCGCTCCTCCCAGCGGTCGGTCTCCTCGTGCTGCGGGCCGCGGCACACGCGGCCGTACCCCGCTTCGCCCGTACGACGAGCAGATCGTGGTCCCCGCGCCTGGTGCTGTGCTCGTGCTCTCTCCTCGCGCTCGCCTTCGTCGGCTTCGCCTTCGACGTCGATTCCGCGTCCTTCGACGGCGCCCGCTGGCGGGCCGCGCGCGCCGCGGTCGACCAGGGCTGGAAGCCACTGGAGGTCAACGGCGGCTTCGAGTGGCTCAACTACCACCGCCGAGGCAGGCCGCCGGAGGGATCACGGCAACCTGGCCGCGAGGCCGAGAGAGCACCGACGATCTGCGTCACCGTCCACGTGAACCCGCCGGGCCGACCGGATGACGTCGTGGCAGTGGTGGAGTCGTCGGCGCCGACCCGCTCGACGGCACGACTGGTCGCGTTTCGCACGTCACATCCTTGTCGGGATCCGTGACCGGGCGCGGGTCGGCGCCGCGTACCATCGTCGAGTCGGCCACTCGGAGCACGCCGGAGCGAGACGTGGAGCAAGCACACGACGAGTCGACCGCAGCTGCCGACGGCGCCGGAGTGCGTTCGGTCGCGATCCTCGTCGTCTACTTCCTGCGCAAAGACACCGACCAACAGCTCGTCCAGCTCCAGCTCGACCGGATCGCGCGCCACACGTCCGTGCCGTACACCCTCTATGCCGCCGCGAATCGTGCAACCGCCACCACGCGAGGTCTTCTCGCGGCGACGCCCAACGTCGCGCTGTGCGACGTGCCCGAAACCGAGCTACGAGGGAACCGAGAGCACGCGCACTACCTCGACGCACTCGTTCAGCAGGCACTCGACGACGGTGCGAGTCACCTCGTGACGCTCGACGTGGACTCGTTCCCGGTCCGCGACGACTGGATCCAGAGCCTCACGACCGCCGCGCCTCCGGCGTCGGGACTCGCCGGGATCCTCCGCGCCGAGAACGGCGACGTCGCACTGCCACACCCGTCGTGCACGTTCGCGCGGCGCTCGTTCTTCGAGCAGTACGGACCGAGCTTCTCACCGGACTCGGACACCACGCCTGAGTTCCGGCGGTTCCTCAGGACGACGGGCCAGGCCGGCGACACCGGCATCCGCCTCGGGTACACGCTCTGGGCCAACGACCTGCCCTGGGGCCAGCTGCTTCGCAGCAACCGCCACGACCTCCACTACCTCATGGCCGGCATCTACGGCGACCTCGTGTTCCACCTCGGCGCCGCCGCCCGAGCGATCCTCTTCCGCCGCGACCTCGAGCACTCACTGGCTCACCGGCTGAGCGCCCCACTCGAGCGCTACCCGCCTCGAAGCCCATCGGTCATCCGAACCAAGAAGTGGCTCCTCGGCCGGATCCGGAACGGCGCCGAGCAGCGCCTGATCAGCCAGAACGGCGAGATCGCCGCAGTCATTTGCAACTGGCTGCTCGCGGATCCAGAGGGCTTCATCGCCTACCTTCGCGCCGAGGCACCCCGGCCCGACCTCCCGGACTGGCTCGACCGGCTCGCCGCGGTCAGCCCTCGACGCCCAGGCTGAACGGAACACCTGCGATGCACAGATGCCGACCACCCCGAGCGGCTCGGCTATCGTCTGGGCTCCCTCGGTGCCAGGTCATCCGTCGGAGCCCTGCGCCACCGAAGCCCCGGCGCAGCCACCCCGGAAGGTGACCGTGGATGCCAACGAGCGGAGCGTCACGGCGTACGTGGCAAACCTCAACACCGCGCGTGCCACCGAGCTCTGCATCCGGTCGATGCGGCACTTCGCAGGTCATCCGTTCGAGCTCGTCGTCGGCGACTGCGGCTCGACCGACGGATCGCTCAAGCTCCTCGAGCGCTTCGCGGACAAGGGCTGGCTGCGCCTCGAGGTCGCTCCGAACGGACGTCGGCATCCGGAGTGGCTCAGCAGTTGGCTCGCCGAGTGCCCGAGCCGGTACGCCTTGTTCTCCGACTCCGACGTGGAGTACCGCTCACCCGGGTGGCTCGCCGACATGGTCGCAACCGCGACGGCGACCGGGGCGGCCCTCGTCTGCGGGCGGATGCAACAGGAGACCGAGTGCTTCGTCCACCCCGTCACGAAGGCCGAGCGGCGCCTCGCAGCGAGACCGACTGCCTGGCTGCTGATGCTCGACACCGCCCAGGTGCGCGGCCGAGTCGACGGGAACTTCGACTACCACGAGGTGGAGAACTTCGACGCCTTCGGGGGCAAAGTCGCCTACGACACCGCCGCCTGGTACTTCCATCAGCTCCGTGAGGCCGGCCTCCCCTGGGCCGAGATGCCGCGCTCGTGGCAGCACAGCTATCGACACTTCGGCGGGCTCACCTGGCTCGGGCCCCTTCGGTCCGGTCCCGCGTGGCGGACCCGCGCCAAGCAGATGGCCAAGCTCGTCATCGTCCAGGCCCACCTCCGGCGTGCCCAGCGCGAGGGGTGGGGGAACACGGTCGCAACAGCGTCTGAGCCGGGACTGGCGCGACCGGCTGCGGCGGAGCAGACGACCGGCTGAGGCGAGGACGGTTGCGCGGGCTGGCCCAGCAGGCTCTGAAGCGATCGGCACGGGTCGCCGACCGGCTGCGCCCACCCGCGGCGGGTGCGGTCGTGCTCGTCTATCACCGGATCGGTGGGAGCTCGGGGCTCGACATCGACATGCCGGCCGCGATGTTCGACGCGCAGATGGCGCTGCTCGCGGCGAGCGGTCGGGCCGCGCCCATCGACGCCGCCCTCGCTCGCATCGGGTGCATTGAGCCCGCCGATCTCGACCCGGTGGTCGTCACCTTCGACGACGGTACGGCCGACTTCGCCGACGCGGCGATGCCGATCCTGGAGCGCCACCGGATCCCCGTGACCCTCTACGTCGCGACCGACTTCGTGGAGCGACAGGTCCCGTTCCCTCACGAGGGCACCCCGATCTCGTGGGGCGCCCTCGACGACGTGCAGGAGACGGGACTCGTCACCGTCGGGGCCCACACCCACACGCACGCGCTGCTCGACCGCCTCGATCCGCACGACGTCGAGACCGAGCTCGACCACTCGGATGCGCTGATCGAGCAGCGCCTGGGTCGTCGTCCCGCTCACTTCGCGTACCCGAAGGCCGTGCCAGGATCCGCCGCGGCCGACGCCGCGGTACGGCGGCGCTACCGCTCCGCCGCCGTCGCCGGGACCCGCCCGAACCCGTATGGGCGGACCGATCCGCACCGGCTTGCACGCTCTCCGATCCAGGTGAGCGACGGCATGGAGTACTTCAGGGCCAAGCTCGCCGGCGGGATGGGGCTCGAAGATCGAGTGCGCACGCTCGCGAACCGGTGGCGCTACCGGGCAGCGGCGGGCTGATGGCCCGACTCGTCCACGTCACCACCACCGACATGAGCCTCGCGCTCCTGCTCGGCCCGCAGCTCGAGGCGTTCGCCGCCGCCGGGTACGAGGTGATCGGCGCGTCGGCACCCGGGCGGTACGTCGCCGGCCTCGAGTCGCGCGGGATCCGGCACCATCCGCTGCACCATGCGACCCGCTCGATGGCTCCACACCGCGATGTCGGCGCGATGACCGAGCTCTACCGCTGCCTTCGCGCACTGCGACCCGACATCGTCCACACCCACAACCCGAAGCCCGGCCTCTACGGTCGGCTGGCGGCGCGCGCCGCGCGCGTCCCCGTGGTCGTCAACACGGTGCACGGCCTGTACGCGCTGCCCGAGGACCCGTGGCCCAAGCGCGCGCTCGTGTACTCGCTGGAGCGGATGGCGGCGGCCTGCTCCGACGCCGAGCTGGTGCAGAACCCCGAGGACGTCGAGACCCTGCGACGTCTGGGGATCTCTGCAAGCAAGCTCCAATCGCTCGGGAACGGGATCGACCTCGACCGCTTCGCACTCGATGCCCTCGACCCGTCGGCGCGCGCCGCAATGCGCGCCGAGATCGGTGCCGGACCCGACGACGTCGTATGCGGCGCCGTCGGGCGCCTGGTCTGGGAGAAGGGCTACCGCGAGATCTTCGAAGCCGCGACGCTCCTCCGCGGCCACTCGCCGCGGATCCGCTTCGTCGTCGTCGGCGGGCACGACACCGAGAAGTCCGACCAGATCACCGAGCAGGACGCAACCCGGGCAAGCGCCGCGGCCGACCTCACGTTCCTGGGGCCGCGCGACGACGTGGAGCGCTGCTACGCCGCGATGGACTGCTACGTGCTGGCCTCCCACCGCGAGGGCTTCCCTCGTTCCGCCATGGAGGCCGCGGCCATGGGACTTCCCGTGATCGCGACCGACATTCGCGGGTGTCGCCAGGTGGTCGACGACGGCTCGAGCGGCCTGCTGGTTCCGGTGCGTGATCCAGGGGCGCTCGCTCGAGCGATCCGGGAGCTGGCCGACGACGATCAGCTGCGCGCCACGATGGCACGAGCAGCGCGTGCGAAGGCCCTTCGGGACTTCGACCAAGACGCAGTGATCGAACTCACCCTGGACACCTACGCCCGGCTCCTCTCGGAGCACGCACCGCGAGCTCGAACGTGATCGTTCGCGACGCGGATCGACGTGACCTCGCGCGGGTCGCGGCCCTCCACGCCGATCGGATCGCCGAGGGCTTCCTTCCGAGGCTAGGCCGCCCGTTCCTCGAACGGCTCTATCGACGCGTGCTGCTGCGACCGGACGCCTTCGTGATCGTCGCCGCCGACGACGATCGGACGGTCGGATTCGTCGCGGTCGCCGCCGACCTCGGTGCACTGTACCGCTCGTTCGTGGTCCGCGATGGCGCCGTTGCCGGGCTTCGAGCAGCACCACGCATCCTGGCTTCGCTGAAGCGCGTGCTCGAGACGCTTCGCTACCCGGCATCAGAGAGGGATCTCCCGGACGCCGAGATCCTCGCGGTCGCAGTCGAGGCGTCCGCGGCGGGCCGCGGTGTCGGCCGTGCGCTCGTCGACGCAGCCACGGCGCGCATGGAGGCGCTCGGCGTTCGCGCGGTGAAGGTCGTGACGGCGGCCGACAACGTGCCCGCGCTCGGGCTCTACCGGAGCTGCGGCTTCACGACCCGTGCCCGCGTCGAGGTGCACGGCGGAACGCCGTCCGAGGTGCTGGTGTGGACGGCGTCGTAGCCGTCGCGGTCGCCTTCTCGGTGGCCCTGGTCGCGACGCCGCTCGTCATGCGCGCCGCGGCCCACCTCGGAGTCGTGGACCGTCCCGGGCCGCTCAAGACGCACCGGACTCCAGTCGCGTACCTCGGCGGGGTCGCGGTGTTCCTCGGGCTCGTCGCCGGACCTCTGATCGCCGGTCGGCCCCTCGTGCTCGTACCCCTCGCCCTCGCCCTCGCCCTCGGCGCCGCCGACGACACGCGACCGCTGCCCGCGCGAGCCCGCCTGGCCGCCGAGCTCGCGCTAGCGGCCGTGGCCGCGGCGTGCGTCCCCGGACCCGCGCTCGCCCGCATCGCGACGGCCGGTCTCCTGGTCGTGCTCCTGAACGCGGTGAACCTGCTCGACGGTCAGGACGGGCTGGCGGCGGGATTCGGGGTCTTCGCCGCGCTCGGCTTCGCCACCCTCGGCGGGGACTCGACGCCGGTCGCACTCGCGCTCGCCGGCGCTCTCGGCGGCTTCCTCATCTTCAACCGCCCTCCGGCCCGCATCTACCTGGGCGACGGAGGGGCGTACCTCCTCGGGTCGACGCTCGCGCTCCTGCCAGTGCTGCACGGGAGCGGCACCGATGCGCTCTCGGTCTGGTTCGCGACGCCACTGCTCGTCGCGTTGGCGTTCACCGACACCGCCATCGCGATCCTGCGCCGCCTACGCGCCCACGTCCCCCTGTTCGAGGGTGATCGCAGCCACGTCTACGATCAGCTGGTCGACCGGGGGTGGTCGGTCCCGGCGTCCACGCTGTGGTGCGTGGGCGCGCAGGTGCCGTTCGCCGCGGCCGGCGCGATCGCCGCCCATCTCGATCCGGGTTGGGCGCTCACCGTGACCGGAGCAGGCAGCCTCGTCGTTGCGACGGTCGCGATGGGCAGCGGCCTGCTGTCGACAGAAGGAGCCTTGTGACCCTGCCCGCGCTGCTCGGTGGCTCGCCGGCATTTGCCGACGGTCTCCCCTTCGCCCGCCCGTTCGCACCGCCACTGGCGCGCGTGACCAGCCGGCTCGCGCCCTCCTACGACCGCGGGATCCTCACCAACGGCCCACTTGTACGCGAGCTCGAGGAGGTCGTGGCGACCCGCATGGGAGTCGGACACGTCGTCGCGGTCGCGAACTGCACATCGGGACTGATGCTTGCCCTACACGCGCTCGCACCAGCCGGGCCAGTCCTGCTCCCGAGCTTCACGTTCTCGGCCTCCGCACACGCGATCTCGTGGAACGGGCTCGCGACGCGCTTCGCGGAGTGCGACCCGGCCACGTTCCACCTCGACCTCGAAGACGCCGCGACCCGCCTCGACGGCGTCGGGGCGCTTATGGCCACGCACGTGTTCGGCGCGCCGTGCCGCCCCTCCGACGTCGAGCGCCTGGCGACTCGCGTCGGGATTCCCGTCGTGTTCGACGCGGCACACGGCTTCGGCGCCACCCACGAAGGCCGGCCGCTCGGCAGCTTTGGCGACGTCGAGGTCTTCAGCATGAGCCCGACCAAGCCGGTCGTCGCCGGAGAGGGTGGCCTCGTCACCACGAACCGTGCCGACGTCGCCGAGTCGGTGCGGCTGGGGCGCGACTACGGCAACCCCGGTGACTACGACACACGCTTCGTCGGCCTCAACGCCCGGATGTCCGAGCTCCACGCGGCAGTCGCGCTGTGCTCCATCGACGAGGTCGATATGCACCTCGAGATCAGACGCACGATCGCTGGCCGCTACCTCGACGGCCTTGCCGACGTACCCGGGATCGCGACCCAGGCCGTCGACCGGCACGACTCCCACACCTGGAAGGACTTCACGGTCGCGGTGGACCCAGACGCGTTCGGCGTGAGCCGTGATCTGCTCGTGCAGGCGCTGCGCGCCGACGGGATCGACACGCGGTGCTACTTCGACCCCCCGGTGCACCGCCAGCAGTCCCACAACCAGCCGCCGGTCGACCTCCCGGTCACCGACCGGGTCGCGTCACGCGTGGTGAGCCTGCCGCTCTATCGCGATCTCGACGCCGCGGTGGTCGACCGGGTCGTCGGGGTGATCAGCTCGGTGCACGAGCATGCCGAACGGGTCGCCGCGGGCTGATCGAGCCGAGACGGTCAGCGCGCGGTCGACGGGCGAGGGCGCTTCGTCGTCGAGCGCCGATGCCGCCAAGGTCGAGGGCGCAAGCGTCCGGAGATGCCGAACCAGATGCCCACGGCGACGCCGGCCGCCAGTCCGGGAAGCAGCAGCCATGCCGCCGAGGGCCCCTGGCCGGCGAAGCCGGCAACGCGCGACGCGTACGCGACGAGCACGACCTGCGCGAGCACGATCGCGATCTCGAGGCTGCCGACCGACACGAGCCGCGACAGCCCGACGACCGCACCGCGACCGATCCGGCGCCCGATGGGTTCCGTGACGAGCAGGCCCAGCGCGCCCGCGGCACCCACGATCGAGCCCGGGCGCCCGTAGCCTTCGACGGCAGCCACCCACACCACCAGCGTCACGGCGGCGCCCGCACCGCCCGCGCCGAGACGGGCCGCGCGCAGCGGCCAGCCGACCAGGGCGAGCGGCAGGGCGGCCCCGACGACGGCACGCGACAGCTCCGTGTCGGGCACGGTCCAGTAGAGACCACCAGCGGCGAGCGCGAGGAGTAGCGGTCCCAGGCCGAGCCGCGCGACGCGTCGGTCGAGGTCTGCCGCGAGCGGACCGCCGACGACCGCGGTGGCGAGCACGAGCCAGCGAGACCAGCCCGGCCCCGGCAGCACGACGGCGTTCGCCACGATCCAACCTCCGGGGAGCGCGGCGAGCATGCCGAACGCAACGGGCCAGGGAGTGTGCGCCGCGACCTCGCCGGCCACCACGAGCAGCGTCAGCCCCCACACCAGTCCTCCGGGCACCGGCAGCACTCCGTCGAGTCCCCACCAGCCCCCGAGCGCGCCGAGGGCAGCGAGGACGAACGCCGGACCCGCGAGTCCCACCGGTGCCCGCAACCGCGAGCGAACCGCCAGGCCGATCACCGCGACGAGAAGCGCCGCGATCAGGCCGGCACGCAGCCCGGTCCGGAACTGGGGGAAGTCGATGAGGGTCTGCAGCGGTTGCATAGGCCTCCCGGCCCAGATCACCGCGGCCCGGCTCGGTCCCCACCCTGGAATGGGGCGACTCGGCCACAGTGGGTGAGATTCCCTCTTGCGGGGTCTCCCCGATCGTGCACAGAATGTCGGCTGACCTTGCGGGGTTGGGGGGCTTGAATGCGGGTGCGGGAAGCGTACAAGCACGGGGCAGAAACACGCTGGGCGACGGCCGCATGACCTCGAGCTGCGCAGACCGGTGGGAACGGTTGTTGTCGCTCCGGACCAGCAAGCGCCTCAGTCGGATCGCAGCCGACAGTGCGGTGTGGATCCTCGCCCTGTACAGCGCGACGTTGCTGCGCCTCGACTTCGACCCGACGCGCCTCGACAAGTTCGGCGTCACGCTGCTCGTGCCGATCGTGATCGTGCTCCAAGCACTGATCGGCTGGTGGACCGGCCTCTACCGCGGCTGGTGGGTCGACGGATCGTTCGAGGAGGTCGCCGCGCTCGCGCGCACCGCTCTCATCACCACGGTCTCACTCGTGGTGATCGATCTGCTGATCCCGGGCAATCAGCTCGCCCCCATCAGTTCGGTCCTCGGTGCCGGCGTCTTCGCGTTCGTCGGGATGGGCGGCGCACGCTACGCCGGGCGCCAGCTCCAGGAGCACCGGCACCGGAGGGACGCACGCGAGCGCGAGCGCGCCATCGTGTTCGGCGCCGGTGAGGGCGGCGAACGCATCATCCGCGCCATGCTTTTCGACGACGACAGCCCCTACACGCCGGTCGCGCTCCTCGACGACGACCCGACCAAGCGCAACCTCACCGTGCGCGGTGTGCGCGTCGTGGGCGACCGTGCCGACCTGCCCGTGATCGCCGCCCGCCACCTGGCCAAGACGCTGATCATCGCAGTGCCGACTGGTGACGGTGCGCTCGTGCGCGAGATGTCCGGCCGGGCCCGCAGCGCGGGCCTGAAGGTGCGCGTCGTGCCGTCGGGACGAGAGCTCTTCGGCGACGAGGTCGGCGTCGCGGACCTGCGCGAGCCCACGGAGGCCGACCTCCTCGGCCGGCACATGGTGGAGACCGACCTCCTGGCGGTTTCCGAGTACGTGCGCGGCAAGACGATCGTGGTGACCGGTGCCGGCGGCTCGATCGGCTCCGAGCTCTGCCGCCAGCTCTCCACCTTCGAGCCCGGTCGCCTCGTCATGATCGACCGCGACGAGTCCGGCCTCCATGCGGTCCAGCTCTCCCTCGATGGGCGTGCGCTGCTCGACTCCGATGCGCTGGCGCTCCTCGACATCCGCGACCGCACCCGGGTGGCACGGCTCTTCGCGGAGCTGCGGCCTGACGTCGTGTTCCACGCCGCTGCGCTCAAGCACCTCCCGCTGCTCGAGGCCCACCCCTCCGAGGCGCTCAAGTCCAACATCTGGGGCACGCTCGCGGTTCTCGACGCCGCCGCGGCATCCGGGGTGTCTCGCTTCGTGAACATCTCCACCGACAAGGCGGCCAATGCGACCAGCGCGCTGGGCTACTCGAAGCGCACCGCCGAGGCCCTCACGTCGTACTTCGGGAGCACCGAGGACGGCCGCTACCTCAGCGTCCGCTTCGGCAACGTGCTGGGCAGCCGCGGCTCGGTGCTGACCTCCTTCCGAGCCCAGCTCGACGTCGGCGGCCCGCTCACCGTCACGCACCCCGAGGTCACCCGGTACTTCATGACCGTCGAAGAGGCCGTGCAGCTCGTGATCCAGGCGGGTGCCATCGGGAGCGACGGTCAGGCCCTGGTGCTCGACATGGGCGAGCCGGTGCGGATCTACGAGGTCGCCCGCCAGCTGGCCGAATCGCGCGACCCCGCGGTGCCGATCGAGTTCACCGGCCTGCGCCCCGGGGAGAAGCTCCACGAGGACCTGTTCTGCACACACGAGGCGCCGGGTTTCACCAGCCACGAGTTCATCCGCTCGGTCGACGTCCCCGCCCTCGACCCGGTCTACGTGCGCGCCCTCGACCCGACTCGACCGCGAGACGAGGTGCTCGCCACCCTGCGCGCGCTCGCCGGCGCGATCGACGAGCGAAGTAAGGGCCACGCCGAGGTCGACCTGGTCGGCGTCGAAGCCCTCGAAGGGCGCGCCACCGCATGACTCATCTCCCCACAGCTCGCCTGGGGAGGTGGGCGGGCGCGTCCGAGCACCGAGCAAGTTCGATCGCGGAGCCCTCTCCCTAGCTCGCCTGGGAAGCCGGACTGGCGCGTCCGAGCACCGAGCGAGTTTCGATCGCGGAGCCGCAGGCGGAACGATCGACTGTTCGAGCGAATGACGGACGCCCCAGACCCGCATGGCCTACCAGGGGAGCGTCAGCACCTCGGGCCCGTGGTCGGTGACCGCGACGGTGTGCTCGAAGTGCGCGGAGCGACGCCCGTCGGCGGTCACCACCGTCCAGCCGTCGTCGAGCTCGCGGGTCTCGCCGGTGCCAGCGTTCACCATAGGCTCGATGGCCAGCACATGGCCTTCGCGCAGTCGGAAGCGTCGGTTCGGGCCGCCGGCGTAGTTCGGGATCTGGGGCTCCTCGTGCATCGCGGTGCCGATGCCGTGGCCCACGTACTCGCGGACCAGGGTGAACCCGGCCGCGAGCGCCGCGCCCTCCACCGACGCGCCCACGGCGCCCACGGGAAGGGTCACGGCGGCATCCGCGTGCCAGCCCGAGACGATGGCACCGCAGTCGATCGAAAGGATGTCGCCCTCCTCGAGCACCGTCGGACCGGGGATGCCGTGCACGATCACGTCGTTGGGCGACGTGCAGATCACGGCCGGGAACTCGTGGTAGCCGAGGAAGCTCGACCGGGCCCCCCGACGCTCGAGCACCTCTCGGGCCACCCGATCCACCTCCGCGGTCGTCGCTCTGGGCCGGACCACGCGGGCGGAGCACTCGTGCATCTCCGCTACCACCAGACCGGCGCGGCGCATCAACGCGATCTGGTCCCGCCGCTTTCTGGTCACCACCGCAGCTCCGCTCAGGCCGAGTCGGCGCGCAACGGGTCGAACCGGGCGTCGATCGCCGCGAGCACGCGGCGGTGGACGTCGTCCTCCTCGCCGACGCCGTCGATCGTGACCAGCAGCCTTCGTTCGCGGTAGAAGTCGACAAGTGGCTTGGTCTCGCTCTCGTAGAGCTCGAGCCGCCGACGGATGCCGTCTTCGGTGTCGTCCTCACGGTTGCGCGCAGCGAGGCGGTCCAGTACGACCTCCCTGGGGACATCGATGTCGACGACCACGTCGAGGCCGCGCTCGCCGAGGATCCCGTCGAGCTCGATCGCCTGGTTCTCGGTCCGGGGAAAGCCGTCGAGCACGAAACCCGGGTCGACCTCCGCTGGGTTCGCGAACCGCTCTGCGACCACCGCGACGACGATCTTGTCGGGCACGAGCTCACCCCGGTCCATGTACTCCTTGGCCTCGAGCCCGGCCGGCACCCCGGCCGCGGCAGAATCGCGGAATAGCTGACCGGTGGAGAGGTGCTGCATCCGGAAGTGAGCAGCAAGGCGCTCCGCCTGGGTGCCTTTTCCGGCTCCCTGCTTCCCGAGCAGCACGAGGCGCGGACCGCGGTGGGCGCTCATGGGCTCAGGAGAGGAAGCCCTCGTAGTTGCGCATCATGAGCTGCGAGTCGATCTGCTTCATCGTCTCCAGCGCCACGCCGACGGTGATCAGCAACGCGGTACCCCCGAACGGGAACTGAGAGATGTTCCACAGCGCGAACACGAGCAACGGAGTCAACGCTACCGCGGCGAGGAACATGGCCCCCGGCAGAGTGATCCGGTTGAGCACCTTGGCGAGGTACTTCTCGGTCGGCGGACCCGGCCGGATCCCGGGGATGAAGCCCCCCTGCTTGCGGATGAGGTCGGCCTGTCGCGCCGGGTTGAACGCGATCGCCGTGTAGAAGTACGCGAAGAACAGGATGAGCAGCGTGTAGAGGCCGATGTAGACGAAGCTGTCGGACTGCACCAGGTAGTCGTTGACGAAGTCCTGGAGCACGTTCCAGTTCGTCGCGGTGGCGATGAGCGCCGGGAACGCGAGGATCGAGCTCGCGAAGATCACCGGGATGACCCCCGCCTGGTTGACCTTCAGCGGGATGTAGGTGCTCTGGCCACCGTACATGCGCCGCCCCACCACGCGCTTGGCGAACTGCACCGGGATGCGCCGCTGTCCCGACTCCACGAACACGATCGCCGCGATCATCCCGACACCGATCGCCATGACGACGGCGAACTTGAAGACGCCCGCTTCCTTGTAGATGAGGGCGCCCGCGGAGGGCAGGCCTGACACCACCGACGCGAAGATGAGGATCGACATCCCGTTGCCGACGCCGCGCTGGGTGATCAGCTCACCGAGCCACATCACGAGCGCGGTGCCCGCGGTCCAGGTCAACACGATCAGCGCGGCTCGCCACCCGTTGAACCCCGGGATCATGTTGGTACCCTCGAAGCCCGCGAAGCCGAGCAACCCCTGCTGGCCGTCCTTCAGCGCGAAGACGAAGCCGGTCGACTGGAGCACCGCGAGCGCGACCGTGACGTAGCGCGTCCACTGGGTGATCTTCTTCTGGCCGGCCTGGCCTTCCTGCTGCCACTGCTCGAGCTTCGGAATGACCACCCCGAGCAGCTGCATGATGATCGATGCCGTGATGTACGGCATGATCCCGAGGAAGAAGATCGACACACTCGAGATCGCGCCACCGGAGAAGAGGTCGAGGAAGCCGACGACACCCTGGTTGGTGGACTGGTCCTTCAGGTTCTGGATCTGGTCGAAGTCGACGTACGGCACCGGGATATGCGTGCCCAGGCGGTAGCACAGCACGATCGCGATCGTGAACAGGATCTTGTTGCGTAGGTCCGGCACCCGGAACATGTTCCGCAGGCGGGAAAGCATGTGGGTGCGACCTCCTCGAGGATTCCCGGGCGAAGAACGGCGATGCTACCGGTTGGTGAGGGCGTTCCCACGGGCCGGGGGCCGGCGGTCCCCCCACGGTGCGGGGACGACCTCGACCTGGCCTCCGGCCGCCTCGATCGCGGCCTTGGCGGACGCCGAGAACGCGTGGGCCTTGACCGTGAGGGCACTGGACACCTCACCCCGGCCCAACACCTTGACCAGACCCCGCTTGGCGACCAGGCCCCGGGCCCGGAGCGAGTCGGGGTCCACCACGGACCCCGAGCCGAAGCCCTCGAGCGTGTCGAGGTTCACGACGTGGTATTCGACCCGGAACGGGTTCTTGAACCCCTTGGCCTTGGGCGTGCGGCGGTGCAGTGGCGTCTGACCGCCCTCGAACCCGGGCTTCACGTTGTCGCGCGCGCCCTGGCCCTTGCTGCCACGACCGGCGGTCTTGCCACCCTTGCCACCGATGCCCCGCGCGATGCGCTTGGGCTTCTGGTGCGAGCCCGGCGCCGGCTTCAGGTCATGGACCTTCATCACGAACCACCCTCTTCGATCCGAACGAGATGCGGCACCTTCGCGAGCATCCCGCGGAACACGGCGGTGTCCTCGTGGTCGCGACTCGTTCCGATGCCGTGCAGCCCGAGCGCACGCAACGTGCCCCGTTGCTTCGGCTTGGTCCCGATCGACGATCGCACTTGCGTCACGCGGATCATCACGCCACCTCGGTTACTTCGGTCTTCTTAGCGTTGCGCTCGCGGTAGGCACGCAGCATGCCCGCCGTCGAGACCTCTTCGGGCGACTTGCCGCGCATCACCGCGACCTCGTCGGGACGGCGCAGACCCTGCAGCCCGGCAATGGTCGCGCGCGACACGTTGATCGCGTTCGACGAGCCGAGCGACTTCGCCAGCACGTCGTGCACGCCGGCCGCCTCGAGGATCGCTCGCGCCGCACCACCCGCGATCACCCCGGTACCGGGGGCCGCCGGCTTGAGCAGCACCCGCGCCGAGTCGTGGCGGCCGGTGATCGGGTGGGTGATGGTGGAGCCGGCGAGCGCGACGGGGAAGAGGTTCTTGCGCGCTTCCTCCATGCCCTTCTGGATGGCGGCTGGCACCTCCTTGGCCTTGCCGTACCCGAGCCCGACGTTGCCGGCACCGTCGCCGACCACCACCAGCGCGGTGAACGAGAATCGACGTCCGCCCTTCACGACCTTCGCGACACGGTTGATCGCGATGACCCGCTCTTCGAACTGACCTTCAGCCATCTCAGAACTCCAGACCTGCGCCGCGCGCGCCCTCGGCGACCGCGGCGACGCGGCCGTGAAACTTGAACCCGCCACGGTCGAAGACCACGGTGCCCACACCGGCGGCCTTGGCCCGCTCGCCGACCCGCTCGCCGACGGTCCTCGCGGCGGTCACCGAGCCGGTGGATGGGGTGCGGGCCGAGCCCTCCATGGTGGACGCCGAGGCCAGCGTGGCGCCGGCGACGTCGTCGATCACCTGGGCGTAGATGTGCTTGTTGGAACGGAAGACCGCCAGGCGCGGCCGCTCGGCCGTGCCCCGAACCTTCTTGCGCACCCGGAAGTGCCGGCGCCGGCGCGCCTCGGACTTGGTATGGCTCATGGTTCCTCGCCTACTTCGCCGACTTGCCGGCCTTGCGCAGGACGCGCTCGTCGGCGTATCGGATGCCCTTGCCCTTGTAGGGCTCGGGCTTGCGGATCTTGCGGATGTCGGCCGCGACCTGGCCGACCAGCTGCTTGTCGATCCCCTCCACGGTGATCCGGTTGGGCGCGGGCACCGAGAACGTGATGCCCTCGGGTGCCTCCACCGGCACCGAGTGGGAGTAGCCGACCTGCAGCTCGATCCTGTTGGGACCCTGGGCCACACAGCGGTAGCCGACACCGACGATCTCGAGGTCACGGGTGAAGCCCTGCGAGACCCCGGTGACCAGGTTGGCGACGAGCGAGCGCGTGAGCCCGTGGAGGGCGCGGTGGCGCCGCTCGTCGTCGGGTCGGGTCACCACGAGCTCGTCGCCCTCACGGGTGATCGTGATGTCGGAGGGCGCGACCAGCGCGAGCGTCCCCTTGGGGCCCTTGACCGAGACGTTCGAGCCGTCGATGGTGACGTCGACGCCGGACGGCACAGCGATGGGCTTCTTGCCGATTCGAGACATGGCTACCAGACCTGACAGAGGATCTCGCCGCCCACCCGACGCTGGCGCGCCTCGCGATCGGTGAGCAGGCCCTGATTGGTGGAGAGCACCGCGATGCCCATGCCACCGAGCACGCGCGGCACCCGGTCAGCCGCGGTGTACACGCGCAGGCCGGGCTTCGACACCCGCTTGATGCCCGAGATCGTGCGCCGCCGGTCGGAGGTGTACTTGAGGGTGATCGTCAGCTTGCGGCCGGGACGCGTCGGGTCGTCGGCGACGTCGAAGCCCTCGATGTAGCCCTCCTTGCGGAGGATCTCGGCGAGGGCTTCCTTCACCTTCGACGACGGCATCTCGGCTGCATCGTGCATCGCGAGGTTCGCGTTGCGGATGCGGGTGAGCATGTCGGCGATCGGGTCGGTCATCGTCATCGCTGCACCCCCCTCACCACGACGCCTTCGTCATGCCGGGAACCTCACCGGCGTGCGCCAGCTCGCGCAAGCAGATCCGGCACAGGCCGAACTTGCGGTAGACCGCGCGCGATCGGCCGCAGCGACGGCACCGCGTGTACTTGCGTACTTTGAACTTCGGCTCGCTCTGTTGCTTGTTGACGAGCGCCTTCTTCGCCATCGGTTACCCCTGGGCCTCGATACGGCGGAACGGGAACCCGAGGGCCGTCAACAGTGCGCGACCCTCTTCGTCGGTACGGGCGGTGGTGCAGATGGTGATGTCCATCCCCCGAACCGTGTCGATCTTGTCGTAGTCGATCTCCGGGAAAATCAGCTGCTCGGTGACCCCGAACGTGTAGTTGCCGCGGCCATCGAACGAGCTCGGGTTCAGACCCCGGAAGTCGCGGATGCGCGGGATCGCCAGGCTCACGAGCCGGTCGTAGAACTCCCACATGCGATCGCCGCGCAACGTCACCTTGGCGCCGATCGCGTTGCCCTCCCGAAGCTTGAACCCCGCGATCGACTTCTTCGCCCGCGTGACGGCGGGCTTCTGACCCGCGATCACCGTGAGGTCGGCGAGCGCACCGTCGAGCAGCGACTGCTGCTGAGTGGCCTTGCCGACACCCATGTTGATCACGACCTTCTCGAGGCGCGGCACCTCCATCACGTTGCCGAGCCCGAGCTCTTCCTTGAGCCGGCCGCGCAGCTCCGCGCCGTACCGCTCCTTGAGTCGCGGTGCAGCCATCAGAGCTCCTTCCCGCACTTGCGGCAGACGCGCACCTTGACGCCGGCCTCGATCTTGTGGCCGACCCGCGTCGGGGCGTTGCAGCCACCGCAGAGGATCGCGACGTTGGAAACGTGGATCGGCATGTCCTTGTCGATGATGCCGCCCTGCATGGTCTGGCCCTGGGCGCGCTGGTGGCGCTTCGCCACGTTGACGCCGTCGACGATCACGCCTTCGCGCTCGGGGATCACCCGGGTGACCGCGCCCTCGCGGCCGAGGTCCTTGCCGGAGATCACCCGAACGGTGTCGCCCTTTCTGATCTTCATGGTCGCTGCGCCCCTTGCTCGTGAGAGTCGACGCGTCGTGTCGGGGCTCCGCTCCGCCTCTGCATCTGCTCGCGCTCCTTCACTACAGCACCTCCGGCGCGAGCGAGACGATGCGCATGAACTTCCGGTCGCGCAGCTCACGGCCCACCGGGCCGAAGATGCGCGTGCCGCGCGGCTGCAGTTGGTCGTTGATCAGCACGGCGGCGTTCTCGTCGAATCGGATGTAGCTCCCGTCGGGGCGGCGACGCTCCTTCTTGGTGCGCACGACCACGCACTTAACGACGTCGCCCTTCTTCACGGCCGCGCCCGGCACCGCGTCCTTGACGGTCGCCACGAACACGTCGCCGATGCCCGCGTACCGACGACGGGTACCACCGAGCACCTTGATGCACAGCACCTCGCGTGCACCCGAGTTGTCCGCCACCTTGAGACGGCTCTCCTGCTGAATCACAACCTGCTACCTCGCCCGTTCCAAAACCTCGACGACGCGCCAGCGCTTCGTGCGCGACATCGGCCGGGTCTCGGCGATGCGAACGCGATCGCCCTCACGCACGTCGTTGGTCTCGTCGTGAGCGTGGAGCTTGCGCGTCCGCAGCAGGGTCTTCCGGTAACGCCGGTGCTGCACCCGGTCGACGACCGCGACGACGACCGTCTTGTCCATCTTCGTGGACACCACGATGCCTTCCCGGACCTTGCGCGACGCTCTCGCCGTCGAAGCTGTCTCGTTCTCGGCCATCACGACTCCCCGCGCTCAGCAGCTTCGATCTCGCGCTCCCGCAGGAGCGTCTCGCACCGGGCGATCTCCCGGCGCACCTGGCCCAACCGGGCCGAGTTGTCGAGCTGTCCCGTCGCGGCCTGGAACCGGAGGTTGAAGTGCTCCTCGCGGGCTTCGGCGAGCCGCTGGACCAGCTCGGCGTCGTTCAGCTCACGGAGTGCCGCGGCCTTGGCAGCCATCACGCCTCCTCCTGCCGAAAAACGAAGCGGGTCTTGATCGGGAGCTTGTGCATCGCGAGCCGCATCGCCTCACGGGCGATCGGCTCGGCCACGCCCGAGAGCTCGAAGAGCACGCGCCCGGGCTTCACCACTGCGACCCAGTGCTCGGGGTTTCCCTTGCCCGAGCCCATGCGCGTCTCGGCAGGCTTCTGGGTCACGGGCTTGTCGGGGAAGACCGTGATCCACACCTTCCCACCCCGCTTGATGTGGCGGGTCATGGCGATTCGGGCCGCCTCGATCTGACGGTTGGTGATCCAGCCCGGCTCGAGCGCCTGGATGCCGTAGTCGCCGAAGGTCACCTTGGTGCCTCCCTTGGCGACGCCCGACATCCGGCCGCGCTGCACCTTCCGGTGCCGGACCTTCTTCGGCATCAACATCAGTCTTCGTCCCCGTGGAACTTGGGCGCCTCGTGGTGCTGGCGGGTGCGGCGCTCGATCTCCTCTTCCTCGGCCAGGAGACGCTCGAGCTCGGGGTCGGCCTCCTTGACGAGCGGGGCCGACTCGACGGACTCCTCGTCGCCGACGCTCTCCGCGTCGACCGGGACGGCCTCTCCCGCCGGTCGGCGCCGACCGCCGCCAGCGCTCACGACCCGGCGGGTCGGTGCCTGACCCGCGGTCTCGCCGACCGCCATGGCGGCCTCCTTGGCGATCTTCTCCTCGGCCGCGGCCTTGTAGGGCAGGATGTCGCCCTTGTAGATCCAGACCTTCACGCCGATGCGCCCGAAGGTGGTGCGCGCCTCGGCCTGCCCGTAGTCGATGTCGGCGCGCAGCGTGTGCAGCGGGACCCGGCCCTCCCGGTACCACTCGGTCCGGCTCATCTCCGCGCCGCCGAGCCGCCCACCGCACTGCACGCGGATCCCGAGCGCGCCGGCCTTCATCGCGGTCTGCACCGCCCGCTTCATCGCGCGCCGGAAGCTCACCCGTCCCGCGAGCTGGTCGGCCACGCCCTGGGCGATCAGCGTGGCGTCGAGCTCCGGCTGCTTGATCTCCTGGATGTTGAAGTGGATCTTCGGGTTGCCGGTGATCTTCAGCAACCCGGCGCGGAGCCGGTCGGCCTCCGCGCCCTTGCGACCGATGACGATGCCGGGGCGCGCGGTGTACACGTCGACCCGCAGGCGTTCACGGGTGCGCTCGATCTCGATGCGGCTCACCATGGCGCGCTCGAGTTGACGACGCAGGAAGTCGCGGATCTTCCAGTCCTCGACAAGCTGGTCGGTGTACTCCTGGTCCTCGGCGAACCAACGCGACTTCCAGTCGGTCGTGACGCCGAGGCGGAACCCGTACGGGTTGACCTTCTGACCCACTACTTCTCCTCCTCGGCATCCGCGTCGACGGCCTCGCCCGACTCGTCGGCGGCGGGCGCGCCAGGCGCGTCGTCGGGCGGAGCGTCGCCGACCGAAGCCTCCGGGGCTTCCTCGGCAACGGCTCCGGATGCCGTCTGCTCGTCCTCGTGGTCGTGGTCGTGCTCTGCCGCCGTGCTCGCCGCGACCCGGCGGCGACGGGTGAGGCTGCGCCGCCGCTGCGCGGCTACACCGACCCCCGACGCCGCTTCGCGTACCGACCGCTCGCGCAGCTGGTCCTCCGAGTAGCGGGTAACCACGATCGTGACGTGGCTGGTCCGCTTCCGGATGCGGGTGCCGCGGCCTCGAGCGCGCGGCCGGAAGCGCTTCGCCGTCGGTCCCTCGTCGGCCCAGGCGGCCGACACGAACAGCTCGTCGCTCGGCATGTGGTCGTTGTGCTCTGCGTTGGCGACCGCGGAGTCGAGGAGCTTGGCGACCTCGTCGGCTGCACCACGCTCGCAGAACCGCAACACCTCGCGGGCCTCGCTCACGTCGAGGCCGCGGATGAGGCCGAGCACCTGGCGTACCTTGCGCGGCGCGGTGCTGGAGTACCGGAGAGTGGCCTTCGTGCCGTCCGCCGCCATCACCGACCCCGCCTCTCCTGGCCGGCGTGGAAGCGGAACGTGCGCGTGGGTGCGAACTCGCCGAGCTTGTGCCCGACCATCGCCTCGGTGAGATAGACCGGCACGTGCTTGCGCCCGTCGTGGACCGCGATCGTGTGACCGACCATGTCGGGCGTGACGGTGGAGCGCCGCGACCAGGTCTTGATGACCTTGCGCTCGCCGGCGGCGTTCATCTTGTCGACCTTCACCCGCAGGTGCTCGTCGACGAAGGGACCCTTCTTCAGGCTGCGCGGCATCGCTCCTACCTCCGGCTGCCGCGACTGCGGCGGCGACGAACGATCATGGCGTCGGACGACTTGCCCTTCTTGCGCGTGCGGCCCTCGGGCTTGCCCCACGGCGACACGGGGTGGCGCCCACCCGAGCTCTTGCCCTCGCCACCACCGAGCGGGTGATCGACCGGGTTCATCGCGACGCCGCGCACGTGCGGGCGCTTGCCCTTCCAGCGATTCCTCCCGGCCTTGCCGATCGAGACCAGTGCGGCCTCCGCGTTTCCCACCGAGCCCACCGTGGCCCGACAGTCGATCGCGACCCGCCGCATCTCGGTGGACGGCAGCCGCAGGGTGGCGAACTGACCTTCCTTCGCGACCAGCTGGATCGCCGCGCCGGCGCCCCGGCCCATCTTCCCGCCCGCACCTGGCTTCAGCTCCACGTTGTGGACCACGGTGCCGACCGGGATGTATCGAAGCGGCAGCGCGTTACCGGGACGGATCTCGGAGCCGTGACCGCTCTGGAGCATGTCGCCGACCTGCACGCCCGACGGCGCGAGGATGTAGCGCTTCTCGCCGTCGAGGTAGTGCAGGAGCGCGATGCGCGCGTTGCGGTTCGGGTCGTACTCGATAGTCGCGACCTTCGCCGGGACGCCGTCCTTGTTACGCCGGAAGTCGATCACGCGGTACTGGCGCTTGTGCCCGCCACCACGGTGGCGCGAGGTCATCCGGCCGTAGGCGTTCCGGCCGCCGGTGCGCGGCTTGGGCTTGACGAGCGATCGCTCAGGACGGTCCTTCGTGATCTCGGCGAAGTCCGAGACCGACTGGAACCGGCGCCCGGCACTGGTGGGCTTGCGCTTGCGTGCTGCCATCGTCAGCTCCCGAAGATCTCGATCCGGTCGCCTTCGGCGAGCGACACGATCGCCCGCCGCTGGTCGGACCGCTTCCCCCAGGTGCCCGTGCGCCGGTTGCGCTTGCGCTTGCCGCGGCGGGTGAGGGTGTTCACGTTGGTGACGCGCACGCCGAAGATCTCCTCGACCGCGTGCTTGATCTGGATCTTGTTGACTCCGTCGGCGACCTCGAAGGTGTAGACGTTCTGGTCGAGCCCGGCGTAGGACTTCTCCGACACGATCGGCCGGATGATGACGTCGCGCAGGTCGCTCATTCCGATACCCCCTCGCTCGGCTCGGGTGTGAGCCGGGCGATCGTCACCGCGAGCGTGGCCCCGGTGAACACGAGCCAGTCGTTGACGAGCACGTCGTAGGCATTGAGCTCGTCGGGAAGGATGATCTGCACGCGCTCACCGAGGTTCCGGAACGAGCGCCAGGCCACGTCGTCGGTGCGGCCGAGGACCAGCAGCACGCGATCGGGGCGCCGCCCGGCACTCCGCAGGCCGAGGGCCTCGAGCGCGCCGATCGCGTCCTTGGTGCGGGGGGTCTCCCAGTCCCAGCGCTCGACCACGAGCACCTTCGCCTCGGCCGCCCGATCCGACAGCGCGGAGACGAGCGCGAGGCGCTTCATCTTCTTGGGCGTCCGCTGCTCGTGGCTGCGCGGCTTGGGCCCGTGGGCGATGCCGCCACCTCGCCAGTGCGGCGCTCGGATCGAACCCTGCCGGGCCCGACCGGTGCCCTTCTGGCGCCACGGCTTGGCGCCACCGCCGGCGACCTCGGCCCGGGTCTTGGTGCTGTGCGTGCCGGCGCGCGCGGCTGCAAGCTGGGCGTTGACGACCTGGTGCATCACCGCGACGTTGGGCTCGACGCCGAAGATCGCCTCCGGCACCTCGACCGACCCGGCGTCCTTGCCGGTCGGCGTCTTCTTGGCGATGGCCGTCACCTGGCACCTGCCTTCACCGCGTCGCGGAGGAACACGAGCCCGCCGTTGGGGCCGGGCACCGAGCCGCGAACGAGGATCAGGTCACGCTCGGCGTCGCCCTCGACCACCACGAGGTTGAGGGTGGTGGTGCGGACGTTGCCGTGCTGGCCGGCCATGCGCATCCCCTTGAACACGCGGGCGGGGGTGGCACAGGCACCGATCGAGCCGGGCGAGCGGTGCTTCTTGTGGTTGCCGTGCGAGGCGCCCTGGCCCTTGAAGTTGTGGCGTTTCATCGCGCCGGCGAAGCCCTTGCCCTTCGAGATGCCCGAGACGTCGATGCGGTCGCCGGCTCCGAACACGTCGGCCTTCACGATCTGGCCGACCTCGAAGGCCGACACGTCCTCGACCCGCAGCTCGACGAGGTGCTTCGTAGGGGGCGCGTCGGCGACCTTGAGGTGGCCGAGCTCGGGCTTGTTGAGCCGGTGCAGCTTGGTCTCGCCGAAGGCGAGCTGCACAGCGGAGTAGCCGTCGCGCTCAGGCGTCTTGAGCTGCACGACGCGACAGGGCCCGGCCTGGATCACGGTCACCGGGACCACCCGGTTCTGCGCGTCCCAGACCTGGGTCATGCCGAGCTTGCGCCCCAGGATCCCCTTCGTCGCCATCGTTTCGCTTCCGTCTCGTCGCGGCGCCTGCCGGCGCTGCTCACGCGAACGCTCCGCAGGAAGATTCCCGCGGAGCGTGTCTCGGTTGTGCCGTACGGTTCCCCGAACGAGCGGCGCCGGGGCCTGCACGGACGTCGATTGAGTGAGCCGTGTAACCCTAGTCGGACCACAGGCGCGCTACCAAGTTGCTGAGGGCCTGCCCCCTTCGTCCCTACATCTCGCTGAGCGCCCCGGACTCCTCACTCGGCGAGCCGGAGCACCGGTAAACGTTGGCATCGAACGACCGTCGGTGGCGGGCGCTCAGATTCCCTGGATCTTGATCTCGATGTCGACGCCGGCGGGTAGGTCGAGCCGCTGGAGCGACTCCACCGTCTTGCCGGCAGGCTCCACGATGTCGAGGAGGCGCTTGTGGATCCGCATCTCGAAGTGCTCGCGGGAGTCCTTGTCGACGTGGGGTCCGCGGACCACGCAGTACCGGTGGATCTCGGTGGGCAGCGGTACCGGGCCCCGGACCCGGGCCCCGGTACGCACGACCGTCTCGACGATCTTCTTCGTCGACTGGTCGATCACCTCGTGGTCGTAGGCCTTGAGTCGGATCCGGATCTTCTGACCCTTCGCGTCCGCCATGACGTCGCTACTTGACGATCTTCACGACGCGACCGGCGCCGACGGTACGCCCACCTTCGCGGATGGCGAACTTGAGCCCTTCCTCCATGGCGATGGGCTTCTGGAGCTGGACGGTCATCTCCGTGTTGTCACCCGGCATGACCATCTCGGTGCCCTCGGGCAGGTTGATCGTGCCCGTCACGTCGGTGGTCCGGAAGTAGAACTGCGGGTGGTAGTTGGAGAAGAACGGCGTGTGCCGCCCGCCCTCCTCCTTGGTGAGGATGTAGACCTGGGCGGTGAAGTCGGTGTGCGGGGTGATCGAGCCGGGCTTTGCCAGCACCTGACCGCGCTCCACCTCCTCCTTCTTCGTGCCGCGCAGCAGGGCGCCGATGTTGTCGCCGGCCTGGCCCTCGTCGAGGATCTTCCGGAACATCTCGACCCCGGTGCAGGTGGTCTTCTGCGTGTCGCGCAGACCGATGATCTCGATTTCGTCACCGGTGTGGACGATGCCCTGCTCGACCTTGCCCGTGACCACGGTGCCGCGGCCGGTGATCGTGAAGACGTCCTCGATCGGCATGAGGAACGGCTTGTCGAGCTCGCGGACGGGCTCGGGGATGAAGGAGTCGCAGGCGGCCATCAGCTCGAGCACGCCCTGAGCGGCCGCGGCGTCGCCCTCGAGTGCCTTCAGCGCGGACACGCGCACGACCGGGGTGTCGTCGCCGGGGAAGTCGTACTCGGTAAGCAGCTCGCGCACCTCCATCTCGACGAGCTCGAGCAGCTCCTCGTCCTCCACCGCGTCGCACTTGTTGAGCGCGACCACGATCGAGGGCACGCCCACCTGACGGGCGAGCAACACGTGCTCACGCGTCTGGGGCATCGGGCCGTCGGTCGCGGCGACCACGAGGATGGCCCCGTCGACCTGGGCCGCACCGGTGATCATGTTCTTGATGTAGTCGGCGTGGCCCGGCATGTCGACGTGCGCGTAGTGCCGGTTGTCGGTCTCGTACTCGACGTGGGCGATGTTGATCGTGATGCCCCGAGCCTTCTCCTCCGGCGCCTTGTCGATCTGGTCAAACGCCGTGGCCTGGACGTTGGGGTTGCTCTCCGCCAGCACCCGGGTGATCGCCGCGGTCAGCGTCGTCTTCCCGTGGTCGATGTGTCCCATCGTCCCGATGTTGAGGTGCGGCTTGGTGCGCTCGAACTTCTCCTTGGCCATGACTCGACCGTGCTCCTTCTCGGTGGTGTCCCCGCGGCGCTACTCGCCGCGGACTCGTGCGATGATCTCTGCAGCGATCGACTCCGGGACCTGATGGTAGGAGCCGAACTGCATGGTGTAGGTCGCGCGGCCCTGAGTGCGCGAACGGAGGTCGCCAACATAGCCGAACATCTCGGCCAGCGGCACCTTGGCGTTGACGACGTGGGCGCTGCCCCGCTGCTCCATGCCCTCCACCTGGCCCCGCCGGGAGTTCAGGTCGCCGATGACGTCGCCCATGTAGTCCTCGGGGGTGACCACCTCGACCCGCATGATCGGCTCCAACAAGGCCGGCTTGGCCAGCCGGGCCGCCTTCTTCACCGCCATCGACCCGGCGATCTTGAAGGCCATCTCCGAGCTGTCGACGTCGTGGTAGGAGCCGAAGGTGAGGATCACCCGGACGTCGACCATCGGGTAGCCGGCCATCACGCCGCCCTCGAGGGCCTCCTGGATTCCGGCGTCGACCGCCGGGATGTACTCCCGGGGGATCACGCCGCCGGTGATCTTGTCGACGAACTCGTAGCCGCCGCCGGGCCCGGTGGGCTCCAGGGTGATCACCACGTGGCCGTACTGGCCCCGGCCGCCGGTCTGGCGGACGTAGCGCTCCTCGACCTTCTCGACCGGCTGGGTGATGGTCTCGCGGTAGGCGACCTGGGGTTTGCCCACGTTGGCCTCGACGGAGAACTCCCGCATCATCCGGTCGACGAGCACCTCGAGGTGCAGCTCACCCATCCCGCGGATGATCGTCTGGCCGGTCTCGTCGTCGGTGTGAACCTGGAAGGTGGGGTCCTCCTCGGAGAGCGCCCCGAGCGCCTTGCCGAGCTTGTCCTGGTCGGACTTGGTCTTGGGCTCGATCGCGACGGAGATCACCGGCTCGGGGAACTCCATCCGCTCGAGCACGATCGGCTGCACCGGGGCACAGAGCGTGTCTCCGGTCGTCGTGTTCTTGAGTCCGACGGCCGCGACGATGTCGCCCGCGAACACTGCGTCCTTGTCCTCGCGGTGGTTGGCGTGCATCTGGAGGATGCGGCCGACCCGCTCCTTGCGGTCCTTGGTCGCGTTGAGCACCGTGGAGCCCGTCGGCAGGGTGCCCGAGTAGACCCGAAAGTACGTGAGCTTGCCGACGTAGGGGTCGCTCATGATCTTGAACGCGAGCGCGGCGAAGGGCTCGGCGTCGTCGGCCTTGCGCTCCATCTCGGTCTCGCCCTTGACGTCGCTACCGGTGACGGGCCTCACGTCGAGGGGGCTCGGGAGGTAGTCGACGACAGCGTCGAGGAGGGGCTGGACGCCCTTGTTCTTGAAGGCGGTGCCGCAGAGGATCGGTACGACCCCGCCCTCGATGGTGGCGTGGCGCAGGCCCTTGCGCAGGTCCTCGGTGGTGATCTCCTCCTCGGCGACGTACTTCTCGAGTATGGCCTCGTCGTGGGCCGAGACCACGTCGAGGAGCGCGGCGCGGTAGGTCTCCGCGTCGTCGGAGAGCTCGGCCGGGATGTCGACGGTATCGAATTGCTCGCCCATCCCGTCCTCCCAGACCAGCGCCTTCATCTGGAGCAGGTCGATGACGCCCTTGAACTCGCTCTCGGCGCCGATCGGCAGTTGCACGAGCGCGACCTCGGCGTCGAGACGGTCCTTGATCATGTCGACGCAGCGGTAGAAGTCGGCTCCGACGCGGTCCATCTTGTTGACGAAGCACATGCGCGGCACGTCGTACTTGTTGGCCTGCCGCCAGACGGTCTCGGTCTGGGGCTCGACGCCGGCGACCGCGTCGAACACCGCGACCGCGCCGTCGAGCACGCGTAGCGAACGCTCCACCTCGACGGTGAAGTCGACGTGACCGGGCGTGTCGATGATGTTGATCCAGCAGTCACGCCACTTGCAGGTGGTGGCGGCCGAGGTGATGGTGATGCCGCGCTCCTGCTCCTGGACCATCCAGTCCATGACGGCGGCACCCTCGTGAACCTCGCCGATCTTGTAGGTGCGACCGGTGTAGTAGAGGATGCGCTCCGTCGTCGTGGTCTTCCCCGCGTCGATGTGCGCCATGATCCCGATGTTGCGCGTCCGCGCCAACGGGAACTCCCTGATAACCGGCCCTTCCTTCGCCATTTCCCTACTTCTTCTCTCTCTTCTTCTCTCCAGAAGAAGGCTGATGTTCCACTGCGGTCGGTGCCTCGCATCTCCCAGCGCACCCACCGGAGACCGGGCGCCGGAGCACTTCCGTCGGTCGGGGCGCCGCCCGCGCCGCCGAGCAAGTTGCGCTCGCGGAGCCACAGGCGGAGCGAGCGACTGCCCGAAGCGAACGGCCGGGCGCCGCCCCGACCGACGCCGGCGGGGCGCCG
>VGBT01000018.1 GCA_016870395.1 Actinomycetota bacterium | reverse complement strand
CTGCGCCGGGCCCGCGCGACTCGCCCAGGCACTCGGTCTGGGTCGTGCCCACGACGGGGCGAGCCTGTTGCGCGGCCCGATCGGGATCTGCGACGACGGGGTCGCCCCGCCGGCGCGTCCGGGCCGCTCGCCGCGGGTCGGGTTGGGTGCAGGCCGGGGCGAGCGGGCGCGGTTGCGCTGGTACGTGCAAGCGAGCCCGTGGGTGAGCGGCCCGCGAGTGTGACGGCGGTCATGGGGCGCCGCGCGTGACGCGGGTCTAGCGTGGAGCGCCATGACGCAGGCCGGGGTCGCGTTCAACCCGTTCCAGCCCGGGTTCTTCGAGGACCCGTACGCGCAGTACTCGGCCCTGCGGGCCGCCTCGCCGGTGCACGAGACGCTGCTCGGTCCGTGGCTGCTGACCCGCTACGACGACTGCGTCCGCTTGCTGCGCGACCCCACCTTGTCGGTCGACCCGGTCAACGCCACGCCCACGGCGCGCGGCGGGGTCTTCGAGGGGGTGCTCGGCGAGGACGGCCGCCCGAGTCCCGGCAGCCGTGCGATCCTCAACCTCGACCCGCCCGACCACGATCGGCTGCGGCGGATCTTCCAGAAGGCGTTCACGCCCAAGCTCGTCGAGGGGCTGCGCCCGCTCGCGCGAGGACTCGTGCAGGAGGCTTTCGACGCGGCCGAAGAGCGTGGCGAGATGGACGTGATCGCCGACCTCGCCTTCCCGCTGCCGTTCACGGTGATCTCCGAGATGCTCCGGGTGCCGACCGAGCATCGTGACCAGCTGCGTGAGTGGTCCCACGCCATGGTCAAGACCCTCGACCCGATCATCACCGAAGACGAGATCCGCGCCGCGATGACCGCGGGCGACGCGATGACCGCGCACGTGAGCGAGCTCATCGAGCAGAAGCGACGCGCGCCCGACGACGGCCTCATCTCGGCGCTCGTCGCCGCCGGGGACGGGGGGGACGTGCTCGACGACCTCGAGCTGCTCGAACAGGTCGTGCTCCTCTACGTCGCCGGCCACGAGACGACGGTCAACCTCATCGGCAACGGGACCCTGGCCCTGCTCCGCAACCCCGACCAGGCGGCGCGGCTGCGTGAGGACCCCGCGCTCGATCAGAACGCGGTGGAGGAGCTCCTGCGCTACGACAGCCCGGTGCAGTTCTCGCGCCGGATCACCGTCGAACCGATCGAGATCGGTGGTCGTCGGATCGAGGCCGGCATGGTCGTGTTTACCGGCCTCGGTGCCGCAAACCACGACCCGGAGAAGTGGGGCGGGACCGCCGACGAGCTCGACCTCGCGCGCGCAGGCGCCGCGGCGCACCTGTCCTTCGGCAGCGGCATCCACCACTGCCTGGGTGCGTCGCTCGCCCGACTCGAGGGGAGCGAGGTCTTCGGCCCGCTCGTGCGGCGCTTCCCGAGCATGGCGCCGGTCGAGGAGCGAGCGGCCTGGAACGGACGCATGGTGCTGCGCGGCCTCGACCGCCTCCCGGTCACGCTCTGAGCTCTACCCGGATCGTTCGTTCAGGAGCGGTATGCGCTCCTTCGTGCACGGACCGGCGGGACCGCGGCGTCAGCCTGGGTTCACCCAGATCGTCACGGTGCCACCCTCGTCGAGCGCGGTGCCGGCGATGGGGGCCTGCTTCCAGACCCGGCCGGCCCGGCTCGGGTCACCCGGGGGCGGCTCGGCCTCGACCCGCACCGCGAGGACCAGCCCGAGCGGTTCGACGGCGTTGCCTGCCTCATCGGCCAACATCCCGAGCAGCGTTGGCACCGCAACCATCCGCGGTCGGCCGTTCGCGATGGTGATCGTGACGGTGCCGCGGGCACGCAACGTCCGACCGGCGGGAGGGTCCTGCGCGATGACGGTGCCAGGCGGGTAGCGGCGGCTCGGCGCGTTCCGGTTCCGTACGGTGTAGCCCGCGTCGGCGAGCGTTCGCGTCGCGTCGAACGCGTTCATGCCGACGACGGAGAGCAACGGCGTGTGCGGGGCGGTCGTCGTCGTCGTGCTGGCGGGTGGTGGCTTCGAGGGGGTCGCGGGCACAGGGAACAGCGACGCCGGGGTCTCGCCGAGTGCGGCGCCGGCGAAGAGCTGCCAGATCTGGGCCGGCCAGGCGCCGCCGGTGACCGTGACGCGGGTCGCAGGCGGGCGCATCGTGCGCTCCGCCTCGGGGAAGCCCACCCACACCGCGGCGACGAGCTCCGGCGTGTAGCCGACGAACCAGGCGTCCTTCCACTCCTCCGCGGTGCCGGTCTTGCCGGCGACGGGACGCCCGATGCGCGCGTTCACCCCGGTGCCGCGCTCGACGACCTTCTGGAGGACGCCGGTCACGGTGCGCGCCGTGGTCTCGTCAAGGACGCGCTCGCGGCGGGTCGGAGCCTCGTAGAGGACGGTGCCGTCGCGGTCGGTGACGCGCGTGACGAAGACCGGGTCCGCATGGAGCCCGTCTGCCGCGAAGCTGCCGTATGCCGAGGCCATCTCGAGCGCCGTCACCTCGTTGCTGCCGATCGCGATGCTCGGCACTGCCGTGAGCGGGGAACGGATCCCGAGGCGGGCCGCGGTGTCGGCGACGCGCTGCGCCCCGAGATCGGTGACGAGCTGGGCGTAGACGGTGTTCACTGAGCTCACCGTCGCGGCGGTGAGGTCCATGCGCCCGGAGCCGTTGCCGTCGTAGTTGTCGACCTTCCAGCTCGGCGCGCCCGCGGGCTGGGGGATCGAGATCTGTGCGGGCGCGCTGTAGGTCCGGCTGAGCGGGATCCCGGCATCGAGCGCGGCCGTGAGCACGAAGGGCTTGAACGTGCTACCGGGCGAGCGCGCGGCCTGGCCGGCGAGATCCCACTTCGCGTAGAGGGCCGGACCGAAGAAGTCCGGGCCGCCGAAGTAGGCCTTCACGTGCCCGTCGCGGGGGTCGAGCGCCACGAGCGAGGCGGTGGGGTCGGTCGCCGGCTCCGAGACGACGCGCCCGACCGCTTGCTCGGCGAGCAGCTGCCACTTCGGGTCGAGGGTGGTGTGGATGCGCAGGCCCCCCTCGTAGAGGTTGCGATGACGTTGCTCGGGCGACACGCCGAAGCGGGGATCAGTGAGCACGAGCTGGCGGACCTGCTCCACGAAGTGCGCGGCCGGGTAGCGGGACTCCTCTTCGGTGGGTACCACCCCGAGCGGTGTCGCGAGGGCGAGGGCGATCTCGTCGGCAGGGGCGCGACGGAGGTGCTCGAGGCGCGCGAGCACCTCGTTGCGGCGGGCGAGGGCAGCGCCCGGGACGGTGTAAGGGTCGTAGGCGCCGGGGTCGCGGATGAGCCCGGCGAGCAGCGCGCTCTGCGCGAGGTCGACGGCGTCGGCGCCCCGCCCGAAGTACGTGCGCGCCGCCGCCTGCACGCCATACGCGCCGTTTCCGAAGTAGACGGTGTTGAGGTAGCGCTCGAGGATCGCGCGCTTGGAGTAGCGCTCCTCGAGCTGGATCGCCATGACCGCCTCGCGCAGCTTGCGCTCGAGGTTCCTCTCTGGCCCGAGCATCACGGCCCGGACGTACTGCTGGGTGATCGTGGAGCCGCCCTCCACGACGTCACCCGCCTCGATGTTGCGGGTGAGGGCCCGGACGACCCCGCGGGCGTCGACGCCGTCGTGGTGATAGAACCGCTCGTCCTCGATGGCGACGACCGCCTTCGCCAAAACGGGGCTCATGTGACCGAGCTTCACGGGCTCGCGGTCCTCTTCCGCGTGGAGCCGGGTGAGCTGGGTCCCGTCGGCCCAGAGGATCTCGGAGGAGGCGGCCTGGCGTTCGGGCAGCCGCAGCTCGGCCGTATAGCTGCAACCCGCGGCGAGCGCGGCGATCGCGACGGTCAGGATCAGGTGCGGATGCCGACGGCTCACGGACCACATTGTCCCTCACGAGCCACAGGGCGAACCGGCAGTGCGTCCGGGGCGCGCTGGTAGCGTGCCGACGTGCTGTCGGCAGACGTTCAGCTGCGGGTCCTCACCGCGGGCACCGTCGACTGCATCGCCGAGGCGGATCTCCGGACGAAGCTCGAGCGAGGCCGGCCCTTGCGGGTCAAGCTCGGCATCGACCCCACGGCTTCGGACATCCATCTCGGGTTTGCCGTGGTGCTGCACAAGCTGCGCCAGTTCCAGGATCTCGGGCACGTCGCGGTCCTGATCATCGGTGATTTCACGGCCCGGGTCGGCGACCCCAGCGGCCGCTCCGCCACCCGCCCGCCCTTGTCGGCCGAGCAGGTCGACGCCCACGCCCTCACCTACGTCGACCAGGTACGGGCCATCCTTGACTTCACGCCCGGGCGGATCGAGGTGGCTCGCAACGGCGACTGGCTGGCGTCGATGGACATGGCCGACGTGCTGCGGCTCACCGCGCGCACCACGGTGGCCCGCATCATGGAGCGCGACGACTTCTCGAAGCGGTTCCGGGGCGGGGAGGCGATCGCGCTCTCTGAGCTGTTGTACCCGCTGCTCCAGGGGGCCGACTCGGTGGAGGTCCGCGCCGACGTCGAGCTGGGCGGTACCGACCAGCTGTTCAACTGCCTCATGGGCCGCCAGCTCCAGTCGGCCGCCGGCCAGGAGCCGCAGGTGGTGTGCACGACGCCGCTGCTCGAGGGGCTCGACGGGGTGGCGAAGATGTCGAAGTCGCTCGGCAACTACGTCGGGATCGCCGAGCCGGGTCCCGAGCAGTTCGGCAAGCTCATGAGCATCCCGGACGTCCTGATGCCCAAGTACTTCCAGCTCACCACCGGGTGGCTGCCGGATCGCGTCGAGGCGACGCTGGCCGACCTCGCGTCGGGGGCGCTGGCTCCGGTCGAGGCGAAGCGGCTCCTGGCCCGTACCGTGGTCGAGCTGTATCACGGCGAAGGCGCCGGCGAGGCTGCCGAGGCCGAGTTCGACCGGGTGTTCAAGGAGCACGCGGCGCCGGCGGAGGTCCCGGAGCACGTCGTCGACGGCGCCGGGTTCCCGATGCGGCTGGCCCGCTTGCTGGCCGACTGCGGGCTCGTGCCCTCGAACAAGGAGGGGCGACGCAAGATCGCCCAGGGCGGCGTGCGCATCGACGGCGAGAGGGCGACCGACCCGAATCTCGAGGTGGCTGCGTCCGACGTCGACGGGCGCACGCTCCAGGTGGGGAAGCGCAGCTGGGCCCGGGTGGTGGTGCGGGCGTAGTGCGGTCGCCCGCGGGAATCAGTTCAGGACGACGAGGGCAAGGATCGCGCCCACGAGCAACAGGATCCCGATCACGGCGATCGCAGTCTTGAGCCAGGCCGGTGCGCCGCCCATGCCCATGGTGTCGAGGATCGCCGAGCGTTCCTCGTGCAGGAGTCGCTCGTTCTCGGTGGCGGTGCCCACCTTGGGCAGGTGCTGGGGGTGCTTGCCCTTGCGTGGCTTCTGACCCTTGGATCCCATCGGCGCGTCACACTAGCTGGCCCAGCGCTCCTCGATGCTGCACCGGCTGGCCTCGGCAGTGGGCTTTCGCTGTCGCGGTCTGCTCAATAGCATTTCGAGATGTCGCGAACTGCGCCGGTGGCGGCGGGGGTCCAGGGGGAGCCGCGTGTCGAGCAGCCACGGAGCACTCGACGCGCCGACATCCAGGGGCTACGCGCCGTCGCGGTCCTGATGGTCGTCGCGTTCCATGCGGGACTCCCGGTCCCGGGCGGGTTCACCGGCGTCGACGTGTTCTTCGTGATCTCGGGCTTCGTGATCATGGGCATGCTGGGACAAGAGCTCGAGACGAGCAGCCGGATCAGCCTTGCCGCCTTCTACGCCCGTCGGATCCGGCGCCTGCTCCCCGCGCTCGCCCTGATGGTCACGGTCGTCGCCGTGCTGTCGCTGTTCCTGCTGAGCCCGCTCCAGCCGAAACAGATGACCGCCAAGACCGGGATCGCGGCGGCGATGTTCGTCGCGAACGTCTTCCTCTACCGGAACCCGTCCGGGTACTTCGATGCCGGACCGACCTCCAACGCCCTGCTGAACACCTGGTCGTTGTCCCTCGAGGAACAGTTTTACCTCGTGTTCCCGGCGCTCGTGCTGGTGGCCTGGATGTTGGGGCGACCATCCGCCGGGAGGCGTACGGGCAACGTGCGCGCCGTTCTGTGGGTGGCGACGCTGGGCTCGTTCGCCCTCTGCGTCGCGTCTACGGGTAGCGCGGCCGGTGCAGAGGTAACCGGCATCGGGGCGCGCTTCGCGTTCTACATGGCGCCCGCTCGGGCCTGGGAGTTCGGTGCGGGCGCGCTTCTCGCCCTCGGCGCCACTCGGGTGTCGCGGCTGCCGACGCGAGCCGCGGTCGTGCTCGGATCCGTCGGCGCCCTCCTCATCGCGTTGGGAGCCGTGAGGATCACCGAGTCGACGCCCTTTCCGGGCTACGCGGCGCTGATCCCCGTCGTCGGTACGTGTCTCGTGCTCGCAGCGGGTACTGCCACCGCCGCCGGGGTCAGCGCCGGGCTTTCCCTGGGTCCCATGACCAGGCTGGGCGATCTCTCCTACAGCTGGTACCTGTGGCACTGGCCGCTGATCGTCTTCGCGCTGGCGGCGTGGCCGGCAGTACCACAGGTGGCCCTTGTTGCAGCCCTCGGATCACTGGTGCCGGCCTGGTGGTCGTACCGATTCCTCGAGAACCCCTTGCGCGGCGACACGCGGATCGTCGGACGTCGTGCGCTCGTCGTGGCCGCGATCTGCGTCTCGGTGCCCGTCCTCGCCTGCGTGGTCCTGGCTCGGACACGCTTGCCGAATCGTTCGTCGGCTACGCAGGCACGGCTCGATGCCCTGACGGAGCGCCATGCCGATGAGCTCCGTGGCTGTGGGGAGGGGCCGTCGCTCGACCAGCTGCCGCCCGCGTGCCGCTGGCCGGTTCGGCAGTCACGCGGCATGGTGCTGCTTGTCGGGGACTCTAACGCGGGCCACTTCACGGAGCCGGCCGCGCGAGGCGCGAACGAAGCCGGCTACACCTTCGAGGTCGCCACCAAGCACGGGTGCCGAATGGCCGACGTGCTCGCCGCGCGCGGGGGTGTCGAGGACCGGGGGTGCCTCGAGTACGTACGCCGGACCGTCGAGCAGATCGAGCGGCGTCGGCCGAGCCTCGTGCTCATCGGCAACTCGTCGCCGGGTCTCGTCTCCTCGAAGGGCGTGACCTTGCAGGATCCCCGCAACGGCGCCTGGGTGGGCTCGACGAACGGGAAGGCGAGGATCTGGGGCCAGGGCTTGGGCCGGGTGCTCGCGGAGCTCGGTGACGAGGGCATCCCGACCGTGGTCCTCCAGACGGTTCCGCAGTTTCCTGACTGGCAGCCGAACTGCGCCGCGATCCGAGTCGAGCTGCGCCCCCGCTCGTGCGGGACCTCTCTCTCACGCGCCCAGGCGGACGAGTACCGTGGACCAGCGCTCGCGGCCGAGCAGCGGGCCGTCGACGGGGTCACGACCGCAAGAGCGATCGACTTCGCGGCCGCGGTCTGCGAGCAGGGTCGATGTGTGACCAACTCCGGTGACCGCTGGTACTACCGTGACCAGTCCCACCTGTCGGTGCGCTTCTCGGTGAGCCTCGCCGACACGATCCGCGGTGTCGTCGAGGACACCGCGACGCACGCCGGCGAATCGGCGGTCGGCAGCGCTACGGCTTGACGGAGCGTTCGGATCCCCGTAGGATGACCGGTCCTGCCCATGAGTGCTCCGAAGGCTTCGGCCGCGAGAGCACCCCGGGTGGGTTGACACGGACGCCCCTCGTTCCCCAGGCCACTCGCGGCCTTCGGGGCCACGGCTCCGAACGAGGGATGGGTGTCAGTCCGGTGCGCCCCCGAACCGCAGGTCGAGCCCAGTGCTCGGCGGTCGGGCGAGGCGCCTGCCGGCAGCGGCTCCTTGAAAACGGAACAGTGATGCACAAAAGTCAGTGCGGGCATCGCGCACTGGGTGCTGGTCGTTCGCGGCCTGGGCCCGGAGCGGAGATGTTCGAAACGTCAATGCCCGGCGGGCACCTCAGGGTGCCTGCCGAGCCAGTTGCCGGCGGGGTGTCAGTTACCCGGTCGGCAGCTCTTCAACCCAGATCGAAGGACGGTCCGAGGCGCTTGCGCTCCGGGCCGACCAAGATCTCGACGGAGAGTTTGATCCTGGCTCAGGACGAACGCTGGCGGCGCGCTTAACACATGCAAGTCGAACGAGAAGCCCGGGCTTGCCCGGGTGGACAGTGGCGAACGGGTGCGTAACACGTGAGCAACCTGCCCCGAAGACCGGGACAACACCGGGAAACCGGTGCTAATACCGGATGCCCTCACCACCTCGCATGGGGAGGTGAGGAAATGGATTCCGCTTCGGGATGGGCTCGCGGCCTATCAGCTTGTTGGTGGGGTAACGGCCCACCAAGGCGACGACGGGTAGCTGGTCTGAGAGGATGTCCAGCCACACTGGGACTGAGACACGGCCCAGACTCCTACGGGAGGCAGCAGTGGGGAATCTTGCGCAATGGGCGAAAGCCTGACGCAGCGACGCCGCGTGCGGGATGAAGGCCTTCGGGTTGTAAACCGCTTTCAGCAGGGACGATTGTGACGGTACCTGCAGAAGAAGCCCCGGCCAACTACGTGCCAGCAGCCGCGGTGATACGTAGGGGGCAAGCGTTGTCCGGATTTATTGGGCGTAAAGAGCTCGTAGGCGGTTTGGTAAGTCGGGTGTGAAATCTCCACGCTCAACGTGGAGGGGCCACCCGATACTGCCATGACTGGAGTCCGGTAGAGGAGTGCGGAATTCCCGATGTAGCGGTGAAATGCGCAGAGATCGGGAGGAACACCCGTAGCGAAGGCGGCACTCTGGGCCGGTACTGACGCTGAGGAGCGAAAGCGTGGGGAGCAAACAGGATTAGATACCCTGGTAGTCCACGCCGTAAACGTTGGGCACTAGGTGTGGGGCTCTATCGACGGGTTCCGTGCCGCAGCTAACGCATTAAGTGCCCCGCCTGGGGAGTACGGCCGCAAGGCTAAAACTCAAAGGAATTGACGGGGGCCCGCACAAGCGGCGGAGCATGTGGCTCAATTCGATGCAACGCGAAGAACCTTACCAAGGCTTGACATGCTGGGTAATCCGTGGAGACACGGTGATCCTTCGGGATCCAGCGCAGGTGGTGCATGGCTGTCGTCAGCTCGTGTCGTGAGATGTTGGGTTAAGTCCCGCAACGAGCGCAACCCCTATCCGATGTTGCCACTGGGTAATGCCAAGCACTCTTCGGAGACTGCCGGTGCCAAACCGGAGGAAGGTGGGGATGACGTCAAGTCCGCATGCCCCTTACGTCTTGGGCTGCACACGTGCTACAATGGCCGGTACAAAGGGTTCCGAACCCGCGAGGGTGGGGTAATCCCAAAAAGCCGGTCTCAGTTCGGATCGCAGTCTGCAACTCGACTGCGTGAAGTCGGAGTCGCTAGTAATCGCAGATCAGCATTGCTGCGGTGAATACGTTCCCGGGCCTTGTACACACCGCCCGTCACACCACGAAAGTCGGCAACACCCGAAGCCGGTGACCCAACCCTTGTGGAGGGAGCCGTCGAAGGTGGGGTTGGCGATTGGGGTGAAGTCGTAACAAGGTAGCCGTACCGGAAGGTGCGGCTGGATCACCTCCTTTCTAAGGAGCCAACTGCTCGGAGTCCGAGGCAAATGATCTCGGGTCACTCCGGGGAGCTCCTACGTCGATCGCTGACTACTCGCATCACTCGGCAGACGTCCGACCCCTGCACCCTCGAGGTGTGGGCACCACCGGGCCCCGAGTGATCCGGTGCATCGCTGTTCCGTTTTGAGGGAGTCGCACTGCCTTGCCGGCCCTGGGGCCGGCAAGGTCGCGTGGCTTCATGGCCCTCCTCGGCGCGCCTTGTGTTCTGGTCGCGCGCCGCAGTGGCCTCGAGGCGGCACGGGTCGTCTCACTCGTCCCTTGAGAACTGCATAGCGAGCACGAGCATCAGAGAAACAAGTCGTGTAACACAACAAGTACGATTCCCAAGCTACAAAGAGCCAACGGTGGATGCCTTGGCGCCAGATGCCGATGAAGGACGTGGGTGACTGCGAAAAGCCACGGGGAGCTGTCGACCAAGCTTCGATCCGTGGATGTCCGAATGGGGAAACCCGGCTGGGGTCATGCCCAGTCACCGCTGCCTGAACACATAGGGCAGTCGGAGGGAACCGGGGGAATTGAAACATCTCAGTACCCCGAGGAGAGGAAAGCAACCGCGATTCCCTGAGTAGCGGCGAGCGAAACGGGACGAGCCTAAACCGTCGTAGTGGTACAGCCTGCCGGCGATGCTGCGACGGGGTCGTGGGAGCCACCTGGAGGGACGGCAGAACCTCCGAGGAGTTACAAACTCGATGGTTAGTGGAAGCGCTCTGGAAAGGCGCGCCGCAGAGGGTAACAGCCCCGTACGCGAAAACCAGCGAGCTCCTGGTGGATTTCCCGAGTAACACGGGATCCGGGAAAGCCCGTGTGAATCTGCGAGGACCACCTCGTAAGGCTAAGTACAGTCTGGCGACCGATAGTGCACGAGTACCGTGAGGGAAGGGTGAAAAGTACCCCGGGAGGGGAGTGAAATAGAACCTGAAACCGTTGGCTTACAAGCAGTCAGAGCGTCGTTGTCGGCTTCGGCCGGCAGCCGTGATGGCGTGCCTTTTGAAGAATGAGCCGGCGAGTTACCGTTCGTGGCGAGGTTAACCCGAGAGGGGGAGCCGGAGCGAAAGCGAGTCTGAACAGGGCGTTCAGTCGCGGGCGGTAGACCCGAAGCCGAGTGATCTAGCCATGGGCAGGCTGAAGCGAGGGTAAGACCTCGTGGAGGGCCGAACCCACCGCAGTTGAAAATGCGGGGGATGACCTGTGGTTAGGGGTGAAAGGCCAAGCAAACTCGGTGATAGCTGGTTCTCCCCGAAATGCATTTAGGTGCAGCGTCGCGTGTTCAGTATCGGGGGTAGAGCACTGGATGGTCTAGGGGGCCTACAAGCTTACCGAAATCAACCAAACTCCGAATACCGATACTCCAGAACGCGGCAGTGAGACCATGGGGGATAAGCTTCATGGTCGAGAGGGAAACAGCCCAGAACGCCAGCTAAGGCCCCAAATTCCATGCTCAGTGGCAAACGATGTGGGATTGCCCAGACAGCCAGGAGGTTGGCTTAGAAGCAGCCACCCTTGAAAGAGTGCGTAACAGCTCACTGGTCGAGTGGTCCTGCGCGGACAATGTAACGGGGCTCAAGCATGGAGCCGAAGCTGCGTCATCTCGCTTGCGAGATGGGTAGGGGAGCGTCGATCTCAGCTGTGAAGCCGCCGCGTGAGCGGAGGTGGAGCGTGGTCGAGTGCGAATGCCGGTATGAGTAGCGAAAGAGGGGGGAGGAACCCCTCCGCCGAATGCCCAAGGATTCCTGGGGAAGGCTCATCCGCCCAGGGTTAGTCGGGAGCTAAGGCGAGGCCGAAAGGCGTAGTCGATGCACAACAGGTTGATATTCCTGTACCACCGTGTCCGCGCTCATCCCTAAGGCGATACGACCGGGGGCTGTCTTCGGACGAGCCCGGCACGTGCGCCGGCGGGAAGCGAAGGGGGGACGCAGGAGGGTAGCTCAGCCCAGGCGTTGGTTGTCCTGGGGTAAGCGTGTAGAGGGTCCGATAGGCAAATCCGTCGGGCGCAACCTCGAGACGCGATGCCGAACCGTTTTAGGTGAAGTGAGTGATCCCATGCTGCCGAGAAAAGCCTCTAGCGAGCTGGCACGGTGCCCGTACCCCAAACCGACTCAGGTGGGCACGTAGAGAATACGAAGGCGATCGGGATAACTCTGGTTAAGGAACTCGGCAAATTGCCCCCGTAACTTCGGAAGAAGGGGGGCCTCAGTAGGGTGATGGGCTTCGCGCCCGGAGCTCGAGGAGGCCGCAGAGACCAGGGCCAAGCGACTGTTTACTAAAAACACAGGTGCGTGCGAAGCCGTAAGGCGATGTATACGCACTGACGCCTGCCCGGTGCCGGAAGGTTACGGGGAAGGGTTAGCCGCAAGGCGAAGCTCTGAACCTAAGCCCCGGTAAACGGCGGCCGTAACTATAACGGTGAGTTTCCACTGGCCGTTGTTAAACCTAGCTGTATGCTGGAACACCCGAGTATCCGGCGGTACTCGCCTCGAGAATGAGGCAGTGACAATCCGACCGGTGCGGACAATCAGCAGGAAACCGTCAGGGATCCTCAGAGACTGCACGCTAGGCGCCACGGAGACCGACGCCAGGTCTTCAACGGTGAAGGTACAGTCCGATCCGCATGGCGACATGAGGAGTCAGGCAGAAATGTCCTGGCCCCGCTCGGATGAAGAGTTACCGAGCGGAGTAACAAGAATGCCTAAGGTAGCGAAATTCCTTGTCGGGTAGACATACCTGCCCCATGCGGGAGCGATCCCGCGTGCACACCCGCTCATAACGGCGAAACCCTCCCCGGTCGAAAGGCCGGCGGGCGATGCCGTGGGAAGTCCTCTGCCTCCTCGGAGGTATGACCCCGTAACGACTGAGCCCTTCGGGGCGAGGCTCCGGACGCTGTCACACCCACGCCGTACGGTGCGGAGGTGGCAAATCTATGGACGGAGCAATACGCGGGCTCTCAGCGATGCTCGATCGATCTCCCGTCGTACATCTCCGGATACGTCGACGGTGAGGGGTGCTTCACGGTCTCGATCTCTCCACGTTCGACCCTCCGGGTCGGCTGGGAGGTCCGTCCGAGCCTCTCGGTCAGCCAGAACGGCGACCGCATCGAAGTGCTGCTGGACATCCAGCGGTACTTCGGTTGCGGAAGCCTCCGGCCCGATCGGAGCGACCGGACGGTGAAGTGGGAGGTGCGCAGCCTCCCGCTGATCGTGGCCTCGGTCATCCCTCACTTCCAGACCTATCCGCTGCTCTCCGGTAAGCGGAACGACTTCGAGGCGTTTGCAGACATCTGCGAACGCATGACTCGGGGTCTGCACCGTGAGCCGTCGGAGCTGATCGAGATCGTACGGCTGGCCGGTTCGATGAACCCGAGCGGCAAGCGAGGGTACGAGCCGGAGGCGATCGTTCGAGCGCTCCAGCTGAGATGAAGGCATAGTCTGTGCCCCAGGAAACTGGGGAATAACACGAAGTTCCGACCTGCACGAATGGCGTAACGACTTGGCTACTGTCTCAACCAGAGACCCGGCGAAATTGCACGACGAGTAAAGATGCTCGTTTCCCGCACTAGGACGGAAAGACCCCGTGGACCTTTACTGCAGCTTGATGTTGGGTTTCGGTACGGATTGTGTAGGATAGGTGGGAGTCTTGGAAGCCGGGGCGTCAGCTTCGGTGGAGACAACGTTGAAATACCACCCTGTTCGTATTGGAACTCTAACCCGGGCCCATGATCTGGGTCGGGGACAGCGTCAGGTGGGCAGTTTGACTGGGGCGGTCGCCTCCTAAAGAGTAACGGAGGCGCCCAAAGGTTCCCTCAGCCTGGTTGGCCATCAGGCGTCGAGTGCAAAGACACAAGGGAGCTTGACTGCGAGACCTACAAGTCGAGCAGGTGCGAAAGCAGGGCTTAGTGACCCGGCCGTGGCATGTGGAAGCGCGGTCGATCAACGGATAAAAGGTACCCCGGGGATAACAGGCTTATCTTGCCCAAGAGTCCACATCGACGGCAAGGTTTGGCACCTCGATGTCGGCTCGTCGCATCCTGGGGGTGAAGCATCTCCCAAGGGTTGGGCTGTTCGCCCATTAAAGCGGTACGCGAGCTGGGTTTAGAACGTCGCGAGACAGTTCGGTCCCTATCCAGTGCGGGCGTAGGAGATTTGAGGGGAGCTGTCCCTAGTACGAGAGGACCGGGACGGACGCAGCTCTCGTGTGCCAGTTGTTCCGCCAGGAGCATGGCTGGTTGGCGACCTGCGGAAAGGATAAGCGCTGAAAGCATCTAAGCGCGAAACCTGCCTCGAGATGAGATCTCCCACCGGGTCAACCGGGTAAGGCCCCTGGTAGACGACCAGGTTGATAGGCCGGAGGTGTACGCACGGTGACGTGTTCAGCCGACCGGTACTAATCGGCCGAGGGCTTGGGATCTTTGTTGTTCGTGCTCGCTATGGAGTCCTCGGGGGACACCACAATTTCATAAGGTTTCCGGTGGCAATTGCGGCGGGGAAACACCCGTTCCCATTCCGAACACGGAAGTGAAGACCGCCAGCGCCGATGGTACTTGGGGGGGAGCCCCCTGGGAGAGTAGGTCGCCGCCGGATTTTCTCGACTCGAGGGCGCCGAAAGGCGCCCTCGAGCGCGTTCCGGGCGCGTTCCGTCTCGCGCAGATCGGCCGGGCGGAGTGCCGGCGTCTACGCTCGGCGACCCCTTTCAGGAAGGCAAGCTCGTGGCGGACCGTGGTTCGGGCGGACAGCGTGGAGACGGCCGCGGCAAGGGCCGTGGCGCGCCACGAGGTGCCTCGGGTGGTCGCAGCAGCGCGCCGCGCAAGGCCGGTGGCGCCGCCGGCAGAGCTGGTGCTCCGAGGAAGACGACCGGCTCGGCCGGACGGGCTGGCGCTCCTCGCAAGAGCGGTTCGCCGGGCAAGGCGGGCGCGTCGAGTCGGGGTGGCGCAGCGAGGCAGGCGACCGGGGGCGCCCCCCGCAAGGCTGGTGGTGCTTCGCGCAAGGCTGGTGGTGCCCCGCGCAAGGCTGGTGGTGCCCCCCGCAAGGCTGGTGGTGCCCCGCGGGCGGCGACGAGTGCACCGCGCGCTGGTGGTGCTCCGCGCCCGCCCCGTCGGCCTGCGGCACCAGCCGAGCCGCCGAAGCCGGCACCGCTGCGGGTGCGCGGGACCCGCCGACCACCGGACCAGCCCGCACCGGCGTCCGATCGCCGGCGCTCCATCCGCAAGCCGTCTCCGGCCCGGCCGGCGCCTACCCGCAAAGCGCGTCGACGCGGCCCCCAGGCCGTCCGGGACGAGATCCTCAAGATGGGAGGCAATCGCGGCGAGCGGCTCCACGCCGAGCTCCTCCGCGCGGCCGACGCATTCGCGGGTGACCGCGAGCGCGACGCCATCGGTATCCTGCGACCCCTTCGCGACCAGCTCCCCGACTCGCCCTCGGTGCGAGAGCTGCTGGGCCTGTCCCTCTACCGCAGCGGCCAGTACGCGGCCGCGACCCGGGAGCTCGAGCACTACGTAGCGCTGACCGGCGCCGTCGACCAGCACCCGGTGCTGATGGACTGCGCACGCGCCCGCAAGGACTATGCCCGGGTCGGCGAGCTGTGGCGTGAGCTCGCCGACGTCTCGCCGAGCCCGGAGCTGGTCGCCGAGGGCCGGATCGTGGTCGCCGGGTCTCTGGCCGATCGGGGCCGGATCGACGAAGCCGTGGCCTTCCTCGACCGCCGTGCCGGCGGGGTCAAGCGGCCGCGGGAGCACCACCTCCGCCTCTGGTACGCACTCGCCGACCTCGAGGAACGAGCCGGAAACCTGCCGCGAGCTCGGGCGCTCTTCGATCGGATCCGCCGCCAGGACGCCGGTTTCGCCGACGTTGCGGAGCGCCTCGCGGCACTCGGCTAGGGCGGCGGTCACCGCGCGTGGGCTGACCGCCCACGCGCGGTGTGAGAAACTGCAGGTCGGGGTCTTGACAGATCCGGGTTTCGAGGCGGCTAACATGCTTCTCCCGGCGTGGGCGCCGGGACCACGGTGGGCGCGATCGGCCCGGTCGGCCTCAGGTGGGTCGCCGGTACGGCATATGGGGGCCTCGATGGGCGCAAGCACGCGATATGTCGACTCGGCGGTGTGGCGCTCGCTCTCGACCTCGGTGACCTTGATCATCCCGGCCTACAACGAGGCCGAGCGCCTGGTCCGCACCCTGCCGCGACTCCGGGGCGAGTTCATCGACGCGCCCAACGTCGAGCTGCTCGTGGTCGACGACGGTAGCCACGATGGGACAGCGGAGGTCGTTGCCGCGCACATCCGGGGCTGGCCGCAGGCGCGCCTCGTCCGCCTGCCATGGAACCAGGGCAAGGGCAGCGCGATCAAGGCCGGTGTCGCCGCGGCCCGCGGCGAGCGGCTGGTCTTCATGGACGCCGACCTCTCGGCCGACCTCGCCGACCTGCCCGCGCTGGTCGCCGCGCTCGACGACGCGGAGGTGGCGCTCGGGTCGCGCTCGATCGCAGGCTCACGGGTGGTGTACGCGCAGAGTCGCGGGTATCGCAAGGTGCAAAGCAAGTTCTTCAACGGCCTTGCCTGCGCGATGGTCAACGTGGTCGCCTCCGACACGCAGTGCGGGTTCAAGGGGTTCCGGGCCCCGGCGGGCAAGCTGCTGTTCCACCTCTCCGAGGCGAAGGGCTTCGCGTTCGACGTCGAAGTGCTCGCGCTCGCTCAGCTGCTCGGGTTCCGCGTCGTCGAGGTCCCCGTCGAGTGGGTCGAGGCCAAGGGAACCACGGTTAAGCCGATCCGCGACCCGATCCGCATGGTCCGCGACCTGTTGCGCACGCGCCGGCGCTGTCAGCGGCTCGAGAAGCTCTTCGGCCGCTACGTCTGGGAGGTCGCCGAGGCGCCCCGCGTCCGTGCGTTCGGTGACAGCCTCGACGAGCTCGCGATCGCACTGTCGAAGCAGGCGGGCCTTTCCCCGGTGAGCGGCGACGGGTTCGTCGACCTCGCCGGTCGGTCCGAGGCGGTGGCGCCGCATCCCGAGGTGCCCATCGGGCTGAATCCCGACCAGGTCACGCCTCCGACGCCCGACCTCTAGCAGCGGATACGGCCCGCGATGCTCGTTCCCGTCACCGCCGACCTCGATCGGGGGCCGGCCGCCCGGCCGCTGAAGATCCTCTTCCTCTCTTGGAAGGACCTCGCGCACCCGAATGCGGGCGGCTCGGAGGTGGTGGTCGACGAGCTCGCGATGGGGTTGCGCGCCCGGGGTCACGAGGTCGCGTTGGTCTGCGGGGGACCGATCGAGGCGCGGCCGTACCGCGTCGTCGACAACGGCGGCCGGTACTCCCAGTACCTCACGGCCCCGCTGCGCTACGCGCGGGAGTTTCGTGACGTGGACCTCGTCGTCGAGGTTGTCAACGGGATGCCGTTCTTCAGCCCGGTGTGGCGACGCGGCCCGCGGCTGTGCGTGCTTTTCCACGTCCACGGCGAGCAGTGGCACCGGTACTTCCCGACCCCCGTGGCCTCCACCTTCCGCCGCATCGAGGCGCGAGGCGTGCCCGTTGCGTACCGCAACACGCGCTTCGTCACGATCTCGGCGTCCACCGGGGACGAGCTGGTGGCCCTCGGGATAGACCCGGCCGCGGTCCATGTCATGGACCTCGGGGCGACCGTCGCCGAGCCGGTGACGCCGGTGGAGCGGACTCCGGAACCGCAGTTCCTGTACGTCGGTCGACTCGCGGCGAACAAGCGCGTGGAGCTGCTGCTCGAGCACTGGGTCCGCGTCGCGCCGCAGACCGGCGGCCGTCTCGTGCTCGCCGGCGACGGTCCCGACCGGTCGCGGATCGAGGCGCGGGTCGCCGCGGAGCCCGCGCTGCGCGACGTCGTGGTCGAGGGACGCGTGAGCGAAGCCCGCAAGGCCGAGCTCCTGCGGGAGTCGTGGCTGCTGGTGCACCCGGCCGAGCGCGAGGGCTGGGGGCTCACCATCGTTGAGGCGGGTCTCTGCGGCACGCCGGCGATCGCCTACGACGTGCCGGGCGTGCGCGACGCAATCGTGCACGACGTGACCGGCGCCCTCGTGGCCGACGACGACGCGTTCGTCGCGGAGTGGATCGCGCTCACCGAAGACGCCGAACGCCGTGCGCGACTCGGCGAGCGGGCCGCGGCCCGCGCCGCCGAGTTCACCTGGGATCGCGCCGTCGACACCTTCCTCGAGGCCGCTCGCCTCGCGATCGAGACCCATCGAGAGGGCGAGCCGAGGAGGCTTTCCGTGGTTCGGGAGTGCGAACGCGATGGAGCAACGGGCGCGCTCCCACCCGACAGCGACGTGCGAGAAAGCGCTGTGCCCACCACCGGGATCGCGCGCAGCGTGCACTTGCTCAAGCTGTTCCGCAAGGAGGCCGCCGATCCCGACACCTTCTACCACTACCTCGCCGCCGACACGCTGCGGCACATGCGGCGCTACGTCGACCCGGCCGGACGCACGGCGATCGACATCGGCGGGGGTCCGGGGTACACGGCCGAAGCCCTCGAGGCGGCGGGCGCGCGCTGCCACGTGGTCGAGTACAACTTCGCGGAGCTCGGGCTGCACGACCGGTCGCCCGCCTCCGCGATGGTCGGCGACGGGCAGGCGCTGCCACTGCGCGACGGCTGCGCCGGGATCGTGCACAGCTCCAACGTGCTCGAGCACGTCCCCGACTGGCGGGCGATGCTCCACGAGATGGTGCGCGTGCTCGAGCCGGAGCGGGGGCTCGGGTACCTGACGCTCACGAATTGGCTCTCGCCCTGGGGTGGTCACGAGACGTCGCCGTGGCACTACCTCGGCGGCGAGCGGGCGGTGGAGCGGTACCGGCGCCGGTACGGGGTGGACCCCAAGAACGAGTACGGGGTCAGCCTGTTCCCCATCCACATCCGCGACGTGCTCGCTTGGTTCCGCGATCGACCCGACGTCGAGACGCTCTGGGAGGGCTCGCGCTACCTGCCCGACTGGAGCCGCTGGATCGTCCGGGTCCCCGGCGCACGCGAGATCGTCACCTGGAACCTCGCCGTCGTGTTCCGTCGGCGCGGGGCCACGAGGTGAGCGCGATCTCGAAGGTGTCCGGGCTGTTGCCCGACAAGGTGTTCGTCGCGGCCATCGCGCGCGCTCATCGCCGGTTCGAGCCCGAGCTCGGGCGGATCGTCGCGGCCTACCCGGGGGGCGGAACGGTCCTCGACGTGGGCGCGTGGTACGGGCCGTGGACGCGCTGGCTCGCCCCGAAGGCCGATCGCGTCATCGCGTTGGAGCCCAACCCGGATGTCGCCGCGGTCCTGGAGCGTTGCGTGCCCGCCAACGTCGTGGTGCGCCGCGCCGCGGCATCGGACCACTCGGGCACCGCGGTCCTGACGCTGCCCGAAGGTGGGCGGGGGACCGAGGGGCGGGCATCGTTGGAAGGGCTCGACGACAGCACCCGGACCGTGATCGTCGAGACCGTGCGTCTCGACGATCTCGATGTCGACGACGTCGGGATGCTCAAGGTCGACGTCGAAGGTCACGAGCGCGTTGCGCTCGCCGGCGGTCGTGCCCTCATCGAGGCGCATCACCCGCTGCTCGTGGTCGAGATCGAGGAGCGGCACGGCGGCATCGCACCGACGGTCGATCTCCTTGCCGAGCTCGGCTACTCGGGCAAGGTGCTCGTCGACGACCGCTGGAGCGCACTCTCCGATTTCGACCTTGCCGCATACCAGGAGGAGCATCTGGCCGCGACTCAGGGGGGGAGTTACCTCAAGATCGCGGCCCGGCGCGGTTCGCGCTACGTGAACAACGTGGTGTTCACACATCCGGAGACCCCGTGGGACGTCCGTTGACCGACCCCGTAGTCGGCGCCCGGAGCCGCGCCGCGGCGCCGGGCGCGGAGCAGGTCGTGATCCTCGGCGCCGGACGCGCGGTCCGGGGGTCGCTGCCCTCGGCGATGGTCGACATCCACGAGCGCGGTCGCGTGATGGACTGGTTGCTCGCCGCGTTCGCCGCGCTCGACGCGCCCGAGGTCTACTTCGTTGGCGGGTACAAGGCCGAGGAGGTCGTCGAGCGATACCCGAGCCTGCGGCCCGTGTTCAACCGTGAATGGGCGAGCACCGGTCCCGTCCGGTCGCTCGGGCTCGCACCAGTAGACGTCCGGCGCGACGTGTACGTGACCTACTCGGACGTCGTCTTCCGGCGCCGTGCGGTGGAGGCGCTCCGAGCGTCGGCCGGGGAGGTGGTGCTGGCGGTCGACTCCCGCTGGCGCGAGCGCTACGACGGGCGCAGCCGCCGCGATCTGGACCGCGCCGAGAAGGTTCGCCGCTCGGGTCGCCGCGTGCTCGACCTGGGCCCGCACCTCGGCACCGACGTTGCCGACGCCGAGTACGCGGGCCTGCTGCGGCTCGGACCACGCGCGGCCGAGGCCGCGTTCGCTGCGATCGAGTCCGGGGCCTTGTCGGATCGCTCCACGGTTCCCGAGCTCGTCCGGCACCTCCGTGCGGCCGGGCTCGACCTGGAAGCCGTCGACCTGGAGGGGGAGTGGGCGGAGCTCGACGCCCAGCAGGACCTCGCGCGGTTCGTGCTCGGTACCAAGGCCGAGTCGCTTGAGCGGTTGCGGGGGATGCAACACGGCGGCGAGATCGGCGACCTCGCCGTGCTCACATTCTCGGAGTGGTCGCGTGCACGCGGCGACGTGATCGCTCGCGTGCTCGCCACCGTCCCCGGCGAACGACTCATCGTGCGGAGCAGCGCCCTCAGCGAGGACACGTGGACCGAGTCAGGCGCCGGTCGCCATGAGAGCGTGCTCGACGTCGACCGTGCCGACGACGCCCTCGCAGCAGCCATCGACGCGGTCTTCGCCTCGTATGCGGTGCGCAACCCCGACGATCAGGTGCTCGTCCAGGAGATGCTCCGAGACGTCGCGATGAGCGGCGTCGTCATGACGCGCACGCACGCGCTCGGCGCCCCGTACTACGTGTTCAACTTCGACGACCGCACCGCGCGCACCGACACGGTCACCGCCGGCGGCGAAGTCCGAACCGTGGTCTGTTTCCGGGGCGCGGGCCTGCGCGCCGAGGTCCCCCCTGCCCTGGCATCGGTGCTCGCCACGGTTCAGGACATCGAGAAGCTCGTCGGTCACGACTCGCTTGACGTTGAGTTCGCGGTCACCACCGACGAGCGGGTCCATGTGCTCCAGGTCCGGCCGATCGCGGTCGGCCATTCGCGCGCGCCCGTCGACGACGAGGCCGTCGCCGCCGCGCTCGCACAGGCCCGTCGCCTGGTGTGCGAGCGCCAGGCGCCCCCGCCGAGCCTGGTGGGTTGCTCGACGCGCTTCTCCGTGATGACCGACTGGAACCCGGCCGAGATCGTCGGCACCAAGCCGCGACGCCTGGCGATCTCGTTGTACCGGCACCTCGTCACCGACGAGGTGTGGGCTCGGCAGCGGGCCGAGTACGGCTATCGCGACGTGCGACCCTGCCCGCTGCTCGTGGAGATCGCCGGCCAGCCCTACGTCGACGTGCGGGCGTCGTTCGCGTCGTTCATGCCGGCAGCCCTCCCCGACGAGCTCGCCGCTCGGCTGGTCGACCACGCGATCAACCGGCTCGCGGTGGAGCCGTCGCTCCACGACAAGGCCGAGTTCGAGGTGCTCGCCACCTGCCTGGCTCCCGACTTCGACCGGATCGCCGCACTTCTTCGGTCCGACGGGTTCTCCACCGCCGAGGTCGAGTGCCTGCGCGACGCGCTGCAGGCGATCACCGTAGGTGGCTTCGCGCGTCTCGACGCCGATCTGTGCTCGCTCGCGGGACTCGAGGCGGAGACGCACCGGATCGAGGCAACGCCGGTTCCGCACCTCGAGCGTGCCTTCCACCAGCTCGAGCTCGTCCGGCGCCGTGGCGCGCTGGTCTTCGCACACCTCGCACGGGCCGCGTTCGTGGCGACCAGTCTGCTCCGAGGGTTCGTGAGCGAGGGGGTCCTCGCCGCCGAGCGCGTCGACGCCTACCTGCGCTCCATCGAGACGGTGTTCGGACGCCTGCAGTCGGACGCGGCCCGGGTCCGTGGTGGCGACCTCGCGTGGGACACGTTCGTCGAGCGCTACGGGCACCTGCGACCTGGCACCTACGACATCACCTCGCCCAGCTACCGCTCCGTGCCCGACGAGTACCTCGCCCCGCTCGTCGACGGGGCGCCGTCGACTGCCGCCCTGCCGAACGCGCACGTGTGGGGCCAGGCCGAGCGCAGCCGCATCGCCGCGTCGCTGTCCGCCATGGGCCTCCCCGACGACGTCGACATCCTCGATGCGTTCCTGGGTCGCGCTATCGCGGGACGTGAGGAGGGCAAGTTCGTCTTCACCCGCTCGCTCAGCCGGGCGCTCGAGCACTTGACGGAGTTCGGCGCCGACCAGGGCCTCGGTCCGGACGATCTCGCCCACATCGCCATCGCTGATCTCCTGTCGTGTCGCGACGCACTGCCAGACCCGGCGGGATTCCTGCGTCGGCGTGCGCTCGAGGGTCGTGAGGCACACGAAGTGAGCCAGGCCGTCTGCCTGCCGAGCCAGGTCGGCTCCATCGTGGACCTGACCTGCTTCGAACAGCCCGCCGCCGAGCCCAACTTCGTGACCCAGCACGCGGTGCAAGCCCGCACGGTCGCCATCGATACGGAGCCCCACGCGGAGGTCGCCGGTCGGATTGTGATGATCCCCAGCGCCGACCCCGGTTACGATTGGCTGCTGGCGCGCGGGATCGTCGGGCTCGTCACGATGTACGGAGGCGCGAACTCGCACATGGCGGTACGCGCCTCGGAGGCCGGACTTCCGGCGGTGATCGGCGCCGGCGAGCGCCTGTACGAGGAGCTGGCGGCGGCGACGGTGGTGCGTCTCGACTGCGGTAGCCGGACCGTCACCGTCGTCTCCTGACGATGCCGCGCGCCCGGATCGGATGCACGCAGCGGGTGGAGGACCTGCCCGCACGCAGCGAACGCCGCGACGCGCTCGACCAGCGCTGGTCGAACCTGGCCAGCCGGGCGGGCTGGACCCTCGTGCCGATCCCCAACACCCTTGCCGACCCGGTCGCGTACGTCGAGGGCCTCGAGCTCGACTTGGTCGTGTTCAGCGGAGGCAACGACCTCGCGAGCGTTCCAGGAGCGGTCGGTGCCGCCCCAGAACGCGACGCGACGGAGGCACGCCTGCTCGATCACCTGCGGGCGCAGCGACGCCCGGCGTTGGGGGTGTGTCGCGGGCTCCAGCTGATGAACGAGCGGGCCGGTGGCGAGCTCGTGCGGGTCGAGGGGCACGCCGGGACCACCCACGGGATCGCGGTCCGGGACGATCGCTGGCCGCTGCGCCGCGGCCCCGTGCGGTCGTTCCACGACTGGGGCGTCACCGAGGCGGGCCTCGGCGGGCTTGTCGCCCTCGCCCTCGCCGACGACGGGACGGTGGAGGCCGCGTGTGACCCGGTGCTACCCCACGTCGCGGTGATGTGGCACCCCGAGCGCGCCCCGGAGGACGAGGCCGACCTCGCCTTGATCGACGCACTCCTGGAGTCGCGCTAATGCGCTCGGTGATCCTGGCAGCCGGCGAGGGGACGCGCCTTCGGCCGTACACCGACGACCGGCCGAAGTGCCTTGTCCCGCTCGGTGGCCGGCCGCTGCTCGAATGGCAGCTCGACGCGCTCGCCCGCGCCGGGATCGAAGACGTCTGCGTGGTCACCGGCTACCGGTCCGAGCTCGTCGCCGAACGAGGGCTGCGCACGGTGCGCAACCCCGACTACGCGCACACGAACATGGTCGCGAGCCTGATGTGTGCGCGCGAGTGCCTCGACGGATCCGACGACGTGCTGATCTGCTACGGGGACATCGTCTACGAGCCCAGACTCATCGACGCGCTGGCCGCGCCGGAGAGCCCGGTGACGATCGCGGTCGACGTCGACTGGCGTCGCCTGTGGGAGCTGCGGATGGCCGATCCACTCGCCGACGCGGAGACGCTGCGCTTCGACGACGGCGGACTGGTCACCGAGCTCGGTCGCGTGCCGTCGTCCTACGACGACATCGAAGGCCAGTACGTTGGCCTCATCGCGGTGCAGGCCGCGTTCGCTCCCCGCCTTGTTCGTGCCTACGACTCCCTGGATCCGGAAGGGTCCTACGAGGGTCGCAACCGTGACCGGATGTTCATGACGGCCTTCCTCCAGCACCTCATCGACACGGGGACGCCGGTGGGCGCGGCCCGGGTGTCGGGAGGGTGGCTCGAGGTCGACACGGTCGACGACCTCGCCGTCTACGAAATGCTCCTGGGCCGCGACGCGCTCGACCCGTACGTCATCCTCGAGAGGGGGTGACCGATGGTGCTGCGCCGCCGCCGCTCCGGTCGCAAGGGTTTCGAGCGCCTCGAGCCGCGCCAGCGGGCGATCACGTTCTACGCGGAGGACGGCGGGTCGTGGCCTCATTTCGAGCCGATCTTGCGCGAGCTCACCGGACGGCTGGGCCGGACCGTGTGCTACCTGACCTCGAGTGCCGCCGACCCGGTGCTGGCCCTCGACGAGCCGCGCATCCTCGCGTTCGAGATCGGCGAGGGCTTCGGGCGCTCGTACCTGTTCCAGACGATGGAAGCCGGCGTCGTCGTGGCCACCGTGCCCCGGCTCGGCATCCCGGTCCTGCCCCGCTCCAAGCGGGCCGACGCGTTGGGGATGACCTACGTCTACGTGTTCCACTCGATGGTGAGCACGCACATGGTCTACGACGCGGACGGCTTCGACCACTACGACACGGTCCTGTGCGTCGGCCCCCACATGGTCGAGGAGATTCGCCGCCGGGAGCAGGTCGTCGGCCTGGAGCCGAAGGAGCTGCTCGAGCACGGCTACGGCCGCCTCGACACCATCCTCGAAACGGCCCGCGCGACGGCGTCGCCCCCGCCGAGCGAGCCGCCCACGGTGCTCGTCGCGCCGTCGTGGGGTCCCACCTGCATCTTCGAGTCGTGCGGGGCCGAGGTCGTCGGTGTGCTGCTCGACGCCGGCTACAAGGTGGTGGCCCGGCCCCATCCCATGAGCGCGAAGCGCACGCCCGCGGCGATCGCGGCGCTCCGAGACCGGTTTGCGCGTCACCCTCGCTTCACCCTCGACCTCGACATCGCCACGCACGCCCCGTTGCAGCGGGCCGACGTCATGGTGAGCGACTGGTCGGGCGCGGCGCTCGAGTACGCGTTCGGTCTGGAACGGCCGGTGTGCTTCGTCGACGTTCCCCGGAAGGTGAACAACCCGGACTACGGGAAGCTCGGGATCGAGCCCTTCGAGGCCACGGTGCGCGAGGAGATCGGCCGGGTCGTCGGCCTCGACGCGCTGGCTGGGCTCCCGGCCGTGGTGGGGGAGCTGGCGGCCGCCTCCGGCGACTTCCGGCGCCGCATCGCCGCGGCGCGCGACGAGCACGTCTTCAACGTCGGCTCCAGCGGCCGGGTCGGCGCCGAGGTCATCGCCGCCAAGGCTGACGCGTACCTGGCGTCGATGCCGCGATGACGGTCGATCGTACGGAGCTGTGCCGCGAGCTCAGCGCCAACCTGCCTGACGCCGCCGTGCGTGGGATCGACGGGCCGGTCGTCGTCGGGCCGTTGGTTCGCGCGTGGCTCGACGGTCACGACGCTGCCCTGGCGCGCGACGAGCTCGACGCGCTGTGCCGTCAGATCGATGTGCGCAAGCGGGTGTCGGCCGAATACGGGCCGGGCTGGAAGGCCGTCGATCCGGAGGTCGCCGCGCCGCCCGCGGTCGTCGCCGCGCTGGTGGCTGCCTTGCTGCTCGCCGCGCAACGGGCCGTTGCCAGCGGCGATGGGTGGGCGCTCAAGCTCGTCAACTCCGCGCTGAAGGCGCTCGACCTGGCCCCCGACGCGCCACGGGGCCCAGCGCTGCGGGCGTGGGCCGTCGACCTACTCGACGCGACCGCGGGATGGGGACCGACATGACCCGCGAGCTCCCGCTCACGGTGCTCGCCTGGGAGGGGCCCCAGGCGCGGGCGTACCTCGTGCGCATGCGCCGAGCCGGGCTGCGACCCCGCCGGATCCTGCACCTGGTGAGAGGTCGCTTCGCCGCGCTGGGCGGTGCGGGAGACTTGGAGCCGATCCGGCGCGTCGCCGCGCGCCTGCAGGACCGATCGCACAACTATCACCCCTACGCGATCCGGAAGCGCTCGCCGGCGCTCGTGGGGGCGATCACCCGTGCGCTCGAGGGCGTCGTCGACGAACCCGCCGGAACGATCCGGGAGATGTACGACGACTTCTTCTTCGATGCCTACGCCGAGCGGGTCGAGCGGGTCTCGATGGCATCGTTTCGCGACCCCCGGGTGCTGACCGCGCTGGCGGCATCCTCGGGTGAGGCGGTGCTCTTCACCGGCGGCGGGGTCCTGCCGGCTCCCGTGTTCGAGGTTCCGGGGATCACGCTCCTGCATGTCCACACCGGTCTGCTTCCCCACGTGCGCGGCGCGGACGTGCTGCTGTGGTCGCTGCTCGTCCGCGGCCGCCCGGGAGTCTCGGCGTTCGTGATGGCCCGGGGACTCGACGAAGGCGACATCCTCGCAACCCGCGAGCACGAACCCCTCGCGATCCCGCTCCCTCCCGGCGATCGACCCGACGACGAGCTGTTGTACCGCGCGCTGTTCTCGTTCGTCGACCCGCTGCTGCGAGCCGACCTGCTGGTGCACGACGTGCTCGCCCCGTGGGACGGCCAGGGGGATCTGCGGGGTCGGACGCAGGATCTCGCGATCGGTACGACCTTCCACTTCATGCACCCGATGGTCCGGCAGCGGGCACTCGGCGCGCTGTTCCCGTCGACTCCTAGCGAAGTTCCCCCCACGGCGGCCCGGCCGCGCTCCTCGCCGGGGGCTTACCGGCGGTACTACGAGAAGCTCTCGGTCGTCGCCCCCTTGCGCTTCGCCTACGACGCGCTGCGCGAGGACCTATCGCGGCGCACGCTGAGCATCCGCAACCGCCAGCGCGACTACGGCGGGCTCCTCAAGCAGGCGGACCGTCGCGCCTTGCACCGGGATCTCAACGAACAGCTTGTGCTGCAAGCGGAACGCTGGTCCGCCTACGACTACGGCGAGGGCTACTTCTATCAGTCGTCCGACGAGCTCGGCATCACGGGACTGCGCGACACGTCGGCGCGGATCGCGGCGTTCCGGCTCCGGCAGCTCGTCGAGGGCAGGTCCGTCCTGGAGATCGGCGCGAACTCGGGCTTCCTTTCGCTCGCGATCGCGCCGTCGGCGCGGCGCGTCGTCGCGTTCGAGCTGAACCCGTACCTGGTAGAGATCGCACGCCTCGGTGCGCGCTACTTGGGCATCGACAACGTGGATCTGCTCGTGTCCTCGTTTGAGGACTTCGAGACCGACGAGCGCTTCGACGACGTGCTGTCGTTCGCGAACCACCACACCTACGACGGCAACACGCACCAGAGCCTCGAGGAGTACTTCACCCACTGCCACCGGCTGCTCCGGCCCGGTGGCCGGCTGATCTTCGAGTCGCATCCGCCGGTCCTCGAGGGCGCCGCGTTCGGCCGGACGCTCGAGATCATCGAGCGCTCGTTCGAGGTGACGACCTCCGAGATCCACGAGTACGGCACGTTCCTCGACCGGGACCGGCGGTTCCTGGTGTGTGAGCGCCGTGAGGAACCCGCGGCCGGGAGCGCGTAGGCCGATCGGCCCAGCCGCGCCTCGTGGTCTCGTCACGCGGCGTGGCACCCTTGTTGACGCTCCGTGGAAGCGAGTATCGTGTTCGGTCTGTCGCCGCGGGCGCCAGCAACGAGCTTGGGGGAGGCACGATGGGGGTCGTCGCGTACCTGGACGCCGGTTCCGGGAGCATGGTCGTCGGCGCGATCGCGGCGGCGGGAGCCGGTGTGGCCGTGGCCGCCAAGGTCGGCTGGCGTCGCGTGACCGGCGCGCTCTCACCCAAGCGGCAGGCAGCATCCCTTCCGGCCGAGGCCGAAACGGCTGCCGATGACGTGGCGAAGGCCACGACGCGCAACGACGACGCCTAGCAGCGGCGCGTCGATCGGAGCATCGACGCAGCCGCTACGCTCGCTCGGTCGACCGGCTCGGGCCATTGGGCCCATATCCGACGGGGAACGGAGCGACCGCACTGGTGAACGGGGGAGCGAGGCGGACACTCGGATCCTTGGGACTTGTCGCCGTGGCCGCCCTCGGAGCCTGCGGGAGTGGTGGCGGCGTCAGCGGCCCGAAGGTGCGCGACTCGACGGATCTCGCCGCCCGCATCTCGAAGGCTGGGCTGGGCTGCAAGGACGTCGTCGTCGCTCCTGGGAGCGAAGAAGGCGTAATCGACATCGGCTACTGCTCGATCCTGCACGCCGGCCCTGAGAAACGGGCCAAAGCCGAGCGCCTGACCACCTGGTGTGAGACGGAGCCGCCGCTACCACCGAGACGGTGGAGGTGCGAGATCGGCGCGAACCCGTCGGCGCGGACTTCTGGGGGACTAGCCGGATCCCTGGGGTTCTGGGTCTACGAGTCAGCCGACGCCGCGTCGGAGGGCACCGCGACTCTTGCTGGAATCCAGTGTCGAGCGCGCCCGGATCCGTCCGTTGCTCTCTATCAGGTGAAAGGACCCAACTGGATCGCTCCCAGCCTCGACTACGACATCGCCAGAGTGGTGGGTGGCGCTCTCGACGCGACCGTCAGCGACCTGGATTGCTGATCGGGCTCCTAGACCGCGCGGACCGCGGCGCGGAGTTCGGTTGAGTGACCGACTGGCCACTGAGTGTGATATTCGCTAGTCTGAACTGCTCTGCGCGCTGGTTTGGCGGGCGGATTCATCGGGGGGCTGGTTGGGAGCGGTTGGCTTCGGAGGCAGGCTCACGTATGGCCATGCCCGCGCTGGGCGAGGCCTGCCGCGCCGTTACCCTGCAAGCCCTATGAACGGTCCGGTCTGTGTCCGAGGATGGCCCCGGTGACGCCCGGGGGCGTCGACGGACCGGAGGACAAAGCCCAGCCGCGCGCCGACCGGCCAACACGGTTTGGGCCCTGGAGGGCGGAGCTCCGGGCGTTCCTCGAGCTGTTCGCGATCGCCGGCCTGGCTATCACGCAGCCAGTGCTCGACCTTCTCTCCAAGAACGTCGGCATCTTCGTCGCCGGTCGTACGAGCACGTTCGAGATCGTCACGCTGACGCTCGTCGTGGCCTTCGTGCCGGCCTCGGTGGCCTGGCTGGCAGAAGCCGCCGGGGGCGCGATCGTTCCCCGTTGGCGCCGTTGGATCCACGCGGTCTTCGTCGCTGGATTCGCGGCCATCCTGGCCGAACAGGCGATCAAGCAGGCGACCGAGCTCGGGCCTACCGCGCTGATCGTCGCAGGGGCGAGCGCCGCCGTCGTCGCGGGCATCTTGGTCTTCAGGTACGCCCTCGTCCGACAGTTCCTGCGGTATCTGGCATTCGCGCCCGCTGCATTCGTGCTGCTCTTCCTCGTGCTCTCGCCGGCTGCAGCGGTCGTCTCCGGCGAGCAGCCGAAGTCCGTGTCCGGGGCCAGCATCGAGAACCCCAAGCGCGTTGTGATGATCGTCGCCGACGAGCTACCACTGGGGTCGCTCCTCAACGGAGCGGGTCGGGTGGACGCAGACCTCTATCCGAACTTCGCCGCGCTGGCGGCCACCTCGACCTGGTATCGGAACACCACCACGGTGTCGCCGTTCACGGAGTGGGCCATGCCTGCCTTGGTGACCGGCCAGAACCCTTCGAAGCCGACGGCCCCTGCGATTGCGGCCGAGTACCCAGATTCGATCTTCCGCCTTCTCGGCGGGGCGTACGAGATGAATGCCCATGAGTCCATTACCGACCTCTGCCCCACGACGATCTGCTCGGAGCGGAACGAAGGCCGGGGCCTCGTTCGGTCGATGCGCGTCCTTCTGGAGGAGACCAAGGATCTCTGGTGGGACTTCGCGTCCCCGCGACGGCCGCCCCCAGCGACGCTCGACACGCCGATCAACCTGGCCCCGCAGCTCCCGGCGGCGACTCGGTTCGTGAACTCGCTCGCGCCGAGCACGGAGCCAACCTTCGACTACCTCCATGTGCTCCTACCGCACCAGCCATGGCGGTACTTCCCGACGATGCAGGACGCGGGGTACTCACCGACGGATCCGTTCAAGCGCGCCAACGCGCTGGTGTGGGAATCCGATGCCGGAGCGATGGTGGGGCGCGAACGACACATCATCCAGCTGCAGGTGCTCGACGTGCTGCTCGGCCAGGTGATGACGAGACTCCGCTCGATCGGAGCTTGGGACGACTCACTGGTCGTCGTGACTGCAGATCACGGCGAGGCGTTCACGGGCCGCAAGGCCATGCGGAGCGCAACGGAGGAGACGGCCGACGAGATCATGTGGACGCCGCTCTTCGTCAAGGCGCCGGAGCAGACTGCCGCGGTCGTAGACGACCGTCCGATGCAGTCGATCGACATCGTGCCCACCGTCGCCGACATGCTCGACGTGAAGATCCCATGGAAGGTGGACGGAGTCTCGGCGCTTGGGAAGCCACGTCCAGAGTTCGACCGGCCGTTGTACCAGTGGGAGCTCGGGATCTTCACGGCGCCAGGCGCCCCGTTGGCAAAGGACCACGAGCACCTCACGTTCCCGGCCCAGCCGAACTTCTCGGAGGTACTGGCGCGCCGCGCCGCCGAGCCCGGGGGTGAGACGGCACTTCGACCGTATCGGATCGGCGAGTACGGGCGACTCGTCGGCCAAACAGCGTCGCCGTTCGTCGACAGCGACGCGGCGGGCCCGACGAACGTGGTCGTCGACCGGGACCTCTTCTCGAACGTCGACCCGACGGCGCGCTACATCCCGTGGACATGGGTGAACGGCTTCGTGACCGGTATCGAGCGTCACCGGTACTTGGCGTTCGCCGTCAACGGGCGCATTGCCGGAATCGGCCCGATCTCGGCGTTCGAGGGCACCAACGACGGTTTCTACGCAGCGGTGCTCGCGCCGCAGTTCTTCGTTCCGGGGGCCAACGACGTGAAGGCCTATGCCGTCTCGGGTCCGCCAGGCCAGCCCGTGCTGACACCCGTTCCTATGAGCGGGTAGATCATGGACCGCGAGCCGATGCACGCGCCGGGAGCGGCGGTGGCCGGCGGAGATCGGGCACCGCAGGCTTGGCTCGGCCGAGTCGGGCTCGCAGTCTTCGCGCTCGCGGTCTACCTCCCGATTCTGGCGGCTGATCCGGGCAAGGTGGTCGGCGACACCAAGACCTATCTCTACCTCGACCCGTCTCGGTTCTTGGCCCGGGTCTCGTCGCTGTGGGATCCCAAGTTCGCCCTCGGGACGCTGTCGCACCAGACCATCGGCTACCTGTTCCCGATGGGGCCGTACTACTGGCTCCTCGAGGAGGTGCTCGGCGTCCCGGCCTGGGTCGCGCAGCGCCTGTGGCTCGCGACCATCGTCATGATGGCGGGCCTCGGTGTGCGCTATCTGCTGCGCACGCTCGGCGTGCCGGGTGCCGGTACTGGCGTAGCGATGCTCGCGTACGCGTTCACGCCTTACGTGCTCGGCTACTCGAGCATCTACAGCGTGCTGCTCCTTCCCTGGGCTGCGCTCCCATGGTGGGTAGGTTTCGCCGAACGCGGCCTGCGCCGCGGTGGCTGGAAATACGCGGCGCTGTTCGCGTTGACCGTGCAGGTCGTCGGATCGGTGAACGGCAGTGCATTGCTGTTCGTCGCGCTCGCGCCGGCGTTGTGGGTTCCCTTCTCCGTCGTCGGCCTGCACACCGCGACCTGGCGGCAGGCGTGGAGTCTCGTGTGGCGTACCGGGTTGCTCACGGTGCTCACCTCGCTGTGGTGGCTGGTCGCGCTGGTGGTCGAGGGCCGTACGAGCATCAACATCCTTCGCTTCACCGAGTCGATCGAGGTCGTGTCGGCGACTTCGCTGCCGTTCGAGATCGTGCGTGGCCTCGGCAATTGGTTCGTCTACGGCGGTGACAGCGGGGGCTACTGGGTCGCGGCTCGCCCGTACTTCACGCAGCGGGCGGTCTTCGTACTGGTCAGCCTTCTCGTCCCGACCCTGGCGATGCTCGCTGCGGGAACCATCCGCTGGCGCGTTCGTGCCTACTTCGCCCTGCTGGTGGTGCTCGGCGTCGTGATCGCGGTTGGTGCCGCGCCGTACGACGCGCCCTCACCCGTGGGCAGCGTGTACAAATCCTTCGCACTCGAGTCCACGCTCGGCTTCGCGCTGCGCAACACGGGTAGAGCGGTACCGCTCGTCGTGCTCGGTCTGGCCGTGCTGCTCGGCGCCGGTGTCCGAGCCCTCATGGGTTGGCTCCGGGAGCGCGGTCGTCCGAGGTTGGCGGTCGCGGCCGCCGGAGCAGTGATGCTTCTCTGCGTCGTCAGCGCGCTGCCCGCGGTGCTGCTGGCCGGTTACTTCAGCGACAACCTCGAGCGGGAGGAGATCCCGGGCTACTGGCGGCAGGCGATTGCCGCACTGGATGCACGACCGTCCGACACCCGGGTGCTCGCGCTCCCGGGCTCCGACTTCGCCACGTACCGCTGGGGCGACACGCGCGAGCCGATCGAGCCCGGACTCATGGATCGGCCCTACGTCGCCCGCGAGCTCGTGCCGTGGGGGTCGCCGCAGAGCCTGAACCTGCTGAGCGCACTGGATCGGCGGGTCCAGGAGCGAGCGATGGAGCCGGACGCGCTCGCGCCGATCGCTCGGCTCATGGGCGTGGGCGACGTGCTCCTGCGCCTCGACCTGCAGACCGATCGGTATTCGCTCGTCCCGGCCGGCGTCCTCTGGCGCACGTTCACCGATCCGGTGCCGGAAGGTCTCGGGTCGGTCGAGCGCTTCGGGTCCCGGATTCCCGGCAGACTCCGCGGACGCGAGCTCGAGGACTTCACCCTGCCGGTCGCCGACCAGCCCCGACCCCCTCCGGTGGCGGTGCTGTCCGTGGAGGACCCGGTCCCGATCGTGCGGGCCAAGTCGAGGGCGGCTCCGATCGTCGTCGCGGGTGACGCGGAGGGCCTCCTCGACCTGGCTGCCGCGGGCCTGCTCGACGCAGACCGGCTGGTGCTCTACTCGGCGCCGTACGAGCACGACGCCCCGGCGCTGCGCTCGCTGCCGGACGACGCGATGCTCGTGCTCACCGACTCGAATCGGCGTCGCGGGACGCGCTGGTCCGGCCTGCACGACAACTCCGGCTACACGGAGCAGGCGGGCGAGGAGCCGTTGCGTGACGATCCCTCCGATCAGCGCCTCAACCCGTTCCCGGACTCGACCGACGCGGCGCGCACCGTCGTCGTGCTGAAGGGCGTTGCCTCCGTACGCGCTACCGGCTACGGGGAGCCTGCGTTCGGCTTCAGCCCCGAACAGCGACCCGCAATGGCCCTCGACGGAGACGTGCAGACCGCATGGACGGTCGGCGCTCGCTCCGACCCGCGCGACGAACGAATCGAGATCGTGCTCGACGAGCCCATCACGACCGACCACCTGAACCTGGTGCAGTTCTCCGGCCGGCTCGAAGGGCAGTCGGCGCCCCCGAAGCGATCGATCTCCGAGGTGACGATGCGCTTCGACGGCGCCGACGAGGTGCGCCGGAGCATCTCGCTTTCGTCCCGGGAGCGGCCCGGCCAGACCGTTCACTTCCCTCGGCGAACGTTCACCAAGCTCGAGATCCGGATCGACGCCTTGCGCGGGCGCGCCACCCGCGTCGCCCAGTCGAAGAACCCGGTGGGCTGGAGCGAGATCCGCTTGGCCGACGATCGACCGGGCGCGCCGACCGTGCAGGTCGAGGAGATCACGCGGATGCCGGTGGACCTGCTGGAAGGCCTCGGCCGGGAGTCAGCCGCTCACCCCCTGGCGATCGTGATGACTCGCGAGAGCACCTCGTTCGCCCGGCAGTTCTCGTTGCCGACCGCTCGGTTCTTCACGCTGTCGGGCACGGCGACCCTCGGGGCACTCGCGACCGATGCGGCGATCGACCGCGCCCTTGGTCTGCCCGACGCGTCCGCGGGAGGGCTCACCGCGGGCTCGACCGGACGCCTCGGACCACCACCTACCCGCGCGTCGTCGGCCTTCGACGAAGATCTCGAGACCGGATGGCAGACGCCCATCGGCACGCCGCGCAAGAGCATTCGCTTCCGCACCGCCGCACCGATCGTGCTCGACCGCCTCGACCTGCGGCTGATGGCCGACGGCCGCCACTCGCTGCCGACGCGGTTGGCGATCCGCGCCGGTGACGGCCCGAAGCAGTTCGTCGACGTACCGGCCCAGCCGACGGAGGCACCGGGTGGCGTCGTGAGCGTCCCCCTCACCTTCCCCGCGCTGCGCGGCGAGCGCTTCACGGTCAAGATCGAGAAGGTCGACCCGCTGAAGCGCAACACGCTCGTCATGCCCGTGGGCATCGCCGAGCTCGGGGTGGCGGGTGTACGACGCGCTGCGCTGCCGGAATCAATGCCGGACACCTGCCTCCGTGACCTCGTCGCCGTCGACGGCGACGGCGTCGGTGTACGTGTCTCGGGGACCACCGCGGACGCGCTGGCGGGCCGTGCGCTGACGGTCGTTCCCTGCTCGCCGGGAACCCCGCTCGAGCTCGGCGCAGGTTCGCATCTCGTTGGGGCCCGCAAGTCGGCCCGGAACCCGCTCGGGATCGACGTGGCACGACTTGTGCTCGCGTCGGGGTCGGGGGGCGTCGCCGCGCCGCTCGCAGAGCTGGCGGCTGCACCTCTCGCGGACACCCGGGCGCCGCAGGTGCGGATCCTGCACGAAGGGCGCTCCTCGATGGCCCTGCGGGTGTCCGAGACCTCTGCGCCGTTCTGGCTCGTGCTCGGCCAGAGTCAGAACGACGGCTGGGTCGCGAGGGTCGACGGGAAGAGCCTCGGACGCTCCGAGCTCGTCGACGGCTTCGCCAACGGCTGGCTCGTGAGGCCCACCGGGAATGGCCCCCTGACGGTCACGCTCGAGTGGGAGCCGCAGCGGGCTGTACGGGTTGCACTCGCGATCTCCGCCGCGGCCGCGCTGGTGGCGGTGGGCATCGTCACGGTGGCGTTCGCCCGTCATCGCCGGCTCGTGCCGGCTGACGGTCCGCCAGCGGCTTCGGCGGGCGAGCCCGCGCTCGCGCCGGCTGCTCCGCGAATCGAGGCCACCACGGCCGGGATGGTCGGCACCGTCGTGGGCTGTGCCGTGGCCGCCGGCGTGACCGTTCGACCCTGGGTCGGTCTGGGTGTCGGCGCGATGGTGTTGCTCGCGATCCGATCCCGCCCCTGGCGGCTCGCGCTGCGCCTCACACCGGCTGCTCTGATGCTCGGCGTGGCGCTCTACATCAGCGTCACGCAGTTCTTCGAGCGATACCCACCCCGCTTCGACTGGGTCGCCTACTACGACGCCGCACGCATCCCGACCTGGATCGGAATCCTGCTCCTTGGTGCCGACGCTGTGATCGATCTGGTCCAGCGCGGGAAGCCGCCGCCGGGCGACCAGGTCGAGGGGCCATGATGTGGGGCGGGCGTCTTCGCGCCCTGCGTGACGTGAACAGAGCGCAGCGCGCGAAGAGTAACCTTGTTCGCTTCTCGGGCTAGGGGACTGATGGCGGGACCGGCGAACTCGACGCGCCTGACATATGAGCCCGCACTCGACGGGTTGCGTGCGGTCGCGGTCGTCGCGGTCCTGCTGTACCACGACCAGTCGCTGGACTTCGCGCGGGGCGGATTTCTCGGGGTCGACGTCTTCTTCGTGCTCTCGGGCTTCCTCATCACGACAATCCTGCTCGGGGATCACGCGCGGCGCGGGCGAACCGTGTCGGTCGGGTTCTGGGTACGCCGCATCCGCCGGCTCCTTCCCGCGTTCTTGCTGATGATGCTGCTTGTCGCGGTGTTCGCCGTCTTCGTTCCGGGCCCGACGGACGGTGACGAGCTACGCCGCGCCGGACTCGGTGCACTGCTCTACGGGAGCAACTGGCAGCAGGCGTATTGGAGCAACCACATCCCGACGCTGGTCTCGCACACATGGTCGCTCTCGATCGAGGAGCAGTGGTACGTCGTATGGCCGTTCCTGCTGGGCGGGCTCCTCTGGCTGAGTCGGGGCGGCACCCGGGTGCTCGCGATTTTGATCGGCGTCTTGGCGATCGCGTCCGCTGTGTGGATGTCGGTGCTGTTCCATTCGGGGGCCGATCTCCGCGCGTTCTTCGGCACCGACGCGCGGGCGTGGGAACTGCTCGCCGGCGCGCTGTTCGCGGTCGTGCTGATGCCCGAGGCACAGCGGCCCGCGCGCACCAGGACCGCTCGAGTGCTCCTGGAGGTCGGCGCGGTTTCGGGACTCATCACGATGCTCGGCGCGTTCGTCGTGTTCCGCGACGACGATGCCTGGCTCTACCCGGGCGGTCGCGTCCTCCTCGTGGTCGGCGTGATGCTGGTGCTGGCCGGGGTGTGCAAGGGCTCGAGCGCGGTGGTGCGACCGCTGCTCGCGTGGCGGCCCTTCGTGTGGATCGGCCTCGTCTCGTACGGCGTGTACCTCTTCCACGTCCCCATCTTCGGTTGGCTCTCGCCCGAACGCGTCGGCCTCGATGGCACCGCGCTGCTGCTCGTGCGAATCGTCGTGCTGCTCGCCTTCGCGACAGCTTCCTTCGTGCTCCTCGAGAACCCGATTCGGCGAGGCGCTCCGCTCCCCGTGCGCACCTCGATCGCGCTTCCCGTGGCGCTCGCCGCGGTCGCGGGGATGTTCCTCGTCTCCACGGTGTTCGCGCGCCAAGAGGCCATCGCCGTGCTGGCGCTCCCGCACTACCGGGAGCTGGCGGCGACGACGCCTGCAGGGGCTAGACGTGTGTTGGTCGTGGGCGACGCGGCGGCCTCCCAGCTCGGCGAGCTGGTCCCCACGCCCCTGGACCGGGGAGGGATTCGGGGCGCCGTCGCATCGGGGTGTGAGATCGCCGGCGGGACGCCCGTTGTGGGGAATGCCCCGCTGCGGGTGCTCACCTGCCCCCCATGGCGCTCCACGTTCCGAGAGGCTGTCGACGCCTTCGATCCCGACGTCGTCGTACTCATGACCGGAACGATGGAGCCGTTCGATCGCATGGTTGACGGACGCGTCCTGCGCGTGGGTACACCCGAGCTCGCCAGGCATCTCGAGCGGCGCCTCGAAGAGGTCCGTCGATTGACCACAGGAGATGGCCGGCGGTTGCTGCTCCTCACGCTGCCCTGTGCCGATCCCGGTCCCCAGCACGAAGCCCGCTGGGCCGAGGTCCGGGGCGATCAGCGTCGTGTGGAGTGGGTGAACGAGGTCTGGGGTGGTTTCGCAGCCTCACACGCGGGGTCCGTCGGCGTGGTCGACCTCGGAGCTGTGCTCTGCCCGAACGGCAACGCGCGCGCAACGTTCGGCGGCGCGGACCTGCGTCCCGACGGCTTCAATCTCTCGGCCCAAGGTGCGACCACGATCTGGGATTGGCTCGCCGCTGTCACGGCCGCCGAGGAGGGTCAACGTGCGCGCAGTCGCTAGCGCCGAGCCGTCCGACGCTCTCGACGGTTCACAAGGCTACACGGGCGAAAGAGTTGGTGCGATCGCCTACAACCCGGCGCTCGACGGCATCCGGGCGCTCGCCGTGCTCGCGGTACTGCTGTTCCACGAGAACTGGGGTCGGCACGATACGAGCGGCCTGATCCCGGGTGGGTTCATCGGCGTCGACATGTTCTTCGTGTTGTCCGGCTTCCTCATCACCGCGTTGCTCCTGCGCGACCACGCGGAGCGCGGCCGGGTCGTCTCGGTCGACTTCTGGGCGCGCCGGGTTCGGCGGCTGCTACCGGCGCTCCTGGTGCTCGTCGGGCTCGTCTCTCTCTACGCTGCCTTCGTGGCCGCGCCGCACCAGCTCGGCTCTATCAAGCGTCAGGGGATCTCGGCGCTGTTCTACGTGGAGAACTGGGCGGCGATCACCAGCCGGCAAGCCTCCCTGTCGCCCTTCTCCCATCTCTGGTCGCTCTCGGTCGAAGAGCAGTGGTACCTGGTGTGGCCGCTCATGCTGGGTGGCCTCCTCGCGTTGACGCGGGGCCGTGTGCGACACCTGCTCGTCTGGATCGGTCTGCTGGCCGCCGGCTCGTTCGTGCTGATGATCGTGCTCTTCGAGACGGTCTCGTATCACCGCGCGACCGCGGGCACGGACACGCGCGCTTGGCAGCTCCTCCTGGGCAGCGGGCTCGCGGTCGTCGTCGTGCGCGGCCGGGGCGTCGTGGCGCGTTCACGGGCGACTCGCATCGTGATCGAAGTGGCTGCGGCCGTAAGCCTCCTGTTCCTCGTGTGGGTGGCTACGCAGGTCAGTGTGTCCGATCGCTGGCCCTACGACGGAGGGCTGATCCTCGTCGGGCTCGCGACGATCGTGCTCGTCGTCGCGGCTCTGCAGCCTCAACGGGGTGTCGCGGCATCGTTGCTCTCCTGGCCCCCGCTCGTGTGGATCGGGCTGATCTCCTACGGTCTCTACCTGTACCACCTGGTGGTCTACGTGTGGCTGTCACCCGAACGCGTCGGGGTCGAGGGGGCCGGGTTGCTCGTGCTGCGCCTCGCGGTGGTGTTCGGGCTCGCGGCGACTTCGTATCTTCTCATCGAGCGTCCGATCCGGCGGGGGACGGCGCGGATCAAGGCCGCGCCCGTGGTCGCGGTGGCAAGCTTCCTCGGCGCGGTCGGCCTCCTCTTGGTCGCGACGGTGGGTGCGGAGCCACCGCCGCTGTCGGCCCTCACCCTCGACCACTACCGGGCGCTCGCGGCGACGACGCCACCTGGGGCGACCCGTGTCCTCGTGGTGGGTGACGAGACGGTGGTCGACTTGGGGCTGCAGGTGCCCTCGCCGGTGGACCGCGGCGGGATCCGCGGCACGATCGCAAGCGGTTGCACGATCGCGGGTGGCACGCCGGTTGTCGGGCGGAAGCCGATCGAGGTGGCCGAATGCCCACCCTGGCCGCAGGTATACCGCGAGGCCCGCGACACCTTCCGTCCCGACGTCGTGGTCCTCATGACCGGCACGACCGAGGTCTTCGATCGGGAGGTCGACGGGCGGTACCTGCGAGTCGGCGGCGTGGGGCTGGAGCGTCACCTGCGTCAGCGCCTCGAGCGGCTGCGTCGACTCGTGACGCGAGACGGCCGCCAACTGGTGCTGCTCACGGTGCCCTGTGCCGAGCCCGACCAGGCTCGTGGCGCCGCCTTCGCGACCACGCGCGGCGATCACGCGCGTGTCGCGTGGGTGAATCGGATCTGGCGTGACTTCGCTGCCGCCCATCCGGACTCGGTGCGCGTCGCCGATCTCGACGCCGTGCTCTGCCCCGGAGGCGTCGCGCACGCGGCGTTCGGCACGTACGAGTTTCGCCCGAACGGTGTCAACCTCTCGCCCACAGGGGCCGTGGCCGTGTGGGGCTGGATCGCGCCGATCGCCCGCGCGGCGGCTGGCCAACCGCCTGTTCCCGGGGGCTGAGCGCCGGGAGCGTGCGCGCCTCGGTAATCTCTCGGGCCGTCGGTCGCTACCCCGGGGCCGCGGTTCGAGGGTGGAGGGATCCAAGCGTGTGCGCTCCGAACGGCCTCGCCGGCACGCAGGATCGGGGTCGGGACGCCTGCTCGTGGCCCGTCGTCGTGGTCGTGGTCGTGGTCGTGGGTGGTGTGGTTCCCCTGCTCGTCGCGTCGCACTACGGAGCCCTCGGGATTCCGCGCAGTGACGACTGGTCGTACCTGGTAAGCCTGTTCCGTTGGGTCGACCACGGTCGGCTCGGGTTCAACCACTGGGCTGCAACCCCCCTGATCGGACAGCTCGTGCTCGCGGCGCCGGTCGCGTTGATCTTCGGACGCAGCGTGGAGGCCGTCCATGTGCTCAGTGCCGCGGTCGGCGTCGTGGGCCTCCTCGCCGTCGTGCTGGCCGGCCGGGTCGTCGTCTCGCCACGCGCGGCCCTGCTCGTCGCGCTGACGATCGCGGTCAGCCCGTTGTGGATGCCGTTGGCGCCGACCTTCATGACCGACCACTGGGCATGGGCGGCGGAGATGCTTGCGCTCGCGTGCGCGCTCTGGTCGTTCCGTCGGACACCGTTCTCCGTTGGATGGCTCGTTGCGAGCGTGGCTCTCGGCTTCTTCGCGGTGACGATTCGCCAGTACGCCCTCGTCGGTGTCGCGGCGGTCCTCGTCGCCGCGTTCGTGGACGCCCGGGTTCGGCTGGATCGTCGGCGCGTCCGAATCGTGCTCGTGCTGGGCGTGCTGTTCGTGGTAGCGACAGCGGTGTTGTTGGTCTGGTGGAGCCAACGCCCTGGCGTCGAGAACCTGGCACCGCGGAGGCCGGAGCTGCCGCAGCTCAACGCCACCATCAAGACGAGCTTGGGCTACCTCCGGCTGCTAGGCCTGCTGCTCGTGCCCGTGGTGGTCCTGGCCGGGCCCGTCCGGATCGTTCGATCGGCATGGAGGGCGAGCCGGGCGGGGTCGCTCGTGCTCGGCGGGGGCGTGGGTGCCGCGCTCGTGCTCGACTACGTGCGGGCCCCGGAGATCCCGTTCGTCGGCAACTACGTCGCGCGGTCGGGGGTCCTGGGTCACGACGTGCTCAGGGGTCCCCGGCCCGACGTCGTCCCGGCGCTGATCTTCGACGCGATGGTGTGGATCGGCACCGCAAGCCTGGTGTTGATCCTCTTGCGGGCGGTCCCGACGCTCGTGCGGGCACCCGATCGCGTCCGTGCGAGGTCGTGGCCCGACGCCACGACCCTGGTCCTAGGGGCCAACATCGCCGGGTTCGCCATCGTGACGGTGGGCACTGTGCTCGTCCACCTCCGAGGCTTCGACCGGTACCTGCTCCCGGTTCTCCCCGTCGTGGCGCTCGCGGTGCTCCGGCGGCGAATGGGGGAGGAGCCGCCACCGTTGACCGCGCAGCGCCTGGTCGGGCCCTTGGTGGCGGTCGCGCTCCTCGGGCTCGTAGGCCTGGCCTTCTCGGCCGAGTCGGCGTCCTTCGACGCGACGCGCTGGGAGGTCGCCCGACTCGCGACCCGCGCCGGGTACACGCCGAGGCAGGTGGACGGCGGGTTCGAGTGGGTGGCCTGGCACCGCGAAGAGGGTCCGCCGTACGGGCCGAAGCTGGATCCGGCCGAGCGAGCCCGACAGCTCCGCGCGTTCGAGGCGCCCTTCTGCGTGCGGGTCGCGATGGTGGGGGATCGGCTCCCCCGAGCGCTGGTGGCTCGAGCGACCTCGCACGCGCCGTCACGCCCAACGCTGACGATCGTCGCCTATCCCTTGCCCGGGAAGTGCCCCGACCGCGAGTGAGCTCGCGTAGCGCGATTCGCCGAGTCGCTGGGTCGGGCTGTCACACCCCCCACGTAACCTGAGGTCCTTCCCCTCGCTTCCCCCGACGTGCAGATGCTCACGCGCCGTGAGCACGGGATCGGGAGGTGAGGTCATGACCGGTGTCAACTTGGTGGTGGTTCGTGGGGAGTGCGCGCAGCAGCCCGAGGTCCGGATGCTGTCCTCGGGTAGACGGCTGGCGAGCCTGGCGCTGCGGGTTCGCGCCGAAGGGTCTGCGACGCTTTGGGTACCGGTGACGGTCTGGGAGCCGGCCGCCTGGGTCGAGGACCTCGGGGAGGGCGACGACGTCGTGGTTGTCGGGCGAGTCCGTCGCCGCTTCTTCGCGCTCGCGTCGGGCGAGCGGGCCAACCGGGTCGACGTGGAGGCGACGTTCGTTGGTCGCGGTCGGCAACGGCGCCCGCTCGCCGGGGCACTCCGGCGAGCCGAGGCGGCGCTTGCCGCGCTCACTGAGGAGGAGCCGGCACGGTCTCCAACACGCGCGTGAGCCGAGGCGCGAGCCAGCGCCACGCGCGGCGAGCGCCTTCAGTGGAGAAGTGGATCCCGTCCGGGCGCTGCATCACGCCCCCGACGCTGCGCTGGAACTGCCCGTCCGGGCAGATGAAGCCACCGAAGTCGATCAGGTCCACCGACCCTGGGTGAGCGGCGGCGAAGTCCATCAGGATGTCGTTGAACCACTTGATGCGCTTCGTCTCGGAGAGGTTCTCGAAGGCGGCTGCCCTCCCCGTGTTCACCGGAGCGAAACACGGCGCAGTCAGGAGCACGAAGCGCGCTCCGGCGGCGTCGGTGAGGCGAAGCCCTGTGCGCAGCCCGACGAGGAGATGTTCCCGGAGCTCCGGAGACATGGAGCGGAGAGTCTGCCCGTTCACGAGCTGGTCCTGAACATCCCAGGTGCCCGAGAGCAGGACTACCGCCCGCGGGTGGAAGACCGCGAGGCCGCGTTCCCAGACCTCGGGCCAATGCTTGCAGACGTCTCCCGGCAGCACGTAGTCGAGTCCGCGTGCCGCGCCGGTCGAGATGCCGCACCCGATGATGGTCGCGCTCGTGACTGCGAACGGACTCGTGGCCTCACGTGGGGCGCCGCTCGAAAGCGTCAGCGCGACCGAGTCGCCGGTCATGAGGACTCGAGGTCGAGATGGCGGCACCAGGCTGTCGACCCACTTGCGCTGGAGCTGCATCGTGGCCGTGGAGTTCCCGTCGATGACGGCCATCGGGTTGGCCTTCGCTTGGGCGGCGGCCGGGCGGTCGCTGCCCCCCGCGGTCGTCACCAGCAACAGCACCACCAGCCCAATCGCACCCGCGGGCAGAAGCGTCCGCCAGGACCGCGGCTTGAGCGCCCCGCGGCGTACCGGCATCTCGAGGAGCAGGTACGACGCGACGGCGATGAGGCCGGTCACGGCGCATCGGGCGGCGAACAGCCACCAACCCGTGAGGCCGGTCCGGTTCGCGTCGATCACGAGGAAGACCGGCCAGTGCCAGAGATACACGCCGTAGCTCACGAGGCCGAGCAGGCAGAGTGGGCGCCACCCCAGCGCGCGGCTCACCACGCCCGCCTCGGGGTGGACCGCCGCGGCGATGACGACCGTGGCGGCGAGCCCGCAGATCACGAAGCCGCCGTGATAGAGGGTCGACGACGAGCCGTCGAGGCCGAACCAGGCCAGCGCCAGCAACGCGGCGCCGGCTAGCCCACCAGCGTCCAGTGCGCGCCGTGCACGACGCGTGCGCACCGGACCCCAGATCACGAGCGCCGATGCCAGCGCGGCGCCGTAGAGCACCGCGGCGGCGCGCGTATCTGTCCCGTAGTACACGCGCGACGGGTTCTGAGGATCGTGGAGCGCGACCATGAGCGACGTCGACACCGCGGCGAGGGCGATCGCCACCGCGAGGACCGCCTTCGGGGTCGAACGCTTCCACCAGGCCAGCAGCCCGACGATCACGAGTGGCCAGACCACGTAGAACTGCTCCTCGATGGCCAGGCTCCAGGTGTGCTCGAGCGGTGACGGCGTCTGGAACAGCGACCAGTAGTCGTGGCCGGTGAACACGGCGCGCCAGTTGGCCGCGTACGCGACGGTCGCGAACGCCTCGGCGCGGATGCGGTCGAGCTCGGAGGGCTCGGCAACGAGGAGTGCGTACAGGCTCACGCCTACCAGCACCCCGGCGAGCGCCGGCAACAGGCGTCGTGCTCGTCGCGCCCAGAATCCACCCAGGCGGACCCGACCGGATTCCTCGACCTCGACGAGCAGCAGCGTCGTGATGAGGAACCCCGACAGGACGAAGAACAGGTCGACACCGAGATAGCCGCCGTCGAGGTGGCCGGCGTGGAAGAGGAGCACCGCTGCGACCGCGAGGCCGCGCAGGCCGTCGAGCGCCGGTACGTGACGGATGCTCACGTTCGGTGACATGAGGGAAGTCTCGCAGCCCGGGCGGGGGCGGCGCGATCGGTCCTTGGCCGACCTGGCTGTACCGCCGTTGGCTCAGCCGGCGTTGTAGACGTCGATGTACCGGCGGTAGTTCGCGGAGATCTGGGCGGCCGCCGCGTCGCGGCCGAGCGATCCGTCGAGGTAGCCCTTGAGCTGGTCCCACCAGATGCTGCGCCCGATGGCGAAGCCCAGGTAGCCGGGAACGCCCGAGCCCGTGCGCAGCCAGTGGTCGACCTTGGCGTCGTCGGCGCCCCGGCCGAGGACCACGCAGCCCACGCCGTCACGGCCGCCGGCGCGGGTTTGCTCGGAGATCATCTCGCAGTCCTCGCGCCGGTCGATGCCCTCGATCTTCCAGATGTCGGCCTCGATGCCCGCTTCCTGCATCGCGGCGATCGCACCCTTCATGAGGCCCGGCCGCACGTCGGTGTCGTAGGCGTCCTCGCCGCCGGCAGCCTCGATCTGGTGCGGCTCACCCGGCACCAGCAGCTCGAGCAGGAACTTCCGGTCGTGCGCATGGAGCCAGTCGGAGAGCCGCCTGAGCCCCGCGAGCGAACGCGCGTTGTCGCCGGCGTCGCCCTCGGGGTTGAACCGGACCAGGATCTTGGAGAAGGTCGGGTCGAAGGCCTCGATGTGGGCGCCGAAGTCGTCGCCGTACTCGAAGTCGAAGTAGTCCAGTCCCGAGCGCTCGACCGGCATCGCCACGGTCCAGCCGTTCGCCAGCCCCTTGCGGGCGACGTCCGCGCCGAACTGCTCGTCGACCAGGATCCCGGCCTCGCCGCCCGGCGCGCCCTCGTCGAGCGCCCGGGCGAAACCGTCGAAGATCACCGACTTCGCGTCGATGATCCGTGCCGACTCCTCGGCGTTCGGATCGCCCGCGATCCCGAACATCTTCTTCTGGAACGAGCCCCGGTGGTCGAAGGCGAGGATGAAGAGCTTGCGGTCGTAACCGAGTGCCATGGTGATGCTCCCTGTGGCCCCACGTCGTCGGGGGGTCGGGGCCCCCGGTCTCCGAGGGCGGCGCCGTTTGCGAACCGGGCGAATGTAGCCCAGCCCCGTTCCCTGGGAGGCAGGGGAGCACCGGTAGACTGCGTTGCCGGGCAGCAGGCGGTGCGAGGGAAGACGACCGGCGATGACCGGCATGACCGGCGACGAGATGACACCCGCGAGATGACCAGGTGACCGACTCCACGGAGACGCACGACCCGCCCCATGCCCTCGAGCGGGTGGTCATCCGCTTCGCCGGCGACTCGGGCGACGGCATGCAGCTCGTGGGGGACCGCTTCACGGACGCCAGCGCGGTGTTCGGCAACGACCTGGCGACCCTCCCGAACTACCCGGCGGAGATCCGGGCTCCGGCGGGCACGATCGCCGGCGTCTCCTCCTTCCAGGTCCACATCGCCGACTACGACATCGTCACCCCGGGTGACGTTCCCAACCTCCTGGTGGCGATGAACCCCGCCGCTCTGAAGGCCAACATCGGCGACCTCGTGCCCGGCGCAGCGATCATCGCCAACTCGGATGCGTTCGAGACTCGCAACCTCGAGAAGGCGGGCTACGAGTCCAACCCGCTCGAAGACGGCTCGCTCGACGAGTTCCGCCTCTCGCCGGTTCCGATGACGAGCCTCACGATCGAGGCGACCAAGGAGTCGGGGGCCAAGCCCCGCGACGCCGCTCGGTCGAAGAACTTCTTTGCCCTCGGGCTGATCAGCTGGATGTACAGCCGCCCGGTCGAGCCGATCATCGCGTGGATCGACGAGCGCTTCGGGAAGTCCCAGATCGTCCACGACGCGAACCTCGCCGCGTTCAAGGCGGGATTCCACTTCGGCGAGACGACCGAGCTGTTCGGTCACGCGTACGAGGTGCATCCCGCGCAGCTGCCGCCGGGCCGGTACCGCAACATCAGCGGCAACGTCGCCGTTGCCTACGGCTTGATCGCCGCGGGCCGGCAGGCGAAGCTCCCGGTCCTCTACGCGTCGTACCCGATCACGCCGGCCTCCGACATCCTCCACGAGCTCTCGAAGCACAAGAACTTCGGGGTCCGCACGGTGCAGGCCGAGGACGAGATCGCCGCGATCGGCGTCGCGATCGGCGGGGCGTTCGCCGGTCACCTGGCGGTCACCGCCACGAGCGGGCCCGGCGTCGACCTCAAGGCCGAGGCACTCGGCCTCGCGGTGAGCCTCGAGCTCCCGCTCGTGCTGATCGACGTGCAGCGCGGTGGGCCGTCGACGGGTCTGCCCACGAAGACCGAGCAGGCGGACCTCCTGCTCGCGATGTACGGCCGTCACGGCGAGGCGCCGCTGCCGATCGTCGCCGCGATCTCGCCGAGCGACTGCTTCGACGCGGCATTCGAGGGCGCGCGCCTCGCGCTCGAGTACCGCACGCCGGTGATCGTGCTCACCGACGGCTACCTCGCCAACGGCTCCGAGCCGTGGCGCTTCCCCGACGTCGACGTGCTCCCAGACATCTCGGTGCCGTTCACGACGGAGGCGAACCACCTCGGCGCCGACGGCACCCTCGAGTTCTGGCCGTACCTGCGCGACGAGCAGACGCTGGCGAGGCCCTGGGCGATCCCCGGCACGCCCGGGCTCATGCACCGCATCGGCGGCATCGAGAAGCAGGACGGCACCGGCAACGTCAACTACGAGCCCGAGAACCACGAGCGCATGACCCACCTCCGGGCCGAGAAGATCGCTCGCATCGCGGCCGACATCCCGCCGGCCGTGGTCGACGACCCCGACGGCGACGCGCGACTGCTCGTCGTGGGGTGGGGGAGCACGCACGGGGCCATCCAGGCCGGGGCCCGACGGATCCGCGCCCGCGCGATGTCGGTGGCGACGCTCCAGCTCACCCATCTCAACCCGTTCCCAGCGAACCTCGGCGAGGTGCTGGGGCGCTATGCGAAGGTGCTCGTACCCGAGATGAACCTCGGCCAGCTCTCGCGGCTGCTGCGCGCGGAGTTCCTCGTCGACGCCCAACGCCTGAACAAGGTGCAGGGCCTGCCGTTCCGGGCCGCGGAGATCGAGGCGAAGATGCTGGAGCTGATCGATGGCTGACGAGGTCACCCTGACCCGAAAGGACTTCGCCTCCGACCAGGAGGTCCGCTGGTGCCCGGGCTGTGGCGACTACTCGGTCCTCACCGCCCTCCAGCTGCTGATGCCCGAGCTCGGGGTGCGTCCCGAGAACCAGGTGTTCGTGAGTGGGATCGGCTGCTCGAGCCGCTTCCCGTACTACATGAACACCTACGGGATCCACAGCATCCACGGCCGCGCCCCGGCAGTCGCGACCGGGATCGCGGTCGCCCGTCCCGACCTCGACGTGTGGGTGATCACCGGCGACGGCGACGCGTTGTCGATCGGTGGCAACCACTTCATCCACGCGTTGCGACGCAACGTGAACCTCACGATCCTGCTGTTCAACAACCAGATCTACGGCCTCACGAAGGGCCAGTACTCGCCGACGAGCGAGGTGGGCAAGGTCACCAAGAGCTCGCCCTTCGGCTCGCTCGACCACCCCTTCAACCCGGTCTCGCTGGCGCTCGCTGCGGAGGCGACGTTCGTCGCGCGCACGCACGACATGGACCGCAAGCACATGCAGGCTGTCTTCCGCCGCGCCTACGAGCACCGCGGCGCCGCGTTCGTCGAGATCTATCAGAACTGCAACGTCTTCAACGACGGCGCGTTCGAGGAGATCACCGGCAAGGACAAGCGCGCCGACATGCTGATCGAGCTGCACCACGGCGAACCGATCCGCTTCGGAGCCGAGCGCGAGCTCGGGGTGCGGGTGAACCGCTACGGCGAGGCCGAGATCGTGCCCGTGGCCGAGGTCGGCGAGTCGGCGCTGCTGGTGCACGACGAGCACCGTTACGACCCGACCGTCGCGTTCGCGCTGTCGCGCCTCGCCGAGCATCCGGTGAGCCCCACTCCGGTGGGGATCTTCCGGTCGGTCGAACGGCCTACCTACGACGGCGAAGTCCAGGCTCAGCTCGCCGCGGCGCAGGATCGGAGGAGTCCGGGCGACCTGCGGGCCCTCATCGAGTCGGGCTCGGTCTGGGAAGTCGTCTGAGGCGCGCCGACGCCCGTGGTGCGCTCCTTGATGCGCCCGACGAGCGTGTCGAGGGCGATCGCCGCCAGGACGACGATGCCGGGTTCCGCGATGACGCGATAGCGCGGCAGGCCAAGCGCCACGAACGCCGCGAGGGTCGCGATGATCGGGGGCACCAGGAGTGGCCACACTTGGACGCGTCCTCGCGCCAGGAACAGGCCCCAGATCGCCAGACCGACCAGTGGGTAGTAGAAGGCGAGCGATGCCTGGTTGACCCACCGCGGCCGGCCCTCCAAGACGTCGTATTCCAGCATGTCGAATGGCCGGAACGCCGACCAAGTGCGCGCCGCGCGAGCGAGCACCACGACCGGGTAGCGATCGAGGTGCTCCCCGATGTAGTCGAGCGCCGTCTCGCGTCGCTCGCGCAGCTGTTGCTGCGGCGTAATGCGGAGGAAACGGCGGAACTTCTCCTCCTTGTTCTTCTCGCCCGCCTCGAAATCGGGGCAGAAGGTGCCGAGGCCGGTAGAGGGGCCGTAGTACACCTCGTCACAGGAGCTGCTCCAAAGCGCGATGTCGAGGTTGGTGGAGATGAGCACCGGCTCGGGGAAGCGCACGAGGTTGTAGGTGACCCAGGGCATGACGACGAGGAGGGAGGCGAGGGCCGCGAACGTGGCGAGCGCCGCCCGTCGGGGCCGCCGTGGTCCGGCGCGTTGGAGCAGCGAGCCTGCGATCAGCATGGGGAGCAGCAGTGCGAGTTCTCCGCGCGTCAGTGCGGCGAACCCACAGAGCACGCCGAGCAGCACTGCATCTGCAGGACGCCATCGCTCGAGCAGCCGAAACGTCGTGAGCAGGGACAGTACGACCCACGTCACCGTGAGCGTCTCCGACATCACGAGTCCGTCGTTGGCCCAGAGCGACGGGTACACGACCGCGACAGCGGCCGCAATGAGGCCGCAGCGCGGCGATCGCATGCGAAGCCCGAGCAGCCCGATGAGCACGACGTTGAGCGTGCCGAGCGCGGCCATGGCGAGTCCCATCGCGAAGTCGCTCGGTCCCCACAGCCAGGCAACCGGCGCGAGGAACAACGTGGTCATCGGCGGGTGCTGAGCCCAGGGTCCACCGCGGTCTGGATCCCGGAAGCCGTTGCCCTCTGCAACTTCGACGGCCGAGAGGCGGTAGTAGACGGAGTCGTACAGCTCGGTGTCGGGCTCGTGGGTCTCGAACACCACGTAGCTGGCACGCAGGGCCAGTCCGCTCAGCGCGATCAGGATGAGCGCGAAGACGAATCGCCGGCGTGACGCGCTGAGCGGCAAGCCTTGGAGGTTAGCGAGGGCCGGTCGTCTGAGGCGACCGAGCGGGACCCCTACGCCGGCGCCGCGTCTACCCGTCCAGCATTCGGAAGACCATGCCCGTACGCGGCTTCGGGGCGAAGAACGTGGTCTTCTGGGGCATGCGCACCCCGGCGAGCGCGGCCGCCCGGATCTGGCCGACGGTGACCGGTGGCAGCAGCACCGCGGCGTCGGCCGCCCCCTTGCCGACGAGCGCCGCGACCGTCGTCGCGTCGTTCCGGTACGTCGCCTCGGCGCCGGCGAACGTGTCGGCGGCCAGCTCGTCGAACCATGCGGACGCGACGTCCACCAGCGTCGGCTCCAGCGCGGCGCGCGCAGCCGCCAGCGCCGGTGCGGCGGGCACGAGCCGGGCGAGCCCCTCGCGGTCGACGAGGCCCACGCCGCCCTCGGCGCGCACAGCCCGCTCGAGTGCTGCGACGCCCTCGGCCGTGTTCGGTCCGGCATCGAAGACCCCGAACGCGCCCGCGAGGCGTTCGCGCAGCGGTCCCGTGGCGGGGCCGCCCGTGTACAGACGGTGTATGGGCTGGACCCACAGCTCGGCGTCGGCCAGCTCGACAACGAGGCACATCACCGCGCCGTCGCCATCGGCGACGAGCCCCGCGGCGCGGCGCTCGTCGCGGTACGCGATCGCGGTCTCGAACCGATGATGGCCGTCGGCGAGCACCAGTGGAGCGCCCGCGACGACGGCCCGGATCGCGGCGATCGACGCCACGCTGTCGATGGCACCGATCGAGTGGCGTACCCCGTGGTCGTCGGTGCAGATCCCGAGGGGGCTTGCCCCCTCGAGCTCGGCCGAGAGTCCGCTGCTGGGCGTGAGCCCCCAGATCGGGTCGAGGTTCGCGCGGGTCGCGCGCAGCAGCGACAGCCGGTCGCTCTTGGCCTTCGGCAGTGTGCGCTCGTGGGGGAGCACGTCGCCGGCACCCGCGGCCTCGGGCAGGACGAGCGCGCCGAGGAAGCCGGCGGTGTGGCGTGGGCGGCCGTCCTCGTCGACGTACTCCATCCGGTAGGCGTAGAAGCGCGGCGTCTCGTCGCGAACGAGCACGCCCGCGCGTTCCCACGTGACGAGATCCGTTGCCGCCTGCGCGTACGGGTCGTCGCCTTCGGGCAGGATCAGGCGGGCCGAGTTGTGCGGTGAGCGCGCGTACAGCGCGGCCCGCTCGTCGGGGTCGATCACGTCGTAGGGTGGCGCACAGAGCGCGTCGAGGCGCTCCGCCGACCGGTAGCGAAGACCGCGAAACGCAACGATGTCGGGCACGGCTCGGCCTCCGCGGCAGTCGGAACACGCTTTGGCGTCGCAGACCCGGATCGGTTCCTGGTTGGCGACGACAAAGCCCTGGGGTGAGGGGATTGTGGCATGGAGAGCGGGTCGGGCCACCGAATCGGGGCTCCGTGAGCGACCCAGTCGTCGTCTGCGACCTCGACGGCGTCGTCTGGCGCGGCGAGCTCGCCGTCGGCGGGTCGGCAGACGCGATCGCCACCCTGCGGGCCGCCGGGATCCACGTCGCCTTCCTCACCAACAACTCCTCGAACCCCGTGGGCCACGTCGTCGAGCGCCTCGCCGCGTGCGGGGTCGCCGCCGAGCCGGCCGACGTGCTCACGAGCGCCCAGGCGGCCGCATCGCTGCTCGCCGAGGGACTTCCCGCCGGGGCGCGGGTGCTCGCGTGCGCAGGTGCCGGGGTGCGCGAAGCGCTCGCGGCGGCGGGCTACGTGGTCGTCGAGGACGGCGCAGCCGAGGCGGTCGTCGTCGGCTGGCATCGCGAGTTCGACTTCGAGCGCCTCGACCGGGCCGCGCAGGCGGTGCGTGGGGGAGCCCGGTTCGTGGCGACCAACACCGACCCCACCTACCCGGATGCGCGGCGCGTGCTGCCCGGTGCCGGCGCGATCGTCGCCGCGGTCGCTACCGCGGCCGGGCGGGCGCCCGAGGTCGCGGGCAAGCCGCACCGAGCAACGGCCGAGCTGGTGCGCGCGCGGG
>VGBT01000017.1 GCA_016870395.1 Actinomycetota bacterium | reverse complement strand
CCGCGTCACTCGCTATGCGCTCCTCAACGCACAAACCCGAAGAAGGTCTGGGGGTGGGTCAGGTGGGGCGGGGCTTGTTGGTGTTGCGCTGGCGGCCTCGCACCGACGCGGCCAGCTCCACCTTGCGCAGCCGGACGTTGGTTGGCGTCACCTCGACACACTCGTCCTCCGCGATGAACTCGAGCGCCTGCTCGAGCGAGAGCACCCGGTGCGGCGTGAGGCGGACGGTGTCGTCCGACGACGAAGAACGCATGTTGGTGAGCTTCTTCTCCTTCGTCGGGTTGACATCCATCTCCTCGGACCGGGAGTTCTCCCCGACGACCATCCCCTCGTACACCTCGACCCCGGGCCCGACGAGCATCTGGCCGCGCTCGCCCAGGTTCATCAGCGCGAAGGTCGTAGTGTCGCCCTGACGGTCGGCCACCAGCGAGCCGTTGCGTCGGGTGCGCAGCTCGCCGGACCACGGCTGGTAGCCGTCGAACACGTGGTGCAGCACACCGGTCCCCCGCGTCTCGGTGAGGAACTCGGTGCGGAAGCCGATCAGGCCGCGCGCCGGCACGACATAGTCCATCCGCACCCAGCCCGTACCGTGGTTCACCATCTGCGCGAGCCGCCCCTTGCGCAGCGCGAGGAGCTGCGTCACCACGCCGAGGTAGTCTTCTGGGACGTCGATCGCGACCCGCTCGAAGGGCTCGTGCAGCTTCCCGTCGATCTCGCGGGTCACGACCTGGGGCTTGCCCACGGTGAGCTCGAAGCCCTCACGGCGCATCGTCTCCACGAGCACCGCGAGCTGGAGCTCACCGCGGCCCTGCACCTCCCAGCAGTCGGGTCGGCCGGTCGGGTGCACCCGGAGCGACACGTTGCCCACGAGCTCGGACTCGAGGCGTGCGAGCACCTGGCGTGCGGTGAGCCTGGTCCCGTCCTTCCCCGCGAGCGGCGAGGTGTTGATCCCGATCGTCATCGCGAGGCTCGGCTCGTCGACCGTAATCGCCGGCAGCGGTGTCGGGTCGTCCGGGTCGGCGAGGGTCTCGCCGATCGTGACCTCCGGCAGGCCCGCGATCGCGATGATCTCCCCGGGGCCGGCGCGCTCCGCGTCGACCCGCTCGAGTGCTTCGGTGACGTACAGCTCGGTGACACGCACCCGCTCGGTCGACCCGTCGAGCCGGCACCACGACACCGACGCGCCCTTCGCGATCGTTCCGTGGTGCACGCGACAGATCGCAAGCCGCCCGACGTATGGCGACGCGTCCAGGTTGGTGACGAGCGCCTGGAGCACACGGCCCTCCTCGTAGGTCGGCGCGGGGATGCGGTTGAGCAGCAGCTCGAAGAGCGGCTTGAGGTCGCTGCCCTCCACGTCGGAATCGAGGCTCGCCCAGCCCGCACGCGCGTTGGCGTAGACGATCGGGAAGTCGATCTGCTCCTCCGTCGCGTCGAGGTCGAGGAACAGCTCGTAGACCTCGTCGACGACTTCGGCGATCCGGGCGTCGGGCCGGTCGACCTTGTTGACCACCAGGATGACCGGCAATCGCGCCTCGAGCGCCTTGCGCAGCACGAAGCGGGTCTGGGGCAGCGGACCCTCGCTGGCGTCGACGAGCAGGAGCACGCCGTCCACCATCGTGAGCCCGCGCTCCACCTCCCCGCCGAAGTCCGCGTGGCCGGGCGTGTCGATGATGTTGACCTTCACGCCGCCGTAACGAACCGCGGTGTTCTTGGCGAGGATCGTGATCCCCTTCTCGCGTTCGAGGTCGTTCGAGTCGAGCACCCGCTCGGCGACCTCCTGGTTGGCGCGGAACGCGCCCGTCTGCCACAGCATGGCGTCGACGAGGGTGGTCTTGCCGTGGTCGACGTGGGCGACGATGGCGACGTTGCGCAGGTCGGCACGTTGGGCGCGCGCGGACATGAAGGCCTTCCGAGGGAAAAGGATCTCTCAGTCTACGGGTCAGCCGGCCGGTTCCGGGAACGGGACCGCCGAGGTGTCCACCCCGTCGTCGCGCTCGACCCTGAACGCGTTGAGCGCGTACGAGACCAGGTGGTACTGGCCGATGGCGAAGACGAGGTCCATGCACTGCTGGGGGCTGAAGGTCTCGACCAGCGTGGACCAGGTGGCGTCCGAGACGGTCGACGTGTCGTGGAGCTCGTCGACGGTCCGCAGGATCGCGGCCTCGTGGGGGGACCAACCGGCAGCATCCGGGCCCTCGGCGATTTGTGCGATCTCCTCGTCGGTGATGCCCTCACGGCGGGCGATCACCACGTGCTGGCCCCACTCGTAGGGTGCCCGGCACCGCCAGCCGGCCCGTAGGATCGCCAGCTCCCGGTCGCGCCCGGAGAGGGTCGACTTCGACAGCACGTGGTTGCCGAACACCAGCCAGCGTCGCATGAGGTCGGGATGGTGGCCCAGGGTGCCGAAGATGTTGAGGACCGTGACGTCGTCGCCGCGGAACTCCGAGACTCGCTCGAGCTGCTCGCGGGCGCGGTCGTCGGCTCCGTCCAGGGAGACCGGTGGGATGCGTGGGGCCATCGGCGCAGCGTACGGTGCTGACGTGCCGCCGATCGAGTACGACGAGATGGCGCTCTTCCGCGAGAACGCCGAGGAGGCGGGCCTCACGTATCCGGGCCCCCCGACGGTCGAGCGGGTATGGGTGGAGGTCGCGCCGGGGCGCCGGCTGAGCGCGCTGCGCTGGGGCACCAGCGACCCCGAGCTCGTGCTCCTGCACGGCGGCGCCCAGAACGCGCACACCTGGGACACGGTGGCGCTCGCCCTCGGGCGACCGCTCGTCGCGATCGACCTGCCCGGGCACGGTCACTCCGACTGGCGTGACGACAAGGCCTACTGGCCTACCGAGAACGCGCTCGCCGTGGCTACCACCGTGCGGGAGCTGGCCCCGAACGCGTCGATGGTCGTCGGCATGTCACTCGGTGGGCTCACCGCGCTCGCGCTGAGCAGGCACGCGCCGGAGCTCGTGCGCCGCCTGGTCCTCGTCGACGTGACGCCCGGGGTGAACCGGGAGAAGGCGTCGGCGGTCACCGCGTTCATCGCCGGCCCCGAGTCGTTCGCGAGCTTCGACGAGATCCTCGACCGGACCGTCGCGTTCAACCCGACACGTTCGGTGTCCTCCTTGCGGCGCGGGATCCGGCACAACGCCTCCGAGCGACCCGACGGCACGTGGGCGTGGCGCTACGACCGCTTCGACCTCCCGGAGGGCACGACGGTGCCCGACTTCGGGGCGCTGTGGGACCACTTCGACGCGCTGGGTGTGCCGCTCATGCTCGTGCGAGGCGCCGACTCACCGGTCGTCGACGACGTCGACGTCGTTGAGCTGAAGCGTCGCCGACCGGAGGCCCGAGTCGAGGTCGTCGCCGGGGCCGGTCACAGCGTCCAGGGTGACCAGCCCGTCGAGTTGGCCCGGCTGATCGAGGACCACCTGAGAGGAGCCTCATGACCGCGAGCACCTTCACCCGCATGGACGCGTCAACTCCCGAGCAGTGGGCCGTGATCGGCGACGAGATCTACCGCAACCAGCCGCGCGTCGCCGAGTCGGTGCTGACCATGTTGCGTTCGCTGTCGGCGATCACCGACGGGTTCGCGACCGACCAGCTCACGCACTGCCTGCAGACCGCGACGCTGGCCGAGCGCACCGGTGCGGACGACGAGATCGTGATCGCGGCGCTCTGCCACGACGTCGGCAAGGCCGTCTCCGTCGCGAACCATCCGGCCATCGCGGCGGAGATGCTGCGACCCTACGTACGGACCGATGTGTACGAGATGATCCGCGTGCACCAGGACTTCCAGGGCCGCCACTACTACGCGTACTTCGAGATGGACCCGAACGCGCGCGAGAAGCACCGGGCCGAGTTGACCCCCGACCAGTACGCCCTTGCCGAGCGCTTCGCCGACGAGTGGGACCAGATGGCGTTCGACCCCGAGTACGAGACGCTTCCGCTCGAGCACTTCGAACCGAGGCTGCGCGAGGTGTTCGCGCGGCCTCGGTTCTGACCCGGCGGTGGTGACCGGCAACGACGAGGAGCGGTACCGATCGCGGAGCCTCTGGCTCGACGCGCTGCCCGGGCCGCTGATGCCTCGACCGGCGCTCGACCGTGATCTCGACGTCGACGTCGCAGTCGTGGGTGCCGGTTACACCGGACTCTGGACCACCTACGAGCTCGTGCGGCGCGATCCCACGCTCCGGGTCGCGATCCTCGAAGCCGAGATCGCGGGGTTCGGGGCTTCGGGGCGCAACGGTGGGTGGTGCTCGGCGTTGTTTGCCGGGAGCCGCGAGGCGACGGCGGCCCGTCACGGCCGCGAGGCGGCGATTGCCCTTCAGCGCGCGATGTTCGACACGGTCGAGGAGGTGGGCGCGCTGTGCGCGGCCGAGGGCATCGACGCGCACTACCACCGTGGGGGCACACTCCAGGTCGCGACCTCCCCCGCGCACGTCGAACGCATCCGCGCCCGAGTCGCGCACGAGCGGGCATGGGGCTTCGGTGACGACGACATGCGCTGGCTCGAGCCCGCGGAGGCGGCGGCGCGGCTTCGTGTCGCGAGCTGCCTCGGCGCCGCGTACACCCCGCACTGCGCGCGCGTGCACCCAGCTCGCCTGGCTCGGGGTCTGGCCGAGGCGGTGGAGCGCCGGGGGGCGACGATCTACGAGGGGACGACCGTCACCGAGATCACGCCCCGTCGCGTGCGCACCTCGGGAGGCACCGTCCGGGCCGAGGCGGTGGTGCGGGCGACCGAGGGCTACACGGCGCGTCTGCACGACCACCACCGCGACCTGATCCCCGTCTACTCACTGATGATCGCGACGGAGCCGTTGCCCGCCGACTTTTTCGCCGAGGTGGGTTGGGACGACTGCGAGACGTTCAGCGACGGCCGGCATCTCCTCGTCTACGGCCAGCGCACCGCCGACGACCGCATCGCCTTCGGTGGCCGGGGGGCGCCGTATCACTTCGGGTCTCAAGTGCGCGACGCCTTCGATCGCGACGACCGCGTGTTCGCAGACCTCCTGCAGGTGCTCCGGTCGCTGTTCCCCGCACTCGGCACGGCACGGATCACCCACGTTTGGGGTGGGCCGCTCGGCGTGGCGCGCGACTGGTACTCGTCGGTCGCGTTCGACCCGGCGACCGGCCTGGGTCGCGCCGGTGGGTACGTCGGCGACGGCGTGGCCACCGCGAACCTCGCCGGACGCACCCTGGCCGACCTGATCCTGGGGCTCGACACCGAGCTCACCCGCCTCCCCTGGGTGGGGCACCGCTCGCCGCGCTGGGAGCCGGAGCCGCTGCGGTGGGCGGGGGTAAATCTGGCGATCGGCCTCACCGGCGCGCTCGACCGGTGGGAGGCCCGCACGGGCCGTCCAGCAGTGCGCGGCGCACGCCTGCTCGCACGGCTCACCGGCGACTGAGAGGGCGCGGCCGAGCGTTTGGCGGCGCGGCGCGGCTCAGCCCAAAGGCGCGAAGCGTGCCAGGTTGCGCACCGACGGTGGCAACGGCGTGCCGGCGACCACTGCGGGATCCGGGACCGCCGCCCCCGCCACGGTGTGGAGCGGGATCTCGCCTGCCCACACGCCCGACACGAGGTCCTCGGGTTCGTCGGCCGGCGGACCGCTGCGCAGCTTGGCGCTCGCCTCGAGCAAAGAGATGGCAAGGACCATCGTCTGGCGCGCTTCGGCCGCGTTGGGCGGCCGTACCGTGTCGTAGTGGCCCGGCACCAGGTGGTCGAGCACCGCGCGAAACGCCCGGTCCCGCTCGGCCTCGTCGTCGACCAGACGGGCCGATCCGTGGACCACGACCGATCGGTAATTGAGGGTCATGTTGAAGGCCGAACGGGCCAGCACGATCCCGTCGACGACGGTCACGGTGACACACGCCGGTGCCCCCGACCGCAGGGTCCGCATCAGGCGGCTGGCTACGGAGCCGTGCAGGTACAGGGTGCCGGCGACGCGCGCGTACACCATGGGGATCACCACGGGTGCGCCGTCGTGGACGATGCCGACGTGCGCAACGAGGCCGGCGTCGAGGATGCTGCCGACGGTCTCCGGGTCGTAGGCCGCCTGCTCCGTGTTCCGGAGGACGCGGGTGCGCTCGGTGGGCTGCATAGGGTCAGTCTCGCAGCCCACTCAAGCGGGCGCGGGATTCGAGGGCCCGCCGCGCTGAAGCCTGGCCGATCCGATGCCGATACCACCCGGAGTGTCCGGCGTCCCCGACAGCGACCGGACGGGAGGGCCCGATGACCGACGACCTGGCCGAGCGAGCCGCGCGGCTGAGCCACGGATCACGGCGTCGCGCCCGGCGTCGCCACCCGGCTGCGTCGGCCCGTGCCCTCACGGGCATCGCCGCCGCCGCGGCGACGATCGCGCTCGTGGCCCTGGCGCATGCCGGAGCCACCGCGGGCGCGCCCACGCCCGTCGCGCCGGCACTGCTCGTCTCCCAGGGCAGCCCGGCCTTGTCGTTCGGCACCGAAACCACCGCTCCCACCGCCGCGCAGCCGGCCACCGGCGCTCCGCCTCCACCAGAACCCGGGTCCCCCGTCGACCGCTTTGTGATCCCGGCGGCCCTCGATGCGCCGACGAGCGCCGCACCCGCGCCGGGGGCGTCCGCGTCGGCTGCCCCTCCCTCCTTCGCGGCACCTCCACCCGTCGCGGCGCCGAGCGCGCCTCCGGTGGCGAGCCCGCCTGCCACGAGCCCTCCGGCGACGACGCCTCCGCCGACCACTCCGCCGGAGCCTCCCGTCACCGGGGGTAGCTGATGAGCCTCGGCCTCGCCCAGTGGGTGGACCTCGGGTTTCCCGCGATGGGGACCCGAGCGCGCCTCCTCGTGCTCGGTGGTCCAGCGAGCCTCGCGGAGGCGCTGCGGGAGCGTGTGCTGGGGCTCGAGGCACGTTGGACCCGCTTCCGGGCCGACAGCGAGCTGTGCCGGCTCAATGCCGCAGCCGGAGCGCCGGTCGTCGTATCGTCCGACACCTACGCGCTGATCGAGCTCGCGGTGGACGCATGGCAGCGAACCGGTGGCCGCTTCGACCCGACCGTGCACGACGCGATGATGCGCATCGGCTACGACCGCGACTTCGACGCGGTGCGCGACCGCACCCACCAGGAGCGGGTCGCGTACCGCCCGGCGCCGGGGTGCGCCGCGATCCGCCTCGACCGACTGGTGCGCGCCGTCCAGCTGCCGCGCGGCGTGCAGCTCGATCTGGGTGGGATCGGCAAGGGCTACACGGCCGACCTCGTGGTGCACGAAGCGCGCGCCGCCGGTGCCGACGGGGTCTGCGTGGACCTCGGCGGTGACGTGCGCGTCGCGGGGATCGGTCCCGACGGCGGTGCCTGGCGCGTCGACGTGGAGGGCCTGGGAGCGAGCGTGCCGATCGCCCCGCTTCGGCTCGCCGAGGGTGGGATCGCCACGAGCACGCGGTCGAAGCGGACCTGGAGCGACGCGTCGGGTCCCGTGCACCACCTGGTCGATCCCGCGACCGGTGCCCCGGTCTCGGGCGGACTCGTCGCGGTCACCGTGCTCTCGGGTGAGACCTGGTGGGCCGAGGTGTTGGCGAAGGCTGCGTTCGTGGCCGGCGCCGAGCACGGCCCGTCGCTGGTGATCGGCCACGGCGCCACCGGCCTCGTGATCCGCGACAGCGGCGACGTGCAGCGCCTCGCGGGCCTCGACCGCTTCCTGCTACCCGACGTCGGCTCGGGTCCAGACGCGTGACCCAGGAGCTGTGGTGGTACACGGCCCGCGCGTCGGGCCTGGTCGCCTGGGTGGTGGTAACCGCGTCCGTCGTCTGGGGACTTCTCCTGTCCGCGCGAACGCTGCGTCCGTCGCGGGCCGCATGGGCACTCGACTTGCACCGCTACCTGGGCGTCCTCGCGATCGTCCTCACCGCGCTGCACGTCGTCGCGATCGCGTTCGACGAATGGATCGGCTTCGACTGGGACGACCTGCTCGTGCCGTACGCGTCTGCGTGGCGGCCGGCCGCCGTGGTGTGGGGAATCATCGCGATGTACCTCTTGGTCGCGGTCGAGGTCACCTCGCTCATGATTCGGTGGATCTCCCGAGCGCTCTGGCACGCGATCCACCTGCTCGGCTTCGTCGTCTTCGGCGCGGTCACGGCGCACGGGTTGATGGCCGGAACCGACGCCGACGAGCCGGTGATGGTCGCGTTCGCGCTGGGCGCGGTCGGGCTGGTGGGGTTCCTGCTCGTGCTGCGGGTCTCGCAGGCGGCCCGCCGACGCATCACGAGCGAGACCCGTCCCGCCGCGGCTTGACGGCTACCGCAGCAGGTATTCGCTCGTCGTGAAGCTGCGCAGCTCGTCGAGGTTCAGGAACGCGGTGACGCTGGCCAGCATCTCGTCGATGTTCGCCTTCAGCTCCGCGGCGTCGGCCGCGTCGTAGAACCGCATCAAGTCGGTAACGGTCTCGGCCGACGGCCAGGCCTCCTCGACGATTCCCCGCAACGGCGGGGCATCGGGGGTGATCGCGCGCGCCACCGAGTTGCGGACGTAGCGGGTGCGCGGCTGCATGGCCTCGGAGACCGGCGACTGGACACCGTGCCAGTGCGCGAACCAGTCCTCGTCGGTCATGCGCTCCGGCTTTCGCAGCAGCGTCACCATCACGACCCCCGGTGAGCGCTCGCCGTCGGGCCAGTCGCGTGGACCGCTCCAGCAATTGCCGCCGTAGTCGGTGTAGAGCGACTCCGTCACCAGGTACCCGGCAATGCGATCGCTCGCCGCGGTCAGCACGGCCTCATAGGGCTCGCGGTCGTCGTAACGGTCGAGCCAGATCGACACGAGCATCGTGGGTTGCGGCTCGTCGGCCGGTGGCGGGAGGGGGACGGGCACGTCCGACTCGTCGTCGTCGACCTGGACCGACAGCCCCCGTGGTCCGAGCGCGAGAAGCGACGGGACCACGTCGCCGAGCGCGACCCGCCGGCGATCGGCGGGCGCCAGCGCGGGCGAGGTCCAACACAGGTACTGGAGCTTCTCCACGGGTCCTTCCTGGTGGTCGGACGGAGCGCGGTCGTCTACGCGTCGGCGGCCGGGACGAGCACCTTCCACACCAGGGCACCCACCAGCCCGCCGATGGTCGGGAACACGAGGAAGACCCACAGCTGCTCGAGGGCCCAGCCGCCCTGGAACACCGCGGTCGCGATGCTGCGCGCGGGGTTGACCGACGTGTTGTCGATCGGGATGGTCACGAGGTGCACGAGGGTGAGCATCAGGCCGACCGCGAGCCCGGTGGAAGCCACCGACATCGACCGTCGGCTGGTGCTCGCGATCACGAACACGAAGAGCGCCGTGAACACGATCTCGGTGAGGGCCACCGGCGCGAGCCCGAAGCCGCCGATCACGTTGCCGCCGTCGAGCAACGCGCTCGGCGAGTGCGACCCGTAGCCGTTCGACGCGAAGCCCGAGGCCTCGGCGCTGAAGCCGTCGACGCTGTTGGCGATCACCCAGATCACGAGCGCCCCGACGATCCCCCCGACCACCTGGCCCACGACGTACCACGGGACCCTTCGGCCCTCGGTCTTGCCGATCGCCCAGAGCCCCACCGTGACGGCCGGGTTGATGTGACAGCCCGAGATGGACCCGATCGCGTACGCCGCGCACAGCAGGCTCAACCCGAAGGCCAGCGCCACGCCGAGCACGAGCACGCTCGAGTCCTTCCCCGCGAAGGCCCCAGTGGCGAGGATGGCGGTTCCGGGACCGCCCACCACGAGGATCATCGTCCCGATACCTTCGGCGATCGCGATGCGTGCGTTGTCGTTCATGGCGGGCTCCTATATCCAGGCGGAACGCGAAAAGGCTACGTGCGTGCCCTCACTCGATGGTGGACCAGTCCGCGCCGCTAGCTCAGGAGGACTCAGGACGAGTCGTCGGAGATCCGCCGGTTCCATCAGGCCCGGACCTGGAGGCGGAGCCAGTGGTCGCGCGTGCCCTTGGCCCATGGTCGTACCGGCACTGCGGCCATGGGCGGCGAGCTCGAGCGGGTCGGTCACCTCTGTCAGCGCCCCGAGCCCCAGCACGCTCCAATCCCGGTGGAATACGGGATCGATGTGGTCGATCTCGAACGCGGCGACCTGGTGCTCACGCGCCGCCCGGAGCTTGGCGCCGTTCGCGGTGCGGAACACGACCGACGAACCGCTCAACGCGTAGTTCGCCGGGAGCACGACCGGTGCGCCGGCAAGCGTGGATGCGAGGCGTCCGACGCAGCAGCGCTGGACGAGCTGAGGGCATTCGCTCTCGTCGAGCGGCTCGAGACCACGATCCGTCGTCGTCACGCGCCGAGTGTGCACCGCGGGTCCGGCACGGGCCAGGGTCCGAGGTCCCCCGGGTTCAACCGAAGGCGCGAGCAAGCTCGAGCGCCTGGAGGTTGGCGCCTTCCACCAGCGACGGGCCGATGCAGTCCCCCACTGCGACGGTGCGCGCGCCGGTCGCGCCGAACGCGTCGAGGAGACCCCTCGCCGGGCTCGGGCCCGCGGCGACGATCACGGCGTCGGCCGGCAGCGCGTGGACCTCGTCGGCCGTGCGCACCCTGACCGCGTCCGCGGTGATGGCAGTCGCGACCGCGTTCGTGAGCATCGCGACGCCTGCGGTCTCCAGGTCGGCGACCAGGCGCCATCGGCCCGGCAGGCCCAGTGTGGTGCCGAAGACCGCGCTCGGCTCCACGACGGTGACCGAGGCACCCTCGGCGCGCGCGTGTGCGGCCAGCGAGAGGCCGGGCTTGCCGCCGCCGAGCACCACGACCTGCGATCCAAGAGGTGCGTCGCCATGGAGCCACGGACCCAGCTCCGGCACCGTGTGGACGTGTGGCATCTGGTCTCCCGGGATGCCGGGCCGACGCCACTCGCCGCCGGTAGCGACGACGACCAGCTCGACGTCGAGGGTGTCGAGGGTGTCGACGGATACGGACGTGTCGAGACGGATCTCGACCCCGGCACGCTCCACCGCGCCGATCAGCCAGGCGAGGTAGCGGTCGAGCACAGGATCCGCGCGTCCCGCGAGCGCGAGGACGCCCCCGAGGCGCTCGCTCGCTTCGCGCAGCTCGACGTGGTGACCGCGGCCCGCGAGCAGTCGGGCGGTCTCGAGCCCGCCGGGACCGGCGCCGATCACGAGCACCCGTCGTGGGTCGTCGGTGCGCGGGAGTCGGGCCTCGTCCTCGCGACCGGTCGCGGCGTTGGCGACGCAGCGCAGCGAGTCCCGCACGAAGATGTTGCCGATGCAGCGATACTGGTAGATGCAGGGCCGGATCTCGTCGACCCGTCCAGCGGCGAGCTTCGCGGGGAGGTCGGGATCGGCCAGCAGCTTGCGGCCCATGGCCACGAAGTCCGCCCCGCCCGCGGCCAACACCTGCTCGGCCTCGTCGGGCTCGAAGCGGCCGAAGGTGATGACCGGCACGTCGACGCGGGCCCGCACCACGGCCGCATACTCGGCGAGGTCACCGACGACGTGAGGGGCATAGGAATCCGTGGGACCCGTCGCGACGTCGGTGCTCGCGTACGCGGTGACGTGCACGGCGTCGATCCCGGCCGCGAGCGCGCGATCGATGACTTCCAGCTGCTCCTCGAAGCGCTCGCCGTTTGACTTGTGATGCTCGAGCGCGTTGATCCGGATCCACAATGCGAGATCGGAGCCGACCCGGGCGCGGATGGCGCCCAGGACCTCACAGAGCAAGCGCGCCCGCCCCCCGACCGAGCCTCCCCATCCGTCGCTGCGCGTGTTGACGGCGGGCGACAGGAACTCGTCGATCAGGTAGCCGTGCCCGGCGTGCAGCTCGACGCCGTCGAAGCCGGCGCGCACGCACCGTTCGGCCGCGGCCGCGAACCACTCGACCACCTCGGCGAGATCGGCCTCGGCCGCGACCCGGTAGTCGACCTTCGAAGTCGGCCGAAGGTACGGACCCATCGAGGCGTTCATCTCGGCCTCGGTCACCATCGCGGAGAGGCGATCGGGCCGCGGCCGCTTCGGGATCGCGGGCACCAGCATCGGTCGGCCCGCCTCCACGTCGTGGAGCGCCATCATCCCGTTGTGGACGAGCTGCGCGGCGATCCGGGCGCCGTGCCCGTGCACCCGATCGGCCAGCATCGCGAGGCCGGGCACGAACGCATCGTCGCCCGCCGTGGTCTGACGGGCGTCGTAGCGTCCCTGTGGGAAGGTCACCGCGACCGAGCCGACGAGCAGCAATGCCGCTCCCCCGCGGGCCCGCGCCTCGAAGTAGGCGGCCTGCGTCTCGCTCACGGCGCCATCGGCACCGCCGAGGCAGTCTCCCATCGGAGCCATGAGGATCCGGTTGCGCAGCTCCATCGGCCCGATCCGGCCGGGCGCGAGCAAGTGTGGAAATGCGTCGGACACGGCGGGGAGCGTAGGCGCAGCCACCGGGCTGCTAGCGCTCGTCGGCGGGCGGTGCGAGCTGTTCTTTGAATTCGAGGCGGATCGCTCCCGGTGCGTTGACGAACACGATCCGGCGGGTACCGAACGGGCCGGTGACCACCTCCGGGCCCCAGACCACCTCGTGCCCGGCGACCTGCTCCTCGAGGTCGTCCACGAACAGCGCGGCGTGCAGAAACGCCTCGTCGGCGAGGTCGGCCTGCTCCTCGTACAGCGCCCGCGAGAACAAGGTCAGCTGGACCGGCCCGAGAGACACCTCCGCCATCTCGGCGTCGCGCCAGACGCGCGGCCCGCGGACCTCGAAGCCATGGTCCGCGTACCAGCGGGCCGCGGCGCCGACGTCGGGCACCTTCACCGCGAGGTTCGCCATCCCGGTCACACCCATCTCGACCATCCCTTTCGAGCACGAGAACGCGGATGGTTGCACACCTCAGACCCGCGCGATCGCCGCGTCGAAGCGCGACGCAGATAGACCGTCATTCAGACCGGGTTGGGCATGTGCGCGACGGCGCGGGCTTTGCGGATTCCTGGCCGGGTCCTGGGCGGGACCCGTCGCGACTGAGCACCGACCCGAGGTGATCGAGCGGCCAGCCTCGTTGTCAAGGTTCAGTTGGCGAAGTCCCACGAGTGCCCTGGGCGTAGCAGCCGAGGACGCTTTTGGGCGATCAGAATGCGGTGCACCTCGTCCGGACCGTCGGCGAGCCGCAGCGTGCGCGCCCCGAGGTACATGCCGGCGAGCGGGAGGTCGTTCGACACCCCGGCGGTGGCCGTGGGCACGATGATCTGCACCATCGGGCCCTGCTTGCGGTACGTCGCGGGGGCTCGACGACCGGGCACATGACGATGGAGAAGTCCGCGTCAACGCCGTTGGACATCAACCACCTGTGCCCGTTGATCACCCAGTGGTCGCCGTCGCGCACCGCCATCGTGTCGAGCGAGCGCGGGTCGAATCCGCGGTTGTGGGGCTGGGTCATCGAGAGACCGGACTCCATGGTTCCGTCGATCCGCGGCCCGAGCCACCGCTCTTTCTGGTCCCCGGTGCCGTACTTGACGAGGATCGACCGGTTGCCGGAGTTCTGCCCGACGACGCCGAAGAGCGCGGCGGCCCCGATCGCGTAGGCCAGCACCTCGCTTCCACGCATGCGCGAGGAAGTCGAGGCCCCCCTCGTACTCCCTCGGGAGGTGCGGGGCCCACAGCCAGGCAACCTTCACCCGCTCCTTGATCTCCGCCCGGCTGCCAGCACCTATGTTGCGTCGAGCAGACTACGGGCGTGAACCACCGGAGTGCCGCCGAGCTCCAGGCCGCGTTGCCGCGACTCCGGACGTGCCCGACCGACGCCGGTGCGCTCGAGCTCATCGTGCGTCGCCCCGCGGTCGACGCCCGGGAGGTGCTCGAGGTGGGTGAGCTCGACGTCGCGCAGGGCCTGGTCGGCGACACCTGGAACGTGCGGTCGAGTCGGCGGAGCGTCGACGGGGGCCCTCATCCCGACATGCAGCTCAACGTGATCAACGCCCGCCTCGTCGCGGTCCTTGCACCCGATCCGGAGCGCCGCGCGCTCGCGGGCGACCAGCTCCATGTCGACCTCGACCTGAGCGAGCAGAACCTGCCCGAGGGGTCGCGGCTCGCACTCGGATCAGCGATCATCGAGGTGACCGCAGAACCTCACACCGGGTGCGCGAAGTTCTCGCAGCGCTTCGGGCCCGATGCCTTGCGGTTCGTGAACTCACCCGAAGGCCGAGCGCTGCGCCTCCGCGGTCTGAACGCGCGCGTCGTGCAGTCCGGAACCGTCCGGCGCGGCGACGCGATCACCAAGTGCTGATCGCTCCGGCCCGACGTCCTCCGATCCCGGCGACCGCTCGCTAGGGCCGACGTACGAAGGGAAGCTCATGCCGACCGCCTTCGTCGTGAGCTTCGCGGTGATCTTCGTGGCGGAGCTCGGGGACAAGAGCCAGCTGATGGCACTCGCCTTCGCGACTCGCTACCCCGCGCTCCCCGTGCTGGTCGGCATCACCGTCGCCACCGCGCTGGTACACGCGATCTCGGTGCTGGTGGGCGCTGCCCTCGGCGCCGCGATCCCGACCGAGCCCATCACCTTGTTGGCCGCGCTCGCCTTCGTCGGCTTCGGGATCTGGACCCTCCACGGAGACCGCCTCAGCACGGCCGACGAGGTCCGCGTGGCCCGACCGACGCACCACGTCGTCCTCGCCGTCGGCGCGGTGTTCTTCCTCGCGGAGCTGGGAGACAAGACTATGCTCGCCACGATGACCCTCGCGACGAAGGAGGGCCTGTTCGGAACCTGGGTCGGCTCCACGCTCGGAATGGTCGCAGCCGACGCCATGGCGATCGTGCTCGGACGCCAGCTCGGGATACGGCTGCCCGAGCGCGCTATCCGGATCGGCGCCGCCGTCGCGTTCTTCGTCTTCGCCGCGGTCCTCGTCGCCGAGGTCGTCGCTTGACGCTGCCGCCTCGCCAAGTACCCTTGCACTCGGTGGGCGCTGCCCGTGGGGTCGGGCGACGGAGGTTCGGGGCATATGGACACGCGGGGCAGGCACGAGACGAAGTGGGCGCTGGTGACACTCGCCGTCGGCGTGGTGATGGCGCTGGCGTTCATCCCACAACCGCTCGACGCGGCCACCGACCAGACGATCGCGCAGTGGGACATGAACGAGCCCTCAGGCAACGGCACTCGCGCGCTCGTCGACGGCAGCGGGAACAGCCAACACGGCACGATCGGCTCCAGCGTCCTGAGCGGCGTGGAGTACGCGGGGGCCACCGGGCACAAGTTCACGTGGGTGCTGCCCAACCAGGCGCCGGCCGACCCGAGCCGCCTCGACCAGGTGCCCAGCAGCACCGGCCTCAACCCGGGCACGCGTGACTACGCCGTCATCTTCCGGTACCGGTCGACGCAGAACTTCGGAAACGTGGTGCAGAAGGGTCAGGCCGGCTCGGTGAACACCGGCGGCTACTGGAAGTTCGAGCAGCCCCTTGGCTTCATGACCTGCCTCTTCCGCGACGCCAGCACCAGTGCAACCGTGAAGTCGCCGATCTCGACCAACGACGGGCAGTGGCACGTGATCCGATGCGAACGCGAGGCCCACCGCCTCACGCTCACCATCGACGGTGTGGTGGTGTCCCAACGCAACGCGCAACCACACAACATCTCGAACACGCGCCCGATCACCATCGGCGGCAAGCTGAACTGCGACCAGATCCGTATCACCTGCGACTACTTCGTCGGCGAGCTCGACTACGTCAGGATCGAGTCTTCCTGACCTCTGGGTCGCCCGGCCCTGCGGTCCGTGCCATTCGGCCCTGGTGGTCCGCGATCCCCCACGGTCGACTGGTGGGATGGGCAACGTTGCCCCCGATGCCGACGGCCTGCTGCGCTGGACCGGCACCGAGGTCCAGGAGCGCCGCGCGGCCTACGGCGAGGCCGGGCGCGCTCCGGTCCTCGTGTTCGTGCACGGTTGCGCGGTGACGAACCGCACCTACAAGGCGGCGCTCAAGCGGCTGCTGGCGGCGCGAGGCATGCACGTCATCGCGCCTGCTGTTCCCGGGTTCGACGGGACCGCCCCACTCCCCGAGGGTCACGGGGAGCTCGAGGACTTCGCGCAGTGGCTCCCCGCCTTCCTCGACGCCGTCGTGGGCGACGCCCCGGCGACCCTCGTCGGCCACTCGTTGGGCGGCGGTATCGGGCGAGGGGGACGAAGTCCTCGCCTTCCGAGCAGGTCGAATCGGTCCGCACGGCACCTTCAGTGAGGCGACGCGAACACCTGTTCGCGAGCCTGCGCGGATGGCTCAGCGTCGCGGAGCGACGATCTGCCGACCGATGCGCTGGCACCCTGCGTCCGTCGTGGCGGCGAGCTAACCTGACACGGGCGTCATATTTGCCGAGCCGACCGCGGCCCCGCGAGCCAGGAGGCAGCCAGTGACCCATCACCGGATCGCCGATGCCGATGCGCACGCGCTCGATCCACCCGACATCGGGGCGCAGTGGCTCCCGTCCCGAGGCGGGCGGCGGCTGGATCCCCCACTTCATCGATGCACTCGACGATCGGTACTGGCGGAACCGAGGTTGGGGCCGGTTGCCGATCCCGGAACCGCCGTCGTTCCACTGGCACCGCAACAACTCGGCTTCGTTCATCCTCGATCCCTTCTGAATCGAGCTTCGCAACCGAAGAGGTGTGCACAACATGATGTGGTCGAGTGAGCATCCGCACAATGGAAACGACTGGCCCTCCTCGCCCAAGGTCATCGGCGAGGCCATGGGAGCCCTGCCGGCCGCGGAGCGCATGAAGATCACCGGCGCGAACGCGGCGCGCATCTGGCGCCTCGACGGCCCGGCGTGACGAGACCACCAGCATGGATCTCGACCTAGCCGGGCGGGTCGCACTGGTAACCGGTGGCAGCCAGGGAATCGGTCGTGAGATCGCGCTCGTCCTCGCCGCCGAAGGTGCCGATGTCGGCATCTGCGCGCGCAGGGCCGATCGGCTGCAGCAGGTCGCGGCCGAGATCGCGGCACTCGGGCGTCGCGTCGTAGCGGTGCCGGCCGACGTCACAACTGTTGACGGGCCGGCCACGGTCATCGCCGCCGTAACCGAAAGCCTCGGTGGTGTCGACATCCTCGTCAACAACGCCGGCAAGGGCCACTCGAGGTTCATCGCCGAGTTGAGCGACGACGACTGGCACGCGAGCCTCGAGCTCAACCTCATGAGCGCGGTGCGGTTCTCACGGGAGTGCGTCCCCGGGATGTGCGATCAAGGGTGGGGACGCATCGTCAACATCGCGTCTCGGGTCGGACGCGAGCCCGACCCGTACTTCGCGGCGTACGCCGCGGCCAAGTCGGCGCTGATCAACTTCTCGAAGAGCCTCGCCAACGCGTATTCGGGTGACGGGGTGCTCACCAACTGCATCGTGCCGGGCCTGATCCGGGGTGAGGCCGTCGAGGAGGCCGCGCAACGAAGTGCGGCCGCGACCGGCAAGACGGTCCAGGAGGTGTACGCGGCGACGCTTCGCAAGCGGCCGATCCCCGTCGGACGGATGGGCGAGCCGCGCGACGTCGCCGGGCTGGCCGCGTTCCTCGCCTCCGATCATGCCGCTTGGATCACGGGGGCGTGCTTCGACGTCGACGGCGGCATCGTGCGTACCGATCGTTGAGCCGTGGACTTCGCCGTCGACCCCGCCGACGCCCGCTTCCGCGACGACCTGCGCGCCTTGCTGGACGGCACCCTCCCCGACTGGTGGCGCGGCATGTTCGTCGACGATCCGCGGGCAATCCCGTTCACGCGTGAGTTCTGCCGCGCGCTGGCGGCACGCGAGTGGCTCACCCTGGCCTGGCCTGCGGAGCATGGTGGGGCCGGAGCCAGCGCGTGGACCCAGGCCGTGCTGCGCGAGGAGATGTGGGCGGCCGAGGAGCCGCGCGGGCCGCAGTACATGAACCTCAACTACATCGGCCCCTTGCTCATGCGCTACGGCACGCCCACCCAGCGGGCACGGTTTCTCCCGCCCATGGCTCGCGGTGAGGTCATCTGGTGCCAAGGCTTCTCCGAACCCGACGCCGGATCCGACCTCGCGTCCCTGCGGACGCGCGCGCGTCTGGTCGAAGACCACTTCCTCGTCGACGGCACGAAGATCTGGACCAGCTATGCGGATGCGCCGGCCGACTGGTGTCTGCTGCTGGCACGCTCCGAGCTCGCGGCCGACCGCCATGACGGCATCTCCGTGTTCCTCGTCGACATGACAACGCCCGGGATCTCGGTTCGACCGATCGACACGATGGCCGGTCCCCACGAGTTCAACGAGGTGACGTTTGAGTCCGTGGCGGTGCCACGTGATTGCTTGCTCGGTGAAGCGGGCCGTGGGTGGGAGCTGGTCGCTGCCGGGCTCACCTTCGAGCGCGTCGGGATTGCCCGCTATGCCCGCGCGGCGCGAGTCCTCGAGCATCTCGTCACGCACGCGAACGAGTCGGGCCAGTCGCGCGATCCACGCGTTCGGGCCCGGCTCGCCGAGCTACGCGCTTCCTGTGAGGCCGCGCGCCTCCTCGCCTACCGGGCCGTCTCGCTTCAGGCCCGCGGCGTGGTGCCGACGGTCGAAGCGTCGATTGCCCGTATCCATGCCACACGCCTCGAGCAGGAAGTAGGCCATGCCGGGCTCGAGCTGCTCGGTCCGCTCGGGCTCCTGCGCTCCGGCGACCCCGTGGCACCGCTTGCCGGCGAGGTACAGCGCCACTTCGTGCGCAACATCCCCACGACCGTGGCCGCGGGCACTCTCGAGATCCAGAAGAACATCGTGGCGCGCCGTGGTCTCGGCCTTCCCCGGGAGACCTGACGGTGGACCTCACATGGAGCGACGAACAGGAGATGCTGGCCGATGCCGCGGCGGCCTTCGTCCGGCGCGAGTGCCCACCCGAGCGGGTCCGGGCGATCGAGGCCAGCGACGGCGGGCACGACCAGCCGTTGTGGGACGCGATGGCCGAGCTCGGTTGGTGCGGGCTCGCTTTGCCCGTCGAGCACGGTGGCAGCGGCCGCGGCGTGCTGGAGGTGACCGTTCTCGCAGAGCAGCTGGGTCGGGGGGCAGTTCCCTCGCCCCTTCTCGACTCGACGGCCCTGGCGGCACTACCGATCGCGTGGGCCGGCAGCGACGCACAGCGGGCACGGTTGCTCCCAGCCCTCGCCGCGGGCCGTTCGATCGGCACCCTCGCGGTGCTCGAGCCGGGCATGACCGACGCGTGGGGGGACGTCTCGGTGCCCGGCGGTACTCGCATCTCCGGCCAGAAGCTGCTCGTTCCCTGGGCTCATGTTGCCGACGTACTCCTCGTCGCGAGCTCCAGTGGGCTTTACCTCCTCGAGGCCGCGCGCACCGCGTGGGACTCGGTCTCGCACGACGCCTTCGCAGGTGAGCCGCTCTTCGCGGTTACGCTGCTCGACGCCTGCACCGAACCGCTCGGGTCACCAGAACGGCCGGCCGGGCCCGAGACGACCCATCGCGTCCTCGACACCGCCGCCGTCGTCAGGCTGGCGTACGCAGTCGGTGCGGCCGAGGCCTGCCTCGACCTCGCAGTCCGCCATGCGTCCCAGCGCGTCCAGTTCGGCCGCCCGATCGGCACGTTTCAAGCCGTCGCCCACCGCTGCGTCGACATGCGTGTGGAGATCGACGCGTGCCGCTATCTCGCATTCCAGGCGGCCTGGTCGCTCGAACGCGAGGATCGCGCCGCGCCTCTCGAGGTCACCGCCGCACTTACCTACGCGCGCGGCGCGCTGCGCCGCGTCTTCCTCGACGCGCACCAGGTCCACGGTGCGTCCGGCTTCTCGACCGAGTCCGACCTACACCTGTTCACCCGCCGGCTGACCGAGTTCGAGATCACTTTCGCCAGCTCCCGGCGCCATCCGGACCTCCTCGCGACCGCGATGGGTCTCTCGTGAGCTCAGTCGCGACGTTCGCCAACGCGCTCGACGCTGCGACCACGGCGCATCCCGACAAGCTTGCACTCGTCGACGGCCGTCGCCGAGTGACCTACCGCGACCTACGAGCGAGGGTCGATCGCACGGCCGGCGCGCTTGCCGAAGCAGGTGTCGCCGCGGGGGACGTGATTACCTCGCGCCTGGCGAACGGCATCGAGACGACCGTGCTGTGCCTGGCAGCGGGCCGCGTCGGCGCGATCCACAACCCGGTGGTCGCGACCCATCGCGACCACGAGCTACGTGAGATCTGCGCCGATGCGCACAGTGCGCTCCTGATCGAGGGACCGGATGACGACGTCTTCACGCGCACACCGCGCGCAGTGCCGCCCTTACGCGCTTTCTCCCCCGATGCGGTGCGGTTCCTCTTGCACACCTCGGGGTCGACTGCCCGGCCGAAGGGAGTGCTGCACTCTGACCGCACGTTGCTCGCCGAGTGCGCGGCTCAGGCGATCTACCATCGCCTCGACACCAATGAGGTGTTCGTCGTGCCGTCGTCGGTGGCCCACGTGTCAGGCATGATCTACGGGATTCTCCTGCCGGTGTTCCTCGGCGCGACCACAGTGCTGATGAGTCGTTGGGACCCTGGCGCGTTCCTCGCGCTCGTCGAGACCGAACGAGCCACGTTTTGCGGTGGCGCGCCGGTGTTCTTACAGGGAGCGGTCGGCCATCCCGACCTCGCACGTCGGGATGTCTCGTCGCTGCGCGTGTTTCCCGTCGGCGGCGCGGACGTGCCACCCGATCTCGTGCACGATGCCGCCCGGAGACTCGGGGTGCGCAGTGGCCGCGGGTACGGCTCGACCGAGTTCCCGAGCATCACGAGCGGTGCCGGGCCCGGGACGCCCGACGAGCTGCGGGCCACGACGGACGGTCGCCCGATTGGCGCCAACGAGATCCGCATCCGAGACGGCGAGATCGAAGCACGCGGCCCCGAGCTGTTCTGTGGCTACACCGATCCGCGCCTCGACACCGAGGCGTTCACCGACGACGGGTGGTTCCGCACCGGCGATCACGGCCGGATCGATGCCGACGGCTACCTCACGGTCACCGGGCGTCGCAAGGACATCATCATACGGCTCGGCGAGAAGATCAGCTCCCGGGAGGTCGAGGCGCTCCTCGACGAGCACCCGGCGGTGAGCGGCGTTGCCGTGATCGCACTGCCGGACGACCGTACGGGCGAGCGCGCCTGTGCGTGCGTCGTCCCCACCGACCCCGACGAACCGCCCCGGCTCAGCGACCTCACCCGCTTCCTCGTGGCCCGTGGACTGTCTCACCGCAAGCTCCCCGAACAGATCGCCGTCCTCGACGTGCTCCCCGTCACCCCGGCCGGCAAGACCGACAAGCAAGCGCTCAGGACCGCGATCCGCAGCTACCCGGCCGGATAGCGTGCACCCGATGCCTGAGCCAGAAACCCTGCGTCTGGAGCGTGACGACGCGGTCCTGTGGATCCGACTGGCGCGTCCGGAAGCGCGCAACGCGATCGACCCGACGATGCGCGGCGAGCTCCGCTCGCTGCTCGCCGAGATCGACGCCGACCCGACTGTGCGATCTGTCGTCATCACCGGCAGCGGCACCGACTTCTGCACCGGTGCAGACCTCACACCCGCGGGTGGAGGCGACGCCGCATCTCAACGTCCGGTGAGCGTGCTCGACTACCGGCGCGCGGTGGTTCCCTACCAGGAGCTTTTCCGGACGTACTGGGAGCTGGAGACACCTGTCGTGAGCGCGGTCAACGGCACGACGGCCGGCGCCGGCTGGATGCTTGCGCTGCTTGCCGACCTCGTGGTCGCGGCAGCGGGCGCCCGCTGGATCCACGTCTTCGCACGCCGCGGCATGGTTCCCCACGCCGGCGACCCCTTCTTCCTGCCGCGGCTGCTTCCCTTCCATCGGCTGAACGAAGCCGCGTTGCTCGGAGAGACGCTCACCTCCGAGACCATCCACGCGTGGGGTGCTGTGAACCGGCTCGTGCCTGCCGCTGAGGTGGAAGCGACCGCCGCGGAGCTCGCCCACCGTCTTGCCGAGGGTCCGACCAGAAGCCTCGGACTCACCAAGCGGCTCTACCGTCGGTCGCTGGTGAGCGACATGGCCACCGCCTTCGGCGAGGAGGCAACGGCAACCGCGTTGATCTCTCAGACCGCCGACCGACTCGAGGGCGTCCGTTCGCTCCTCGAGGGACGTCGCCCTGACTTCACCGGAACCTGAGGACCAGGTGATGGCGTTGCTCGACGGACTGCGAGTCGTGGAAGTCGCGCTCTTGGCTCCCAACATGCTCGGCATGCACCTCGCGGACCTCGGTGCCGACGTGCTCAAGGTCGAGCAGCCCGGACGGGGCGACTACACGCGCGCAGTCGGTGGCTCCCGTCTGGATGGCGTCTCGATGCTCCACGTGCGCTGGAACCGCGGCAAGCGCAGTATCGCGATCGATCTGCGCCGGCCCGACGGCGCAGACGTCTTCCGCGAGCTCGTCGCAGCAAGCGAAGTCGTGATCGAGGGCCTGCGCGCGGGCGCACTCGATCGCCGTGGGCTCGGCTACGAGGCCCTCCGCTCGGTGAACCCGTCGCTGGTGTTCGCAAGCCTGTCTGGATTCGGCCAGACCGGCCCCTACCGTGACCTCGCGACTCATGGCGTCGCTTACGACGCGTACGCCGGCCTCGCCCGCCCCGAGCGGACCGAGGACGACTTCCCCGCGATCCCCCGGCGCTACCACGACATCGGGACGAAGGCCGGCGCGCTCTACGGGGCTGTCGGGGTGCTCGCGGCCTTGCTCCGCGCGCGGGCCACTGGCCAGGGAACCTGGCTCGATGTCGCACAGGCCGATGCCGCCGTCGCGTTCAACGCCGGTCGCGTCGACGAGCTGCTCGCGGGGGCAGACGTTCCCGAACATCGCGGAGGCATGACGGCCGCGGTCCGGTATCAGTACTACGACACGGCGGACGGACGGACGATCTTGTTTCAAGCCTCGGAGCGGCACTTCTTCGAACGATTCTGCCGTGCACTGGGCCGCGACGATCTCTTGACCGACGACTCTGGTGCCGAGTTCGGCGAGCACGCCCGTGACGACGTGGTCTTGCGGCGCGAGCTCGCAGCAATCTTCGCGACGCGCTCACAAGCCGACTGGGTGCGCTTCTTCATCGACCATGACGTGCCCGGCGCGCCGGTCAACCGGGCATCGGAGCTGCTCGATGATCCGCAGTTCCGCGCCCGGTTCCACACGACCGGCCCGGTCGTCGATGGTCCGCGCCTGACTCGCACGCCGATTCACGCGCGCGAGCCGCACCCCGATCTCGGTCCGGCGCCGCGCGTCGGTGCCGACACCGACGCGATCCTGCGGGACGTCCTCGGGTACGACGCGACCCGGATCGAAGAGCTGCGCCACGCCGGTGCCGTCGAGTGACCCCGTCGTCGGGCCCCACCTGAGCGCAGACGAATCCCGGCGGTCAGGGGTTCGGCGTGTCGCCCGCCGCAGCAGCTCGGCGCATCTCCTCGAGCCGCGCGATCAGACCCATCGGCTCCTGACCGAGATCCGCGTCGAAGCGAGCTTCGATCTGTTCCGGGGTCCAGCGCCCGTCCGTGACCATCTCCCGTACTTCGACGGGCTGGTTCCACAGCGCGATGCGTCCGCCGTTGGCGGTGTAGACCTGGCCGGTGACATGGCGCGCCGCGTCCGAAAGCAAGTAGACCACGAGCGGCGCAACATCTTCCGGCTCGCCCATGTCGAGCTCGGTGGGGACGCTCGCGGACATTCGAGTCCTCGCGACCGGCGCGATGCAGTTGGCAGTGACGCCGTAGCGATACATGCCGGCCGCTGCGCTTCGGACGAGCGAAACGATCCCGCCCTTCGCCGCGCTGTAGTTGGCCTGCGCAACGCTCCCGGCAAACGCACCCGACGTGAAGCCGATGAGCGTTCCGGCCCGCTGTTCCCGCATCAGCTCGGCTGCGGCACGAAAGACGGTGAACGTCCCCTTGAGATGGGTTTCGATGACGGGATCCCACTCCTGCTCAGCCATCTTGAACAGCATCCGCTCTCGCAGGATCCCGGCCACGCACACCACGCCGTCGATGCTGCCCCAGCGCTCCAGCGCGGCATGCACGATCCGGTGACCGCCCTCCATCGTCGTGACCGTGTCGGCGACGGCGACGGCGGTACCACCTGCGTCCTCGATCTCCTCGACGACTGCGTCGGCGACGGCGCTCGAGGGATCCTCACCGGCGGTCCCCACCCCGTAGTCCGCGACCACGACGTTCCCGCCCTCGGCCGCGCACGCCATCGCCACCGCCCTTCCGATGCCCCGCCCGGCCCCGGTGACCACGACGTTCTTGCCCCTTAGGTAGTCAGCCATCGCGCCATCCTAACTGACACGCGCGTCAGGGTTTGCTGGCCGCGCGCCGAGCCCCGGCGACCCGCAGGACGCCCGACGCTTCACGGCGTCCAGGCTGCGAGGACGGCCTCGGTCGTCGTCACGGTCGCGAGCAGCGAGAGCGTGTTCTCGTACACAGCATCGACGTACTCGTCGTCGATGCCCGCGGTGGCGTCGCGGACCAGCACGACCTGGTAGCCGAGGTTCACCGCGTCGAAGGTGAGTCCGAGGACTGCCACGTTCACCGAGACACCCGTCACGACCAGCGTCGTGACGCCGAGGTTGCGAAGGATCGGGTCGAGCGACGTACCAGTCATCGGCGACAAGCCGTGCAGTCGCGCCAAGACGAAGTCCGACGGTTCCACGCCTACCGCGGGATGCACGTCGAAGGCACCGGAACCGGGCTGCGGCGGACCGGCCCGCCGCGTAACCGCGAAGAGCCGCGCGTTCCGGTTTCCGCCGAGCCCGTCCTGACGCGTCTCCGCCGTGCAGTGCAGCACTGGGACGCCGACGCTACGGGCCCGCCGGCACAGCTCTGCGACGTGCTCGAGGACCTTCCCGGCTGCGACCGCGACCGCCAGCGGCGCCAGCACGCTGCGCTTACCCACGACGACCCGCTGGAGCTCCACCGTAACCAGCGCGCTGCGCCCAGGAGTGACGAGGTCAGGGAGGTCGAGTGCGGCGATTCGGCGAGTATTGCCCAGCGGACGCCCCTTCCCCAAGGCACACCGGGAGAACCCCGGAGAACCTGGCGTAGACGGCAGGAACGGGGGCCTTGTGGCGACGCCAGACTCATGAAACCGGCCGTGCTGCGAGAGATTGGGGTTCCGCTGCGCGTGGAGGACCTCGAGCTAACTCCCCTAACCCCGGGAATGGTGCAGGTGAGGCTGACGGCGACCGGGGTCTGGTGCACCCCCCTGTCGGTACGCAATGGGACGATTCTCCAGCAGACGTTCGCGATCCTGGGCCACGAAAAAGCAGGCGTCCGTCACCGCGCTGGGTCTCGAAGTGCGCCATCTGCAGATCGGCGACCACGTCGTGGTGTCCTGGATCGCCCCGTGCCGTCGATGCCGTCTCTGCCTTGGCGGGCAGATCGAGCTCTGCGAACACGGGATCGAACCACCACTTCGCCGCGCCGTACGGAACGACCGGCGACGGTCCGGTCGTGTGCGCGCTCGGGATCGGCAGCTTCGCCGAGTCGCCGGTCGTACCCGAAGCCGCGGCCGTCCGGATCGATCCGACCTTCCCGAGCGATCTCGCCGCCCTGATCGGCTGTGCGGTCGTCACCGATGTCGTTTGTGCCGTCGACGACGCGTTCGACGCCATGAGGGCCGGAGAGCTCGCGCGAAGCCTCATCGTGTTCGGTCGGTAGCACCGATCGCGACGAGGCCTCGGAACGGCCCGCTCGCCGGCAGGACCCTCGATCGCCCGCCGAGTTGCGTGCGTCCCACCCCGAGAACGACCGGGTCGACTTCGTCTAACCTGACACGCACGTCAGAACAGGAGGGGCTGTGCCCACCCTCGATTCGCCTGCCCCCAAGGGCCCTGCACTCGCCGACCCCGTCACCGCAGAAGTCGTGCGCAGCGCGATGGAGACCGTGTGCTTCGAGATGGCGACCTACGTGTCGCGCACGGCGACAACCCCGATCCTGAACCAGAGCAACGAGCGCAACGCGACCGTGCTCGACGGCACCGGGCGACTCGCAGCCCTGTCGGTGGGCGTTCCCCAGTTCATGCTCACCTCGACTCTCCCGGTCCGATTCGCGCTCGACTTCTTCGGCGACGAGCTGGCGCCCGGTGATGTGATTGTGGCCAACGATCCGTACCACGGCGGTGGCCATCTCCCGGACTTCAACGTGTTCGCGCCCGTGTTTGTGGGCGGGGAGCTCGTGCTGATCGCGTCGATGCAGTGCCATCACGGAGACACAGGCGGCGCGGTCGCAGGCGGCTACAACAACCACGCCGCAGACATCTGGTCGGAGGGCATCCGCTACCCGGCGGTAAAGGTGTTCGACGCGGGACGCGAGCGCCGCGACGTGATCCACATGATGCGCGTGAACAACCGGCTTCCGGGTTTTATCGGCGACCTGCGAGCCCAAGTCGGTGCGACGCGGCTCGGTGTCGAGCGCCTGAGCGAGCTCGTCGCACGCTATGGGATCGACACGGTCCGCGCGAGCGTCGAATGCAACATCGCGGACACGGCGCGGCGGGTTCGCGAAGAGATCGCCTCGTGGCCCGACGGCACGTACGAAGCCGACGCGTGGGTCGACAACGACCCCGCCGGCCACACCGACATCCGCGTGCACGTGCGGCTGACGATCGCGGGCGACCACGCTACCGTCGACTTCACCGGTTCCGACACGCGCGACGAGCTGCAGACGTGGTCGACGTTCGGGAACACCCGCGGCTACGTGATTGCGCAACTCGCAAGTCTCGTCGACCCGACTATTCCGAAGAACGAAGGCTTCTTCTACGCGATCACGCTCGTCGTACCGGAAGGCAGCTGCGTCAATCCGAGACCCGGCAAGCCCGTCTCGGCCGGCACCCACCATCCGGGTGTCGAGGTCGGTGACGCGGTGGCGCTTGCCCTCAGCCAGATCATCCCGGACCGCTGTACTCCCCAGACCTACAAGATGGGCGCGCCGCGCCAGATGTGGGGCGAGCACAACCCGCGCAGCGGCAAGCCGTTTTTCGATCACGGCGGCGAGCTCTACGCTGGCTGGTGCGGTGCCGTGCGCGGCGTCGATGGTTGGGGCGCGCAGAACGCTTCGTTCGGAAATCTCATCAAGGCGACCGCCGAGATCAACGAGACGATCTTCCCGTACCTGTTGCGAGGACGCGAGTACATCACCGACGGGGGTGGTGCAGGCCGCTGGCGCGGCCTTCCCGGCAGCCGACTGGTCAAGCAGGTCCTCGCGCCGACGCGGGTCAGTCAGTACATGGTGAACCGCCGGCACGTTCACCCCGGGATCAACGGCGGACGTTCCGGGACCGGCGATCGTTGCTATCTCAAGGTCGGCGGACCCCCCGATGCGGTGATCGACGTGCAAGTCGCGTGCCAGGGTGAGCTCCTCGAGCCTGGCGAGTGCCTCGTCTACGAGTTCGGCGGGGGCGGCGGCTGGGGCGATCCACTGCAGCGCGACCCGGCTGCCGTGCTCGACGACGTCTGGGACGAGCTCGTCTCGCTGGAAGGGGCAGCGCGTGATTACGGCGTCGTCATCACCGGTTCTGTCGACGCCATGGACCTCGAGATCGACGAGGACGCGACGCGCCGCCGACGCGCCGAGATGCGGTCCGGACAATGACTTCTGCAGACGCGTACAAGATCGGTGTCGATGTCGGAGGCACGTTCACCGACGTCGTCCTTGCCCGCCCTGACGGCACGTTCCGCGTCGAGAAAGCGCCGACCACGCCGGCCGACCAGTCCGCTGGCGTGCTCGAGGCGCTGACTCTCGTCGCTGCAGGTGAGGGACTTACGCTCGCCGAGCTGCTGGGAGCCACCGCGAGGGTCGTGCACGGCACGACGACGGGCGACAACACGCTCATTCAGATGACCGGAACGCCGACCGGTCTCATCTGCTCGGAGGGATTCCGCGACGAGATGGACCTGCGGCGTGGCTACAAGGAGGACATCTGGAACGCCGCGCTTCCGGCACCTCCCCCGATCGCGCGGCGTCGTGTGCGGCTTCCGGTGCCCGAGCGTATCGACTGCGACGGCAAGGTCATCGTTCCGCTGGATGAAGACGCGGTCCGCCGCGCGGCCCACCGGTTACGTGCCTTCGGCGTCGCGTCGATCGCAATCGCGTTTCTGCACTCCTTCGTCCGTCCAGATCACGAGCTACGCGCTGCGGAGATCGTGCGCGAGGAGTACCCCGACGTCGCGATGATCTCACTGTCACACGAGGTGCTGCCGCGTGCACCCGAGTTCGAGCGGACGTCGACGACAGTAGTGAACGCGTACGTCGGTCCGGTGATTGCCCGTTATGTTCGGCGCTTGGAGCAGCGTCTCGTCGCAGCCGGTCTGCTCGGGGAGCTTCTGATCGTGCGTTCCAACGGCGGAGTGTGCGCGCCGGCCGCCATCGAGCGGCGTGCCGTCGCGACGATCGGCTCCGGTCCGACCGGCGGGGCGATCGCAGCAGCCGCCGCGGCTCGTGCCGCTGACCTCGGCGACGTCGTGAGCATGGACATGGGCGGCACGTCGTATGACATGTGCCTCGTCCGCGACGGCAGACCCGAGGTCAAGACCGAGTGGAACTGGCGCCATCGATCCCTCATTCAGCTCCCCATGGTCGACGTTCATGCGATCGGAGCAGGCGGGGGGTCGATCGCGCGGGTCGCAGGCGACCGCATCGTCGTCGGGCCCCAGTCGGCAGGCGCCGTCCCAGGCCCGACCGCGTACGGACTCGGGGGCACGGAGCCGACCGTCACCGACGCCGACATCCTGCTCGGACGCATCGCCCCTGCGCGCTTCGCGGCCGGGCGCTCGACGCTCGACGTCGACGCTGCAACGAAGGCCCTGACGCGACTCGGCGAACCGCTTGGTCTCGAGGCCGTCGATGCCGCAGCTGCGGTCGTCGCGATCGTCGACGCCTACATGACTGACGCGGTTCGTCGGGTGCTCTCACTCGCGGGCGCCGACCCCCGGGAGCTGTCGCTCGTCGCGTTCGGAGGCATGGGACCCGTGCACGCGACGACGCAGGCCCGCGCCCTGGGAATGCGCCGCTGCCTCGTTCCTCTCGCCGCCGCGGGCTTCTCTGCGCTCGGGCTTCTCCTGTCCGATCACGTGGTCGACGAGTCACGCACGTACCTCGCCCGGTGGAGGGATGCCGACGTCGCCGTGCTCTCGGCACTCGCTCGTAGGCTCGCCGCCGATGCCGAAAGCGAGCTCGCCGAGGCGGGGGTCGGCGAGGACCGGATCACGCGCAGCTGGTTCCTGAACCTCGTGTTCCCCGGACAGACCTTCGACGTACCGATCCCGCTCGCCGTCGCACGTGATGCGGTGTCGATGGCTGCGATCACCGACGCGGTCGAAGAGTTCCACCGCCGCAATTCCGAAGCTCGCCTCATCGAATCACGCGCCGAAGAGCCGCTCGTGCGCGGGCTGCGCCTTCTCGCCGTCGGACGCAGTGAGCACCCAGACCTTCACCCTTCGGCAACCCCTGACACCGTGCTCCGACGTTCACGCCGTGCGGTTCACGTGGACGGTGCCTGGACCGACGCCGCGGTTGTCGACGTGGCCGAGCTCGCCGCGGACTCGATCGAAGTCGAGGGACCGGCCGTCGTAGAGCTTCCTTTCAGCAGTCTGCTCTTGCGTGCTGGTGACGTAGCACGCACCACCCCGGCCGGCGACGTGCTCGTCGACATCGCGGGCAGCGAATAGGCTTCGTGAACGTGCTGGCGCACCACAGCGGGCCCTTCGGGGAAACGCGGTGAACTTCGGCGTGGCTCTCGGCCGCTTGCATCCGGGCTTCTTCGTAGACGTGACGCTCGAAGCCGAGCTTCTCGGCTACGAGTCGGTATGGCTCCCCGAGCACCTCGTGCTCACGCAGCAGATGAGTCGCTCTCCGCATCCGGGCGAGACCCACCCGCCGGTTCCACCCGAGACCCCGGTCTTCGACGCTTTTGCGTACCTCGCCTATCTCGCGGGCCGGACCGAACGGATCCGACTCGGCACACACGTCTACAACATTGGGCTGCGCCATCCGTTCACCACCGCTCGCGGAGTCCAGACTGTCGATCTCCTCTCAGGTGGTCGGCTCGAGTTCGGCATCGGTGCGTCGTGGCTCGAAGAGGAATGGATCGCCACCCAGCTCGACTTTCAGACGCGAGGGCGACGAGTTGACGAAGCCGTCGAAGTTTGCAAGCAGCTCTGGTCCGAGGCGATCGCCGAGTACCACGGTGAGTTCTTCTCGTTCGAGCACGTCGTCTTCGAGCCCAAGTGCTTCCAGCACCCGTGGCCGCCGATTCTCATCGGCGGCGAATCCGCCGCCGCACTGAAGCGCGCCGCTCGGTCTGGAGACGGGTGGATCGGAATCCATCACACCTTCGAGTCGGCTCTTGGTCCGATCGAGCGGCTGCACGCTCTGCTCTCCCACTACGGGCGCGACCGCGAGGGCTTTCAGATCGTGCTCGGAGGCGAGGTCAGCTCCCGCGACGACATCGCGCGATGGGAGGAGCTTGGCGTGACCCGTCTGATCGTCGCTCCCTGGCGACGCTCGCGCGATGCGATCGAGGGGCTTCGCCAGTTTGCCAGTGATCTGATGTCGACCTGCTCGAAGATCACTGACGATGACGGGAAGGGCCCAGAAAGGGCCGCGAGCTGACCGCGAACGCGCGGATCAGTGGCATAGGCGCACGCCGAAGCCTTCGAGTCGACGGGGTGAGGTCGCGAGTGCTCGCGCTTGTCGCCCCATTGAGGCCGTGCTCCCTCAGCCGCGCGAGGCTCGACAGGGTCTCTCGACAAAGCCTCTCGATTCCGGTAGGACCGGCGGCGATGATGGACGAGACCAACGCGATCGTCGGCTTCGTTCAGGAACGGAAGGCTCACGTTGCACTGGGTCAGTCGATTTCACGGCTGCTGACGGGGATTGCTTCTGGCGGTGGGGTGATCGGGCGAGCAGTTCGATGACTCGCTCACCGAACACGAGATGACGGTTTGCGCCGTGTGGACTCCCGAGGGCCGCTTCGAGGTCACCGGGTCGGGCTATGGCCTCGACAGCGCAGACATCGCCGAGGACAAGAGGCCCGTGACCGCGACAGCTTGCCGTGCCCTGGCTTCAGCGTCGTGGCCACGGCTCGACACGATTCCGTTCAGCTCGGACCGCCAGTACATGGCGACGATGCACCAACCCGCCGGTGACGATCTGCCGGTCTTCCTCGTCAAGGGCGCGTGGGAACGGGTGCTCGAGTCATGTGCCTCCCGGCGACCGCGAGGTGCCGGATTCCTGCGGACATGGCCTCCACCGCCGCCCAGGTCGGCTCAGGTCCGGTATCGCTCGTCGCTCGCGTAGCGCTCTTCCAGTCCGATCATCTCTCCGAACGCGTCGAAGGCCATCAACGAGTCTGCAATCGAGTCCGTCTCCGCGAACTGGCGGAGGTGCCGGTAGGTCCGGTCGAGCGCCCTGGCCGCGGCATACAGCCCGGACAGTACGAACCCCACCGAGAAGAACCCCATCTCAAAGAGCTCCTCCAGCGAGCACAGCGGCGTCTGGCCACCCTCGATGAGGTTCACCGCCAGCGGAGGCGGGAGTTGCTCGCCGATGGCACGGAGCTCATCGACGTTGCGCGGCCCCTCCACGAACAGCACGTCGGCGCCGGCCTCCTTATAAAGGTGGGCTCGGCGCACGGCCTCGTCGAGCCCGTGCGTGGCGAGGGCATCCGTTCGAGCGGTGATCGTCAGGTGGTTGCTGCCGCGGGCGTCGACCGCGGCCCGGATCTTGGCTGCGTGGTCCTCGGCATCGACGACCGACTTCTCGCGCATGTGCCCGCATCGTTTCGGCCAGCGCTGATCCTCGAGCAACACCCCGAACGCCCCCACCCGTACGAGCTCGCGGACGAGGTGCTGGACGTTCAACGGACCCCCGTAGCCGGTGTCGCCGTCGACGATGACAGCCAGGTCGGTGGCGGCACAGACACGCCGCGCGACGTCGAGCATCTCGGTCTGGGTGAGCAGGCCGAAGTCGGGCTCGCCCAGGGTGGCGGCGGCCACGCCGTAGCCTGTGAGCACCACCGCGGGGAACCCGGCGCGCTGCGCCAGCTTGGCGGAGAGCGCGTCGTAGACGCCGGGGACGACCACGACCTTCCCCTCGGCGACCAACCGGTGTTCGGGCACGTCACTGGGTGCTGCAGCCATGACGCCAGTCTGACCGCTCCGCGAGGACGGCGCTCGCCATCGTCAATGCGGCGGCTCGTTGCCCAGGCAGAACTCGTTCCCCTCGGGGTGCCGCAGCACCACGTTGCGGTACGGCCAGCCGCTCGAGAACGTCTCTTCCCAGGCGATGCCGGCCCCGAGCGAGATGAGCCGCTCGACCCCCGTGTCCAGGTCGTCGGTCCTCGTTCCGAGCTAGAGCCGGTTCTTCACGTTCTTGGGCTCGACAATCTCGAAGCGGTGCTCGCGGAGCCCGACGTCAGCCTCTCCACCGTCGTGCGGATGAACACGTACACCACCGACGTCGACGCCATGTGCGCGGACTACGGCCTCGAGGCGGAACACACCGCCTGGTCGCTGTCGGATCCGACGGGCTGACGCACGGAACAACCGGATCGGCAGCACTGAACGCGAAGCACGCAACGGGTTTGTTGAGGATCACGTGGACACCTCAGTCGCCGGCGTCGCGTTGAGGATGTAGCTCGACACCGTCGGGTCGGTCACGATCCGTCTCCGGGAGTGCAGCCGCCGACCTGGAACGCATCGGGGTCCAGAGTCGCGGCGCGTTCCTGATACTCGAGCATCGAGAAGGGCCACTGGGTCACGATGCGCCCGCTCGGGGCGCGGTAGTAGCCATGGCAGTCGGCCTGCCATACGCGCACCCTGGCGATCGCCTCCTGCACCTCGATGTTGTACGCGGTCATCGCCTCCGGCCGGACGTCCACCCATCGGACACCCTCGTCGCGCAGCCGGCGCAGGTGGAGCAACACGTGGTCCACCTGCGCCTCGATCATCGTCAGGATCGACCCGTTGTTGGTGTTCGGCCCGTAGAGCATGAACAGGTTCGGGAACCCCGACGTCATGATGCCGAGGTAGGCGAGCGGACCGTCGTTCCAGGCGTCGACGATCCGCCGGCCGTCGCGGCCGGTGACCTCGATCGCCGACAGGTACTTCGTGGTGGCAAAGCCCGTGGCGATGACGATCACGTCGACCTCTCGCTCCACACCGTCGGCGGTCACCACGCCGGAGCAGGTGATCCGCGCGATTGCGTTGGTGACCAGCTCGAGATTCGGCCGGTTGAAGGCCGGATAGTAGAGATTCGAGAACAGCGGGCGCTTGGCGCCGAACGGGTGCTGTGGCCGGAGCTTGGCGCGCACGACGGGATCCTCCACGACCTCGATGGCGGCCAACCCCACTGCTTCGCGTTCAACGAGCTGACTCGGGATCGCGAAGGTCATTCCCGCGTTCATGTGCTGCTCGGTCTCGGCGCGGAACGTGAGCAACGGTGCGGGATCGGTGCGGAACGCGTCGATCTGCTCCTCGGTGAACTCGTCATCCACCTTCGGCAGGACCCAGTTGGCGGTCCGCTGGAACAGGTGCACCTGGCCCGCCGTCTTCACGATCTCGGGGACGAGCTGCACCGCGCTCGCCGCGCTGCCGATCACCGCGATCCGCTTGCCGGCGAGGTCGTGGTCCCAGTTCCATGCGGCCGAGTGCCACATCGCGCCCCTGAACGTGTCGAATCCTTCGATGTCGGGCCAGGACAGCGCGTTGAACATGCCGATCGCGCTGACCACGACGTGGGCTTCGACGGTGGCGCCCGACTCCTGAGTGAGCGTCCACGCGGCGGAGGCCTCGTCCCAGCAGGCGCTGACGACCCCGTCGCCGAAGCGGCAGTGCGGGCGCAGACCGAATTGCTCCGCGATGTCGCGCAGGTACGCGAGGATCTCGGGCTGTCTGCCGTAGGGCTTCGACCAGTCGGGTTTGAACGCCCAGGTGAACGAGTACAACGCCGAGGGCACGTCGCACTCGCAGCCCGGGTACGTATTGCGTCGCCAGGTTCCGCCGACGTCGTCGGCGCGCTCGAGGATCACGAAGTCGTCGTAGCCCTCGTCGAGCAGGCGCTTGCCGGCGCATAGCCCGCCTGCACCGGCGCCGACGATGGCGATGCGCAGCTGCCGCTCGGTCATTGTGGTCTTCTCAGCGGCTCAGGTCGGTGACGACGGCCCGGCCGAGGTAGCTGCCTGTTTCGAGCTCGTCGAAGATGGCCGGGACGTCGGAGAGCGTGCCGACTCTCGACACGTGGGTCTTCACCTTTCCGGCCGCGGCCAGCTCGACGAGCTCGCGCATCTCCTGAACGGTACCGACGGCCGAGTACATGATCGTCGGGTCGGTGAGGAACATCTGCCAGGGGTGGAGCTGGAGGTTGCCGTCACTCGACGGCGGAATCCCGACCGCGACGAACAGGCCACCGCGCTTGAGCATCCCGAGGCCGAGCTCGAAGCCCGCCAGCCGAGCCGCGAACACGAGCGACGCGTCGACGCCGCCGAGGCCGAACGCGAAGCCCGCGGCGTCGTCTGCGCTCACGACGTGCTCGGCGCCGAGCGACCGTACGAACTCGAGCCGCTCCTCGCCCACGTCGACGCCCACGACGCGATAGCCGAACGCGTGCAGGATCTGCACCGCGTAGTGCCCGAGGCCGCCGGCGGCACCGACGACCGCGACGGTGCGGCCCGGCGGGATGCTCTGCGCGACGAGCTTGCGCACCGCGCTGAACGCGGTGAGCCCGCCGCACGCGAGTGGGGCCTCCTGGTCGCCGAGCGCGTCGGGCACCTTCACGAGCGCCGGTGCCCACACGGAGATCTGCTCGGCGAAGGTCCCCATGAGTGGCTGGGCCTGCGCGCAAAGCCGGGGGCGTCCGCTCAGGCAGTACTCGCACGCACCGCACCAGTAGCCGCCCCCCATTCCCCCGAGGCCGAGGATCACCCGGTCGCCCACTGCGACGAAGCGGTCCGCGCCGGGGCCGAGCGCCTCCACGACGCCGATGCCCTCGTGGCCGAGGCTCATGCTGCGGGGCACGCCCGTCCAATCGCCGCGCGCGAGATGGAGATCGGAGTGGCACACCCCCGACGCGGCGAGGTGGACCCGCGCCTGGTCGGGACCCGGCTCGGGCACGTCGACGGTGCGAACGTGCAGCTCGCCTTCCTCCAGTTGGATCGCCTTCATGTCATCGACCTCCTCGCCGTGGGCGTCACAGCTTCGACAGGATGAGCCCGCTCGTCGGAACGCCGGTACCGGCGGTCACGAGCGCGTGCTCGACGTCGGCCACCTGGTTGACCGCGGTGCCGCGGATCTGGCGGACTACCTCGGTAATGCCGTTCATCCCGTGGATGTACGCCTCGCCGAGCAACCCGCCGCTGGTGTTGATCGGCAGCTCTCCACCGATTGACAGCCGCTCGATGGTCGCCCAGTCCTTCGCCTCTCCGCGCGCGCAGAAGCCCAGCTCCTCGAGCTGCATGAGCACGAACGGGGTGAAGTGGTCGTAGAGAAACGCGGTCGACACGTCCGCGGGCGTCAGCGCCGACTGCTCCCACAGCGTCCGGCCGACAACACCCATCTCGGGCAGTCCGTCCAGATCGTCCTTGTAGTAGCTCGTCATCGTCTCACCGTCGAACGTCGCGCCCTGCGCGGCCGCAGTGACGATCGCCGGGGGTTGGGGCAGGTCACGGGCGCGCTCGGCCGACGTCACGACGATCGCGACGCCGCCGTCGCTCTCCTGGCAGCAGTCGAGCAGGCGCAGCACCGGCTCGACGATCCAGCGCGACGATTGGTGGTCCTCGAGGGTGATCGGCCGCTCGTAGAACCATGCGTCGGGATTGGTGGCCGCGTGCGAGCGGTCCACGACCGCGATGCGCCCGAAGTCGGCGTTGGTGACGCCGTAGCGCTCCATGTACGGCCGGGCGTAGAGCGCCACCCACGCAGCCGGCGTCATGAGCCCGTACGGCGCGTACCACGACAGCCAGAGCGGCAGCACGCCGACCCGGCCGCTCATGTTCCCGAAGCGGTTGCCGGACCGCTCGTTGAACGCGCGGTAGGAGACGACGACGTCGGCCATTCCCGCCGCGACCGCCATCGCCGCGTGCGCGATTGTAGCCGCCGACGCTCCACCGCCGTAGCTGACGCGACTGAAGAAGCGGACCTCGCGCATTCCGAGGTTGCGCGCCACCTCCATCTCCTCGCTCGTGTCCATCGTGAACGTCACGAGGCCGTCGACATCGCCCGGCTCGAGGCCCGCGTCACGCACTGCCGCGAGCACCGACTCGCAGGCGAGCTGGAGCTCGGTCCGACCGGACTCCTTCGAGAACTCGGTCTGGCCGATGCCTGCGATCGCAGCCCGGCCGGAGAGATTCGCGTCGCTCATCGCGCGATCGGCAGGTTGATCGTCGCGGTGCCGCTCACGTGCTCCCCGAGGTCGTTCACGGCGCGCAACTCGATCTCGACAAGTCCCTCGTCGTGCTCCCGGGTGAGCCGGGTGACCTCACCGGTGAAGGTCAGGGTGTGGCCGGGGAACACCGGCACCCCGAGACGGATCGCGAGCCGCCGCACAAACGCGTCCGGCCCGGCCCAGTCCGTGAGGAACCGGCTGCAGTAGGCGGTGTCCGAGAGGATGTTCATGAAGATGTCCGGCGCGCCCTGCTGGTTCGCGTAGTCGCGGTCGTGATGCACCGGCATGAGGTCCCGGGACGCGATCGCGCCCGCGACGATCCGCGTCGCGGTCACGTCGAGGACGAGCTCGGGCAACGCGTCGCCAACGGTCAAGGAGCTCCAGTCGACACTGGTCGCGGCGGTCATGGCGCGTCCTCCGGGGTGAACATGGGCAGGACGAGGTCGTCGTCGAAGTGCTCGTACCGCACGCGCACCTTCATGCCCATCGTCACGGCGTCGTGCGGGATGCCGACGAGGTTGGTCACGAGCCGCGTGCCCTCGTCGAGCTCGACGAGCGCGACAACGTAGGGCTCGGGGAACCAAGGCAGTGGCGGGTGACGAGGGATCACGAAGCTGTACACGGTCCCGCGACCCGACGCCTCGACCGTGTCCCAGGCGAGCGCGTGGCACGTGGGGCACATCGGGCGTGGTGGGTGCCGCAGCGTGCGGCACGCGGTGCAGCGCTGGATGAGCAGGCGGTGTTTCTTCACGCCGTCCCAGAAGAACTGCGTGTCCGCCGTCATCGACGGCGCAAGGCGCGCGCTCACGACGGGCCTGCGACCGGACGGAACTTCAAGATCCGGAATCGCTGGCGCCCCAGCACCTCGCCGCAAGCGTCGGTGTAGGTGGTCACCCAGGTGACGAAGTGCCCGGGGCCCAGGCGCGTCTGCTTCTCGGGTGACACAGACTCGAGTACCGTCTCGGCGGACACCTCGTCGCCGAGGCGCAGGTACCGGACGATCTCGAACTCGGAGTTCGACGCCAGCGTGCCGACGAAGCCCGCGTCGCTGAGGAGTGCCAGCACCTTCACCCGGCCCCCCTCGACAGGCGAGCCGCCGCGCTCGGCGATGCCGGTGATCTTCGGCGTCGCCATGATCCAGGTCTGGAGCATCATTGGTGGGGCCACGATCCCGCTGTGCCGGGACGCGGCCGCGGCGACGGGATCGGTGTAGACGGGATTGGCGTCCTCGAAGGCCGCGGCCCAGTGCCGGATCATCGGCTGGTTCACCGGATCGGGAGCATGGGCCGGACCCCCTTCGCCGATCGGTCGGCCGACCAGCGCCTGGAGCTGCTCGTCGAGCGTCGTTTCGGTCATCGTGTCCTTCCTGTTCGGTAGACCGCCGGCATGGTCCTCACGCCGCGGGGATGCCCGCAGCCGCGAGGTGCCGGCCGAGGTGGTCGAGCTGGTGCCGGGCGGAGCCGAGCTCGTGCTCGAGCTGGATCGCCCACATGAAGTAGCGGTGGAGCGGGTAGTCGACGTCGATACCGACGCCGCCGTGTAGGTGCTGGCACGCGAACGCGGCGAACTGGCCGCCCTCGGCCGCGAGGTACTTGGCAACCATCACCTGCTCGGCCGCGGGGAGTCCGTTCGCGATGCGCCACGCGGCCTCCCACGCGGTGAGGCGGATGCCCTCGACCTGGATAAACGCGTCGGCGGCGCGTTGGTGGACGGCCTGGAAGCTGCCGATGGGTCGGTCGAACTGGATCCGCTCCCGGCTATAGGCGGCAGTCATCTCGAGCGCGCGCTCGGTGACACCGAGCTGCACAAGGCACCGCGCCACGGTTGCGATCTCGACCACTCGCACCAAGGTCTCGGCACCGTGGCCCGGCGTGTCAAGGCGGGCGGCGGCGGGCGCGGCGTCGAGCTCGAGCAGCGCGTGCGGCTGCCCGTCGGAGGTCTGCTGGGGGGTCAGGCGGAGGCCCGACGCATCGGTCGCGACATGGAAGAGGCCAGTCTCCCCGTCGTCGCAGCGGGCGGGGACGAGGATGTAGCCCGCCTGCTCGGCGTGCGGCACGTTCGTCCGCGTGCCGGTGAGTCGCACCGACTCGCCGGCTCCTTCTCCGCGGGTTGTCGGTGCGTACAGGTCGCTCGACGCGGGCTCCTCTAGCGCGGCGGTGACGATCAGCTCGCCGCGCGCGATTGGTCCGAGCCAAGCGCGCGTCGTCTCATCGCCGAACTCGCTGATCGGCCACGCGCCCAGCACAAGCGCGGCGTAGACCGGGACCGGCGCGACCGTGCGACCGACCTCCTGGAGCAATCGGCCGAGCGCGAGGAAGCCCTGGCCCGAGCCCCCGTCGTCGGTCGGAACCGCGATGCCGAGCAGGTCGGCCGCGGCGAGAGCGTGCCACAGCTGCTCGTCGACGGGCGCGCCGGTCCGCTCGAGCTCCTTCAGCCGCTCGTTGGTCGCGTGGTCCTCGAGGATCTGCCGCGCGAGCTCGGCGGCGGCGTCCTCGTCCTCCCTGAAGCTGAAGTCCACGGGTCAGTCCTTGTAGTGAGGCATGCCGAGGCCGGCCATGGCGATGATGTCGCGCTGGATCTCGTTCGTGCCACCCCCGAAGGTGAGGATCAGCGCGTTGCGGTACGACGACTCGACCCGGCCCTTCAGCACCGCGCCGGGAGCGTCGCCGCGGAGCACCCCAGCGGTGCCGAGCACCTCGAGCATCGCCCGATAGGCCTCTAGGTTGAACTCGCTGCCTAGCACCTTGATCGCGGAGGACTCGGCCGGCTGAGGCTGGCCGGAGTCCGCGGCCCAGGCCTGGCGCCAGCACATCAGCCGGACGACCTGTGTCTTCGCGTACACGCGGGCGAGGTTTTGCTGCACCCACGAGCGCTCGATCACCGGAGCGTCGTCGACGACGGTCTCGCGTGCCCAGTCGGTGACCGACCGCAGATCACGCAGGAGGCGGCTCACGGTGACCAGCGAGACGCGCTCGTGGTTGAGCTGGCCTGTGATGAGCCTCCAGCCGTTGTTCTCGCCACCGATGAGGTTCTCCGCCGGGACCCGCACGTCGTCGTAATAGGTGGCGTTGGTCATCACGCCGCCGACCGTGTGCACGGGCGTGCGCGAGAACCCCGCCGAGGTCGTCGGCACCAGGAAGATCGACAGGCCCTTGTGCTTCGGTGCCTCGGGGTCGGTACGTGCCGCCAGCCAGACGTAGTCGGCGTACTGAGCCAGGCTGGTCCACATCTTCTGTCCGTTGATGACCCACTCGTCGCCGTCGCGCACGGCCGAGGTGGTAAGCGACGCGAGGTCGGTGCCGGCTCCAGGCTCCGAGTAGCCGATTGCGAAGAAGATCTCACCGGCAAGGATCCGCGGGCAGAAGAAGTCGCGCTGCGCGTCGGTGCCGTGCACGCGCAACATCGGGCCGACGGTGTTCAGCGTGAGAAACGGCAGCGGGAAGCCGACCCCCTGCACCTCGTCGGCAAAGAGGTACTGCTCGACCGCGGAGCGCTCCTGGCCGCCGTACTCCTTCGGCCAGCTCAGCCCGAGCAGACCGTCGCGACCCATCTGGCGCATGGCCGCGCGGAACTCCGGGCCCCCGCCCTCGAGGTTGATGGCGAGCTCGGAGGTGAGCGCTGCGGTCATCATCGTGGCGAAGTAGGCGCGCAGCTCGTCGCGAAAGGCACCCTGGTCGGGCGTGAGCTCGAAGTTCATCTCAGGTGTTCGCCTTCCAGTCGGCGACGAGCGTCTCCATCGTCACCTCGACGATCACGTTCCCGGCGTCGTCAACGATGTCGTAGAGCCGCCCGTCGTCGGAGTGCGAGCCGAAGAACACGAGACCGCCGGCCGGACCGCCGCGCTCGAGATGGGGCGCCGCCTCGACGAGGGTGAGCGCGTAGTCGCCGGCGCGGCGGACGCGCTCGGGCCCGCGCGACCCGTCGGGCGCGACGTCCCAGAGGTGCTGTTGGCCGTCGAGCACGAGCACCGTGGTCGTCGCCGTGTGGCGGTGAATCGGGCAGTGGCCGCCGTCGCCGTCCCACCGGACCAGCATGTCGAGCGTGCCGGCCGCGAGGTCGTAGCCGAGGATGGTGTAGCCGTGGTGCACGAGGTAGTCCCCCGGCGACTCGGTCACTTCGCGCCATCGGTAGCCGGCCGGATCGAAGGCGCTCGGTCGGCTCATCGGCACTCCAGTCCTTCCATAGTCCCCTCGGCCCGCCAGGTCTCGAGGATCTCTGCGTACTCGGTTGGAGCGCCGAAGAAGAAGGTGCCCTGGCGGCTCTTCGCGTCGGCGGTGCCCTCGTTGTTGTAGTAGCCGGGGGTGCAGCCCTCGGAGAACTGCGCGCTGCGCGCGGCGCGGGTCACGACCTCGTCTACCCAGCCCGCTTCAGCCTCGGCCGAGGCCTCAACCTCGCCGATGTCTCGAGCGAGCGCCTCCGCGATGGTCCATGCCGCGTGACGCGCCTGGAGATCGATCAGGTACGGGAAGTTCACGGTCAACGCAGACTGGGCCGTGCTGTTCATGAACAGGTTCGGGAAGCCGTGAATGTGAATGCCGTGGAAGGTCCGCACACCGTTGGCCCAGTGCTCGGTGAGTGTCCGCCCACCGCGGCCGACAATCTCGAAGCCGGCCCGGCGCGAGTAGCTCGTGCCGACCTCGAAGCCGGTTGCGAAGATCAGACAGTCGAGTTCGTAGGTCGTGCCGTCGACCACGACGCCGTCCTCGGTGATCCGCTCGACGCCCCGGCCGCGCGTGTCGACCAGCGTCACGTTCTTGCGATTGAACGTCTGGAGGTACTCGTCGTGGAAGCAGGGACGCTTGCAGAACTGCCGGTACCACGGCTTGAGCGCCTCGGCGGTTGCGGGGTCGGCGACGAGCTCGTCGACGCGCGCGCGGATCTCCTCCATCTTCAGGAAGTCGGCGGTCTCCAGCATCTCGGCGATCGCCTCCGGGGAAAGATCGGGGTTGCCTTGCTGAACCGACACCGACAGGAGCTTGCGGGTGATGTCGGTCCAGCCGTCGGCGACGAGGTCCTCCTCGGACCAACCGCCTGCGGTGAGGACCTGGAAATTCTCGATCCGCCGCTGCTGCCAGCCCGGCTCGAGCAACCCGGCCCAATCCGGATCGGTCGGTCGGTTCGCGCGCACGTCGATCGACGACGGCGTGCGCTGGAACACGTAAAGGTGCGCGGCGGCGGCACCAAGGTGGGGCACGCACTGCACCGCCGTCGCGCCGGTGCCGATGATACCGACCCGCTTGTCTACGAGTCCGGTGAGGTTCCCGCGCGCGTCGCCGCCCGTGTAGGAGTACTCCCAGCGGCTCGTGTGGAAGGCACGCCCGCGGAACGTGGCGAGGCCGGGGATGCCCGGAAGCTTCGGCTTCTGCAGGAACCCGTTCGCGAGGGTCACGAACCGGGCCCGGATCGCGTCGCCGCGGTCCGTCGTAATGATCCACCGTCGAACGCCCTCGTCCCACCGGACCTCGGTGACCCGAGACTGGAGCATTGCGTTCCGGTACAGGTCGAAGTGCTCCGCGATGCGCCGGCAGTGCGCTTGGATCTCCTCGCCGCGGCTGTACTTCTCGACCGGGACGTAGTCGAGCTCCTCGAGCAGCGGGATGTACACGTAGGACTCGACATCGCACGCGATCCCCGGGTAGCGGTTCCAGTACCATGTTCCGCCGACATCACCGCCCTTCTCGATGATGCGCACGTCCTCGACCCCGAGCTGGTGCAGCCGGGCACCGGTGAGCAGCCCGCCGAACCCGCCGCCGATCAGGGCCACCTCGACGTCGTCGGTGCGCGGTGGCCGAGTAAAGCCGGGCGCGACGTACGGGTCGTCCTCGAAGTGCGCGTACTCGCCGGCGATCCGGACGTACTGGTCGGTGCCGTCGGCGCGGAGGCGCTTCTCCCGCTCGACGCGGTAGCGCTCCCGCAGCTCCTCGCGGTCGAGGCCTACGCCGGCGACGGTGCTCATCCGTGGGTCCGATCGGCACGGTCGCGTGCGAGGCCGTTGCGCACGAGTCCGAGGTAGGCGTCGACGACCGCTTCGTCCCCGGTCCGCCCGTCGTGACCGATCATGTCCTCGAGGAAGTGACGGGCCCCGAGCAGGAAGTGGGCCTGCGCGGTGACCTCGGACTCGTCCATCGGACGGATCGATCCTTCGGCGATTCCTGCCCGAAGACGGGACGCGAGCTGGCCGACCCAGGTGCGCACGCCCTCGCGGTAGAGCTCCGGCTCGGCGAACTTGATCTCGTCGGCGAGGCGCACGTGGGCCGGGTTCGCACGGAGGTAGGCGACGTAGGCAAGCAGCTCGGCTCGGTAGCGAGCAAAGAAGTCGCCGTCGTCTGCAGTCGCGACCGATCGGCGCTCCGAGAGGTCGGCCATCAGCAGACGCATGAGATCGCGCAACAGCGCGCCGCGTGATCCGAAGTGGTAGTTGACGTTGCCGACCGCCGTGTCGGCGCGTGCCGCGATGCGCGCGACGGTCGCGTCGCGCAGCCCGCGCTCGACCGCCTCCGCTAGCGCTGCGGCAAGGATCCGCGCCCTGGTCTCACGCGACTTCGCGTAGCCCGCACGTTGCCGGGTGCTGCGCGTGGGAGCGGCATCGGTTGCCATCGGAGAAGATTATTGAACGTGTTTTCAGTTTCGGGCAAGATCACTGCGTGCCGGACCCCGAACGCACCGCCGATCTGACCGACCTCGACCTGTACCGCGACGGCTTCCCGCATGCCGTGTTCACCACGCTGCGGCGCGACGAGCCGGTGCGGTGGCAGCCGTTCCCGACGGGCTTCCCCGGCGAGCACGATCCCGGCTTCTGGGTGCTCAGCCGCTACGAGGACATCCAGGCCGCCAACCGCGACCCGGAGCTGTTCAGCGCACACGACGGTCCGCAGCTCAGCCACCAGCCGGGGATCGCCGGCTCGATGCTCGTGAGCATGGACGGACCGGACCACAGCCGACTGCGGCGCCTCATCAGCGCCGGGTTCACCCCGCGCATGGTGCGCGCCCTCGACGAGCAGGCGCGCGCGTGGGCGGGCGCGATCGTCGACCGTGCGCTCGAGCACGGGCGGCTCGACTTCGTCTCGGAGATCGCGTACCAACTGCCGATGAACATGATCGCCGACATCGTCGGTATCCCGATCGCCGACCGCGAGCACGTGTTCTCCGTGACCAACCAGTTCCTGCTCGCGAGCGACTCGAGCTCGGGGACGCCACCCGCCGACCCGGGAGCGGCGCAGGCGGAGATGTTCGCGTATGCGCACGAGCTCGGGGTCGCGAAGCGCGCCCACCCGTCCGACGACGTCTGGACCCTCCTCTGCACCGTCGCGGTCGAGGCCGACGACGGCACCACGACCACCCTGAACGAGCTCGAGCTCGACCTGTTCTTCATGCTGCTCACCGTCGCCGGGAGCGAGACGACTCGCAACGCGATCTCAATCGGGCTCATGACCCTCCTGGAGCATCCCGACCAGCTCGCGCGGATGCGGAGCGAGCCGGCGACGATGCGCGATGCAGTCGAGGAGATCCTGCGCTGGTCGTCGCCGGTCGGCTACTTCGCCCGCCGGGCGACGCGCGACACGGAGATCCGTGGCGTGCCGATCGCCGCGGGTGACCGGGTCACGCTCTGGTACCCGTCCGGCAACCGGGACGAGGAGGTGTTCGACGACCCGTTCCGGTTCGACATCACGCGCTCGCCCAATCTGCACCTGGCATTCGGTGGTGGCGGACCGCACTACTGCCTGGGTGCCAACCTCGCCCGGCGGGAGATCACGATCCTCTTCGAGGAGCTCTTCGCGCGCGTGCGGCACATCGAGCAGACGGGTCCGCCGGTGTACAGCGCGCTGACGATCGAGAACCCCATCCTCGTCGCGCTGACGTCGCTCCCCGTCGAGCTGTCGTGACCGCGGGATTCACGCCGCTCGCGGGCATCCGCGTGCTCGACTTCTCGACGCAGATCGCCGGCGCCTACTGCTCGAAGCTCCTCGCCGACGCCGGCGCGGAGGTGGTCAAGGTCGAGGCCTCGGGCGGTGACCCGCTGCGGCGATGGTCGGCCACCGGCGCCGACCTCGGCGGCGGCGACTCCGCGCTGTTCTGCTTCCTGCATGCCGGCAAGCAGTCGGTCGTCGGCACCGCCGCCGACCCGCACGTCGCCAGGCTGATCGCCGAGTCAGACCTCGTGATCGAGGCGCACGGGCTCGCGTACGAGACCGGTGAGCGGCTCGACGCGGACGCGCTCCGTGCCGCGCATCCCGCACTCGTCGTGCTCTCGATCACCCCCTACGGCCGCACCGGCCCGTGGACGGAACGGGCCGCGACCGATCTCACGCTCCAGGCCGAGGCCGGATCCCTCGGCCTGCGCGGACTCTTGGGGGGCGAGCCGTTCCAGGCCGGTGGCCGGATCACCGAGTGGGCGGGTGGCGCCTACGGTGCGGCCGCCGCGCTCCCCGCGGTGCTCCACGCGCAGCGGTCGGGACGGGGCGAGCACGTCGACCTGTCGCTGCTCGAGACCGCGAACCTCGTCTTCACGAACAACTCCGAGACGATGAACCGGCTCATGAACGGCGGGCCGAGCGATCCGGACCACGCGTTCCTGGCACCCGGCATCGAGACGCCGTCGATCGAACCGACCGCGGACGGCTACGTCGGCTTCTGCACGAACGCGCGCAAGCAGTTCGAGGACTTCCTCCGCCTCGTGGGACGTCCCGACCTCCTCGACGACGCCGAGCTGATCGCACCCGCGGGCCGGATCATGCGCTTCGCCGAGTGGAACGAGATCGTGCGCGGGTGGTGCGGCGCACGCACCACCGCGGAGGTCATCGAGCGCGCGTCCGAGCTGCGCATCCCGGTCTCACCGGTCGCCAACGGTAGGACGGTGCTCGAAGACGCGCACCTCGTCGCGCGGGGCTGTTTCGGATCGGACGCGAGCGACCGTTTCCGTCGCCCCCGTCCTCCGTATCGGATCGACGACGCCGACCTGCCGGCGCCGCGACCGGCGCCGCGGCTCGATCCGGAGGCACGACCGGCGTTCTCGGGTCCGCGTCCGGCGCGCCGCGATCGCGATCCCGGCGCCCTTCCGCTGGCCGGCTTGCGGGTGCTCGATCTCGCGGCGTGGTGGGCCGGACCCGCCGCGACGCACTTGCTCGCGTGCATGGGCGCGGACGTCGTGCACGTCGAGTCGCTGCGCCGCCCGGACGGGCTCCGGTCGATCGGCGGGATGATGGTGGGCAGCTACCCGCAGCACTGGGAGGCCAGCCCCCACTTCCTGCAGTGCAACGCGGACAAGCGCGACGTGACCCTCGACCTGCACGACCCCGCGGGGCTCGCTTTGGTGGAGCGCCTGATCGAATGGTGCGACGTCGTGGTCGAGAACTTCACACCGCGAGTGATGGACGACCTCGGCCTCACCTGGGACCGCGTCCGGGTGCTGAACCCGCGCGCCGTGTACGTGCGCATGCCCGCCTTCGGCCTCTCTGGACCGTGGCGTGACCGGCCGGGCTTCGCCCAGACCGTCGAGCAGTTCTCGGGGCTCGCATGGGTCACGGGTCACCCCGATGACCAGCCGCGCATCCCCCGCGGTCCGTGCGACCCGATCGCGGGGATGCACGGCGCGGTCGCGATCCTCGCCGCCCTCGAGCAGCGGGAGCGGACGGGCCGCGGCCATCTCGTCGAGAGCACGCTCGCCGAGGCCGCCCTCAACATCGCCGCCGAGCCGGTCATCGAGTGGACCGCCTACGGCCGGCTGATCGAACGCGCCGGCAACCGCTCGCCGCACGCCGCGCCCCAGGGGCTGTACCCGTGCGCCGACGCGGACACCCCCACGGCACCGTGGCTCGCGCTCTCGGTCGTCACCGACGAACATTGGCGCGCGTTGCGCTCGATCCTCGGCGATCCCGAGTGGGCGGCAGATCCCGCGTTGGACTCCCACGCCGGCCGCTCCGCCGCGCACGACACGATCGACGGACACTTGCGCTCGTGGACCCGCACGCAGTCACGCGCCGGGCTGGTCGACCGGCTCCGGGCCGGAGGCATCCCCGCGTCGGCGGTGGCCGATCCCTGCCGACTGCTGCAGACGAACCCGCAGCTGCAGGCGCGCGGCTACTTCGAGACGCCGACGCACCCGGTCGTCGGGTCGATGCCGATGGCGTCGATGCCGTTCCGTTACGCAAGCATCGACCGCTGGTTCCGCACCCCCGCGCCGACCCTTGGGCAGCACAACGAGGAAGTGCTGGGCGGCATCCTCGGGCTGTCGGCCGCCGAGCTCGCCGAGCTCACCCGCGCCGGCGCGATCGGCACCCGAACCGCCTAGCTCAGGCCCCGAACTGACGCGCGAGCCAATCTTCGACGTCGCGCGCGGCCTGGCGGGCGGCGTGGAGATCAGGGAACAACCCGAACCCGTGGGGCGCGCCGGGGTACACGTGCAGCTCGGTGGAGACACCCGCCCGACTCAGCCGCATTGCGTACTCGACGTCCTCGTCGCGGAACCCGTCTACGCCGCCGACCATCACGAACGTCGGCGGCAGCCCGGTGAGGTCCGCGGCCCGGGCCGGCGCTGCGTGATAGTGGACGTCGGCCGCGCCGTAGCGATCACCGAGATAGGACCGCCAGCCGAAGGTGTTCGAATCGCGGGTCCACACCACCAGCCCGTCGGCCTGGCTGGACGGCGTGACCTGCCGATCGTCGAGCATCGGCGAGTCGAGCAGCTGGAAGGCGACCGGGTGTTCGCCGCGGTCACGTGCGAGCAGGGTCAGGGCGGCCGCGAGCCCGCCGCCCGCACTCAGGCCGGCGATCCCCAGTCGCTCGGTGTCGATCCCGAGGTCGTCGGCGTGGGCGCGGGTCCAGGCGAGCCCGGCGTAGCAATCCTCGAGCGGTGCTGGGTAGGGGTGCTCAGGGGCGAGGCGGTACTCGACCGACACCGCCACGCAGCCGAGCTGCGCGCACCACCGGTCCAGGCGCGCGGCGTCCATCGTCGAGTCGCCGAGCACGTATCCGCCACCGTGCAGGTAGACGATCCCCGGTCGGCCGCGGACCGACACCGCGGGTCGGTGCACGACGACGCGGACATCCGTCGCGTCGTCGATCACGAGTTCGACGCGCTCGACGCCGTCGAGCACCTCGACCGTGGTGCCCGTGAGCAGGCCGCGGATCGTCGGCAGCGTCTCAGTCGTGAGGGTGAGATCGGGCATGGCCGCCACGATCGCTTCCACCGCAGGGTCGAGCGGCGGCAGCATCAGCGGTCGCTCCCGTGAGCGGTTCGTCGGTTCGGCACGGCCGACATGTTGGCACGGCGACCAGAGCAGTCGCGTCCCAGATCCGTCGTGCCGGTACGGCCGCGGCCCCGGCGGGACGCGAGCGCAGGTCCTTCGGTAGCGTCCCTTCACGGCTATATCGATCACCGAGCGAGTCGGCATCGAGCTCCCACTGTTCGCCTTCTTTCACTGCCGCGAGCTGGTCGCCGCCGTCAGCAAGGCGGGTAACTTCTGGGCGGCTCGGTTGGCTGGGCCGACCCCGAGGCCGACCTCGCGTTCGGCTACGTGATGAACAAGATGGGGATTGGCCTCGCCGGCGACCTGCGCAGCGACAAGCTTGTGAACGCCTGCTACGACGCCATCGCTTGACACGCGCTTCTCGCGGCGCGTTTCGAGGCGCGTGCGTGGGGTCATGACCCGCCGGGCGCGCCCTGAACCCGGCCGAGGGTCACGCGAGCGGGTGGACCTCGTAGGCGCAGCGGTAGGTGCCGTCGAGTAGCCGAGGAGCTGGTTCGTGAGGTCGCCGTACGCCTTCGGGAACCGCGTGTCGGTTCGTTCGGTGACCATGTACTCGAGCCGAGGGCGCCCGGTGCCCCGGTAGTAGGCGATCCGGCCGTGCGGATCGAGAACCGGTGGTGCAGGTCGACCGCCACCCCCCGGCGGTTTTCTTCGCGTGGGCCACGAAGCGCACGACGGTGAGGACCTCGGTGTCGTTGGCGGCGGCGGAGCGCACAACGAGCTCGTCAAGCATTGGCCACGGCCGCCGCCGCGGATCACCTCGGGCCGACGGGCCCGGTCAGGTCAGGCGTGGGCCCGGTGGGAGCGCAGCCGGTGGTGGGCCTCATGGGCGACCGAGCCCCGACGAACAGCAGCGCGACGACGAGGCCGATCGCCGCGAGCGGGGCGTCGACCTTGAACGCGTTGCTGATCCCGGCGGCCACATCGGCGTCGGTCGTCCCGGACGCGACGACGATCGCGGTGTTGATCCCGCGCCCGATGGCACCGCCCGCGATCTGGCACATGTAGAGGACGCTGCCGGCCAGGCTCGACTGCGACGGGTCGAGCGCGGTGACCGCGGACGTCGCAATCGACGAGGAAAAGAGCCCGACCCCGATGCCGAGCACGATCATCTCGGGCACCAGCCCCGCGTAGTCGGTGTCGACGTCGAGGAAGGACAGCAGGAGCATCCCGACGCCGAGAACCGCGGCGCCGGCCGACACGATCGTCTTCGCGCCGAGCCGCTGGTAGAGCGACCCCGCGATGAACGACGTCGCCGCGAACACGCCCATCATCGGCAACAGGCCCGCGGCCGCCTCGAGGGCCGAGTGGCTGAGGAGCTTCGTCATGAACTGCGGGAGGTACAGCGAGACGGAGAAGAAGATCGGCGAGCATCGGTCCGACCGCGTTGCCGAAGCCGGCGACGCCCATGATGAGGCCGCCTGCGAGCCCGGCCTTCTCCTCGGGCAGCAGCCCGTCCGTCATGCCGACCACGGTCGGCCACACCATCGCGCCGCCGATGCCCATGACCATCCGGCACCCGATCACCACCTCGATGCTGGGCGCGAGCCCGCCGAGCACGGAGAACACGCCGAAGATCGCGGCGCCGATTATGAAGATCCGCCGCCGTCCGTACAGGTCGGCGAGCTTCTCGCCGGTGACGATCAGGACCCCGAGGACGAGGGCGTATCCGTTGATCACCCGCTGCGCGGTGGTGAGGTCGGTGCCGATGTCCTTCTCGATCTGGGGAATCGCGACGCTCAGCGCGGTGACGTCGTTCGCGGTCAACGACACCCGGAGCGCCATGGCGACGAGCGCGAGCTTCGTGCTGCGGTCGAGCCGGCCGGTGATCGTGGTGGCCATGCGTCCCTCGCTTGGCTCCCAACTGCCCGGGTGATGTCATGACATGTGCCGGTGGCTACTTGACGATGAGTCCGCATGAAGCATCGGCGCTTTGGCGCAGGCACGCGCGCTCCAGTTGTTGCCTCCCACTGAGACCGCATGGGACGGTACCGTTGCCCGAGATTCGGGTAAGAGATCCGCTTGCGTCTACCGGCGGGATGGCAGCGCAGGCTTCGTCACCCGATCCGAGGAGAACCCTGCTGTGACCGGACGCCGGAGATCGTGAAGCAGCTCAAGATCACGCTGGTCGGCGCCGGGGGGATGTCCTTCGGGCCGACGATGGTAAACGACGTCATCCACACGCCGGCCTTGGCCGGCAGCCGGCTGATGTTGCACGACGTGAACGAGGCTCGTCTGGCACGGGCGTACCGCCTCGCGTCGAAGCTGAACGCGGCGTCGAGATCGCCGATCATCGTCGACTACTCGACCGAACCCGCCGCCGCCTTCGGGGGTGCGCAGTTCTGCATCAGCAGTGCCGAGTTCGGCCGCTTCGAGTTCTGGCGCCAGGACTTCGAGATTCCGAACCGCCACGGGGCGCGCCAGATCAACGGGGAGAACGGCGGCCCGGGAGCTGTCTTCCATTCGCTGCGCAGCATCAAGAACACGCTCGGTATCTGCGCCAGCATCGAGCAACACTGCCCGGATGCGTTCCTGATCAACCTCACGAACCCGATGAGTCGCGTGACCCTGGCGATCAACCGCGCCACGTCCGTCGCCAACGTCGGCATGTGCCATGAGATGCCGATCGGCGTGTCTCGGATCGCCCGCTTGCTTCGGATGAGGCCGCGCGACATCGAGGCGCGGGCGTCGGGCATCAACCACTTCACGTTCTTCACAGAGATGCGCGACCGGCGCACAGGTGAAGACCTCCTGCCGAAGGTCCGTGCGCTGTTCGCCAAGCCTGTGTTCGACTATTCGCCGCGTACCACCAAGCTCGCGCAACGGGCGATGCACTCCGTGCTGCTCGGCGCGCTGACCGATCAGTTGTACGCACCGCTGGTCGTCCACATGGTCCGCACGTACGGCGTCGTCCCGTGCTCTGTCGACAGCCACATCGGGGAGTACCTCCCGTTCGCGCTCGATGTCGGCTCGTGGCATCCGAACCCGGTCGAGCACTTCGCACACCTCGATCGCAGTACCGAACGTTGGGCCCGATGGCTTGCCGCGACGAGGGTGCCGCTCCCCTTGCACCGGGTGGGTCACTCGCTCGAGGAAGTGATTCCGATCATCGCGGCGATGTGGACCGGAGAACCCCGCCGGCTCATGGCCGTGAACGTCCCCAATCGCGGGTATCTCCCCAACGTCGCCGACGGCGCGATCGTCGAAGCCGGCGCGACCGTCGACGGTGACGGCATTCATCCCGACGTCATGCCGCCGGTCGTCGAGCCCATCGCCTCGTGCATCGCGGCGCAGGTGCGGATGCAGGACCTGATCGTCGACGCGGCGGTCGGCGGCGACGCCGAACCTGCGCGGCGGGCCGTTATCGAGGATCCCTGTTCCCCCGCCGACGAAGCCGCGTGCCGCGCGATGTTCGAGGAACTCCGCGAACTCCAGGGAGCACACCTCCCGTTCTGACGAAGCTCGCGGGCGTGGTGCCCTTCAGTGCTCGGTATCTTCGGCGGCCGCGAAATACTCGTCGAGACAGCGCTCGGGCCGGAACGAGAGCGGCTTGGGCCACGTGGCAGGGTCGCGTCCGAGGAGGTAGGGCGAGTACAGCACGGGCGTCTTGCACGCCACCTCGTACGGCCGATGCGCACGGCGACGGCCGATCGACGCGGTACTAGGGCGCCGGGTGGGTGCAATCTCCGATGTCTCGCGACACGACAGGGTGTCAGCGGAGCGACCCGACCAAACCCCGAGTGGCGGCTTGCCAGCTGAAACGGTCCCTCTGTGAGGCCCGGTCGCAGCACGGGCGGGGAGGCGCCAACCTCGGGGAGCGGGCGACCGGCCTCGGACTTGGCCTGGTATTCGCGTCGGAGGCCACATCTGGTGGATCCGCCACGTTTTGTGGTATAAGTTCGGCCATGATGCAGTCTGCTCGAACTGGCCGTGCCGGCGCCCTCGTCGCCCTGTCCGTCGTCGTCCTCGCCGTGATCGCGGCGGGCTGCTCCTCAAACGACTCCAAGGACTCCTCCTCCTCCTCCTCCACCACGAAGGAGACGACCACCACCACATCCGGCGACGACACTGAGGAGACCGTGGCCTTCGACAAGACCATCCAGGCCGAGCTCGCCGAGGTCGGCTGCTACAAGGGGGCCGACGACGGGATCATCGGCCCGGAGACCGACGCCGCCATCGTGGCGTTCCAGAAGGCGTCCGGGCTGACCGTCGACGGCGAGTTCGGTGTCGAGACGGAGTCCGCCCTCAGAGAGGCCGTGTCGGCGGGCAAGAAGGTCTGCGACTCCTCGACGCCGGCGGTGCCCTCCGGCGGCGCGGCGTGCACGGCGGCGGCGATCGGCCCGGCCATCGCACCGGCGACCTTGCTCTCGTACCGGTGCGGAGGCGGGTTCGCCTCCGGTGCCCAAGAGGAGGGCGGCTCGCAGGGCTTCGATGCGGCGTTCCTGCTGCAGGCCAAGGGCGGCTCGTGGGCCAAGGCGAATACCGGCGAGGCCTGCGCAGCGGGCAACCCGCTGAAGATCCCGCAGTCGGTGCTCGAAGGGTCGCCCTGCGAGGGCAGCTGAGACGACCCGTCGCCCGCCGGGCCGCTCAGCGGATCGCCCGGGCGGCCTCGTCCGAGTTCGTCGCCGGCGCCTTCCTACCGGGCGTCTGAGCGACGAGGATCCGTCCGCGACACCTCGCTCACTTTCTCGTGAGCATTCTGTGAGCACCGGACCCAAACGGAGCCACCCATACGTGCTCTGAGCTGCCCGAATGGTGGTGTCGGAGGGGGGACTTGAACGCCGCCCTCAGCGGTGACGCTGCGACCCATTGCGTGCGCGTCCGTGCAGGTCAGAGGCCGTTTTCGTCGGGTCGTCGTGCCAACGTGTCCCACACCGTACCTGCCCGTACCACCCCGTTTCCTGGGCCTTCGCGGACATCGTGATGACAGATCCGAGCGTGTCGCGCGTCGGAGTTCTGACTGCGCGGTGGCACGTGTCGCACGCCTCGCGCTCGCTCTCCACTCCGACGCACACGCTTGTCATCAAGGACCCTGGAAGCGTCGAGCGGAAGGGCTCCACTCCCCCGCCCGACACGCTCACGCGACATGATCGAGGCGACGGCGCCGGGGATCGGGAGCGAGCTGATGCAGGACGACTACGGGGAGTTCGTCGAGGCAGTAATGGCCGTGGTGACGGCGGACGGCGGAAGCAGGGCCCGCAGCGACGTGGCGACCTACTTCGATCCCGGCACGCCGTTCACCGGCTCGCGGTTCGAGGCGCTCGCCGATCGGCACCGCGCTGACGAGATCACTGCATCGGACGTCGTCGCAGTCTCGATGCTGGGCGTGAACATCCCGGCAGAGGTCGCGGTGTGGCTGCTCAGCGAAGAGGGACGACTCATCGTGTCGAGTCACCTTGTCAACGTCCCGGCGAACGTCGACATGTGGGAACGCCCGGAGCTCCTCGCGCCCGAGAGCGACCTATGGCGACTCTGGTACGTGCTCGGCGAGGCGTGTTGGCCTGCCCCGGACCGAGCGAACGGCATGGGCACCACCAAGATCTCGAAGCTGCTCGCGGCAAAGCGTCCCCGCCTGGTTCCCGTGTTCGACACGGTCGTGCGTGAAGCGCTCCCCAAGGTGGACTCGCATTGGGCAGCCTTCTCGGCGGTCGTGTCGGACCCGACTCGCCGCCAGGCGATCCTCGATGCCACGTCGTCGGCTCCGCCCCACGTCAGCCTGCCCCGACGTCTCGACGTGGCGCTGTGGATGGCACACCGACGGGGGGCGTGATCCTGTGGCATTGGAGGTCCAACGGCGCTGCATCGCGCTTCTCTCGCAGGTAGCCGACGGTGAGCTCGCACCCGGTCCGACTCCCGCTTGGCTGCTCCGACCCGGGCGAGACGACTGCGGCACGCAGTGGCCCCTCGTGCGGGAGATCTACACGGCGCTCACCGTGTGGGTGACCGACCTCACCTACGTGCCCACAAGATTGGGCATGGCGTACGTGTGTTTCATCGTCGACGCGTTCAGTCGCCGGATCGTGGGCTGGCGGGTGGCGTCTCACATGCGCACCGACATGGTCCTCGACGCCTTGGAGATGGCCCGACGCACCCGCGGGTCCCAGCGCCTGGTCGGACTCGTCGCACACGCGGATGCCGGCAGCCAGTTCACCTCCGTGCGTTTCACCGAGCGACTCGACGAGATCGGCGCCCGCCCGTCGATCGGGACAGTCGCCGATTCGTTCGACAACGCGCTCGCGGAGACGACCAACGGGCTCTACAAGACCGAGTGCGTGTACGGGCCAGACGCACCGAGGCCCTGGGACGACGTCGACGAGCTCGAGCTCGCGACCCTGTCCTGGGTCCACTGGTTCAACCACGACCGGCTGCATCACTACTGCGGCCACGTCCCCCCAGCCGAATTCGAGCAGGCGTTCTACGCTGCCCAACGAGACACCCCCACCGGGGTCGGAAAACCAAACACCTGAGCCTCCATCAGACCCAGGGCGGTTCAGAGCGCGTACGTTGCTTGAGCCCTCGGAGCCCATCGATTCTAGCGATCAGACTAGCGGGAGCCGCTCTAGGATCCGGGAGCATGGTCCCGTCTTTCGGCGAGCAGTTGACGCAACGGGAGCCCTTCGTCGTGCATCTGCACAACACGGCGACCCGTTGCGTCGAGAGGTTCGTGCCGAGGCGCCCGCCGGCCGTCGGCATGTATACGTGCGGTCCCACGGTCTACGCCGCACAGCACATTGGCAACATGCGCTCGCAGATGTTCGCCGACCTGTTGCGTCGTATGCTGATGGCCGCCGGATTCGACGTCACCCACGTCATCAACATCACCGACGTGGGCCATCTCACCGACGACGCAAGCGAGGGCGACGACAAGGTGGAGCTGGCGGCCTCGGCGGAGGGAATCGCGCCATCCGATATCGCGGCCCGGTTCACAGCCCAGTGGCAACGTGATCGGAAGCGGCTTGGGTGCCTGGATCCGACGATCCTGTGTAGGGCGACGGACCATATCTCTGAGCAGATAGCACTCATAGCCGCGCTTGAGGCCAAAGGCGTGACCTACCGCATCGAGGATGGCATCTACTTTGACACTTCACGGTGGCCGCGGTATGCCAAGTTTGCTCGTCTCGAGATGGCGAACCAGAGCACCACCGGCCGCGTGACCGGCGCCGACAACAAGCGAAACCAGGCCGATTTCGCACTCTGGAAGTTCTCGCCCCCAGGCGTCAATCGGCTCCAGGAGTGGCCGTCACCATGGGGGGTCGGGTTTCCTGGCTGGCACATCGAATGCTCTGCCATGGCAAGCAAGTACCTCGGTGAGCAGTTCGAGGTACACACCGGCGGGGTCGACCACATCGCTGTCCACCACACCAATGAGATCGCCCAGACCGAATGTGCGTTTGGAGTCCATCCCTCGGTGAAGTACTGGGTACATCACGAGTTCTTG
>VGBT01000016.1 GCA_016870395.1 Actinomycetota bacterium | reverse complement strand
TGTCACCGAGACCGAGCTGGCCGAAGGCGTTGTAGCCCCAGCACTTGACCGTCCCGTTGTCGAGGATCACACAGGTGTGTTGGTAGCCGGCGGTGATGGCGGTGGCGGTGCGTCCGGTTCCGAGGTCGACGGCGGGGAGGTTGTCGCCCATCTCGCCCGGCCCATCACCCCGGGGATCGGTGTTACCGAGACCGAGCTGGCCCTTTGCGTTGTAGCCCCAGCACTTGACCGTCCCGTTGTCGAGGATCGCACAGGTGTGGGAGCTGCCGGCGGCGATCTGGGTGGAGGCACGCGGTGCTGGGAGAACGGTCTGGGTGATCGGGTCCGAGCTCGAGTGCATGTGACCGGTGTCGCCGGTGTATGTGGCGGTGATCGTGTGGTCTTCGGGTAACAAGGCCCCGGTCTGGTAGGTCGCGATTCCATTGACGAGGGTTCCGGTGCCGAGGAGCGTCAGCCCGTCGTAGAACTCGACGCTGCCGGTTGCAGTCGATGGACTGACTGCCGCGGTGAACGGGACGTACTGGCCGACGGTCGAAGGATTGGGGCCAGACGTAAGGCTGGTAGTAGTTGGCACGGGGTCGTCGGGGAGGATGACGGCGACGGACTCGGCGCGCCCGAGGGTCGCGCTGCCCGCGACGAGGTAGAGGGTGAGGCCAAGCGTCTCGTCCGGCTCTTGTGTCACGTCGCGGGCGACGTTGATCGTGACGTACTTCTTGAAGGTGCCCGCTGCGAAGTTCAAGAGCCCGGTCTTGGGCGTGTAGTCGGTGAACGGCGTCGCGGTGCCGTTCCCGCGCGTCAGGTAGCCCACTGTGATCGGGTCCGGTGCAGGCCCGGAGAGCACAACGGGGAACTGGACCATCGTCGCCGATGGAATTGTGCCGGTGTCGCCCTCAACCGCGGCCACGTCTCCGACACTGACAGTGAGGTCGCTCCCTGGGTCATCGTCGATGATCGTGCCGATCCCCGTCGATCGGTGCAGGCTGACGCCCGAAGACGGTGCTGAAAGGGTGACCGCGAAGGACTTGTCGCCGTCAGCGACGGTGTCGGGATACACGAGGACCGAGATGAATGCCTTCGTGAGACCGGCGCGCACCGTCAGCGTCGCCGGCACCGTCCGGACCTGGAAGTCGGTGGCCGAGCCAGTGATCGGAATCGCGGTGTACTTCACCGTGGTGTTCGTGAGTTGCGGGTCCGAGAGCGTCACGGTGAAGTACACCTGGCGGTTCCCGACGTTCCCCTCGGGGATCGACGCATCCCCGACCGAGATCGCGGGCCGAGGTACCGGTGGCAGCAGCATCGGCTGTGCTGATGATGAGCTGATGCCTACCAGCCCGGCCATGAGTAGCAGACCTGTGGAGAACGTCGTCGCGATACGACGGAACATGCCCGTCCTCCCTTGCCCCGCCCGGCAGCCTGCCGCCCCGGGTCCTGGAAAGGGACGTTAGCGGACAGATCGGGCAATCAACAAGGCCGAAGGTCAACATCACCCAAGTGCCCCGAGCTCGAATGGGAGCCGCCCTGACACCTGCCGCCCCTGCCCGTAGCGTTGCACCCCGACACCAGATCGACAGGGAGGTTGAAATGGCACTCGCGCTCACGCGCCGGCCCGGGGAGCAGCTCGTGCTCGAGCTCCCCGACGGCACCAGGATCGTTGTGGAGGTCGCCGACGTGCGCGGCCGACAGGTTCGGCTCGCGGTGACGGCGCCGCCCGAGGTGGCCGGACCGGCCAGGAAACCTCAGGTCGGTAGTTCGATCCACCAGCGCACGACCGGCCTGCTCCCGAGGCCGGGCGCTGGCGCGCTCGGGCGTCCGGCGATTCCTGACGTTGGTGTCACACCCAGGCCGCGGCCAGGCCGCGAGAGGTCGCGAAACGACGGAGAACGACGACAAGTAGCGAGTACCTGTTTGGGCAGGTCAGAGTGCAATTTCGCGCGTCGGCGCAGGTCACCGCATCAGAGGACCGCGTTACCGAACGTACCGTGCGGTACCCGAGGCGGGGCCCGAGCGTGCGCGCCTTCCCCGAAGATGCGCAGGCCTGCGACGAAGTCGCAAGAGCAGGAGAGGAATGGCCGGCGGACCTCGTCGTCCGCCGGCCACTCCTGCTGGGGGATCGGTTCGGCTACCGACCGATCGTCGGGTCGGGCGAGGGACCGCCCGACATGACCATCTCGGGCTCGGCCTCGGTGCCCACGATGTCGAGCTCGTTGAGCTGCAGGTTGTCGTAGGCGAGGACACCCATCTCGGGCCGGTCGAGGCCCATGATCTCGTCCTCGGGCAGGGACCGGATGCCGTTCTTCATCACCGCGTTCTGGATCTTGAAGAACGCGTAGGCGATGCCGAACATCACGATGCAGATGGTCAGTGCCCCTGCCACCTGGGCTCCGAGCTGACGGATGCCGAGCTCGAAGTCGTAGAAGATCCCGGTGACGCCGGACGCCGAGGTAGCCGCACCCTTCTTCGTGAGGTTCCAACCCGCGCCGTACTTGCCGTTGGCGAAGAGCCCGACGCAGAGCACGCCGAAGATGCCGCCGACGCCGTGCACCGAGATGGCCCCGACCGGGTCGTCGATGCCCTTGCGCTCCCAGAGGAAGATCGACTCGATCACGATGATCGCCGCGATTCCGCCGATGATCGCCGACACCCAGGGGTCGACGAACGCACACGGTGCGGTGATGGCGACAAGGCCCGCGAGCATGCCGTTCACAAGCATGCCCGGGTCGGGCTTGCCCATCCTCACCATCACGTAGAACATCGCCACCGTGGCACCGAACGCCGCCGCGATCGCGGTGTTCGTGGCCACGACCGCGAATTGGACGTCCGTCGCCGCGAAGGTGGAGGCGGCGTTGAAGCCGAACCACCCGAACAGCAGGATGAACGTGCCGAGCATCGCCATCGGGATGCTGTGCCCACCGAGGGCGCGGGGCTTGCCGTCGGCGCCGTACTTGCCGATCCGAGCACCCAGCACGAGCGAGCCGGCCAGACCAGCCACGCCGCCCATCGCGTGCACCACCCCGGAGCCGGCGAAGTCGACGTACCCGAAGCCCAGCTCCATGCTGTTGCCGAGCTGGCTGAGCCAGCCACCACCCCAGGTCCAGGCCCCGAACAGCGGGTAGTAGATGGCACCGCAGAACAGGCCCCAGCCCACGAACGCCTTCCAGTTCCAGCGCTCGGCCATCGAGCCGGTCGGGATCGTGGCGGTGGTGTCCATGAACGCCACCATGTAGAGGAAGAACGCCGCCACGGGGGCGAGACGCGCTCCTTCGTGGAGGTTCGTCAACGCGAAGCCTCCGTGCCACAGGAACACCCACGAGCCGCTACCGATGAGCGGTCCGCCCGTCGCGCCATCGAGGCCGAAGTAGCCGGGGTAGCTGAACCCGCCGAACATGAGCGCGTAGCCCACGAGGAAGAAGCCCACGAACCCGAGGCCGAAGATCGCGAAGTTCGTCGACACCACGTGGGCCGCGTGCTTCGCCCGGCAGAACCCGGTCTCGACCATGGCGAAGCCCGCCTGCATGAAGATCACCAGCAACGCGCCGATCACGACCCACAGCAGGTTCAAGCTGACGGCAACGTCGGAGGCCGCCGGCGCCGGGGCGTCGTACACCGGCTTGGGCTCGGCCGCGAACGCAGGCGCGGCGAACAGAACCACGAACAGGGCGCTCAGCACACCCAGCATCGCGATCCTCCTTGAAGTCAGTCTCACGCTGTCCTCCCAGGACACGGGGGTGCCACCGGGGCGCCGCTGCCCCTCCGTCCACCCACTCCACCAGTGACCCAGGGGACGGTACGGACGGGCGGTTTCATGTTCCGTTCAGAGGTGTGAACAAGCCACGTCGCGCGTATGACCACAACCTGACGAGGGGTGGATCGGGCCCGGGCCGTAGGCTCCGGAGCCATGACCACGCCGCCGACGGTCGTCGCGATCGTCCCCCACACGCATTGGGACCGGGAGTGGTACGCCCCGTTCCAGGCGTTCCGTCTGAGACTCGTGCGGCTGCTCGACACGCTCCTGCCGCTCCTCGAGCGCGACCTCGCCTACGAGCGGTTCCTCCTCGACGGGCAGACCGCGGTGCTCGACGACTACCTCGCGATCCGACCCGAGGCCGCCGACACGCTGCACCGCCTCGCCGCGAGCGGTCGGCTCGCGGTCGGTCCGTGGATGATCCTCATGGACGAGTACATGGTCTCGGGCGAGACGATCGTGCGCGACCTGCAGATGGGCGTGGCGCGCGCCACCGACTTCGGCGGGCCGATGTCGGTGGGCTACCTGCCCGACATGTTCGGCCACGTCGCGCAGATGCCCCAGATCCTGTGCCAGGCCGGCCTTGAGCATGCCGTCGTGTGGCGCGGAGTCCCGAGCGCGATCACGCAGACCGCGTTCTGGTGGGAGGCGCCGGACGGCTCGCGCCTGCGTGCCGAGTACCTCTACGGCTCGTACTCGAACGGTCGCGACCTCCCCGACGACGCGAAGGAGCTCGTCGGTCGCGCGCGCGGCTACGAGACCGAGCTCGGCCCGGCGCGACTTCCCGGCGGCGGCATCCTGCTCATGAACGGGACCGACCACCAGATGCCCCAGCCCTGGCTCGGGCGCGTCGTCGAGGAGGCCAACGCCGCGCAGACCGACTACCGCTTCGAGGTGACCTCGCTCCCGGAGTACCTGGCCACCCAACCGAGCGAAGGGCTCGCCACCTGGCGAGGCGAACTGCGGTCGGGCGCGCGGGCCAACGTGCTGATGGGCGTCGCCTCCAACCGGGTCGACGTCCACCAGGTCTGCGCCGGCGCGGAGCGCTCGATCGAGCGCCGGGCCGAGCCGCTCAGCGCGCTGTTCCTTCCGGCCGACGTCTACCCCGCCGCGCTTCTGGAGGTCGCGTGGCGCAACCTCGTGCTGAACAGCGCGCACGACTCGTCGTGCGCGTGCAGCCACGACGACGTGGTGGATGCAGTCGTCGTGCGCTACCAGGAGGCCCGTCATCTCGGTGACGGCCTCTCGCGCGAGGCACTGCGCGCGCTCGCGGCCGAGCTCGACGCACCTCCCGGGTCGACGCTCGTGGTCAACCCTACGCAGACCGATCGCGACGGGCTGCTCGAGATGACCGTTCCCGGGGAAGGCTCATGTCATCTTGTCGCACTCGACGACGGCAGCCGCCATCCCGCGCAGGTCGTACGCACGATCGGGGGCGAGGCGTTCGCCGTCGTCGTGCAGGGAAGGGGGCTGCACGGGGTGCTCGACATGATGCGCGGTCCGGAGTTCGCCGGTGCACGGATCGGCAGGTACGCCGTCGACCGTGACGACCCCGGCACCGTGCACATCCGGTGCGTGGCGGTGAACGCAGGCGAGGCGGCGATCGACCTCGAAGACCTGCGCGACGAGCTGCTCGCGCTCGCCGATCCCGAAACGACGTTCCGCTTCTCGCTGATGCGCGCGCCGACCCGCGAGGTGGTGGCGTCGGTCGCGGCGGTGCCGGGCTTCGGCTGGCGCACCTTCCGGGTCGAGGAGGGCCGGGTCGAGGAGGGCCGGGTCGAGGAGGGCCGGGTCGAGGAGGGCCGGGTCGAGGAGGGCCGGGTCGACGCCGGCGCACACTGGCTCGAGAACGAACACCTTCGCGTCGACGTCGACCTCCACAGCGGCAGGTACGCGATCACGACCGCCGACGGTCTCACGGTCGCGGGCCTCGGACGCCTCGTGGAGAACGGCGACGGCGGCGACACATACAACTACTCGCCCCCGACCGACGACATCGTGACCGACACCCCCGAAGCGGTCGCGGTGACCCTCGCTGAGACCGGTCCCGTCCGGGCGCGACTGCACGTTGCCGCGTGGTACCGATGGCCGACGCACGCGATCGGCGACGAGCGTCGCTGCGAGGGACGTAGCGACGACGCGGTGCTCACCGAGGTGGTCACCACGCTCGAGCTGCGCACCGGTGAGCCCTTCGTGCGGGTGCACCACGAGTGGGACAACCGCGCACGCGACCACCGCGTGCGCGCCCACTTCCCCCTCCCGTCCCGGGTCGAGCACTCGCACGCCGAGTGCGCGTTCGCAGTCGTCGAGCGGGGGCTCGAGACTGAGGGCGGACCGCACGAGGCGCCGCTCCCCACGTTCGTGTCGCGCCGCTTCGTCGACGCCTCCGACGGCGACGCCGGCATCGCGCTCGTGCACGACGGCCTGCTCGAGTACGAGCTCGTCGCCGACGGTCGCGAGCTCGCGCTCACCCTCCTGCGCGCCACCGGCTACCTGTCCCGCTCGGAGCTCGACCTGCGCCCCAACCCCGCCGGACCGCTCGACCCGCTCGACGGCCCCCAGCTACAGCGGCGCATCGCGGTCGAGTACGCGGTCCTCGTCCACAAAGGCGGCTGGGAGCAGGCGCGCTGCTACGACCGGGCCGACGAGGTGCTCGTGCCGCTGGAGCGGGTCCGCGTCGGCGGCCAACACGGGGCCCACCTCGCGGTGACGGGCCGTCGACTGCGGGTGGAGGGGGCGGCAGTCTCGGCAGTCCTTCGCGACCCGGGAGGCCTCGTCGTGCGCGTCTACAACCCGGCCGGTGAGGACCGAACCGTCGTGGTCGAGCGCGACGGTTCGCCGGCGACCGGTTGGCTCGTCGACCTGGTCGGGCGTCCCCAGGGCCGATTCGAGGGGACCGTCCGGCTCGCCGCCGGACGGATCGCCACGCTCAAACTCAACTGAGCTGCCGAACAGCGCTTTGGCGTCGCTGCAGCGCGATAGTCGCGGTCTGGTGACGCCAAAACCCTGGCTGAGGTCAGGGCCGGGTGGGGGTGAGGAACGCTTTGCCGGCCGGGTCGGTCGTCGACCAGCTCGGGTCCAACGCGGGCGCGCGCAGCACGAGGCCGGGCGCCGGATCGGCGACCTCCCAGAGCAGCGCGGCCCGCTCGCCATGCCGCCGCAGCGCGAAGCCCACCGTGCCGAGCCGGGTAGGCGCACCATGCACCTCGACGTTGCCGGATTCGACCGACGGGAGCAGGTCGATGGTTCCCTCGTGCTCGCGCACCAGCGCGCGCCGGACGCGCAGCAGCAGCGCCGCGGGGCCGTCCCCCGCGCCCAGCGACTCGCGACGAGCCGCGCGCCGGCGTGACCGGAGCGACAGCCCGCGCCAGGCCCAGGTCGCCTCGACGTCGAACCCCCAGTCCTCCAGCGCCGCAGCGGTCTCGGCATCGGGGTCGGGATCGAGCAGCACCTGCGTCCGGGCGAGGTCCACGGCCTGTTGCGCGGCCGTGTCGGGAAGCACCGTGCGCATCCCGCGGGCCAGGTGCCGCTCCCAGCCGCGCGTGACCTGCCGCGCGTCCGGGACGCGCGCGAGATCGACGGCCCCCGGTTCCTCCCAAGACGTGGCCAGAACAACGCGCATCCGGCTCCGATGGCTCAAGGGGTACAGCAGCGCCAACCCGAGGCCGTCTCGGTCGCGCATCGCCGGCATCGGACCCGTGCGCTCGCCGGGCGTGAGCGGGTCGACGGGTCCCGCGCCGGCCGTCCAACGCGGCGGTGCGAACGGCAGCGCGAACACCTCGCGCCCGTCGAGCGCGAGCCACGTAGCGCTCCCCGTCGACGTCACTACGATCGACCGGGCGCCGATCAGCCCGAACCCCACCACGACGGCCGCGGGCGACGTGTTCTCGACCTCGACGACGACGAGCCCGCCGGGCCCACCGATCCCGTAGACGGACTGGACCACGTCACCGCCCGGCACTCGCAGCCGGGTCTCGGGGACCGGAGCCGTAGCCGACGCGACCTGGCGCACCGACGGCTCCCGGGCAGGGTCGCGCACGCGGTCGTCGGCACCGATCCACCAACACAGCGACCAGTCCTCGCCGGGGACGGTGACGCCTCCCCGCTCGTCGACGCAAGCCCGGCCCCGTGTACCGAGCGCGCCGACGATCACCGCATCCCGCGCAGCTCGGGCTTGGCTTCCCGCAACATGAGCGCGGGCACGATGTCGGCCGGGTTTCGTCCCTCGTAGAGCACCGCACCGACCTGCTCGGCAATCGGCATCTCGATGCCCTGGCGGCGCGCGAGCGCGAGCACCGCTTCCGTGCTCTTCACACCTTCGGCCACCATTCTCGTCTCGGCGACGATGTCTTCGAGCGCGCGGCCCTGTCCGAGCGCGACCCCAACAGTCCGATTGCGACTCTTCTCGCTCGTGCAGGTGGCCACCAGATCACCGAGGCCGGCAAGCCCCGAGAACGTGAGCGGGTCGCCGCCCAGCGAGATGCCGAGGCGGGCGAGCTCGGCCAGGCCCCGGGTGATGAGCGCCGCCTTGGTGTTGTCCCCGTAGCCCAGCCCGTGCGCGATGCCCGCACCGAGCGCGATCACGTTCTTCAGCGCGCCTGCGATCTCGCAGCCCACGACGTCGGGGTTCGTGTACACGCGGAACGTCGCGGTCATGAGCAGGTGCTGGAGCTGCTCCGCCGTGGCGGCGTCCTCGAAGGCGACCACGGAGGCGGTGGGCTCGGCCGCCGCCACCTCGCGGGCCAGGTTGGGCCCGGTGAGCACGCCGATCATGTCCCGGCGGTGGTCGGACAGCACGTCGGCGACCACTTCGGTCATGCGCAGCAACGTGGCCTGCTCGACACCCTTGGCCAGGCTGACGATCGGAACCTCGGCACCGATCGACGGCGCCGCCAGCCCGAGCACGTCGCGGAAGCCGTGCGAAGGCACCCCCATCACGACCACGTCGGCACCGGTGCAGGCATCCTCGAGCGAGGTCGTCGCGCGCAACCGCACCGGCAGGGCAACGTCCGGGAGGTATCGGGGGTTGCGGTGCTCATCGGTCACGGCCGCGGCCACGACCGGGTCTCGTGCCCAGAGGACAGCGTCGGCGTTCGTGGCCACGATCGCGGCGACCGCGGTCCCCCACGAGCCCGCACCGATCACCGCGGCCTTGGTGCTCACATCTCCTCGCCGAGTCGGCAGCTGCGCAGGACCGCGCCGCCGGGACTGCGCACCCACCATCCGTCGTCACCGTTCGACGGCGTCTGCGGGTAGATCTCGCGCGCGCGGTGCACACACCCGCAGATCGCATTCATGATCCGGTCGGTCGCGACCCGCATGTCCTCGTCGGGGCCGACGGTCACCGGGTCCCCCACGACGACGACCTCCGCGACGCCCGCGCGCCAGCGCGGCTTGCGACCCTTGAACATGACCCGGTGCAGGCCCCACAGGCCGATCGGGGTGACCGGGATCCCCGCGGCCGCGGCGAGGCGCGCGGTGCCGGACTTGCCGACCATGGGCTCGAGGTCGAGCGAGATCGTGCCCTCGGGGAAGACGGCGACGCACTCACCCCCACGCAGTGCCGCGATGGCGGCGTCGAGCGATCCGGCGGCGTCGGTAGTGCCACGGCGGACAGGGATCTGGTGCATCGCACGCAGCACCGAGCCAAAACCGCGCTTGGCGAAGAGCTCGTCCTTGGCAAGGAAGCGCACCTTGCGACCGCGTCGATGGGCCAGGTATCCGAGTGCCAGCGGGTCGAGGTACGACACGTGGTTGCTCGCGAGGATCGTCGGGCCGTGGCGCGGAACGCCGGATGCACCTTCGAGCACCCACCCCACGCCGAAGTGCAGGGGTGGGAGCAGCGCGGCTCGCACCACGCCGTAGGCGGCATCCATCGCTCGGTAGCATACGCAGACCCATGCAACCTCAGCCCTCCCGACGCGCGCCCGTCCATGCGCGCTCCCGCTCCGTCGTCACCGGCGTTGTGATCCCCATCCGAGCGTTCGCGGTCGGGAAGGTCCGTCTCGCCGACGCGCTCGACGCCGAGCACCGGGCCAATCTGTCACGCCAGATGGCCGAGCGCGTGGTCGCCGCCGCCGGCGCGCTCCCGGTGGCGGTCGTCTCCGACGCGCCCGAGGTGCGCGCCTGGGCACACGACCTCGGCGTCGCGGTTCTCCAGGATCCCGGCACGCTCGACGGTGCCGCGAGTGCCGGCGTCCGATGGTGCGCGGCGGAAGGTCTGGCGCGCGCGGTCGTCGCCCACGCGGATCTTCCGCACGTCACCGCGGGCTCGCTCCAGCCGATCGCGGCCGACGCAAGTCGACCGATCGCCGTCCTCGTGCCGTGCCACCGCGGGGACGGGACGCCGGTGTGCTCGATCCCCGTCGCCGCCGCGCACGCCGCGGCCGGCGGTACGGCATTCCGGTTCGCCTACGGCCCCGGATCCTTCCGTCGGCACCTCGCGGCTGCCCGTCGGGCCGGTCTCGCGACCCGGGTGGTGCGCGATCCGTTGCTCGCGTTCGACGTCGACATGCCCGAGGACCTCGCCTCGATGGCCGTCCAACCGTGAGCGAGCCCCTCGCGACGCCGGAACGGGCTCTGGCGATCGGCGCACACCCCGACGACATTGAGTTCGGGTGTGGCGCCACCCTCGCCCGATGGGCGGCGGCCGGCACGGAGATCCATCTGCTCGTGCTTACCGACGGCTCCAAGGGCAGCTGGGACGAGGGCGACGACCTCGCCGCCCTCGTCGCGCGCCGCGAAGCCGAAGCGCGAGAGGCAGCCCGCGTGCTCGGCAACGGGGTGCTGCACTGGATCGGCCTGGTCGACGGAGAGCTCGAGCACACGGTCGCCGAACGGCTCCATCTCGTTCGGGCGATCCGGGAGATCGGTCCTGACGTGGTGTTCGGCCACGACCCCTGGACGCGGTACCGCCTGCACCCCGACCATCGCCATGCCGGGTGGCTCACGATCGACGGCGTCGTCGCAGCACGGGACCCGCACTTCTTCCCCGGCATCGGCGGCGCGCACCATCGGCCGGAGCTCCTGTTGCTGTTCGAAGCCGATGCGCCCGACCATGCCGAACCCGCAGCGTCGACCATCGACGTGAAGGTCGCGTCCCTGCTGTGCCATCGCAGCCAGTGGCACACCACGATGGGCATCGACGCGCGAAGCGCGCGAGAGGAGGCGCAACGGTTCGCGTTCGCGGACCGGATCGAACGCGAAGCACGGGCAGCCGGCGCGCGCCACGGCTACGACCTCGCCGAGGAATTCAAGCTCCTGCGCCCGTAGCCCGTCGTCCGGACGCGGTTCGGGGAGGCCCGTAGGCCTCCCCGAATCCACTGGTTGCTCGGTAAAGCGTTGAACTCGGCTAGCGCCGCTTGGCGGCCTTCCGCTTCGTGGCCTTGCGCTTCGCCGGTGCCCGCTTCGCGGCCTTCCGCTTCGCGGGGGCCTTGCGCTTGGCCGGGGCCTTCCGCTTGGTCGCGGCCCGCTTGGTGGCCTTGCGCTTGGTGGCCTTGCGCTTGGCGGGTGCCTTGCGCTTGGCCGGGGCCTTCCGCTTGGTCGCGGCCCGCTTGGTGGCCTTCCGCTTCGCCGGGGCCCGCTTCGCGGCCTTCCGCTTCGCCGGGGCCCGCTTCGCGGCCTTCCGCTTCGCCGGGGCCCGCTTCGCGGCCTTCCGCTTCGCCGGGGCCCGCTTCGCGGCCTTCCGCTTCGCCGGTGCCCGCTTCGCGGCCTTCCGCTTCGCCGGGGCCCGCTTCGCGGCCTTCCGCTTCGCCGGGGCCCGCTTCGCTGCGGCCTTGCGGGTGCTTCTCTTTGCCGGAGGCACTGGTTACCACCTTTCTCAGGTGTGTCTTGCTCTTGGGTGTTGCTTCGGTCAGAGGGCTCGCATGCGAACGCTCACGTCACGGGGATGGTCCTCGCGATGCTCTGCGTCGATGGGGTCCTCGGTTTCACGCTGTCGCGCGGGGCCGCCAGCACTGCGCTGGCCGACCGGCAACGACATCGCGATCACAGGGATTCGCTGCGACACCTCGTCACGACTGCTTCGACGAGCCGACGCCGACATCCCTCGGTGCGGTGTGCACCCCGCTCGCACGTGCCGCACCTCGATGTGAAGGACGAGACCTGCCTTGTGCATCACCTCCGCAGCCCGTCTCATCGTGCATGGAAACGCATTCACACGCGAAGGTCAAGCATTTCTTGCCGACGCGCAGTGCATACACGTTCGACGCGCTGCTCAGTTGTGAACTGGTTCGTAAACGAGCACCGGCATATTTACTAGTGCTTTTACTGCTGCTTTCACTGGTGCTTCGCGCGCAACGCGCGCAACAGGAAGCGTGACATATCTCCGGTCGTCGCGCGCGGATACTCGAAGCTCACGATCTTCGCGATCCACTCGACACCGTCGGACTTCCGTGCACGCTCGTCGTCGAGACGAAGACGCCGCGCCTCGAGCTGCAAGTGCGATCGAAGACGCGAGAACAGGAATTGCGCGAGGCCCGGGACCTCGGTCCCGGGCCTCGCGGGTTGCAGCCCCGAGCAGATTCGAACTGCCGTTACCGCCTTGAGAGGGCGGCGTCCTAGGCCACTAGACGACGGGGCCGTACCGAGCCTCCGGGCGGTGGCTCACCCGGCGACCGGCTCGGGGGGGAGGACTCGAACCCCCAATGACAGGGCCAGAACCTGTTGTGTTGCCGATTACACCACCCCCGAATGGGACACGAGATCGTAGCCCGTGGAGGCCACGCCATTCATGTCATGGGCGCGGGTCGCTCAGGCGTCGAGTCGGCTGCAAGCCGCGTCGAGACGGGCAAGCGTGCGCTCGCGTCCCAGCAGGTGGACCGCGTCGAAGAGCGGCAATCCGGCGCGCCGGCCTTCGACCGCGGCGTAGAGGAGCGGCATCGTCCGTTTGTTGGCCTTCAGTTCGAGGTCGGCGAGCGCGGCGCGAATCTCCGCGTTGATCACCTCGACGTCCCACGCGCACGCGCCAAGATGCGCGCGCACCGAGTCGAGGATCTCCACGCCGCGGTCGGTGGCCGCGACCTGCTCCCACGAGTCCGGCGCGATCTCGAAACCGTCGTCGCCGACGAACAGGAAGTCGGCCTGCTCGACGAGACCGACGACGGTGGTCGCCCGTTCCTGACCGATGCGCGCGACGGCCGCGGCCGAGGCCTCGTCGACGGCCTCACCCCAACGCGCTCGGGCTTCGTCGAGGACCAACGCTGCCAGCTCCTCCTCACAAAGCGCGCGGAGGTACTCGCCGGTCATCCAGTCAAGCTTCTGGTAGTCGAAGAACGCGGCGGAGTGCGTGACGCGGTCGAGGTCGAACATCGCGATCAGCTGGTCGCGCGAGAGGATCTCCTGACCGTCTTCCGGTGCCCATCCCAGCAGCGCGAGGTAGTTGACGAGCGCATCCGGCAGGTAGCCGCGATCCCGGAAGTCCTCGAGCGCGACCGCGCCGTGGCGCTTCGACAGCTTCGCGCGGTCGGCCCCCACGAGCAGCGGAAGGTGGCCGTACTGCAGGCGGCCCTCCACCCCGAGGGCCTCGCGCAGCGCGAGCACGCGGTGCGTCGAGTCGAGGAGGTCCTCGCCACGAAGAACGTGGGTAATCCCCATCTCGGCGTCGTCGACCGCGTTCGCGAGGAAGAACACGGGACTGTCGTCGGAGCGCACGATCACGAAGTCGGCCACCGTCGACCACTCGACCGACACCTCACCGCGGACGAGGTCGGTGAAGCTGCTCACCCCGGTATCGGGCGTACGGAACCGTATCGAGCGGGGGCGCCCCGCGGCGGCAAGCGCCTCCCGGTCGGCATCGGTGAGATCGCGGCAGCGGCCGTCGTAGCCGGGTGATCGCCCGGCCGCGAGGGCGGCGTCGTTGCGCGCCTTGACCTCATCCGGCGTGCAGTAGCACTCGTAAGCGCGGCTGGCGGCGAGCAGGCGCCCTGCCGCGGCGGCGTACCGGTCGAGGCGGTCGCCCTGGAGGTAGGGACCCTCGTCCCAGTCAAGCCCCAGCCAGCGCAGGGTGTCCTGGATCCCGACGATCCACTCGCCGCGCGAGCGCGCGGCATCGGTGTCCTCGATCCGCAGGATAAACGTGCCTCGGTGGTGACGGGCAAAGAGCCAGTTGAACAGCGCCGCCCGCGCGCTGCCGACGTGGAGGTACCCGGTCGGCGCGGGCGCGAAGCGAACCCTCACCCCGTCGCGCGGGGTGTCGTTCACGTCGTGACCTCGTCGAGGAGCCGGCGGCCCACGACGACACGTTGAATCTGGTTGGTGCCCTCGTAGATCTGGGTGACCTTGGCATCCCGCATCATCCGCTCGACGGGGAACTCGGTCGTGTAGCCGGCACCGCCGAGCACCTGGACCGCGTCCGTGGTCACGCGCATCGCGGTGTCGCTCGCGAAGAGCTTCGCCATCGCCGAGACCTTCGACACGGTGGGGCCTCCCGCGTCGACCATCGAGCAGGCCCGGTAGACGAGCGTGCGGGCTGCCTCGACCTGCGTCGCCATGTCGGCGAGCATGAACTGGAGGCCCTGGAACTCGGCGATCGCGCGGCCGAACTGGCGGCGTTGGGTGACGTACCGGGCCGCGGCGTCGAGCGCGCCCTGCGCGAGCCCGACCGCCTGCGCCCCGACGATCGGACGAGAGGTGTCGAGCGCCCCCATCGCGTACGCGAACCCCTGGCCCTCGGCGCCGATCAGGTGGTCCGCAGGAACGACGGCTCCCTCGAGGACGAGCTCGCCGGTGGGTGACCCCCGCATGCCCATCTTGTGCTCGAGCTTGCCGATGGTGAACCCCGGCGTGTCCCTTGGAACCACGAACGCACTGATTCCTCGGCTGCCCGCCGCCGGGTCGGTCTTGGCGAAGACCGTGTAGACGTCGGAGATCCCGGCGTTGGTGATCCAGGACTTGCGACCGTCGAGCACGTAGTGGTCGCCGTCGCGGATGGCCCGCGTCGTCATGGACGCGACGTCGCTGCCCGCCTCCGGCTCCGAGAGGCAGTAGCTGGCCTGCCACTCCCCCACCGCGACCCGGGGCACCACTGCGCCGGCAAGCGCGTCGGAGGCGTGCTCGACGATCGGTGTCACACCGAGGCGCGAGATCAGCACGAACAGCGACGACGAACCGCAGACCCGAGCCACCTCCTCCACCAGCACGGCGTAGGCGAGCGCCCCGCCGCCGTCGCCGCCCAGGTGCTCGGGGTAGATCGCCCGCACGAGCCCTGAGTCCCGGTAGGCCTCGAACGAGGCCCAGGGAAAGGTGGCATCACGGTCGGCATCGACAGCATGAGAAGCGATCTCGGTCTCGGCGAGGCGCCGCGCCGCCGCGCGGAGCGCTTCGAGCTCGTCGGGCAGCGCGAACAGACCCACCGGTCAGTCGGCCGCGCTGCGCTGCGCCGACGCGCGGAGCATCGCGTCGCGCACCGCAGGAGCCTGGGACGCCAGCTCGGCCGGCGCGAGCCGCAGCAGCTCGACGGGCACGGCGTCGACCAGGGTTCGGCACACCGCGTACTCGTGAGCCGCACCGTGGGTGGCGACAGCTCGCCGGGCTGTTACCGCCGTCGGCACCTCGCCCGCGTACCCCAGCAGCTCGACGGCGAGGTCGACGTCGGGCTTCACCGGGGCCCGACCGAACGCCGCCGCCCGCTTCATCGCCAGTGCCGCCACCACCGCAACCGCGTCCTGCGTGTGCTCGTGGGGCGCGAGTCGGAGGCGGCCACGTTGGCGGTTCGCGAGCGTGAGCGCGTACCCGACGTTCGGACCCGGTGAGCCGAGCAACGCGCCCTCCGGCTGCTCCGCACCGAGGTCTCCCGGGCGGTCGGCCCGCCAGGCGAGGGCCGGCGGCATCTGCACGCCCGGGGCCAGGTTGCGCGCCTGGCGGGGCTCCTCGTCGAGGGCGGCGGGCACGTACGGATCGGTGGGCATCGGCTGCGTTGCTACCCGCGGGCCGAGGCCCGGAGCAAGCCGTAGACGAGCGAGTCGTGAAGCGCCTGCCAGCTCGCCTCGATGATGTTCTCGCTCACCCCGATGGTGGTCCAGCTGGCCTCCCCGTCGGTGGAGTCGAGCAGGACCCGGGTGACCGCCCCCGTTCCCCTCTGGGTGTCGAGCACACGCACCTTGTAGTCGGTGAGGTGGAGCCGATCGAGCGCCGGGTAGCGACCCGCCAGGGCGTGGCGCAGCGCGCGGTCCAAAGCGTTGACCGGCCCGTTGCCCTCCGCGGTCGCGATCAGCCGCTCCTCGCCGATGTGCAGCTTGATCGTCGCCTCCGTGGTGACCCCGTCGGGCTCGCGGTCGGTCGCGGTCTCGGGGCTCGCGTCGTCGGTGATGACACGGAACGACTCGACGTGGAACCAGCCCGGCTCCCAGCCCGCGGCTCGCCGCATCAGCAGCTCGAGCGACGCGTCGGCCACCTCGAAGTGGTAGCCCTCGTGCTCGAGCTGCTTGAGGGTGTCGACCACCTCGTTGACGGTCGGGCCGTCGAGCTCGAGCCCGAGCTCGGCCGCCTTGAGCAGGATCGTCGAGCGACCCGCCAGCTCCGACATCACGAAGCGCGTGCCGTTGCCGACCAGGTCGGGATGCACGTGCTCGTACGCGTCCGGGCGCTTGGCGATCGCGCTCACGTGCAGGCCCGCCTTGTGCGCGAAGGCCGAGGAGCCCACGTACGGCGCCTGGGGGTTCAGCGCCATGTTCACCAGCTCGGCCACGTGGTGGGCGACCGGAGTGAGCCGCTCCAGGCGGCCGGGCGGCAGCGTCTCGACGCCCATCTTCAACGAGAGGTTCGGGATGATGGACGTGAGGTTGCAGTTCCCGGTGCGCTCGCCGTAGCCGTTGATCGTCCCCTGCACCTGGGTCGCCCCGCCGCGCACACCGGCCAGGGCGTTGGCGACGCCGCACCCTGCGTCGTCGTGCAGATGCACGCCGACCGCGACCTCGGCACCGAAGTAGTCGACGACGGAGCGCACGATGTGCTCGACCTCGAAGGGCAGCGCGCCGCCATTCGTGTCGCAGAGGACCAGCCGGTCGGCTCCTGCCGTGACCGCACCCTCGAGGACTCGGAAGCCGAACTCGGGGTTGTGCTTGTACCCATCGAAGAAGTGCTCGGCGTCGAAGAGCACTTCGCGCCCGAGGCCCTTGAGGTACTCGACGGAGTCGGTCACCATGGCCACGCCTTCGTCCAGCGTCGTGCCCAGTGCCTCGGTAACGTGGTAGTCCCAGCACTTGCCGACGATGCAGACCGAGTCCGTGCCGGCCTCCACGAGGTGGCGGAGCGTGTCGTCGGCATCGACCTTGCCCTTCACCCGGCGGGTCATCCCGAACGCGACGAGCCGGCTCGTCGTGAGCTGGAGTTCCTTCGCCGCCCGGCGGAAGAGCTCGTCGTCCTTCGGGTTCGCTCCCGGCCAACCGGCCTCGATGTAGTCGACTCCGAGCCAGTCGAGCTGCTCGGCGATGCGAAGCTTGTCGTCGACGGTCAGCGAGATACCCTCGAGCTGCGCGCCGTCGCGCAGCGTCGTGTCGTAGACCTCGACCCGCGCGGGGAGGCCTCCCTCACCCGACATGCTCGACCCAGTCCTTGTATCGGTCGGTCTGGCCGCGGACGGCCTTGGCGAACTCGTCGGCGACCGCGACGGTCTTCGGGCCGGGGCACGGAATCTGCCGGTCGTCGACCGAGTTGACCGCGCTCACCTCCGCGGCGGTGCCGCAGACGAACATCTCCTCGGCGATGTAGAGGTCGCTTCGGGTCAGCATGTCGGGGCGCACCTCGAAGCCGAGATCCACCGCGATCGTCGCCACCGCGTGCTGGGTGATGCCCTCGAGCGCACCTGCGGCGAGGGGCGGCATCACGAGCACGTCGTCGCGGCAGCAGAAGATGTTCTCGCCGGTGCACTCGCTGACGAACCCCTGGGGGTTGAGCATGATCGCCTCGTCGTAGCCCGACTTCAGCGCCTCGACCTTCGCGAGCGAAGAGTTGACGTAGTTCCCGGTGGTCTTCGCGGCCGGCGGCATCGTGTTCGGGTCGTGGCGGACCCAGGAGCTGATCTTCATGCTCACACCCTTGCTGAGGGCGTCGTCACCCAGGTAGGCGCCCCAGGGCCAGCACGCGATGGCGACGTCGACGGTGCACGGCAGCGTGTTGAGCCCCATCTCGCCGTACCCGTAGTACGCGATCGGCCGGATGTAGCAGGATTGCAACCCCGTCTCGCGGACCGTGAGCTTGATCGCCTCGACCATCTCCTCCGCCGTGTACGGGATCTCCATCATCATGATCTTCGCCGACTCGAGGAGCCGGTCGACGTGGTCGGTGAGGCGGAACACGGCCGGCCCGGCGGCCGTCTCGTAGGCCCGGATGCCCTCGAACACGCCCATCCCGTAGTGGAGGGTGTGCGTGAGGACGTGGATCCGCGCTTCGTCCCACGGGACGAGCTCGCCGTTCATCCAGATCTTCTCGGTCTTCTCGATAGGCATTGCGTCACACCCTTTCCGCGATGCGAGTGCCGACCTCGGCGGTGCTGCCAGAGACGTCGTCGGAGCCTGCGACTGCCTTCGCTACTCCCTCGGCGGCCTCTGACTCGCCGAGGCACTCGAGCAGCATCCCCGCGCAGATGATGGCCGCGCGGGGATCCGCGGTCCCGGTTCCCGCGATGTCGGGTGCCGAGCCGTGCACCGGCTCGAACAGCGACGGCCCCGTCCGGGCCGGGTTGAGGTTGCCCGACGCGGCCCGCCCGATGCCGCCCGCGATCGCGCCGCCCAGGTCGGTGAGGATGTCGCCGAAGAGGTTGTCGGTGACGATCACATCGTAGCGCTCAGGCCGCTGCACGAAGTGGATGCACGCGGCGTCGACATGGTCGTAGCCGGTCGTGACGTCGGGATGCTCGGCCGCGACCGCGTCGAAGGTCCGCCGCCAGAGGTCGCCGGCGAACGTGAGCACGTTCGTCTTGTGGACCAGGGTCAGGTGCCTGCGCGCACGCGAATCCGCGAGATCGAACGCGAAGCGGACGCAGCGCTCGACGCCGAAGCGCGTGTTGACCGAGCCCTGGGTCGCTATCTCGGACGGGGTGCCCTTGCGCAGCAAGCCACCCTCGCCCGCATAGGCGCCTTCGGTGTTCTCGCGCACGACCACCATGTCGACACCGCCGTTGAGCGCGCTCGCCGGCGCCTGGAACGGCCGCAGGTTCACGTAGAGATCGAGCTCGAAGCGCAGCCGGAGCAGCAGCCCCCGCTCGAGGACGCCGGGCGGGACGTCGGGGGTGCCCACGGCGCCCAGGAGGATCGCGTCGAGGCCACGCAGCTCGTCGAGCACCACGTCGGGGAGCACCTCGCCCGTGCGGAGGTAGCGCGCACCGCCGAGGTCGTAGGGAACCGCCTCGTACGCGACGCCCGTGGCGTCGATCACCTTGCAAGCCTCGGCGACGACCTCGGGGCCGATGCCGTCACCGGCGATGATCCCGATCCGGTGGGTCACGAGTGCTCCCTTGCACAAAAAAACCGCCCACCGAGGTGGACGGTCGAGAGCGAACGCCGGCGGCGGCGTTCGCCTACGGAATGACGATGACGGTCGTGGCGGTGGCGTCGGCACAGCGCATGGACCAGCCAGCATTGCAGCAGGTCAGGGGCCCTGTCAAACCCCGCCACAACGACAGGTGACCTGCCGGGCGGGCTCGGGTGCGCGAGGCTGGCTCGATGCACCAGCGCGAACGCGGCGGCGTCCTCACGATTTTGATCGCAGGCATCGTGGTCCTCGGCCTGGCGGCCGTGGCCGGTTGGTGGTTCCTCCTGCGCGACAGCGCCAAGCCTCGTGCCGAGATCGAGCCGACTCCGGTCACCGAGGGAGGCACCCTGGGCGGCGTCTGGGTGGTGACGCCGAACGACACGGCCGGCTCGTTCGCCGGCTTCCGCATCGACGAGGAGTTCGTCGGCGCGATCGCAAACACAGCAACCGGCAGAACGACCGACGTCGAGGGAAGCCTCGAGATCGACGGCGATCGCGTCACGAGCGCGACGGTGAAGGCCGACCTCACGGCGCTGACGAGCGATCCGGCGTTCCGGGCCAACGCGTTGCGGGACCAGGGACTGGAGACCTCGAAGTTCCCCGAGGCGACGTTCGAGCTGACGGATCCGGTCGTGTTGCCGGAGCCCCCGACGAAGGGGACGACCACCACCTTCGACGCGACCGGTGACCTCACGATCCACGGGGTGACCCGGAAGGTGACGATCCCACTCGAGGGCCGTTGGGACGGGACGGCGATCCAGGTCGTCGGGCACCTCCCGGTCGCGCTCGCCGACTACGGCATGACCAAGCCCAGCGCCCCTCGCGTGGCGTCGATCGCCGACGAGGGCGAGCTCGAGCTGCAGCTGTTCTTCCTGAAGCGGTGAGCACGATCGTCACCATCGTTGCCTAGCCTGGCGCCTCATGGACCAGCCCCACCTCTCGCGGACCGCCTACGACCGGCTCGAAGTTGAGCTCGCGCACCGGTCGGGACCACATCGACGCGAGATCTCGGAGAAGATCGAGCGTGCCCGCGAGCTCGGCGACCTCTCCGAGAACGCCGACTACGACGCGGCCAAGAACGAGCAAGGCCTCAACGAGGCGCGCGTGCGCCAGCTCGAGGCCATACTGAAGCACGCCGTGGTCGTCGAGTCGCCGACAGCAGACCACGTCGGCCCCGGGACGATCGTCGAGATCGTGATCGAAGGTGACGACGAGCCGACCGAGTACCTCATCGGGTCGATCGAGGAGCGGCACGACACCCACGACGTGCTCTCCACGTCGTCACCGCTCGGCCAGGCGCTCATGGGCAAGAAGGTGGGCGAGACCGCCAGCTACGAGACGCCCCGCAAGCAGGCCCTGACCGTGGAGATCGTCGACATCCGGCCCGTCGAGTAAGCAGGAGCGCCCCTCCCCTACTCGGCCGCGGCCACGAGGCCGTAGTGGCCGTCGTAGCGCCGGTAGACGACACAGCCGCGCCCGGTTCGCTCGTCGAGGAAGAACACGAACGGCTCGGCCGCGAGGTCGAGCACTTCGATGGCCTGGTCCACACCGAGTCGGGCCGGGACGAGCGGGCTGACGGTGATCGGTGCCGCGCACCGCTCGAGCTCCGCCGGATCCGGGTTCGGGGCCACGATCGCGAACCCACCCGGCACCCGATGCACGACGCTGTCCTCGCCGCTGCTCGCGTTCGTGAACAGGAACCAGTCGTGGTCGAGCGTCTCCATGTCGAACACGGCCTCGTCGGGGGTCTCGGGGCCCGGGGCCAGCTGCTTGCGGCGGACGATCTCGCGCCCGTCGACGGGACGGTCGGAGTACTCGGGATGCGGCGTCGGCGCATCACCGTGGCGCCACTTGCCGGGCCCGGAGTCCCGATGGCGCCGCTCGCGCGATTGGGGCCGCTCCCCGAGATGCACGAGTCGGTCACGCAACCTCGCCTCGAAGGCGTCGATTGCTTCGCGCATCGATGCCGCGGCGACGTGGGCGCGCACCGAACGCCCGTCGACGTCGAGCGAACCCTTCACGACGGCCGGGCGCTCGCGCGCCGGGTCTGGCTCCATCGCGAGCCGCAGCTGCGCGTGGAGCACCGGCCCCGGCGCCAACTTCATGACATGGGCGAACTTCTCCTCCGCGTACGCGCGCTCGTCGGCGTTCACTTCCCCCTGAGTCGAGACCGTGACCTGAGGTTCTTCCGCGAAGCTCATCCGGTCTCCCTTCCTGGTCTTCCCTCGGCGTCGTCGGAGGACTCATCCTCAGGATCGCGAGGTCTGCGATCACCGCCCAGGGGCGGGGGTCACGCGTACAGCCCGCACCGAGGCCCTTTGGCCTCTGGGCGGATCGCCGCCGTCGCCGTAGGTCGGGTGCATGGCAGCCGAGGGTGAGCGGGGGGCAGCCGCCGCTGGTCGATGCCCCTCGGACGGGTCCTCGGCATCGAGATCCGCGTACACGCGAGCTTCCTGCTGATCGTCTTGATCGTCGGGCTGGCGGCCTCGACACCGGAAGGCCCGGGCCTTGCCTCGGGAATGCGCTAGATCGTCGGTGTCTTCGGGTCGGTCGTCGCCCACGAGCTGGCCCACAGCGTGGTCGCGCGGCGTCGGGGTGCCGACGTGCGCGAGATCCTGCTCCTGCCGATCGGTGGCGTCTCAGGACTCGAACATCTCCCCGAAGACCCTTGCGACGAGCTCGCGATCGCCATCGTGGGCCCGATGGCGAGCCTGGCGCTCGCGGTCGTCACCGCGCTCGTGGCGGTGGCCGCCGGGATCCCGCTCCTGCCCGTACGGCTCTTCGACGGGCCGCTGGTCGCCCGCCTCGCGTGGGTGAACCTCGTGCTCGCGGGGTTCGACCTGCTCCCCGCGTTCCCGATGGACGGAGGTGGTGTGTTCCGCTCGGTTCTCGAGCGCCGTTACGACCTCGAGACCGCGACCCACAAGGCCGCGGGGCTCGGCCGGGCAGTCGCGATCGTCATGGCGGCGATGGGTGTCTTCGTCGATGTCTGGTTCCTGATCATCGGCGTGTTCGTGTACTTCGGCGCCTCGGCCGAGGAGGCGGCCACGGTGGTCCATGTGCGCCTCCGGGGACTTCGCGTGAGCGACCTCATGCTCCGTGATCCCGTCACGCTCACGGGCGGCTCCCGCGCGCACGACGCGCTCGACGTCCGCCACTACAGCGCGCAGCGCGTGTTCCCCGTCGTCGCCTCCGAGCACTACGTCGGACTGGTCGGCGTCGAGGACCTCGCGCGCGGCACCCGACACGCACCTGTCCGACGTCGCTCGTCGCGATGTGCCGACGCTCGCCGCCGAGGACCTCGTCGGGCTCGCGCACACCGAGCACGCGCCCACGCCGCTCGGCGAGGGCATCTACGCCGAGCGGACGACCGACGCGACCTACGCGGAGCTGCTCGCCCGCGCCCGGATGCTGCTCGCCCGCGGCGAGTCGGTTGTGCTCGACGCATCGTGGGGTACCGCCGCCGCGCGCGACGACGCGGCCGCGCTCGCGGAGGCGACCGCGGCCGACATCGTCGAGCTGCGCTGCGAGGCACCCGAGACGGTCATGGCGACGCGGATCGCCGATCGCACACGCGCGGGCACCGACGCGTCGGACGCGTCGCCGGAGATCGCGCGCGCGTTGGCAGCAAGAGCCGATCCGTGGCCGAGCGCCACCACGGTCGAGACCTCGGGCCCCGTGGAGGCCACGCTCTCCGCCGCGCGGCGCGCGGTCCGCCTTCCGGTGCGCTGAGCCGCCGGGGCCGCGACGCCGTCACTCACACCGCGATGCGGCCGAGGAGTCGACGGCGGGACCGGACACCACCGACGATCGCCGCGCGCACCGCGTCCTTCCGCTCGCCGCCGAGCTTGGCGCCGTTCGCGTCGGTGAGGTGGAACCGGTCGACCGCGACGCCGCCGACGGTCTCGACCTTTGCGGAGTGCACGCTCGCCCCAGCGGCCGCGAGACCCACGGCGATCTGGTGCAGCAGGCCGGGCCGGTCCGGGCTGCGCACCTCGCAGACCGTGTACCAGGGCGACCCGGCGTCGTCGAAGCGCACCTCCGCCTCGGGGTTCTCCGGGGCCCCGAGCGGCGTACCGAGGGCATGCTCGACTGCAGTCGCGAGGCGGTCCGCGTCGGATGGCTCGGTGCCGGCCGCGACGCGGACGACGAAGCTCTCGAGCGCGCCGCCGTCGCCCCATGTCGCGACCAGCGCGTCGTTTACCTCGAGACCTTCGCGCACGAGCACTCCGGTGACCGTGGCGAGCAGTCCGGGGCGGTCCCGACTGACCACGTCGACCACGACGCGGCCGTCGGGACCGTCGTGGACCCCGACGCGCACCTGACCGCGTCGCGGGAGCGGCTCGACGAGCGCGGCATGCCGCGCGATGTCAGGTGCGTCCTGGGTGAGCACGTAGGCGCGCGGGGCGTGCATGATCCGGTCGATCACGTGTTCGTCGTCCCGAGCGAGCCGGATCGCCTCGGAGCGCCGCCGCTCCACCAGGTTGCGCGCGTCACGGCCGGTGAGGGTGGGCTGCTCGAGCGTCGCGACCACCAGGTCGGTGAGCTCGTCCAGCCGGTGCCGCCCGGCAGTGTCGAGGTCACCGAGAGCCAAGGCGACGAGGTACAGGCCCCAGGCGAGCTCGGTGCGTTCCAGGTGCGCGGCGAGCTGGAGAACGGACTCCTCCGTCAACCCGTCGATGCGACCGGCGGCCGCGCGCAGGAGCGCCGCGTTGCCGACGAGCGCAGCCACCTCCTGCTCGACCGCGGCGCCGAGGTCGAGGCGCTGCACCAGCCGGCGGGCCAGCGGCACCGCGTCCTCGCCGTCGCCCGCGGCGTCGAGCACCAGCGCGGCGAGCAGCAACCGCTCGGGATGCGACAGGTGCTCGTGGGCCGCGCGCGCGCGGGCGTCGCGTGCGACGAGCTCCCAGACACGATCCACGAGCTCGAAGCGCAGCACGTGGTTCGGGTCGAGCACGTACGGGTCCGCCCGCCGCCGCTCGACCGCCGTCGCGAGCTCGGGAAGCGACCGCTCGAGCACACCGGTCGTCTCGAGGAAGCGCCACGTGCGCTCGTTGCCTCGGGCCAGGACCTCGAAGAGCCGGTCGGTGGCGGCCGGGTCCCAGCGGGGCATCTCCTGGCCGATGGCGCCGAGCCGGTCCAGCAGCCTGCGGCCCGGGCGCGCCCCCACCGTGATCGCGCCCGCGGCCTGGAGCGCGATCGTCAGCAAGGCATGGTCGGGCGGCTCGGCAACGAGGTCCACCACGCCGTCGTCGACCCACAACCACCCGGCTTCGGGCATGGGCTCGGCAACCACCGGCGCGGCCGCGCCACGCACCCGGGCCATCCGGCGCCGCAGCAGCGACGGGGTCATGAGCGTCGTGGCGAGGACCACGAGCAGGAGCGCGGCATAGAGGGAGTCGTCGAGCACCCCGCGCTGCAGCCCGATCGTCGCGAAGATGAGCCCGACCTCGCCCCGGGGCAGCATCCCGAGCCCGATGACCCACCGATCGCCCGGGGCCCCGATCGCTCCTGTCCCGGCCACGAGCTTGCCGATCACCGCGACCACGAGGAGCGCGCCCGCGACGGCGAGCACCTCGCCGTCGACGAACGACCCGACGTCGACCGCGATCCCGATGCCGAGGAAGAACACAGGGATGAAGAGGTGACCGACCGGTGCGAGCTCGCGCTCGATGCGTTCCCGTTGGTCGCTGCGCGAGAGCGCGAGTCCCGCGACGAACGCACCGACGATCGGAGCCAGCTTCGCGGCCTCGGCCAGCTGCGCGAACGCGAGTGTGAACGCCAAGGCGAGCGCGACCAAGGTGCCGGCCGAGCGCGCGTTTCGTTGCACGAACTCGAACAACGGCGGCGCGATCCGGCCGCCGAGCGCGACCGTGACCACGAGGAAGCCGACCGCGACGCCGACGATGCCCAGAACGGTGAGCAGCGACACACCGCCCTCTGTGGCGATGCGCACGACGACGGTGAGGATCACGAGCCCGAGCACGTCGTCGGCCACCGCGGCGCCGAGCACGGTGCGGGCCTCCACCGACGACAGCGCGCGCAGGTCACTGAAGACCCGCGCGGTGATTCCCACGCTCGTCGCCGCGAGGGCCGCTCCGACGAACAGCGCGACGTCGGAGGACTCGCCGAACGCGACGGCGACTCCGATCCCGCCGGCCATCGGCAGCACGACGCCGATCACCGCCACGGTCATCGAGGCACGACCGACGGCAGCCAGGTCGCGCACGTCCATCTCCAGGCCGACCTGGAGGAGCAGCAGGATCACCCCGAGCTCACCGAGAACCTCGAGCACCTCGGTGGAGCCCACCATGCCGAGCACCGAGGGGCCGATCAACACCCCGGCCGTGATCTCGCCGACGACCGCGGGGACACCGAGGCGCTCGGCGACCTCGGCCGCGAGCTTTGCGGCCACGAGGACGATCAGGATGTCGAGGAGGATCTCGCTGACGCTCACTGGCACGAGCGCTCAGCGAGCCAGGTCGACGGCGACCGTCGCGACCTGGAGGAGGTAGCCCCGCGATCGCACCGTGCGGACCTCGAGCCCGACGGTCGCGATCCGGCGTCGCAGTCGCAGGATGTGCACGTCCAGCGCGTTCCGGGTGGGCGCGCCGCACGGCCATGCCCGGCGTGACAGCACCTCCCGCCCGACCACCGCGCCGTACCGCTCGACGAGGGCCTGCGCGAGCCCGCGCTCCACCGGCGAGAGCGGAACCCAGCCGTCGCGGAAGCGCAGGATCCCGTCGTCGTCGATCGTGGGCAGCGGTGAGGCGGCGGCGGCACGGGCCTCGAGGGTCGCGAGCCGGGCGCGCACGTCGCCGTCGGCGGCGGGGAGGCGCACCCAGTCCTCGAGCGGGTCGACCGGTGCGGGCGCCAAGACGTCGGGTGCGACCAGCAGCAGACGGGGGGTCAAGGCTTGCCGCAAGGGGCCCAGTCGCTCGGCCTGCTCCGGCCAACGCACCAGGACGACGGCCATGACGGGCACCGTACGGCGGCCAGATTTCGGGATTGTTACGCCGACGTGAACCATCGCTGCCGCGCCATCCGGCCGTTCCCGTCGAGGGAGCGAGGCCCGCTCTCGTATCCTGAGCCCTCCACCTCACGCCCCGAGCCGATGTCCCGGAGATCCCCACGATGCGCCAGACCCTCAGCGAGAAGATCTGGGAGCGCCACGTCGTCCATCGAGCCGCGGGCGAACCCGACCTGCTCTACATCGACCTGCACCTCGTCCACGAGGTCACCTCCCCGCAGGCGTTCGACGGCCTCCGGCTCAACGGGCGCCGGGTGCGCCGACCCGACCTGACCGTCGCGACCATGGACCACAACGTCCCCACCGCCGGGCTCGAGCGGGGCATCGAGGACCCGACCTCCCGCCGTCAGATCGAGGTGCTCGCCGCCAACTGCGCCGAGCTCGGGATCCGCTGCTACGGCATGGGCGACCCCGGACAGGGCATCGTCCACGTGATCGGCCCCGAGCAGGGCCTCACCCAGCCGGGGATGACGATCGTGTGCGGCGACAGCCACACCTCGACCCACGGGGCGCTCGGCGCGCTCGCCTTCGGCATCGGCACGAGCGAGGTCGAGCACGTCCTGGCCACCCAGACGCTCCCCCAGCAGCGCCCGGGGACGATGGCGGTCACGGTCGACGGCGACCTTCCCGCCGGCGTCACCGCGAAGGACGTGGTGCTCGCGATCATCGGGCGACTGGGCACCGGCGGTGGCATCGGCTCCGTCATCGAGTACCGGGGCTCCGCGATCCTCGGCCTCTCGATGGAAGCACGGATGACGGTCTGCAACATGTCGATCGAGGCCGGCGCGCGCGCCGGGCTCGTCGCACCCGACGACACCACGTTCGCCTACCTCGAGGGACGGCCCTTCGCCCCCACCGGCGCCGCGTGGGAACAGGCGCTCGACGACTGGCGCGCGCTCGTCACCGACGACGGCGCCACCTTCGACCGGGAGGTCGTGCTCGAAGCCGCGGCACTCCGGCCGAGCGTCACGTGGGGCACCAACCCCGGTCAGGTGACCACCATCGACGCGGCCGTCCCCGATCCCGACTCCTTCGACGACCTCGGCCAACGCGAGTCGGCCACGCGGGCGCTCCAGTACATGGGCCTCGCCGCCGGCACGCCGATCCGCGAGATCGCCGTCGACACCGTGTTCATCGGCTCCTGCACCAACTCGCGCATCGAGGACCTCCGGGCCGCCGCGGCGGTGGCGCAGGGCCGCCGGGTGAGAGACGGTGTCCGCACGCTCGTCGTGCCCGGGTCGTTCGCGGTCAAGGCGCAGGCCGAGGCCGAGGGGCTCGACCGGGTCTTTCGCGCCGCGGGGTTCGACTGGCGCGAGCCGGGCTGCTCGATGTGCCTCGCGATGAACCCCGACAAGCTCACGGCCGGCGAGCGCTGCGCGAGCACCAGCAACCGGAACTTCGAGGGCCGTCAAGGCAAGGGCGGCCGTACCCATCTCGTCTCACCCGCCGTCGCGGCCGCAACCGCGATCGCGGGCCGCTTCGCCACCCCGGAGGACCTGGACTGATGGAAGCCGTCACCGAGATCGTCGGCCGTGGGGTCCCGCTCGACCGCTCCGACGTCGACACCGACCAGATCATCCCGTCCGACTGGCTCAAGCGCGTCGAACGGACCGGGTTCGGTGAAGGCCTCTTCTCCGAGTGGCGTGAGCGTTCCGACTTCGTCCTCAACGTCTCACGCTACGACGGGGCCACGATCCTCGTCACCGGGCCCAACTTCGGCACCGGCTCGTCGCGCGAGCACGCCGTCTGGGCGCTGCAGGACTACGGGTTCCGCGCGGTGATCTCGTCGCGCTTCGCCGACATCTTCCGCAACAACGCCACGAAGACGGGGCTGGTGCCGGTGACGGTCGACCAGGGAGTCGTGGAGCGGATCATGCGGGCCGTGGAAGACGACGCCTCCACGGAGATCGTGATCGACGTTGCCGACCGGCGCGTCGCGGTACCGGCGATCGGCCTCGACGAGTCGTTCGCCCTCGACGAGCACACCCGGCACCGACTCGTGCACGGCCTCGACGACATCGGGATCACCGAGCAGCACGCACTCGAGATCAGCACCTACGAGCACACGCGACCCGGCTGGCTCCCGAGCACCGCTTCCTGACCAACCCCCCTGATCGACGCCCACCGATCAACGCCACGTGGCGAACGCGACGGCGACGACGATCGCGTTGTACGTCGCGTGCGTGAACATCCCGGGCCCGAGGCGCTTGAACCCGAACCGGATCACGCCGAGCGCGAGCCCGACGACGAGGATCATCAGGAAGACCCCGACGTTGCCCCAACCGCCGTCGAAGGTCATGTGGACGACGCCGAACAGCATCGCCTGGAGCACGACGCCGACCGCGACCCCCCGGCTGGCCACGAACGTGCCCTGCACCAGCCCCCGGAAGAAGAGCTCCTCGAAGAACGGGGCGCCGACCACCGCGATCAGCACGATCACCGCGATCGCGAAGCCACTGTCGTTTGTGAAGGGGTCGGAGCGCTCGCCGCGCCCGTGCGGGAGGATCTCGGGTGCGAGCACCTCAATGACCTGGGCGAGCCCACCCACGACGAACACCAGCGCGGTACCGAAGCCGAGCCCGAGCGCAGCATCGACCCAACGGAACCGCAGGAGGCCGAGGTCCCGCAGGCTCCCGGTGCCCTTCCGGCGCACGGCGATCACGCACGCGCCGAGCAGCCCAGCCCACAGGCACGCGGTGGAGCCGAGCAGGACGATCGCGCCATTCGTGTCGGCGCCGGCCACGATCAGGATCGCGCCTGCGGCGATGGAGCACCCGAGACCGGTCACCATGCCGAGCAGCGCGGTCCAGCCCGCACGGATCGGCGGCTTCGGAACATGTGCCGGCGCGGGACGAGGCGCCACGAACCACGATTCCGTGTACCCGGTCCACACGGCGCCGTCCCACCAGCGCCACCAGGCGACACCCCACGGGTCGCGGTACCAGCCCGGCAGCGCGACGGTTGTGGTCACATCCACGAGCCAGATCGTGCCACCCGGCGACAGCGGAAGGAGATCGCTACGCGGGAATCGCGAGCTGGCGGCGTTGTGCGAGGAGCGCCTCGTCGATCGCGAAAGCGAGCTCTACGGCGAGCTCCTTGGTCTGCTCTCGGTCGAAGAGGTACGTGAGGAACTCGTGACAGGTCATGGCTGCCTCCCAGCGGCGCGGTCCGTGTGCGGTCCGGGGGTGGGATCGGCAGCCGGCCAGGAAACCTGAAGCGACTGGCATTCGCTGAGCGGTCCGGGCCGAGGATGTTCACACCCTGAGCACCGGCCCGAGCCGACCGAGCGGCAGGCGTCGTCGCAACCGCTCAGATCGGGCTTCGGCCCGCCAGGAGCGCTAGCTCGCGCCACTTCCAGTGGCAGTCGACGTCGGTGAATCCCGCGCTCCGCAGCCACTCGAGCTGAGCCTCGACGGGGGCGAGGATGTTGGACGGGTCGTCGTCGACCGGCGTCCGGCCCATCGACGCGAGGAACTCGTCGTGGAGCCGCTCGCTCGGCGACGCCACGTGCTCGAGGTTGAGGAACGTCCCCCCGGGCAAGAGCCGCTCGAAGACCTCGCCGGCGAGCGCGGCCTTGCGCTCGTGCGGGACGTGGTGGATCGCGAAGCTGCTCAGCACCAGGTCGAACTCGCCCCACGCCTCCGGTAGCGGCTCGTCGAGATCGTGGCGCACGACTTCGACTGGCGCGCCCGCGAACCGGGACCGGGCGCGGCCGAGCATCTCCTCGGAGAAGTCGGCCGCGACGCCGGTCGCACCAGGACGGAGGTCGAGCACGAGCGCCATGGCGATGCCGTCACCGGTGCCGAGGTCCAGCGCGCGTTTGACCGACCCGGGGACGAACTCGGCAAGCGCCGCCATCGCCTCGACCTGGTGCGGGATCGTCGCCCGCTCCCCGAGGTACCGGCGCGCGTGCTCCGGGTTCACCCAGAGGTTCACACGAGCCGCAGCGTCGCTGCTCACGGCCCGACCGCGCGCTCGCGTACCTCGGGCCGCTCGCGCAGCCGCACCACCTTGTTCACCGCCGCGAGGTACGCACGCGCGGACGCCTCCACGACGTCGGTGGCGACCCCGCGTCCCCCGGCCCGCACGCCGTTGGCGTCGAGCTGGAGCACGACGTCGCCCAGGGCGTCCCCGCCGCGGGTCACCGACGAGACGTGGAACTCGGTGAGCTCGCCGGTCACCCCGGTCGCGGCGGCGATCGCGGCGATCGCGGCGTCGATCATCCCGTTGCCCTCGCCGTCGGCCTCGATCTTCTCGGCACCGTCGGTGAGCGTGACGTACGCGTGGGGGGTGCGCTGGGTGCCGCCCTCCAAGTCGAGGCTCACCATCGCGAACTTGTGCACGATGCCGAGGCCGAGCTCCGCGGCGACGATCGCCTCGAGATCGGCCTCGTTGATCTGGACCTTGCGGTCGGCCAGCTCCTTGAACCGGACAAAGGCCTGGTTCAGCGCGTCGCCCTGGAGGTGCAGACCCAGCTTGTCGAGCGAGTCGGAGAAGGCGTGGCGGCCGGAGTGCTTGCCGAGCACGATCTGGGCCGCCTCCTGCCCCACGAGGCCGGCGTCGATGATCTCGTAGGTCTCACGGTCCTCCAGGACACCGTGCTGATGGATGCCCGCCTCGTGCGCGAACGCGTTGCGGCCAACGATGGCCTTGTTGAACTGCACCGGGTACCCGGTGAGACGCGACACCATCCGCGAAGTGCGCGCGAGCTCCTCGGTGCGGATCCCGGTGTCGACGCCCGCGAAGTAGTCGCTCCTGGTCTTGATCGCCATCACGACCTCCTCGAGCGCGGCGTTGCCCGCGCGCTCACCCAGACCGTTGATCGCGCATTCGACCTGTCGTGCGCCGTTCGTCACCCCGGCGAGCGAGTTGGCGACGGCAAGCCCGAGGTCGTCGTGACAGTGGGTCGACACCACGTAGTCACCCGTGACCGTGTCGAACACGTAGGCGATGAGTTTCCCATAGTCCTCGGGCAGCCCGAAGCCGACGGTGTCGGGGATGTTCAGCGTGGCCGCGCCGTTGTCGACCGCGACCTGGCACACCTCGCACATGAAGTCGGGATCCGAGCGGAAGCCGTCCTCCGGGGAGAACTCGACGTCGTCGGTGTAGGACCGCGCCCTCGCCACTCCGGCACCGGCCTCGGCCTTGACCTGGTCGGGGGTCATCCGCAGCTTCTTGCGCATGTGGATCTCGGACGTCGCGATGAAGACGTGGATCCGGTTGCGCTCGGCGTGGCGGATTGCCTCCCAAGCGCGGTCGACGTCCTTGAACCCGGTGCGCGACAGCCCCGCGATCACCGGACCCCGCACCGACTTCGCGATCGCCTCGACCGCCTCGAAGTCGCCGTCGCTCGCGATCGGGAACCCCGCCTCGATGACGTCGACCCCGAGACGCGACAGCTGCTCGGCAATCTCGAGCTTCTCGCCCACGTCGAGCGAGATGCCGGGCGACTGTTCGCCGTCCCGCAGCGTGGTGTCGAAGATGAGCACCCTGTCCATGGGGTTCCTCTCGGGTCGGGCATCAGGGCAACAAAAAACCCTCCCGGCCCGGAGGCACGAGAGGGTGCGGCGAGCACGTATGTGTGCTCGCCTCTAGGTAAGGAGCAGGCTCTGGATGCGCGGCATTGCAGTCATGGACCCGTCAGTCTGACAGGTTCTCGACGCGCGGTCAACGCGTTTTGATCCGCGGCGTGCGAGAATGCCGGGCGTGCGCAGGCTCTTGCGACGGGGGATGGCGTTCGGGCTGCTGGCCGGGGCGGCCTACGCGGCGTGGCGGTTCCTCGCCGCCCGCGCGCCTGATACCGGTGGACTCACCTTCGAGCCCCAGCCGTTCCCCGCGCTGCCGCGCCCGGTGCCAGGTGTTCCCGAGCACCACGTCGAGATCCCACCCGCCGTCGAGCTCGAGGGCGAGCCCGAGCTCGACGGCGAGAGCGGCGGGATCGCCCGGTGGGTCGAGGCGACCGACGGCGCCTGCCCGGCCTCGCACCCGGTGAAGGCCAAGCTCGGCTCCGGCATCTTCCACGTTCCCGGTGGCGGGAGCTACGACCGCACCCGCGCCGATCGCTGCTACCTCGACGGCACCGCCGCCGAGGCCGACGGCCTGCGACCGGCCAAGCGCTGACGCTCCACGCCACCCATTTGCGCCGTCTCCCTGCCGCTTCCCCAAAGGTACAACGCGATCCCCCGAGAAAGGAAGACAGATGAAGAAGTTCTGGGACGAGTTCAAGCATTTCGTGATGCAGGGCGACCTGGTCTCGGTGGCCGTCGCCTTCATCATCGGCCTCGCGTTCAAGACGCTGGTCGACAGCCTGGTGAACGACCTGCTGATGCCGATCGTCGGCATCGTGCTGGGCAAGACGAGCTTCGCCGACCTCACGCTCACGTTGAACGACGCGGTGATCCGCTACGGCGCGTTCATCACGCAGGTCTTCAACTTCGCGATCATCGCCGCGACGCTCTTCGTGATCGTGAAGGCGTACGAGCGGCTACGCAGCCTCCGCAGTCGCGAAGAGAAGGAGGCGGACCCCACCGAGCTCGAGGTGCTCACGGAGATCCGCGACCTGCTGCGGGAACGAAGCACGGGCTGAACCCGACGAGAGGAACCATCCATGAGCGATGAGCGGATCGAAGTCCAGCGCACCATCCCGGCCGACCCGGCGGCGATCTTCACCCTGCTCTGCGACCCGCAGGGCCATGTGGCGATCGACAGCTCGGGGATGCTCATGGACGCCACCGGCGAGCCCGTCACCAAGATCGGCGACAGCTTCGTGGTGCACATGGACCGGGAGGCGCTCAACGACTACCCACTCGGCAAGTACGACGTGACGGTGACGATCGAGACCTTCGAACCCGATCGGGAGATCGCCTGGACGATCCTCGGCCAGATCAAGCCGCAGCTCGGGCACGTGTACGGGTACCGGCTCGAGCCCGCCGACGGCGGCACCCTCGTGACGAGCTACTACGACTGGTCGAACATCGACCCCACATGGCGGGAGGCCGGGATCTTCCCGGTGATCTCCGAAGGGGCGCTGCGAGCCACCCTCGGGATCCTCGCCCGAACCGTCAGTTAGCCCAATTCGATCGCGCGGGCGTCGACGATGCCGTCGACGGCGCGCAGCGCCGCGACCACGTCGGCCGGCACGGGAGCCGTGGTGGAGAGCACCATGAGCGCGGCCTCGCCCTGGGCCGTCTTGCCGACGTCCATGTCGTCGACGTTGATCCCGGCGTCGCCGACGATCGTGCCGACCCTGCCGATCATCCCGGGCACGTCGGCGTTGCGCACGACGAGCATGTGCGCAGAGGGCGGGACGTCGACGATGTGGTCGTCGATCGCGACGATACGAGGGGCGGCCTGCTTGCCGTAGAGGGTCCCCGCGACCTGTGTCTCGCGACCGGCGGCGTGACCGCGCAGCTCGACGAGGTTCACGTAGTCGCGGGCGGTGCCGAGCTTCGTCTCCCGCACCGTCAGACCCCGCTCTTCGGCGAGCTGGGGGGCATTGACGAAGCTCACCGGCTCGTCGACGACGGGTGCGAGCACGCCCTTGAGCACCCCGAGCGTGAGCACCTTGCAGTCGTAGTCGGCGATCTGGCCTTCGAAGCCGACCTCGAGCATCTCGGGGGTACCGCTGGCAAGGGCCGTGAACAGCCGCCCGAGCCGCTCTGCCAGCGGCAGGAATGGCTGGACCGTCGCGTTGGCCTCGGTGGCCGCGAGGTTCACCGCGAGCGGCACGAACTCCCCGCGCAGCGCGAGCACGACCTGCTCGGCGATCGTCTGGCCCGCCTTGTCCTGGGCTTCCACCGTGGACGCGCCGAGGTGTGGCGTGACCACGACGCTCTCCAATGCAAAGAGCGGCGACTCGGTGGCCGGCTCGGTGGCAAACACGTCGATCGCCGCACCCGCGATGCGACCGTCGGCGATGGCCGCCGCGAGGGCGGCCTCGTCGATGATCCCGCCGCGCGCGGTGTTGACGATCCGAAGACCGGGCTTGGCCTCTGCGAGCACGTCGGGCCCGAACAACCCGATCGTCTCGGGAGTCTTGGGCAGGTGGATCGTGAGGAAGTCGACCTGGGCGATCAGCGCCTCGACGCTCGGCACCAGCTCCACGCCCAGCTGTCGAGCGCGCTCCGCGCTCACGTACGGGTCGTAGGCGAGGAGCCGCATCCCGAACGCGAGGCACCGCTGGGCCACGAGCACGCCGACCCGCCCGAGCCCGACCACCCCGAGCGTCTTGGCGTGCAGCTCCACTCCGGCCCAGCGCGAGCGGTTCCAGCGGCCGGCCTTCAGGTCGGCATCGGCCTGGGGGATGTTGCGCGCCTGGGCGAGCATGAGGGCGACGGCCTGCTCGGCGGCCGAGAGCACGTTGGACTGCGGCGCGTTCACCACCATCACGCCGTGCTTGGTGGCCGCGGCCACGTCGACGTTGTCGAGCCCGATGCCCGCTCGGCCCACCACCACGAGATCGGTCCCGGCAGCGAGCACCTCGGCCGTGACCTGCGTCGCGCTCCGAATGATCAATGCGTGGGCACCACGGACTGCGTCCCGCAGGGCCTCGGGCGAGAGTCCGAGCTGCACATCGACGTCGAGGCCCGCGGTACGCATGGACCCAAGGCCGCGCTCGGCCAGCTCTTCGGCGACGAGGACACGCTGGGTCATGCGCGGGAGGCTACGCGCCGCGGCGCCGGCGTCACGACAGGAAGTCCGCGATCCGACCGACCCCCTCGACGAGGTCGTCGTCGCCGAGGGCGAAGCTCAGCCGGGCGTATCCGGGCGCGCCGAACGCCTCGCCCGGCACGACCGCGACCTTGGCTTCGTCGAGCAGCACTTCGGCGAGCCCGACCGACGTCTCGACCCGCCGGCCACCGAGCTCCCGACCGAGGACGCCCTCGAAGCTCGGGAAGCAGTAGAAGGCGCCTTCCGGCTCGATGCACTCCACACCCGGGATCGCGGAGAGCATCCGGTGCATCGTGCGTCCACGCCGCTCGAAGGCGGCGCGCATCTCCGCCACCGCGCCGAGATCGCCCGACACGGCCGCGAGCGCCGCTCGTTGCGCGACGTTGGCGACGTTGGAAGTGGAGTGCGACTGCAGGTTCGTCGCCGCGGTGATCACGTCGCGCGGGCCGATCATCCAGCCGACCCGCCACCCCGTCATCGCGTAGGTCTTCGCGACCCCGTTGAGCACGACACAGGTGTCGGCCAGCTCGGGGACGAGCGTCGGCATCGAGGTGAACCGGTGGTCGCCGAAGGTCAGGTGCTCGTAGATCTCGTCGGTGACGACCCAGATGCCCTGTTCGACGGCCCACCTGCCGATCGCCTCGACCGCCACCGGCGGGTACACCGCACCGGTCGGGTTCGACGGCGACACGAACAGCAGCGCCTTGGTACGAGGGGTGCACGCCGCCGCTAGCTGCTCGACGGTGACCCGGAAGCCGGCCGCGGCCGTGGTGGGCAACACGATCGGGCGACCGCCCGCGAGCGCGATCGCCTCGGGATAGGTGGTCCAGTAAGGCGCGGGGACGAGCACCTCGTCACCCTCGTCGAGCAGCGTCTGGAACGTGTTGTACACCGCGTGCTTGCCGCCGTTGGTGACGAGCACCTGCGCGGGTTCGCACACGTAGCCCGAGTCGCGCCGGGTCTTGGCGGCGATCGCCTCGCGCAGGTCGGCGAGACCAGCGGTCGGCGAGTAGCGGTGGTTGGCGGGGTCGTAGCACGCCTTGACCGCGGCCTCGACGACATGGACCGGTGTCGGGAAGTCGGGCTCGCCCGCCCCGAAGCCGATCACGGGCTCGCCGGCCGCCTGGAGGGCCTTCGCCTTGGCGTCGACGGCGAGCGTCGCCGACTCGGTGATGGCCGCTATGCGGCGCGAGACACGGCCTCCGGAGGTCACGGGCCCATCGTGGCACGCGACCCGCCCGCCGAGCGGACCGATTCCGGCCTGATCATCGCCTCCCCCCACCGATCCCCCTACTCTGAGGGGGATGCCGTCGAACCGATCGGGCGTCATGGGGCGCGTCCGATGCCTCGCCGCCCTCGTCCTGGGCGGCGCCGCGCTCACGCTGCCCGCCGCGCCCGCGGGCGCGGCGCCGCCCACGACCCAGGAACCCGCGTCGTACGTGGTCGTCGACGCGGGCACGGGCGCGGTGCTGGCGGCGAAGAACGAGCACCAGGCCCAGCTCCCGGCGAGCACCATCAAGCTCCTCACCGCGTTGGCCGTGCTCGAGCGGCTCCCGCTCTCCAGCACCGTCCGGGTCAGTGCGCGCGCCGCGGCGCAGCCGGCGATGAAGATCTCGATGACCGAGGGCAGCGTGTGGCCGCTCGACCACGCCCTGCACTCGCTGCTCATCGTGTCGGCGAACGACGCCGCGTACGCGCTCGCCGAGCGCACCTCGGGCAGCGTCGAGTCCTTCGCCGTCGACGCTCAGGCCACGGCGGAGCGACTCGGCATGCAGGACACGACCTTCCGCGACCCGTCCGGCCTCGACGACCGCTTGTCGTTCGGCGGCGGCAGCCGCACGAGCGCGTACGACCTCGCGATCACGGCCCGCAACGCGCTCGCAGTGCCACAGATCGCTTCGACCGTGGCCACCGTCACCTACGAGTTCACCGACCCGAACGGGGTCGGCCGGCAGCTGGTCAACCACAACAGGGGCTTCCTCACGACGTACCCGGGCGCGACCGGGATGAAGACCGGCTACACCAGCGCCGCGGGCCGCACGCTGGTCACCTCCGCCACCCGTGACGGGCGCACGTTGGTGGCGGTCGTGATGGGAACGTGGGACGACACCGGCTGGGCCGGCTACCTCCTCGACCAGGGCTTCGCGACCCCCGCGAGCGCATCCACTTCGGGCGCCGTCCTGCCCGCGGTCCGCATCTCCACGGCCGACGCCCGCATCGCCGCGTTCACAGGCCTGCCGCCGGCCCTCGGCACCGGCACCGGCGCCACCCCCGTCGTGGCCGCAGAACCCCGGGCCGTAGCGTCGGGCGCGCCCGCGGGGTCGGCAGCTGCACCCGAGGCGCCTGCCGACGCCCACCGGACAGAAGCGGGACGCGCTGCGGAACCCGTCGCGGCGACGACCGCCTCCGGCACGCCGGGCGCGCCGCTCGGAGGCCGGCTCAGCCTCCGCAACCTCGCGATCGCCTTCGTGCTCGTGCTCGGCACCTTGTTCCTCCTGCGGCGCCGCGCGGTGCGGCGTCAACGACGCCGCCGCCTGGCCCGCCAGCGCGCGCTCGCCGAGGCCCGCCGCCGGCGCATGATCGACATCGTCGAGTACGACGAGCCGATCGCCCCGATCCGGCCCATGCCGACCACGAACCGCCACCCGTCCAGGCGCGAGCGCCTGCCTGCCGGCCGGACCCACTGAGCACTCCGGCACCCAGGAAGGATCTCGATGAACGACGTACCCGAGGTGATCTACGACGTCGACGGCCACGTCGCGACGATCACGCTCAACCGGCCGCACCGGCGCAACGCGATCTCGGTTCGCATGCTGCGCGAGCTGGGCGCAGCGATCGAGCGCGTGGAGCGCGACGCCGACGTGCGGGTCGCACTGCTCACCGGGGCCGGTGCCGGGTTCTGCTCGGGACTCGACATCAAGGACGCGGTCGCGGGCACCGGCATCGGTGGTAGCGGGCAGGTAAGCCCCGGCGGGGGCGGTGGCATGGCCCGTACCTCGGATCTGCCCACCGTGACCCTCTACGAGATGGACACGCCGGTCATCGCGGTGCTCAACGGTGCCGCTGCTGGATACGGAGTCGACCTCGCGCTGGGTTGCGATCTGCGGCTCGCCGCCGAGTCTGTGCGCATCCTGCCCGGGTTCGCGAAGCGGGCGATCGTGCCCGAGTCGGGCGGCACCTGGTACCTGCCCCGGCTCGTGGGCTGGGCAAAGGCAGCGCAGATCGCCTACCTCGGCCGCGACCTGTCGGCGGCGGAAGCGTGCGAGCTCGGGATCGTCAACGAGGTCGTCCCCGACGACGCGCTGATGGACACGGCGCGCGACTGGGCCGGCGAGATCGCGGCCAACGCTCCGCTCGCGGTGCAGGCGATGAAGCGCCTCTTCCGGGCGGGTATGAACGAGGACTTCCGCTCCCACTCGGAGCACGTCCTGCTCCAGCTCATGCAGCTGATGGCGACCCAGGACTTCCAGGAAGGCCTCATGAGCTTCCTGGAGAAGCGACCCCCGAGCTTCGAAGGCCGCTGAGCGCAGTCGCGCTCAGGCCACCGACTCCGCGGCCGTGTCCCAGGTGCGGAGGTCGGCCAGGCGCGGGTCGTTGGAGAACACCTCGACGATCGGGCGATCGAGCTGCAGGCGCCGCTGGATCACCCGGGCCTCGTTCTCCTGGTTCCACAGGGTCAGCATCACGGCCACCCCCGCCTCACCCGCCCGAGCCGTGCGACCGGAACGGTGCAGGTAGGCCTTGTGGTCCTCGGGCGGGTCGTAATGGACGACCACGTCGACCGCGTCGACATGGATGCCACGGGCCGCGACGTCGGTGGCGACGAGCACCGGCAGCTTGCCGTCGGCGAAGTCGGCGAGCGCGCGTTCGCGGGCGGCCTGACGCAGGTCGCCGTGGATCGCGCCGGCGCGCACCCGCTCGCGGCGCAGCTGCTCGACGAGACGGTCGGCGCCGCGCTTGGTGCGGCAGAACACGAGCGTGCGATCGACGCCTCGGGAGATCGACGCCACGACCTTCACCTTGTCCATCTGATGGACCATGAAGAAGTGGTGATGCATCTCCTCGACGGTCTCCTCGGTCGACTCGACCTCGTGGGAGACCGGGTCCTCGAGGTAGCGCGCCACCAGGCGGTCGACGCCGCGGTCAAGCGTCGCGGAGAACAGCATCGTCTGGTGCTTGCCGGTGACGCGATGCAGAATCTTCTGCACCTGCGGCAGGAAGCCCATGTCGGCCATGCGGTCGGCCTCGTCGAGCACGAGCACCTGCACGTCGGCGACCGACAACTCCTTGCGCTCCATGAGGTCGATGAGCCGACCCGGCGTGCCGATCACGACGTCGACGCCCTTCTTGAGCGCCTCGAACTGCGGGTCCATCCCGACGCCGCCGTAGAACGCGCGTACCCGGAGCCTTTTGACCTTGCCGAGCGGGGCGAGCACGTCCTTCACCTGATTGGCGAGCTCGCGGGTGGGCACGAGCACGAGGCCGTGGGGCGATCGTGGCTTCGCCTTGGTGACCGTGTCGAGCAGCGGCAGGCCGAACGCGAGCGTCTTGCCCGACCCGGTCTTGGCCTTGCCCAGTACGTCGCAGCCGGCGAGGGCATCGGCGATCGTGAGGGCCTGGATCGCAAACGGCTCGGAGATCCCGGCGTCAGCGAGAGCGTCGGTGAGCTCGGCGGACACGCCGAGCTCCCGGAAGGAGATGGTCATCGGTGTAGTCGACTTCCTGGTCGTCGGTTGCGGAGGGGTCGCCCCCCTGCTCCCGAGACCGGCCGGTCGGCCGGGCACACCGTGCGTGAGGTTGACCCGCAGGTGCCGGACGTCACGCCGAGTGGTTCGCCGAGTGGTTCGCCGAGTGGTTCCTCGGCTCCCCGCGAACCCTGCGGGGTACGCCGACTCCCTGCAGTCGCTCAGTGTAGGTCCTGAGAGCGACCTCAGGATGCACCGGGGTGGGTGCGGCCGTCGTGGGAACATCTCCGGATGCGCGTACTCGTCGTGGAGGACGAGCAGCAGCTCGCGGCCACGATCGCCGAAGGGCTGCAGGCCGAGGGATTCGACGTCGACGTGGTGCACGACGGCCTCGACGGACTCTGGCGCGCGCGAGAGAACAGCTATGCCGCGATCGTGCTCGACATCCTGCTGCCCGGGATGAACGGCTACAAGGTGTGCCGGACCCTGCGCGCCGACGACGTGTGGACCCCCATCCTCATGCTCACCGCCAAGGACGGCGAGGAGGACGAGGCCGAGGCACTCGACACCGGTGCAGACGACTTCCTCTCGAAGCCGTTCTCGTTCCTCGTGCTGGTGGCACGCCTGCGCGCACTGCTCCGGCGTGGCGCGACCCCCCGGCCCGCGGTGCTGGAGGTCGGATCGCTCACGCTCGACCCGGCCACCCGGGCCTGCGCCCGGCATGACGAGCCCATCAGCCTGACCGCACGGGAGTTCGCGCTGCTCGAGCTCCTCATGCGCCGCTCCGACGCGGTGGTCTCCAAGCGCGACCTCATCGACGAGGTGTGGGGGCCCGACTTCGCGGGGGACCCCAACATCGTCGAGGTGTACGTGGGCTACCTCCGCAAGAAGATCGACACGCCGTTCGACCTCCAGACGATCCAGACGGTGCGCGGCGCCGGCTACCGACTCCTGCCCGATGCATAGGGAGGCGGCGCGGCCCCTCCGGGCGTCGGTGCGGGTCCGCATCAGCGTGGCGGCGGCACTCGTGTTCGCGATCGCGGTCGGCCTCACCTCCTTGGTGATGGTCCGCACCGTCAACACGTCGCTGCGCGACGAGGTCCGCAACGAGGGCGAGCGCACGCTCGCCGAGTACGAGCGTCAGGTGCGTGCCGGCGTGCGGCTCGGCAACCTGCCCCGACCGAGCGTGAGCAGCGTCACCTACCTGCAGGTCCTCGACGCGAACGGCAACGTGATCGGCGGCAGTCCCGGCTTCGCCGACGACGACCCACCCTTGTTCCGTCGGCCGCCGATCGGCGTGCAGGGCGCGCCGGAGCGACGCGTCGAGGGTGACGTGATGTACACGTACACGCGCGTCACGACGTCGACGGGCCGACCCGTCGTACTCGTCGCCACGAGCACGCTCGACGACGTGGCGCGCTCGGTCGACGCCGTGAGCCACACGCTGTGGCTGGTCATGCCAGTGCTCGTGCTCATGGTCGGCGGCGTCGCCTGGGTGGTCACCGGCCGTGCCCTGCGACCGGTCGAGGCCATCCGCGCCGAGGTCGAACGCATCACCGCGAGCAGCCTCGATCGGCGCGTACCGGAGCCCGGGTCGCGTGACGAGGTCGACCGACTCGCCCACACGATGAACCAGATGCTCGATCGACTCGAGGGCGCATCGACGCGCCAACGCCGCTTCGTCTCCGACGCCTCCCACGAGCTGCGCTCGCCCGTCGCCACAATCCGCGCCACCGGCGAAGTCGCGCTCGCCCACCCCGAACAGGCCGACTGGGAGCGCGTGGTGCACCGAATGCTCGACGAGGACGAGCGACTCGGCCGGATCGTCGACGACCTGCTCCTCCTCGCCCGCGACGACGAGGGCATGCCCCCGCCGGCGGCGACCGAGGTGGACCTCGACGACGCGGTACTCGAGGAGGCAATACGGGTGCGGAACGTGGAGGTCCGGACCGAGCAGGTCTCCGCGGGCCGAGTGCGCGGCAGCCGCGACCAGCTCGCGCGAGTGGTTCGGAACCTGCTCGACAACGCGGCCCGCCATGCGAGCACCACCGTCGTGGTGGCACTGCGCGTCGAAGGCGACGACGTCGTGCTCAACGTCGACGACGACGGCCCCGGGATCGCTCCCGAGGACACCGAGCGCGTGTTCGAGCGGTTCACCCGCCTCGACGAGGGCCGCGCGCGCGACGCCGGTGGGCTCGGGCTGGGCCTCGCGATGGTTCGCTCGATCGTCGAGCGCCATGGCGGGACCGTGTGCGTCCAGACCGCGCCACCGCCGCTCGGCGGCGCCCGCCTCGAGGTCCGCCTCCCCGCGGTCTAGCCCACTACCAGGGCATGGCCTGGCCGCCGTTGGGGCGAAGGATCTGCCCGGTCATGTAGGACGCCGCGTCGGACACGAGGTACAGGATCGTGTTCGCCACGTCCTGGGCCTCGCCCACCCGGCCTAGCGGCGTCATGCGCCCGAACCGGGTGCGGTACGCCTCGAGCTTCTCGGGGTCCACATTGCCTTGCGCGTCCACGAAGTTGTGGCGCGAGAAGTTCGTCTCGATCACGCCCGGCGCGATCGCGTTGCAGCGGATGCCGAGCGGGCCACCTTCCCATGCGAGCGTCTTGGTGAGCATCGCGACCGCGGCCTTCGTCATGCCGTAGCACGCGAGGGTCGGTGCCGGGGTGTCGATCGCTCCCGACGAGACGTTGACGATGTTGCCGGTCTTGCGGGGAACCATCACGCGCATCGCGGCCTGGCAGCCGTAGAAGACGCTCTTGAGGTTGATCGCGAGGATGCGCTCGAACTCCTCGTCGCTGCACTCCATCACGAGCTTGTTGTGGGGCACCCCCGCGATGTTCCCGACGATGTCGACGTGTCCGAACTCCGCGACGGCGCCGTCGATGAGCGCGTCGACCTGCTCCCGGTCGGTGACGTCGGCACGTACCCCGCGAGCGACACCCCCGACCTCGTCGATCCGGGTCGCGGTGGCCCGGGCCGCCGCCTCGTCGATGTCGCCACCCACCACCGTCGCGCCCGCGGCGGCGAGCGTGAGCGCGGTGGCGCGCCCGATGCCACTCCCGGCGCCGGTGAGCACGGCCACCTGGCCGGACAGGTCGTAGCCAGCCGGTCCGGGCCCCTGAAGGCTGGTCATCTCGGCTCCTCGTGATCTGACGGTCCGTCAGGTCCGAAGACTACGCAGGCCCGCCGATACCCTGCACCTCCCAGTTCCCCGCGCGTCGAGGAGTACGCACCCGATGGCCGAGCTGAGCGTCGCGACCTTCAACACGCACTGGGGGGTCGACATGTGCGCGCGACCCTTCGACGTGGTCCAGGTCTGCCGGGGGCTCGACGCGGACGTCCTCGTGCTCCAGGAGTGCTGGCGCCCCTTCGGCCGACCTGCGTATGTGGACCAGATCGCCGTGGCGACCGGCGCGACGCTGCGCGACGTGACGTTCATGTCGGACCGCAACCGGGCCCGACCGCGCCACCTGGTGGTAACGCCGGACGGGCCGGCAGGCACCTGCGGTCTCGCCGTGCTCAGCCGGCTGCCGGTTCTCGCCTGGTACGACGTGCCGCTTCCGCATGTGGGCGGCGACGTCGTCCACCGCCGTCACAGCCTGGTCGCGACCCTCGACGTCGGTGGGACGCCCGTGACCATCGGCGCGGTGCACGCGTCGCACCGGCTCTGGGGCTCGCTCCCGCAGCTGCGCCGCGTAGACCGGGAGCTCGCCGCGATCGGCGCACCCAACGCGATCGTCGGTGACTGCAACATGTGGGGGCCCCCGATCGCGGCAGTCCTGCGCGGCCGCCGCCGGGCCGTGCGCGGCCGCACCTGGCCCGCCTGGGGCCCCCACAGCCAGATCGACCACGTCTGGGTGGGCCCGGACCTGGAGCCGATCGACCCGTGGATCGGACGGCCCGTCGGCTCCGACCACCTACCGGTCCGGGTGACCCTGCGCGTCGCCTGACTCGCCGCGGCAAACAGCCCACCGCGCCCACGCGTACGCTCGGGCGCGTGGACGGCAAAGTCGTGCTCGTCACCGGCGGGAACGCCGGGATCGGGAAGGAGACCGCGATCGCACTCGCACGCCTGGGCGCACGCGTGCTGATCACCTCCAGGGATCCTCGCCGGGGCGCCGAGGCGATCGAGGAAATCCACACCCGAAGCAGCAGCGCCTCGGCGGAGGTCGTCCCCCTCGATCTGGCCGACCTGGCGTCGATCGACGCCTGCGCGGCCGCGGTGCAGGACCGTACCGATCGCCTCGACGTCCTCGTCGACAACGCAGGGCTGATGCTCTCGCAGCGCACGGAGACCCGCGATGGATTCGAGACGACGTTCGGCGTGAACCATCTCGGCCACTTCTGCCTCACCGGCCGGCTGGTCGGCCTCCTCCGCCACGGCGCGCCGGCGCGCGTCGTGGTGGTCGCGTCGCACGCCCACAAGGTGGCTCGCCGTGGCCTCGACTTCGACGACCTGCAGTCCACGCGCCACTACCGCGGCTTCAGTGCCTATGCGCGGTCGAAGCTCGCGAACGTCCTGTTCACCCTCGAGCTCGCTCGCCGGTTGTCGGGAACGGGGGTCACCGCGAACGCGGTGCATCCCGGCTACGTGAACAGCCGGTTCGGTCGCGACGGCGACGGCTACGAACGCGTGATCTCACTCGGGGGCCGCCTCCTCGCCATCAGCCCCGAACGCGGTGCGGCGACCTCCGTCTACCTCGCCTCGTCGAACGCCGTGGACGGCGCGACGGGCGGGTACTACGCGCGCGGTCGGCCGGCGGCTGTGTCGCGCGCGGGCCGCGACGACGTGGCGGCCCGCCGGCTCTGGGCGACGAGCGAGCAGCTCGTGGGCCCGTTCGGTCCCTAGCCGCTCGGGCTCAGCGGGCCGCGCGCCGCCGCTCGTAGATGAAGATGCCGTCGATCGTGCGCACGTAGCGGTACTCCGTGTCGACGAACGTCTTCAGCTCGGGGAACTTGGAAATCGGATAGTGCTCGGAGCCTCGGAAACCGGCCGGCGCGGTGTCGAGGATGAAGCGCGGCGGATGCACCCGCAGGTCGGTCATGAACAGCTCCCGCGCACCCGGCGTGGGTACGTCGGTCGTGAGGTCGCCGTCGGGTCGGCTGCCCCAGTCGCCGAGGAGGAAGCCGCTCGAGAGGAAGCGGGTCGCAGGGCGCTGCTTCGACTTCCAGTAGATCTCCGGCATGTGGCCCCACACGAAGATCCGGTCCCTGTCGGATCCGGCGGCCTGGTCGCCGCGCACGGCGACCTCGTCCAGGTACTCGCTGATCGACTCGTACCGGGGCTCGTCACCCCAGGGTCGCTTGAAGTACCCGAGCACCGAGAAGCCGACCGCGACCACGGCAGCGACCGCGACCGTCCGGACCGCTACCCGGCGGGCCGACCGCGCCAGCACACCTGCCGTGAGGAGCACGAGCGGTGGGAGCAGCTGCAGGTAGTAGTGCCCGAAGAAGCGGAACCCGACGGCCACGGACACCGCCGCCGACACGAGCCAGAGCCAGAGATCGGTCTCGGGATGCTCCCGTCGCTCCCGCCAGGCGCGCGGCAGCGTCCAGACGATCGGCAGGTTGCAGGCCAGGAACGCGAACGTCATGACCGCGAACAAGCCGAGCACGTATGCGGACGCAGAGCCGATGCCGAGGTAGGACCCGTTGCCGAGCACGGCCCAGAAGAGGAGGTCTCCGGGCCCGACGAACAAGGCCACCACCGCGATCGGGAGGCCGAAGCCGGCGAGCGCAGCCGCGATCCGACCGGCGCGGCGGGGAGCCCGGCGGCCCTGGTCGCGCGGCGGTGGCGGCTCGAGCACCAGCGGCGGGTCGGCCCACAGCAGGTAGAGCACCGGAAGCAGCGTCGCCGCCCCCGTCTGCTTCGCCAACGTCGCGACCGCCACGGCCAAGCCCGCCGCCAGCGCTTGCCCTCGAGACGCGAGCACAACCGCTGCCATCATCGCAGGCAGCATGAAGATCTCGAAATTGGCAGCCTGGCCGTCCTGGGGCGCGAAGGCGACCGACGCGAAGACGAGCAGCAGGCTCGCAGTCCACGCGGCGCGCTCCCCGTATCGACGACGCGCCTCCGACGCGAGCAGCAGCGCGGTGAGCACGACGGCGACCATCGCGAGCACACGCGCTGCCCACAGCGCCGTGCTCCCGGTGACCGAAAACGCGGCCGCGTACAGATAGGGAACGAGCGGGGGCTTGCGGTCGGTGGCCTCCTTGTAGAGCTCTCCACCCTCCCGGATCACCTCGGCCTGGGTCGCGAGGAAGGTCTCGTCGGAGTTGAACACCTCCACGAAGAACGCGGGCATCCGCAGCGCGACCGTCGCCAAGACGAGCACGACGAGCAGCTTCCACCGGCTGACGCGCACACCGGCCGCCGTCCCGAACCCGTCGACACGGTCTCGGGGCGCGTCCGCACCATCTGGGATCTGATCGCCGAGCGGTGCCCTCTCGGACGCGACGTCGATGGCCACAGAGCTGCCTTGCGGGTCGGGGGCCACCATTCTGGCCCGAACGCCCCGAGCAACGCCGCACCACGTCGTCGGGTTCCCGGATGGCATGATCCGCACCGATGAGGACGCTCTGGCGGGCGGTCGGCGCAGCAACCGCAGGTGTGATCGGGCTCGCCCTGCTCGCCCCCGACCCGGTGGCCGAGGCTGAGCCCGAACGGGCCCGGAGCCTGCTGATCCTCTCGCTCCCTGCCGTCACCTGGGCCGACGTGCGTAGCGCCGACACGCCGACGCTCGACCGGCTCCTCGCCGGCTCCGCGATCGCCGACCTCTCGACCCGCTCGGTGCGTCTGGACACCGAGCCCGCCAACGGCTACGCCGCGCTCGGAGCGGGCAGCCGGGCCGTGGCGCCAAGCGATCTCGCGGGCCAGAACCTCCTCGGCGAGGAGGACTACGGCGACAGCCGAGCGGACGCGGTCTTCGCCCGCCGCACCGGGCGCAGCCTCGGCACCCTGGTCGGCGCGCTCGGGTTCGCGCAGCTCGTGGAGGAGAACTCCGACCAGCCCTACGACGCCGAGCCCGGCGCGCTCGGCCGCGCGCTACGCGAGGCCGGCATCTCCCGCGACGTGATCGCGAACGCCGACGTCGACGAGCTGGCGACCAGCGCGGAGCAGCTCCACCGCGAGGCCGCGCTCGCCCTGATCGACGAGACCGGCCGAACCCCCGGGACCGTAGACCCCGAGCTGCTGCGCGCCGATCCCAATGCGCCGTTCGGGCTCCGACTCGACCGGCGCCGCGTACTCGACGCGTTTCCCGCCGAGTTTTCGAAGCGTCGGACGGTCGCGCTCGTCGAGGCGTCCGACGTTGCCCGCGCCGACGCCTACCGCTACCTCTCGACGCCCGCGCAGCGCGTGGCGATGCGCGCCGACGCGCTCGCCTCGACCGATCGGATGCTCGCAGCGCTGCTCGAACGGGTCGACCTGAATCGCGACGCGGTGCTCGTCGTCGGGCCCTACCACTCCGGTCGTCAACGCGAGCTGACCGTCGCCGCGCTACACGCACCAGGCGTCGCGCCTGGCTACCTGGAGTCGGGCACGACACGGCGCGCCGGCTTCCTCCAGATCGTCGACATCGCACCGACCGCGCTCGACGTGCTCGGCATCGACCGACCCGACGCGATGGAAGGGCGTCCGGCGGAGGTGCGCGACACCGGGAACGACTTCGAGGGCCGGGTGCGCTTCCTCGTCCGGGCCAACCGCGCGGCGGTGTTCCGCGATGCCACGATCGGTCAGGCCACCTTCGTCCTCATCGTGCTCACGGTCGCGCTCGCGTTGCTCACGCTCGCACTGCTGAGACGCGGACTCGGTCGGGCGACACTGCCGTGGCTCGCGCTCGGGCTCCTCGGTTACCTGGTCGCCACCTACACCGCCGGGGCGCTCCCGTTCGATCGCTGGGGAACGGCCGCCTATCTCGCCTGGCTGCTGGGCTTCGCCGCGCTGTACGCGGCCACGTGCATGCTGGTCGCCCGGCGGGCTCCTGCCGATTCCCTGATCGTCGGACTCGGCGTGCTCGTGACACTGCACGGGCTCGACGCACTGAGCGGCGCCCACCTCGAGCTGAACACGGTCTTCGGGTACACGCCGACGGTCGGGATCCGCCTCGCCGGTCTCGGCAACCCGGCCTCCGCACAGCTCTGCGCAGCGGCGCTCCTCCTGGCCACCTTGCTCGCATGGCGCATCCACGGCCGGGGCGGGACGGTGGTGGCGATCGGGCTGCTCGGCGTAGTGCTCGTGGTCGTGGGCTCCCCGCTGTGGGGCCAGGACTTCGGTGGCGCGATCTCGGCAGCGCCGGCGTTCGGCCTCCTCGCGATCATGCTCGCCGAACGCCGGGTGACCGTCCGCTCCGTCATCGGGCTCGCACTCGCGCCCGTCGTGGCTGGCCTGATCATCGGGCTGGTCGACCTCGCGCGCACGAGCGGCGAGCGAACACACGTCGGCCGCTTCTTCGAGAAGGTCGGTAACGAGGGCCCGGGCGGGTTCGCGACGGTCGTGGGGCGCAAGGCGATCCTGATGGCCGGCACCTTCTCGAACACCGGCTGGGTGCTGCTCGTGCTGGCCGTCGTCGTGGTCGTCGCGTACGCGATCTGGCGCACCGACTGGATCGGCAAGGTCGAGGCCTGGATCCCCACCCTGCGGCCGGGACTCATCTCCTTCGCGGTGCTCGCCGTCCTCGGGACCGTGCTGAACGACTCCGGCGTCCAGGTCCTTGGAATGATGCTCGCGGTGCTCCTCCCGGTGCTCGTGTTCCTCGTAGCACGCGCACCCGAGCCGGCACCGGCACCCGAGGTGATGGCCGAAGCGCCGTAGCTACAACCGGGCGCGGTCGGTGTGCCAGGCGAGGATCTCGCCGTAGATCGCCAGGATCCGGTCGCCATAGGTGCTTGCGGTCGCCCACGTGTGCGTGAGGCCGCCCCACGTCGGCACGCGTCCCTTGAGGAAGTGCGCGTCGAGCCGCGGGTTCACCGCCGGCGGGTTCAGCATCGCATTGGTCAGGCTCGGATCGGCGTAGACCCGAAGTTGCTGCACCTGAGCCCGCACGCCCGTGCGCGCATCCGGGAAGTCATCCCCCGACGCGCAACTGTCGCACGCACCCATACCCGCGAAATTGTTGTCGGTCGGCAGCACCTGACCGCCATCCGGGAACCACAAGCTTCCCGTCTCGAGGATCGACTGGGCGAACGCGATGTCGCCACGCACCCCGACCGCCGAGCCCTCCTCGACGTAGTAGCGGGCGAGCTCGGAGATCGAGACGGTGAGGCGCGCACGGCGGCGCGTGGCCGTGAACCAGGTGGCCAGCTCGTCGGGGGTAAGCGCGGGGCGCCCCATGATCGTGGTGGCCGTGCCGCCCGCGATCGCCTCCCATCGCTCGCGCCACACCTCGACTCGGGCGAGAGCCACCTGCGCGGTGGTCACCGCCGTCTCCCGGTCGGGCAGCGCGCGAGTCAGGGCGTCGACGACGCCGACGAGCCGATTCCGCTCGGCCCGAGCCTCGTCCGCGAGCGCCGTGGCCGTCGCCCGCTCGCGCTGCGCGGTTCGGACTGCGTTCCGTTGCCGCTCCCCCACCCGTTCGACGAGCTCGCGACGGTACGCGTAGTCGCCGAGGCTCTCGATGTCGAGGACCATCATCAGCTGGGACTGGTCCGCACCACCGCGATACGCAACAGCCGCGAGCTCCCCGACCCGCCGGCGGGCCGTCTCGTAGCGCGCGGCCGCCTCCGCCGCGCGCACGCTGAGCTGGTCGGTGCGCGCCCGCGCGGTCTCCGCCAGGCCGCGAGCGGTGTCGAGCCGGCGGCGAACGTCGTCGCGACGGCTGATGGCGTCGGTGACTTCCTGGCTCCGGCGTTCCTCGAGCGCCTGGAGCGTGGCGAGTCGCGCCGGGACGTCGGGTGCCGACCTGATGGGCGCAGCAACGGCCGGCAACGCGGTGGGAACGCCCGCCAACACGAGGGCGGCACCGACGAGCGCTAGGAAGGGCCGGAGGCGGCGCACGGAGCAGATGATCGACACAGGAACCCGGGATCTTCACACACCGTCGCCATGGACACCCTACGGTCGAGGATCCGGGCCGAGAACAGCGCGATCCGACTGCTCGGAGCGGGGCATCAGCTGCCCGTGCTCCACGTGCTCGAGACGGGTCGTTCCCACCATCACGCCGGCCCAGCCGCCCAGGAACGCCCCGGCGAAGACTCCGATCCCGGCCGCCATCCACAGGGGCGGACCGAGACCCCACCCGGAGCCGGCGAGCGCCACCGCGACGAGGCCCGCCCAGACCGCGGCACCGATCACCATCCCGAGAAGCGCGCCGATGAGCCCGCTGCGCCAGACCGAACGCTTCCCAGCCCGCTGCTTGTTCCTCCGCATCGAGCCGGCCACCACTCGCGTCGGCAGTGTCCATGTGGGGACCTCCCTCAGTGTCGTCGCGGGATCGAACCGCGACGGTCACCCGGCGATCGAGAGCCGAAAGTCCAGAATCGCCGAAGGTCTCGCGACCGGTCTCGTGGCCGCGAGCCATGATCGCGTGATGAGACACCGCTTCCCCGGTCTGGCCGACGGCTGGGCGCGCTTCGACGGACCCGCCGGCACGCAGATGGTCGACGCCGCGATCGACGCGATCGCCGGCTACCTGCGTACCGGCGACGTGGCCAACGGCGGCGGGCGGTTCACGGCATCGCAGGCAACCGGTACGCTCGCGGCCTCGGCCCGGGCGTCGGTCGGTCGCCTTCTCGGTGCCGACCCAGGCGGCGTCGTGTTCGGGGCGAACATGACCACGCTCGTGTTCGCGCTCACCCGGGCGATCGGGCGGACCCTTGGCGCCGGCGACGAGATCGTGGGGACCCGCCTCGACCATGACGCGAACATCACCCCGTGGCGCATCGCGACCCAAGAGGCCGGCGCGGCGATGCGTCTCGCTCCCTTCGACCCGGCGACGGGCCGGCTCGATCCGGCCGCCGTGATCGACTGCATCGGTCCCCGCACCCGCTGGGTCGCGATCACGGGCGCCTCGAACGTGCTCGGCACGATCCCCGATCTCGCCCCCGTCATCGCCGCGGCCCATACCCAGGATGCCAACGTCCTCGTCGACGCGGTGCACCTCGTGCCCCACCGACCCATCGACGTGGCCCGTCTCGACTGCGACGCGATCGTGACCTCCGCTTACAAGTGGTACGGGCCCCACGCCGGGGTCTTGTGGCTCTCGGAGCGCCTACGCGACGAACTGTCTCCGTACAAGGTGCGCCCGGCGCCGGACAGCTCGCCGTCGTGCTGGGAGACGGGAACGCCGGCGTACGAGGCCATCGCCGGCGTCGGCGCAGCCGCCGACTTCCTGCTCGAAACCGGCGTGGATCGGATCGCCGCGCACGAGCGCGAGATCTTCGCCGGCCTGCTCGAAGGACTCCTCGGCCTCGATCATGTGCGCGTCCTGGGACCGGCGACGTCGGAGGCACGGGCACCGACGGTCTCGTTCACGGTCCGGGGCCGGCATCCCGACGAGGTCGTCGACGCGCTCGCAGCGGCCCGCGTGGCCGGCTGGAGCGGGAGCCACTACGCCGTCGAGGCCGTCGAGGCCCTCGGACTCGCGGCGAGCGGCGGCACCGTGCGCGCCGGGCTCTCCTGCTACTCGGACGCCGAAGACGTGGCCCGACTCCTCGCCGTGGTGAGCGACCTGCGCTGACTCGCTCGCCAGGACCTCCTCGCCCACGACGGGCGATGCATCCACAGCCGCACGTTTTCTCCCCTTCGCAGCGCATCGGCTAGACCCTGCTGCGTGTCGACCACCGCCTGGATCGTCGCGGCAGCACTCGGAGCGCTCTTGGTCGCGGCACTCGTCGCGCTGGCCCGAACGCTGCGCACGACGCGCGACGACCTGGCCACCGAGCGCGAGCACCGAGCCGAGGCCGAACGCTCGGTCGCGCATCTCGAGTCTCGCACCGGGACGCTGCGGGCCGAGCTCGCCGAGGCGCATCACACCAACGCCGAGCTGACGGCGCGGCTGCGGAGGGCCAGCACCGACCCACGCACGCTCGGGCTGTGGGCGCTGGAGCGGCATCGCCAAGCCCGCCTCGCCGGCACGCCGATGCTCGCGACGCCGAACGGACCGGGACTCGACGTCGCGGCCGAGCTGCGCGCCGCGATCGCGCTCGAGCTCGAGCTCCTTCGCGAGGAGGTCGGTACCCACGGCGAGGTGGTCGAGGTCTCCTTGGGCGAGCCGCTCGAGGCACGCGACGCGCTCGCAGCGCTGCGGGTCGTGCAGGAGCTCGCCGCGGCCCTCGCCAAGCGGGCCGACGAGCTGCGCGTCACGATCGCCCGCGACCAGGCCCACGCGGTCGTCATTGTGGAGGCGATCGGCTGGGCCGACGCACCACCGTCCCAGGCGGCGCTGGCCATCAGCCTCGCAGCGCTCGACGGCACGCTGGAGCAGCGCCTCGACGCTGGCACGCTCGTCGCCGTCGCCCGCCTCGGCTCGGCCGGGTCCTGACCCCGGCGGCAGGCATCGGTGCCGACAGAAGGGCGAAGGTTTCGGATCGACGGGCCGGTGATCACTACCGATTCACCGTCCCATGGATACCCAGAGGGGTATGGAGAAGCAGATCGTCATCCTGGGTGCGGGCACGGGCGGCACGATCATAGCCAACCGGCTCCGGCGCAGCCTCTCGTCGGCGCAGATCACCGTCGTCGATCGCGACGGACGCCACGTGTACCAAACGGGGCTTTTCTTCGTGCCGTTCGGCCTGGCCAAGCCCAACGAGATCGTGCGCCCGCGCGCGCCGCAGCTCGCCGACGGCATCCACTACCTGCAGTGCGAGATCGACGCGGTCGACATCGAGGCGAACGAGGTGACCCTCGCTGACGGGACGGTCCTGGCCTAGGACGTGCTCGTCGCGGCCACCGGCGCCGTCCGGCTGCCCGAGGAGCCCGAGGGGCTCACCGGTCCCGGGTGGATGGAGAAGATGTTCACCTTCTACAACCTCGAGGGAGCCTCGGCCCTCGCGTGCGCGCTCGCGCCGCTCAGTTCGCCTTCCTCACCGACTGGTACTTCACCGAGCGCGGCATCTGCGAGGACGTCGAGCTCACATACGTCACGCCCGTCTACGGCGCGTTCACGAACGCCGATCGCCTCGAAGACCCTGGGAGACCTGCTCGAGGAGAAGGGTGTCGCGCTCGTCAAAGAGTTCAACACTGGCGAGGTCGACGGTCCCGGGGGACGGCTGATCAGCTACGACGAGCGCGAAGTCACCTTCGACCTGCTCGTCACGGTTCCGGTGCACGGCGGCGCCGAGTGCGTCACCCGCTCACCGGGCCTCGGCGACGAGCTCAACTCCGTGCCCACCAACATGGCGACCCTGCAGTCCGAGGTGAAGCCCACCATCTTCGTGCTCGGCGACGCCGCCAACATCCCGACCTCGAAGGCCGGGTCGGTGACCCACTTCGAGGGAGAGCTCTGCGCCGAGAACGTGGAGCGGTTCCTGGCCGGCGAGGCGTTCGACGAATCCTACGACGGGCACGCGAACTACTTCGTCGAGACCGGGTTCAAGAAGGCGCTGCTCATCGACTTCGACTACGAGACCGAGCCGCTCCCCGGCCGGTTGCCCAACGCGATGGGACCGATGCCGCTGCTCGAGGAGTCGCGGCTCAACCACCTGGGCAAGCCGATGTTCCAGTGGTTCTACTGGAACGCGCTGCTGGAGGGCCGAGAGATCCCCGGCATCAGCGCCGAGATGTCCATGTCCGGCAGGTACCGGCCCGAGTGAGCGAGGAGAACGACGTGACGACCACGACGATCGCCGGCCACGACGTCGACATGAACGACCAGGGGTTTCTCGAGAAGCCCGAGCAATGGAGCCGAGACATCGGTAACGAGGACCCCAAGGACGCCGGCATCGACCCGTTGACCGACCGTTACTGGCAGGTCGTCGAGTTCATGCGCGACTCGTACCTGAAGGACGACACCGCGCCGTCGATCCGTGCACTCGGCAAGACATCCGGTGTCCCGGTGAAGGAGCTCAACCAGCTCTTCAAGAAGGGACCCGCCAAGCTCGCCGCCAGGATCGCGGGCATCCCCACGCCCCCGCCTGCATCTAGACCAGGATGAGGCATTGGGAGCAGAACCGACCGAGAAGGTCTCCACCATCGTGTCGAAGGGATCCTTCGACGGCATCTACCCCGGGCTGATCATGGGCGGCGGTGCGCGGATGGAAGGGATCGAGGCCGACCTCTTCTTCACGTTCCTCGGCCTCGACGCGATCAACAAGGTCCGCAACGAGCACGTGAAGATCGCCGGCGTCGGTAGACATGTTCGAGATGAGCCGTGACGACTTCATCGACGATGTCGACGACATCATCACGGTTGTCGAGGTCTACGAGCGCGCCACGGGCAGCCAGATCATCTTCACCTAGACGTAGCGTCTCGGGCGCCGGACCGACCGTCCGCTCCGGCTCCGTCCTCGGTCTGGTACTCGGCGACAAGGCGGCGCTCCGCGTCCAGCCGCGGAAACATGAAGAACACGAGCAGCCCTCCGAGCACGACGGCCACGATGCCGACGGCGTAGGCCCAGTTGGCACCGTCGACGAACGCCGACTCGGCGGCCGCTGTGATCTCTACTGCGTACTGCGGGTACTGCGACGCGATGTTGGAGGCGCTCGCGAACGACGCCTGGAGCTGGGCCTGCGTGCTGTTCGCGACCTGATCGCCATTGGGCACGCCGGCGATCGCGGCGGCCATCGCCGACGCGTAGCCGGCGGTGAGCAGCGCCCCGAGGATCGACTGCATGATGGCCCCACCGAGGTCGCGCTGGAGGTCGGCGGTCGCCGACGCCATGCCGGCGCGGTCGACCGGGACGGCGTTGGTGAGCGAACGGGATGCCGGCGTGCCGGCTAAACCCACACCGGCGCCGAGGAAAGCGTACGCGAGCCCGACTGGCCAGTACGAGCTGCGTTCCGTCCAGGACACGAGCATGGTCAGGAAACCGCCGAGGATAAAGCAGTAACCGAGGAGCAACGTGAAGCGCGCGCCACGTTCCTCCACGAGCTTCGCCGAGCGCGGCGCCACGAGCACCATCAACACGACGCCCGGCAGGATCGCCGCGCCGGAGTCGAGCGGCGAGTAGCCAAGCACGTTCTGGAGGAACTGCTGGCCGATGAAGACGGCAGCCATCAGCGAGCCGAACACGATGACGCCGGCGCAGGCCGCGACCCAGAACACTCGCCGCGCTGCCACGTGGAGGTCGTAAAGCGGGTTCGACGCGCGTCGCTGGCGGAGCACGAACCCGGCACCCGCCCCGAGCGCGACGAACGCAAGCCCGAGCGCCAGGGTCGCGCGGTTCGGAACCGCTACGAAGTTGATCGAGATGATGAGCGCGCCGATCATCACCATTGAAAGGATCCCGCCGAGGTTGTCGACGGGATCGTTGCTCTCGTTGACGTGTGCCGGCACCAGCACGACCGCGAGGAGCAGCGCGACCACCGCGAGGGGCAGCGTGACGAGGAAGACGGAGCCCCACCAGAAGTGCTGGAGCAGCGCGCCCGACACGAGCGGCCCCAAAGCCATGATGGCACCGCCCAGCGCGGACCAGAGCGCGATCGACCGGGTGCGCGCCGGGCCCGACCAGAGCGCGGTGATCAGTGCCAGCGTCGTCGGGAAGGCCATACCCGCCGAGAGCCCACCCACGACCCGCGCCACGAAGAGCACCCCTTCGGACGGAGCCCAGGCGGCGACGAGGCAGGCAGGGATGGAGAGCAGCACGCCGAGCTCCAACAGGAGCTTGCGCCCGTACCGGTCACCGACCGCACCAAGGTAGAGGACGGAAGTGGCAAGGCCGAGCGAGTAGCCCACGGCAATGAGATCGAGCCCGGTCTGCGACGCGTCGAAGGCCTTGCCGATGTCGGGCAGAGCCACGAAGGAGACCGAGAGGTTCAGGTTCGCGACCGACGCCACCAGGAGCAGCGCGAGCAGCACCAACCCCTGGCGTTCCGGCGCGATGCTCCTGGCCGAATCCGTTGGCCCAGCAGCCATGATCGGCCCCCTCCGTTCTCGACCCGGTCCCCAATCATGGAGCAGCGGTACCGACTGGCCGCGAGTCGGCGAGACGTCACCCGGTGACGTTTTGTCAAGGGTACAGCTTGGCCTCGGAGAGTACGTCGAGGTGCGCGACCCACAAGTCCTCGGCCGGCCATCGCCGCGCCCAGTCGGCGGTGATCGATACCGCAGTAGTCGGGCGCGGCCGCGTCGACCGGCGCGTACAGTTCGTGGAGCGCCTCGACGACGAACCCGGCGCGGCACAGCAGGCCGAGAAGTACGCGGTGGCGCAGCCGAGCTCCAAGGCGTCGACACCGTCGAGGGCGCCGAGCACCCCCAGCTCCTCCTCCGATCGGCGGAACAGCCCCCAGCCGACCTCCGGAGCACCTTAGAACGCCGCGGCTTGCCGGTGGGTGTGCTGCGCGTTGGCCCGAGACCACAGCTCACGCGCATCGACACTGGCGGTGTCGCCGGGCCGACTCACCGGTTCTGCTCCGGCCGAGCGCAGAGGGGCCCGGGTTCACCCTCGGGCCCCTCTGTCGCGTTCTGCTGGGGCTCCAGCAGCACCGATCGGGACGCTCGAAGTGAGCGCCGCGTCTGATCACGGCGGTTGCTTTGGGGCTGCCGGTTTCCTAGGGTGCCCGCACCGGGCGGCGCCATTCTCCTGAGCCCGGGCGGGCGCGAAGGGATCCGGGATGCGGAGAACCTCGGTCGTCGTGGGAACCCTGGTCATGCTCCTCGCGCTGACAGGCGCGCCCGCCGGAGCAGCCGATTGGTACTTCGAGACCCTCGACGGCGACGGCGGCACCAACGGACGC
>VGBT01000015.1 GCA_016870395.1 Actinomycetota bacterium | reverse complement strand
GATGCGGCGCACGTTGCGGGTCGGGTGGTCGGGGTCGACGAGCCCGCCCGCGACGAGAAACCGGCCGGGATGCGCGTCGGCCACCGCCAGCGCCTTCTCCGCCCCGCCGTCGAGACCCGTGCAGAGGACCCCGGTGGCCACGCCGAGCTCGTCCATCAGGGTGAGCATCGCGTCTACCCCGATGCCCCCGGTACCGCTCGAGCCGAGGTAGGAGGGGATGTGGGCGTTCTCCGCCGCGCCGAGGAACTGCGCGGCCGACGCCTCGGTCACCAGGTTCACCCAGATGTCGACGATGTCCACGGGCGCGCTCCTCCTTCACGGGTCGGCTCCGGTGCCGGGTGACGGAGCCTCGAGCTCCCCCGGCACCTACGCCCCTTTTGCGGTCAGGCCGCTTGGCCCTGGCGGAGTTGCTGACGGTAGCGTCAGGCTTCTGGAAGCGGCAACCGGGGCTCACCGGAGCCGATTGTCCCGGAGGAGGCGCAGGCGCCGTGACTGCCACCGCAACCGAGCGCTACACGATCATCTCGTCGGACTGCCACGCCGGCGGCTCGCACGAGCAGTACCGCGAGTACCTCGAGGCGGAGTGGCTCGACGAGTTCGACGCGTGGCGCGCCAAGTACTCCAACCCGTTCCGCGACCTGGAGGACGACGGTCGCAGCCGCAACTGGGACGACGAGCGCCGCATCGCCGATCTCGAGCGCGACGGCCAGGTCGCGGAGGTCACCTTCCCGAACACGGTGCCGCCGTTCTTCCCGACCGGCACGGTGATCGCACGCATGCCCAAGACCGCCGAGGAGTATCGGCAGCGCTGGGCCGGTCTGCGCGCCCACAACCGGTGGCTCGCGGACTTCTGTGCCCGCCACCCGGAGCGGCGCGCGGGGATCTTCCAGGTGTTCCTCGACGACGTCGACGCCGCGATCGCCGAGGTGCGCTGGGCGCACGAGCACGGCCTGCGTGGCGGGGTGCTCGTGCCGGGGATCCCCGACGACGCGGATCTCGCGCCGTACTACTCCGAGGCCTACGACCCGCTGTGGGCGGTGTGCGAGAACCTCGGTGTGATCCTCAACAACCACACCACCGGCTCCGGGCTGCCCGACTACGGCAAGTACCCGAGCTCCACCATCCAGTGGATGGTCGAGACGGCCTGGTACGCGCACCGCCCGCTATGGCAGATGGTGATGAGCGGCGTGTTCGAGCGCTTCCCGAAGTTGCGCCTCGTGCTCACCGAGCAGGGCTGTGACTGGGTGGTCCCGTTGCTCAAGCAGCTCGACATGTTCCACCTGCAGATGCAGTCGGGCCGCATCGGCGAGATGCACCTGGGCAACGACATGGTGCTAACGCTCAAGCCGAGCGAGTACTTCGCCCGCAACGTGTGGATGGGCGTGAGCTTCCCGTCGCCGCGTGAGGTGAAGGCGATGCGCACGATCGGCCTCGACCGGGTGATGTGGGGGAGCGACTACCCGCACAACGAAGGAACCACGCCGTTCTCGAAGGAGAGCCTGCGCCGCACCTTCCACGACTGGACGCCCGACGAGCTCCGCCAGGTGCTCGCGGTCACCTCGGCCGACCTCTACGGCTTCGACCTCGACGTGCTCGACCCGCTCGGCGCGCAGTTCGGCCCGACGGTCGAGGAGGTCGCCACCCCCCTCGAGGAGATCCCCAAGGGCGCCTTCAGCCCCGCGTTCTACCGGTAGCGCACAGGAAGCGCGGCTCTGGATGTCATGTGCTACAAATAGCACATGACATCGGTAGGTGTGCGAGAGCTCAGGCAACGGGCGAGCGAGCTGCTGCGACTGGTCGAGGCGGGTGAGACCGTCGAGGTGACCGACCGTGGGCGGCCGGTCGCGCTGCTCACGCCGTATCCGGAGGCAGGGGGCCTCGAGGGTCTGCGCAGCGCGGGTGAGGTCATTCCGGCGCGCCTGGCCTTCGCGACGTTGCCCGACCCGGTTGACCTCCCGGAAGGCGCGGAGTCGCCCTCGGCCGTGCTCGAGCGCCTGCGTCGAGATGAGCGCTGAGCGCGCCGTCTACGTCGACACCTCCGCGCTGGTGAAGCTGGTCGTTCGCGAGCGCGAGTCCGTGGCGTTGCGGCGCTACCTGGGCCGGCAGCGATTGCTGGTCTCGAGCGCGCTGGTCCGCGCCGAGCTCCCGCGGGCGCTGCTTGGCGCGGATGCCGATGCGGCTCGGCAGTCCGATGACCTCCTGGCGCGCCTGGAGCTGGTCCGGGTGGGCGACCGCGTGCTGCGGCTCGCCGGAACGCTCTTACCACCGGGACTCCGCACGCTGAACGCGATCCACCTCGCGACCGCACAGCTGATCGGCGAGGGCTTGCGCGGCGTCGTCACGTACGACGGCCGGATGGCGGACGCCGCGCAGGGGCTCGGGTTGGTTGTGCGCGCTCCAGGATGAACCCGGCTCAGCAGCAGGTGGTGAGGGCTTCGAGGATCGCCTTGGTTCGGTGGTCCTGCCAGCGGTCGCCGGTGCGGCTGAGGAGGTAGCAGAACCCGATCCGGGCGTCGGGATCGCCGAAGCCGAGCGTGCCGCGGGGTCCGTAGTGGCCGAAGGCCGACGGCGTGACGCCGACGCGGCGGATCTCCTGGTGCAGTCCGAAGCCGAGGCCCAGGTCGTTACCCTGGGCCTGGGTGCTCGTCGCCTCGCCGAGCAGCTCCGCCGGTAGCAGCGGCTCGGGCGCGCCGGGCAGCAGCGCGGCGTAGAAGCCGGTGAGCGCGCCGTCGAGCGCGAGCTCTCCGGAGGCGACGTGCGTGAGCGCGAACACCGCGGCCACCGGCTTGCCGACGGAGTACGCGTTGACGATGGTGTCGCGCGCCCACGGCTGCGTGCCGGCCAGGTCCCGCCAGCCGCCCCGGCAGTCGACGACCACCCGGCCGCCGGCGATCACGGTGAGTGCGGCGCCGAGGTTGGACACACCTTCGTCCCTCGGCGCGAAGTTGGCGCGGAACGCGTCGCCCACCGCCGCGAACTCGGGGTCGACGACGCCTTGGAACGGGGCAGCCCCGAGCGGGGAGCCGGCGCGGCTCAAGCCGTGGGGTCCGGCCCGAATACCAGCGGGATGTGGTCGGCCTGGCGGATGCCGGGCGAGTAGGCCAGCTCGGTCCCCGCGGGGATGTGGTAGTCGGGGATGCGCCGGTGGAACTCCTCGAGTGCGACGCGCAGCTCGAGTCGGGCGAGGTGCGAGCCGAGGCAGCGGTGCGGCCCGCCGCCGAAGGCGAGGTGCCGGTTGGTCTCGCGCTCGAGCACCACCGACTCCGCGTCGGCGAACTCGTCGCCGTCGGTGTTGGCGGCGCCGAGCACCAACACGGCGTGGTCGCCGGCCTCGATCTTGGTGCCGCGCATCTCGTGGTCGGCCTTGATGATCCGTGGCACGGCCATCACCGGCGTCTCTGAGCGCAACAGCTCCTCGATCGCGCTCGCCGCGAGCTCGGGGTCCGCCGCGAGCGCAGCGCGCCGGTCGGGGTGCGCGGCGAGGTAGGCGATCATGCAGTCGAGCGTCGCGGTCACGGTGTCGAGCCCGCCGAGCAGCATCAGGTGGCACGTGCCGAGCAGCTCGTCGCGGGTGAGCGGCCGGCCCTCCATCTCGCCGTAAACCAGCCGGGAGAGCAGGTCGGGCGTCTCGGGCTGGCTCCGCGCGCGGTCGACCGCGGCTTCGAAGTAGGCGGTGATCGCGTGGCCCGCCTCTTCGCGGATCCGGGTCGCCCCTTCCACGTCGCCGGGGTCAACGTCGGGCCGGATCGTGTTGTCGCGCCACTGGAGGAACTGCTCCAGGTCGTCCTGAGGGAGTCCCATCAGACGCAGGAAGATCGTCGACGGGTACGGCGTGGCGAAGTCCTCGTGGAAGTCGCAGCCACCCCGGTCGGCGAACCGGTCGATGATCGCATTGGTCAGGGCGCGCACGTCGGGCTCGAGCTCTTCCATTCGCTTGGGCGAGAACTCGGGGTCGAGCAGGCGCCGGTACTTCGCATGCTCGGGTGGGTCCACCTGCAGGGGGATCAGGGGCGCCTCCTGGCCGAGCGCGATCGCCTCGGCGCTCGACGAGAAGACCTCGGGGTGACGTAGTGCCCAAAGCACGTCGTCGTAGCGGGTCACGTACACCGCGCTGCCACCGGCGAACCCGGGCGCGCGTGCAACCGGGCAATTGTCGCGCATCTGCGCGTAGGCGGTGTGCGGGTTGGTCGCGGTGAGCGGGTCGAACAGCAGCGTGAGCGGGTCGACGTCGGTCATCGGGGTTCTCCTGTCGCATTGACGGTCGACGTGTCGCGTCCGGAGCGCAGCACCGTTCCGGGCGTTGCCCCGGTGCACGCGCCGTCGCGGACGATCTGGGTGCCGCCTACGAAGACGTGAGGCATGCCCTCGGCGTCGACGACGATGCGGCTCGCCCCTCCGGGCAGGTCGTCGACGGTGTGCTCCCGCCCGGGGCCGACGGTGGCCGGGTCGAAGCACACGAGGTCGGCGTGCGCGCCGGGCTCGACCCGGCCGCGGCCGTCGAGGCCGTAGAGGCGTGCGGGCGCGTCGGACAGCAGGCGCACGGACTCCTCGAGGCGGAGCAGGCCGAGGTCCCGCACCGCGGGACCGATCAGGAATGTCGAGTACCCGGCCATGCAGAACATGTCGAGATGGGCCCCGGCGTCCGAGGCACCGACGATCGCACGGGAGTCCTTCCACACCGAGGCGCGGGCCTGCCACGTCGCGTCGTCCTCGGCGGGCATCTCGGGGCGCAGTCCGGTGCGCAGCCCGTCGGACACGACCACGTCGAGCAGCGTGTCGAACGGCGACGTGCCCTGCTCACGCGCGAGGTCACCCACCGAGCGGCCTTCGCACGACGCGGTCTTTGGGCTGAAGGTCTCGACGATCTCGAAGCGCTCCCATCGGGCCAAGTTGGCCAGCACGCCCGCGGCTTCGGAGTGCGCGCCCGCGTCGAGCCGCGCGCGCACGTCGGGGTCGGCGAGCGCCCGGAGTCGTTCGGGGACCGGCAGCGCGAGCACCTCGTGCCAGCCCGGCAGGCCGTCGAGCACGAAGCCGGTGAGGAACGAGAGGCGGATGCTCATGCCCTGCGGAATCGTCAGCGCGACGACGCGCGCGCCGCGCTCGGCCGCACGGGTGGATGCCGCAAGCTGGTGCTCGTGGTTCCCGAGCGCGCTCACCCCGAGCACGTTCCAGTTGAGCGGACGGTCTGCGGTCAGCGACAGGTCGCCCATCAGGTCGACCTCGTCGTCGCTGAACCCGTTGAGACAGCCCGGGATGATGCACTCGAGCTGGGTCCCCGGGTGCTCGCCCACGGCGGCCGCGAGCGCGAGCAGCTCGGCACGCGACGCGAAGCGCGACGGCACGGGGCTGCCGTCGCCGTCGTTGTGGGTCGGGGCCTGACTGGTCGAGAACCCGAGCGCGCCGGCGCTGAGCGCGTCGTGGAGCAGCGCGACCATCCGGTCCACCTGCGCCGGGTCGGCCTCGTCCACGGTCGCGGACGTTCCCATGACCGCGCGCCGGAGCGCGGAGTGGCCGGCGAGAAACCCCGCGTTCACGCTGGTGCCGCCCCGTTCGACGCGGTCGAGGTACTCGGCGAAGGTGCGCCAGTCCCACGGAACGCCTTGCTCCAGCGCGGGGAGCGGGATGCCTTCGACGCGGGCCATGAGGCGGGCCAGGTAGTCGGTGTGCTCGGGGCCGGCCGGCGCGAGGGTGAACCCGCAGTTGCCTCCCATCACGGTGGTGACCCCGTGCTGGGACGACGGGCTCGCGGTCGGGTCCCAGAGGAGCTGCGCGTCGTAGTGGGTGTGCAGGTCGACGAACCCCGGTGCGACCACGAGCCCTTCGACGTCGACCTCCCGGGTGCCCGTGGCATCGAGCGCAGCCTCGACCGCGACGACGCGCCCATTTTCGATCCCTACGTCGGCACGGCGTGCCGGTGCGCCGGTGCCGTCGACGACGTTTCCCCCGCGCAGCACGAGGTCCATCAGCCCCCCTCGCCGGTCGAGCAAGCCGGCACCTGCAATGCATCCGGTACCGGATGGCGGAACAGGCGTGCCGCGTTCGCCCAGGTGATCGCGCGCACCTCGGTGTCGGTCATCCCCGCGAGGCCTCGTCGCGCGCGGGCCTGGGATTCCGGCCACGTCGAGTCGGCGTGGGGGTAGTCGACCTCCAACATGATGTGGTCGACGCCGATGTGGTCGCGCAGCGCCATCGTGGAGTTGATGTCGATGGTGCAGAACCAGAAGCTCTCGTGCAGTGCCTCGGTGGGTGAGCGGTGCGGGTCCTTCCAGGCCGACAGGCCGGTCGCCGAGTGGTCGAGTACGTACTCGATGCGGTCGATCAGCAGCGGCACCCAGGCGATGCCGCCCTCCGAGAAGGCGACCTGGAGCTTCGGGAAGCGGGTCGGGACGCCGGCCCACAGCCAGTCGGCCGCGGCGACGAGCGCGTTCACGGGGAACAGCGTGGTGTACAGCTCGAGCGGTGCCCCCGGCGAGCGGGCCGCGGTCCAGCTGCTCGACGCGTTGTGGAGGCAGACGACCGTGCCCGTCTCCTCGCACGCGCGCAACAGCGGGTCCCAGTGGTCGGTGTGCACCGACGGCAGCTTCAGGTCGACCGGGTTCTCGGGAAAGCTCAACGCCTTGAAGCCACGCGCTGCGTTGGCGCGCACGTCGGTCGCGGCGATCTCCGGGTCGCACAGCCACGCGAGCTGGTTCGCTATCAGCCGGTCGGGGTGCCGACCGGCCCACTCCTCGTGCATCCAGTCGTTCCACGCGCGCAGGCACGCGAGACCGAGCTCGGGGTCCTCGCTGCGCGAGAACACGGTGCCGGCGAAGCCGGCGATCAGCGACGGGAAGCACAGCGACGCGTACACGCCGTCGAGGTCCATGTCGGCGACGCGCGCGTCCGCGTCCCAGCAGCCTCGACGCATCTCGTCGAAGCGGGCGGGCTCCATGCTCCACTCGTCCTTCGGGCGACCCGACACCGCGTTGAGGCCGACCTGTGGGTACGGGTTGCCCTCGTAGACCCACATCTCGTTTCCGTGCTCGTCCTCCACGATCCTCGGAGCGCGGTCGGCGAGCGCTGCGGGCACGCGTCCCTCGAACAGGTCGCGCGGCTCGATCAGGTGGTCGTCGACGGAGATGAGCGTGTAGTCGCGCGCCGCCGGCGCCGGGTCGGGCAGCAACGTGGTCCTCGATCTCACTGCCTCACCCCCGAGAGCGCGCCGGCACAGAATCGGCACAGGTACTCAACCGCGTCGCCGGCGTCGGTACGACCGAGTGCGACGTCGTGGAGGCCCGACAGGATGAGGCCGAAGACGGTGCGAGCGTCGCGCGCGTCGCCCACGATCTCGGTGAGCATGTCGACGAGCGGCGCAAGCGCCGCGTCAAGCTCGCCGGTGCGCGCCTCGGCGAGCCGGCGGTGCTCCTGCACAAGGACCCGCGCGTAGCCGCGGGCCCACGGGAGCGACGCCATGTCGAAGATGCCGGTGACGAAGCCCTGCAGTCGGTCGGGCGCCGCCTCTATGGCCGGCCCGAGGATCTGCGCGCCCAGCGCGCTCTCCGCCGCCAGCAGGGCGACGAGGAGGTCGTCCTTCGACGCGAAGCAGGCGTAGAAGCCCTTGAGGCTGCACCCGGCGCGCTCGGCGACCTCGGCCACGGTGAACGCCGCGTCGCCTGACGCCTCGGCGAGCGCCCGCGCCGCGTCGACGAGGCCGGCGGCGCGCTCCGGAGCGTTGGAGAACGACATTCTCCCCAGTCTGGCCAAGGCGACCGGGGATGCGCAAGGACGTCGAGTACGGTCCCGCTCCGTGAAGACGGCGAGACGGTGGACGCTGGGCGCGTTGGTGGGTACGGCGGCCCTGGTGGGCCTGGCCGCGTGTGGCGGCGACTCGGGCAACGAGTCGGCTTCCGGCCAGCCCTGCGTGAAGGCCAAGGGCCTGCCGAAGCAGGCCCCTTCGATCGACATCCGCAAGGGCAGGCCTCTCGACATCCTGATGTACCGAGACATCGCTCCAGGCGACGGTGCGAGCGTGGGGCCCGAATCGACCGTCACGGTCGAGTACATCGGCGTGGCGTGCAGCACCGGGAAGGTGTTCGCGACCTCGTACGTGCGCTCGGAGCCCGCGACGTACCAGATGAACGGTGTGATCCCCGGCTGGAGGGAGGGCCTGGAGGGGATGAGGGTCGGTGGTCGTCGCCTGCTCTCGGTCCCACCCCGGCTGGCATACGGCGACAAGGGCCTCGAACCCGACATCGCTCCCGGCGAGACGCTCTGGTTCGTCGTCGACCTGATGGAGGTGCAGAACCCGTGACCACCTCGAGGAGATTCCTCGTGCTGATCCCCCTCTTCGTGCTCGGTCTCGTGGCCCTCGGGGCGTGCGGCGACGACGGGAACGGCCCGGACGACGGAGCGGCCTCGACGTCGACGAGCGGGGTCAGCGGCCCTGTCGCCGGATCGGTGACCGGCAAGGACTGCGTGGCGGTCGCCGGCCCCCTGCCCCAGGGAGCGCCCGAGGTCCCGGTCGAGACGGGTGCACCGCCCGAGGAGCTCGTCGTGGAGGACCTCACTCAGGGCACGGGCGCGGTCGTCGAGGCGACGTCCACCGTCACGGTCGACTACATCGGCGTCGCGTGCTCGAGCGGGAAGGTGTTCGACAACTCCTACGAGCGCGGCGAGCCCCCGACGTTTCCGCTGAACGGTGTGATCCCCGGCTGGCAGCAGGGACTGGTGGGGATGAAGGTCGGCGGCGCCCGCCTGCTCGGCATCCCGCCCGAGCTCGCCTACCGCGACGAGGGCGCCGGTTCCGACATCGCGCCGGGCGAGACGCTGTGGTTCGTCGTCGAGATGAGGGACGCCCAGGCCGCCTGATTGTCGCGGCCGGGAAGGTCCATAGGCTCACGCGATGACAAACTTCGACGACTGACACACCGCCGCGGGAGCGCTACGCGACCTCAACCACGCGTTCGTGGCCCACAAGCGCGACGCGGACGGTCTCCACGCCCTGGCCGCGCTCGCGCCCGAGCAGGCCGCCCTCCTGCGGGAAGGACCGCGACGCGATCGTCTCGCGCTCATGCGCGCGGCCCGTGAGCGTGCCAGCGCGAACCCGACGAGTTTCGACATCGAGGTCCGGTTCGAGGGCGATGAGGTCTTGGCCGACCTGATTTGCGCCGCGCCTTCGAAGGCGCCCCGGGGCGGGCCCACGGCGGAATCGTGGCCGCGGCGTTCGACGACGTCACGGGCTTCGTCGTCGGCCGCCTGCGGGAGCCGGCGTTCACCGGGGAGCTGACCGTCCGCTTCGTCGCACCGGTACCCGTCGACCGGGCGCTCGTGCTGCGGGCCCGGCTGGAGTCGCGCGAGCACCGCAAGCTCCTCACCACGGCAGAGACGACGGCGGCGGGCACCGTCGTGGCCAGGTGTCGGGCGATCTACATCACCGCCGCCCCTTCGGTGTTCGCGGGCGCGCCCGACCCGAGCGGAGGAAAAGTGGGCGCGGCTCACGGCCCGGCGGACCGCGCGCTGGCGGAGGCGGTCCGGCGAGACCCCGATCCGTCGCGCTCAGGTCCGGGGGTGGCATCCTGTGTCCGCCCTCCCTGTTCAACCCGAAGGAAGTGCTGAATGAATCGTCGCGATTTCGTCAACGCGCTCATGGAGCGCCTCGAGGTCACCCGCCGCGAGGCGGACGAGATCCTCACCCACGTGACCGAGCTGATCACCGAGACCGTCGCCAAGGGCGAGACCGTCGCCCTGTCGGGCTTCGCCAAGTTCGCGCGGGTTGACCGCCCGGCGCGCATGGGTCGGAACCCTGCGACCGGTGAGGCGATCAAGATCAAGGCGTCGCGCAAGGCGCGCATCACCCCGCTGAAGGCGTTCAAGGACGCGGTGCTCACGGGCAGGACCCCCGCGAAGAAGGCTCCGGCCAAGAAGGCGACCGCGAAGAAGGCTCCGGCCAAGAAGGCGACCGCGAAGAAGGCTCCGGCCAAGAAGGCCCCCGCGAAGAAGGCTCCGGCCAAGAAGACGACCGCGAAGAAGGCTCCGGCCAAGAAGACGACCGCGAAGAAGGCTCCGGGCAAGAGGACCACTCGGCGCTAGTGAGGTGTCGGCCCGGGTGGTGCGGGTCGGGCGTCGCGGTCAGGCCCCGAGTGCGGCCTTGACCGCGGCGGCGACCCGACCGCCGTCGGCCGTCGTTCCGGCTCTGGCGCGCACCGCCTTGATGACGGTGCCCATCGCCTTCGGGCCGCTCGTGCCCGCGTCGGCTGCCCGAGCGACCTCCTCGGCAACGATCGCCGCGAGTTCGTCGTCGCCTATCGCCGCCGGCAGGTAGCGCGCGAGCACCGCGGCCTCGGCCCGCTCCTGGTCGGCCCGCTCGGGCCGACCCCCATCCTCGTAGAGCGCGGCGGCATCCGCGCGCCGCTTTGCCTCGGAACCCAGCACGTCGATCACCTGGTCGTCGGAGAGCGAGATCTGCTCCTTGCCCGCGACCTCGGCCTTGGTGACCGCGGCGAGCGCCATCCGCAATGTCGCGACCACGAGGTCGTCGCGCGCCTTCATCGCGTCGGTCAGGTCCTGCTGGAGGCGGTCCTTGAGCGACATGGGCGAAGGCTACCGGGGCCGGCCGAGTCCGATCGGCCCCAAAGCGAGGCATTTGCGGTCCCGGAGCCCGCCCGAGAAACGGGTCTCAAGCGCACCCGGTGTCGGGTCGAGAAGGCGTACTCGCGCAAAGGCGCTTCCGCGCCTGTCGGCAAGGGAGCAGACGTGGCGTTCGTCCCAGCCAAGCCCACCGTGGGGGAGACCTCGCCCGCGGGCGCCAACCGCAAGCTCGTGCTCGTGGCGATGATCTTCGCGGTGGGGATGACGTTCATCGACATGACGATCGTGTCGATCGCGATCCCCGAGATCCAGAGGGAGCTGCACCTCTCGCAGTCCGGCCTTCAGTGGATCGTGAACGCGTACATGCTCTCCCTCGCCGCGTTCTTCGCCTTCGGTGGCCGACTCGCCGACATCGTCGGGCATCGCAGGCTCGTGGTCATCGGCGTCGTCGTGTTCGCCGGCGCGTCGGCGGCGAACGGGGCGGTGCCCACCGGTGCCCTCGCCGAGCTGTGGTTCATCGCGTTCCGGGCGGTGCAGGGTTTCGGCGCGGCGCTGATGCTCCCGGCCGCGCTCGCGATCGTGGTGGGTACCTTCGAGCTCCGGGCGCGGGGCCGCGCCCTCGCCGTGTTCTTCGCGATCACGGGGGGCCTCACAGCCGTCGGCCCGATCGCGGGTGGGTACCTCTCGGAGTGGACCTGGCGCGCGATCTTTTGGGTCAACATCCCGGTAGCGATCGTCGCACTCGTGCTCATCCACCGGGCCCACATCCAGGACACACCGCGCCCCGCGCGCATCGACTGGCGCGGCCTCGTGCTCATCGCCTCCGGGATGGGCTTGAGCGTCCTCGGCCTGGAGGAGTCGAGCCACTGGGGGTGGAACAGCGCCGCCACCTGGGGGTGCATCGGGGTGGGCACCGCCTTGCTCGTGGTGTTCGTGGTGGTCGAGCTGCGCACCGCGTCACCGTTGATCCAGATGAAGATCTTCGCCAACCGCGCTTTCGCGGTCGAGAACGCGGTGCTGTTCTTCGCGATGATGGCATTCATCCCGGTGTTCTTCTTCGCGAGCGTTTACGCCCAGGTGGGCCTGGGGGACTCGTCGTCGGAGGCCGGCATGTACATCCTGACCTTCTTCCTCGGCTTCGCCCCGGCCGCGCAGGTCGGCGGACGCGTTCTCGACCGCCACGGTGCCAAGCCGGCGGTCGTGGCGGGTGGCGTAATCGCCGCGATCGGCTTCTTCCAGTGGGCGAACCGGATACCCGACCTGTCGTTCAACGACCAGTTCTGGTGGATCGTGTGCGCCGGCGCCGGCCTGGGTCTGCTCGTCGGCCCGGCGAACACCGACGCGATCAATCGGGCGGCGCGGGTCGCCTACGGCGAGGTCTCGGGGGTCACCCAGACGATCCGGAACTACGGGTCGAGCATCGGCCTTGCCCTGCTCGGCACGGTGTTCGTCAACCAGACCCGGACTCATCTGGGCACCACGCTGCAGTCCGTCGGCCTTCCCCAGGCGAAGGCCGACGCGATCGCACAGCACCTGTCGCAATCCGGCGGCGGCACCCCCGGCCCGGAGATGGCTCGCGACGCCGGTCGGAAGGCGGCCGAGGTGTTCGCCGCCGCCCAACACGACCTCGCGCTCGCCATGAAGTCGGTGTTCCTCTGGATGGCCATCGCGATGGTCGTGGCCGCACTGGTGGCGCTGCTCGGGCTGCGCTTTGGCCGTCAGGAGCACCTCGTCGACGATCCCAGCGTGGAGTCGGTCGCGACTCCTTGAGTCTCAGAGACGCAGCGGCTTGATCGGGGCGAGGGCCAGGCTCGGGTCGTTGCGCCAGTCGACGCCGGGCGCGTCGACGTAGAGCTCGATCTCGGTGCCGTCGGGGTCCTTCACGTACGGCGAGTGCGTGGCGGTCTGGTCGCTCGCCCCGATGATCTCGACGTCGTGCTCCCTGATCCGATCGAGCGCTTCGCGTAGCGCGTCGTCGTGGTCGCCGATCTTCAGGCCGAAGTGGTAGAGCCCGACGCGTCGGCCGTGGGGGAGCGGTGCGACATCGGGCCCCACCTCGATCAGCAGCAGCTCGTGGTGGGTGCCCCCCGGAGAACACCGCGATCAGCGCGCGCAGCCCGCCGACGGAGTCGCCGCCGACCTGCTGCCAGCTGAGCACGTCTCGGTAGAAGCGGGTGGAGGGCTCGATGTCTCGCACGTAGAGGACGAGGTGGCCGAGCTCTTGTACCTGCATGGTGTCCATTGTCTCGGGTTCCCAGGCGGCCGCCGCCGCCAGACCTCGTAGCGGGCGGAGGTGCGGCGAATCGACGCGACGTAGCCGGCGCGCTCGTACACGGCGGGGTCAAAAACCGCGTCGCGGCTGACGCTCCCGCATGCCTGGGCGACCGAGGCATCGGCGGCGCCCCGCAGGATCGCGACCCAGCGCAGCGGGAGTCGCAGGTCAGCCGAGGCGCTCGAGCACCACGCCCGGAACCGCGTGGAGCGTGTCGAGGTCGATGTCGGGCTGACAGAAGCGGTTGAAGCACACGATGCCATCGGCTCCGGACTCGACGGTGCGCGCCGCGGTGTGGGCCGTCGCCGAGTAGTACGGCCCGACCTTCACCGCGAGCGGGATCGTCACTGCCTGTCGCGCTGCTTCGACGAGCCCGAGCATTCGCACCTCGATTTCGTCGGCGGTGTCGGCCGGATCCGCCGAGACGAAGTACACGTTCAGCTCGATCGCATCCGCGCCGGCATTCGCGAGCTCGCGCGCGTAGCCCACCCAGCCGCCGGTTGTGGCGCCGTTCACGCTCGCGATCACCGGGATGCGCAGCCGGTGCTTTGCGGTCTGCACCTCGTGCGAGATCCAAAACCCGTCGAAGAAGTGCAGGAACGGGACGCGCGACTCGAGCGTGGCCCCATGGGCGACAAGCGCGAGGTCGTGGGCCTCCTGCACCGTGCTTGCGCAGAGCATCGCTTACCAGGTGATGCCCGCTGCCATCACGTCGCTGTGGTCTTCGAAGATCGAGAGCGCGTGAGTGGCCACGGCTCGCTCGCGACGTAAATCACCGCCGGGGTCAGCTCGCCGGAGATCTTGAACATCTTGGGCAACATGAGCAGCAGGCCTTGTGACGCTGTGAACGTGGTGGCAAGCGCACCGCGCGTTGCCACTCCGTGCAGCGTGCCTGCGGCGCCGGCCTCGGACTGCAGCTCGACGACCCCGACGGTCCCCCACAGGTTCTCGGCACCGGCGACGGACCAGGCGTCGGCGTGCTCGGCCATCGGCGACGCCGGGGTGATCGGGTAGATCGCGACCACCTCTCAGCATGCGTACGCCACCCGAGCGACCGGTTCGTTGTCGTCGACGGTGATGCGCCGTGAAGCGGCTTCGGGTCTGGGGGCAGCGATCGGCTTCGAGCATGCCTGCGGGGCGCCGTGAGGCCAGGGCCGGATGTCGCAACGTCATGGCGGACGGTGTTTCAAGTTCTCGGGTGCAATCTGTCGAGACTTCGGTTGAGGGAGTCTCGATGCCGCAAGAAGAGGACCCGGGCCCGACCGTCGACCTTCGCCGCGAGGAAGGCCGGCCCGTTCGCAAGGTGTTGCTCGACGACCTGGTGGCGGAGCGCAAGGCGCCGCTGCCGGCGGCGCCGGTCTTCGCCGTCGACGTGGTCGCGGTCGAGGAGGACGTCGGCCGTCGGAAGCGCGTCCGCGACGGTGACCAGCCGGCCCGTCAGAACGCCCGCGCCGCCGCCGAGGCCCGCGCGGTGGCCGCCGGCCTGCACCGCCGGCTCGAACAAGAGGTGCTCGAGCGGAGGAAGGTCGAGCGCGACGTCGTCGAGCTGCAACGGGAGGTGCGGCGCCTGGCCGCGGCCGAGGAGCGTCTCGCGGCCGCCGCCCGGGCCCGGCTCCGGCACTCGACCCGAGGCCCCGACCCGACGACTTCTCCGACCCCCGTGAAGGACTGCGAACACCACGCCGCCGAGATCGCCAGCCTCGAGCGGGCCGTGGCCGACCAGCAGGAGCTCGTCGACGAGTACCGCGAGCGCGCTCGTGCCGAGCTGCGAGAGCGCGATGCGGCGCTGATGGAGGCCAAGCGGGCGCACGCGGCGAGAGAGCAGGCCGAGCGGCACCTCGAGGTGCTGTCCGACTCGTTGAAGCGCAACGCGCTCGACGAACGGAGCCGTCTCGACGCGGTCGAGTCCGAGCTGGCCGCGGTCGTCGCCGTACGCGACCAGCTTGCCGACGAGCTCCGTGACCTCGCCGCGGGCGCGTCCCGGCTCGAGCAGGTGTCGGCGCAGGCCGAGACGTTGGCCGCGCGCGTGGTGGACCTCGAGGCCGCGCGGGCGGAGGAGGCGGCGCGTGCCCGTGCCGCCGAGCTCGCGCTAAGCGAGGCGAAGGCGGAGGCCGAGCAGCTCCGGGCCGAGCGGACGGCGGTTCGGGACGAGGCCGGGGTGCTCGCAGACACGCTTGCGGCCGAGCGCCAGGCAGCCGAGACGCTGAGCGCGCACGTCGGAGAACTCGAAACGGAGCTCACTGCTGCCCGTGCGGCCATGCACGCGGTGGGCGAGACCGCGGCCAGTGCCGCCCGGGATGCAGACGAGCTCCATGCCGAGTGCGACGCCCTCGTTGCCCGGGTGAACGCGACCAACACCGAGATCGCCGAAGTTCGGGCCGAGCTCACGCGTGTTCGGGCGGATGCGGAGGAGGCTCGCGGCGAGCTCACGCGTGTTCGGGCGGATGCGGAGGAGGCTCGCGGCGAGCTCACGCGTGCTCAGGCGGATGCCGAGGAGCTCCGCCGCCACCTCGTCCGCAGCCAGGCGGAGTCGGGCGAGGTTCGCGGCGAGCTCGAGGCGGCACTGCGGGCCGGCGAGGCGGCGGACACCGAGCGAGACGCCGCTCGGACCCGAGCCGAGGCCCTGGACGAGCAGCTCGGCGGCTCCCAGGCCGCGCTCGAGGCTGCGTTGGCGCGTACGAGCGCGCTCGAATGCGAGGACGCGCAGCTCAGGGAGCGCCTGGCTGCCGTGGAAGCATCGGCGGCCGCGGCGGGGGTCGCGGCGGCGAGCTCTGCCGAGCTGCTCGTCGAGCTTGCCCGCGTCGCCGACGTGGCGACCGAGCCGACCTCGCTCGATTTCGCGTCGGTCGACGAAGCGGGTGCAGACGGCCCCGGAACCGAGGTCGCCGTGCCCCCATGTGGCGGTGTGGTCGCCGGCCCGGGTGACGCCGACGGGCGTCGCTCCGCGCTCGCACAGCTCACCGCGCTGGCCACGGACCCGCCGGACCCGTTGCGCCGGACCTGACCGGCGCGCCTGAGAGCCGAACGACTCTGCCCTGTTCCGCGGCCCGGCGCGAGCGTTTGGGCCGATGAACGACATGTTGGTGGCGCCGTGGCTCGGAGGCTCGCTGCGGCTCGCCGCGGGCTGCGACGTCGGCTTCGCGGAGTACGGCGCGCCTGGCGGAAATTCGGTGCTCTGGTTCCACAACACGCCCGGCGCAAGGCGCCAGATCCCCCCGGTCGCGCGCGCCATCGCCGGACGCCTCGGGGTTCTGCTCATCGCGTTGGAACGCCCCGGCATCCGCTCGACGCCGCAGCTCTACCCGACCGTCGCCGGCTGGGCCGAGGACGTGGGTGAGCTCGCCGATCGGCTGGGTCTGGAGCAGTTCGCGTGTGTCGGCCTGTCGGGCGGTGGTCCCTACGTTTTGGCGTGAGCGGCGCGGCATCGGGGCCGGATGGTCTCGGGCGCGATCCTCGGCGGCGGCCCTGACCCGGGTCGCGCCGCCCGTCGAGCTCGTGTGTGGGCCGCTGGGGCGCGTCGCGTGAGTCGCCGTACGGACCGTCGTCCCGGTGCGGGAACTCGCGCTCGACGCCTACATCGGGATCTCCCCACCCGGCGATCATCGGGTGTTCGGTCAACCAAAGATGCGTGAGATGTTCCTCGACGACATCGTCGCCGCGACGCGCCGTCAGGTCCACGCGCCGTTGCTCGACGCCGTGCTCTTTGCCCGGCACTGGGGCTTCGAGCTCGCCGGTGTCGCGGTGCCCATCCGTTTCTGGCACGGGGCCGCCGACCACATCGTGCCGCTCGCACACGCGCACCACCTCGCCGAACGGATCCCCTACGTGGCCCTCACCATCCGCCCGGGTGAGAGCCACCTCGGCTCGCTTGATGCGGCCGAGGAGATCCTCGGTACGCTCCTCGACCTCTGGCCGGTGCCACGACCGGCGGCGACGCGTTCTGAGATGGAGTCGCGGTGACCGAGGGCTATGTCCATCCGGACTTCGGTGGTGTCACGGAGGTGCTCCGGCGCGTCGTCGCGCACCGGCGTGGCGGGGGAGCGGCCGTGTGCGTCTACCACCGTGGTCGACCGGTGGTAGACGCCTGGGCTGGGGCGCGCGATGCGCGAGGAACTCCCTGGGAACGCGAGACGGTCGCGATGAGCTTCTCGACGACCAAGGGCGTCGTCGCGACCGCACTGCACTGCCTCGTGGATCGTGGGCTCGTCGACTACGACGTACCCGTCGCTGCCTACTGGCCTGAGTTCGCGGCGGCCGGCAAGGAGCAGGTGACGGTGCGCCAGCTGTTGTCACACTCCGCCGGGATGCACCGGCTGCGTGGCGTGATCGACCACGCGCACGAGATGCTCGACTGGGACCACGTGGTCGCCGCCCTCGCGGCGGAGGCCCCGGGATACGAGCCGGGAACGCGCCACGGATACCACGGGATCACCTTCGGGTTCCTCGTCGGCGAGGTGATACGGCGGGTAACCGGGAAGACGATCCACCAGGTGATCCAGGAGGAGATCGTCGACCCGCTCGATCTCGACGGGATGTTCGTCGGGATCGACCCGGATGATCGTCACCGGCTCGCCGAGCTCCTGATGGGGTTCGGCGGCGGCCACCGGATCGAGCGGATCGCGGGCGGTCTCGAACGCGTCCGGTGGCTGCAACCGGCGATCGAGGCGTTCGCGGTGACGGAGCTCGATCACCTGCTCCTCTCGGACACGGTGCACGACTCCGAGCTCCCAGCGCTCAACGGCTGCTTCACCGCGCGTGCGCTCGCCCGCATGTACGCCGCGCTCGCGAACGGTGGTGAGCTCGACGGACGACGCATCGTCTCGCCTGAGACCCTGGCACGAGCCACGGAGGTGCAGACCCGATCCCGCGACGTGGTCGTCGGGTTCCCGATGCGGTGGCGGCTCGGGTATCACCTGGCCGCGACGAGTCGAGGCGTGCTGCCCCGAGCCTTTGGCCACTTCGGCTACGGGGGCTCCGGGGCGTGGGGCGATCCGCAACGGAACCTCGCGGTGGCGATGGTGTGCAACCGCGTTGCCGGCACGCCCTTCGGAGACCGGAGGTTCCTCGCGATCGGCGCCGCCGCGGTCAAGTGCGCCGCCCGCACCTGATCCGAAACTGTCGCGTGTATCTCACCCCGGGGCGTCAGGAAGACGCGACTGTTCCGGGCTCGGGTGGGGAAGCGGGCGGCGCTCATAGGTAGCGACGGGCGAACGCCTCTACGCGTTCGGCGCCCTGGCTCGGCCAGCCGCCCACGAGGTAGTCGAACCCGGCGGAGGCCCAGGCGTCGATCTCACGCGCCAGGCCGTCGAGGTCGCCCTCGAGCGAGCACGAGCTCGCTCGCATGATCGAGGCGGGGTCCCGCCCGGCCGCGTCGGCCATCGCGGAGAGCCGTTCCGACTTGGGCCCGAGCACCTCGGGTGGGCCGAAGCAATGCCACACGTCGGCGTACCTGGCCGCGATGGGCATCATACGGTGCTCTCCGGAGGCACCGATCCAGATCGGCGGGTGGGGCTGCTGCACCGGGCGGGGCAGCAGCGTGGCGTCGCGCACTGTGAAGTGACGGCCCTCGAACGTGAACCGGTCGGTGGTGAGCAAGCCGCGCACGACCTGCACCGCCTCCTCGAACGCGTCGACGCGTGCTCCGAGCTCCGGGAACGCGATACCCAGCTCGCGGTGCTCCTTGTCGAACCACGCCGCGCCGTACCCGAGCTCGAGCCGTCCACCCGACGCGTGGTCGATGGTGATCGCCTCGGCCGCGAACACGGACGGGTGCCGGTACGTCATGCCCGTGACCAGCAGGCCGAGCCGGACCCGGCTGGTGATGCCGCTCCACGCAGCGAGCGTCGTGTTTCCTTCGAAGCACTCACCCGGCCCTTCTCCGTACATGGGTTGAAAGTGGTCGAAGCCCCAGACTCCGTCGAAGCCGAGGTCGTCGGCGAATCGCGCGCGTCGCGCGACCTCCCTCCAGGGCATGCGTTGCTGGGCCACGTCGAGTCCGAAGCGCATGCCCGCGTTGTACCACGCTGCGTGGTCATCGTGCGATCCCGGCTGGGTCCCTCCGCGCAGGGACGCGCCGCGCACGCGGGGATCCACCTCAACCCGTGCGTTCCGTATGACGATGGCCCTCACATGAACCCAGCCGTGACCGCGCCGCCGGTCCTGCGCCATCCGTGGGGTGGACCAACCGACCTCGACGAGCTGCTCGCACGGTGGGCGCATTTGCTGCCCACCGGACGGCAGCCGGGCGGGGTCTTCTCGCTCGGGATCCCCGTGGAGCACGTGACGACGCGGCCCCCTCCCTGACCTCACGGGATGAGCGCGACGCGTCGCCGGGGTGCCCGGCTCGATCGCGGACACGTTCACGCGGTTCCCGCACCTGGGTCCCGTGCTCCCGGCGATGGGGTACTCGGAGGGCCAGCCCGCCGACCTGTTCGCGCCGCACGTCGACGATTGGGTCGGGCGCAAGTGGTGAGCATCGCGGGTAGCGAGATCGTCGTCTGTGCGCTGGGCGGGAACGCGCTCGTGCTGCCGAACCGGGCTCGGAGCGGTGCACTCGATCCCTCGGCCCAGCGCGAGGCGGTGCTCCGCGCCGCCGCGGCCCTCGCCCGCCTGACCCGGGACCGCCGCCTGGTCGTGACGCACGGGAGCGGTCAGCAGGTGGGCGCGCTCGCCGACGAGGGCGGTCGACCGCTCGCGGTGCTCGACGCCGAGGTGGCGGGCATGGTCGGAGCGGTCATCGCCGAAAAGCTGGCGAACCGGTGCCCCGATCGGGAGGTCGTCGCAGTGCTCACCCACGTCGTCGTCGCCCAGGACGACCCGGCCTTCGCGGTGCCGACGAAGCCGATCGGGTCCCGTCACGACCGTCGGCTCGTCGCGTCACCCGAGCCGCAGGCGATCGTGGAGCTCCACGCGCTCCGGCTGCGCGTCGACGCGGCCGCGCTCCTCGAGCACAGCCGCGGGACGACCGTCGCCGCGGGTGCTCGTCAGTTGTAGCCGTCGCGGATGGTCGCGGTGACGACGCGCAGACCGAGAACGGTCGCGCCGAAGATCGACGTCCAGCCCATCAGGTGCGAAATCGTGGTCGTTCCGGTGGCGATCGGGCCAACTTCGGACGTGACGAGCAGCGCACCCGCGATCGCCGCCATCCCCGCCAGCGTGGCCAGCACCACGCGGTTGACGAGTGTGGTGACGACGCTGGCGTCCTCCTCGGACGAGAACAGCGCGACCCGCGTGCGCAGGTTGCCCTGCTCGGCGAGCGCGGCGATCCGATCGATGCGCCCGGGAAGCTTCTGGAGCGTGGGGGCCTGAGCGATGAGCTCGCGAGTCACCAGCTCCTGGAGGTCCTCAGGTGGTAAAGGTGTCGCCGGCACCTGGTCGCCCGCGATGCGCCGAGCGGCGTCGGCGAGTGAGTAGCCGGGCACGATCGCCTGCAGCGTCCCCTCCAACGTCCCGAGCGCACGGAACAGCAACGTGAGGTCGCCGGGCAGCCGCACCTTGAACCTTCGCAACAGCGGTATCAGGTCCACGAATGCCTGTGCGCTGATGCCCACCTCAGGCGCGTCGTTCGCGGCGACGAAGCGGGCCAGCGCGTGTTCGAGCGCGCGCTCGTCGACCATCGCCGGCATGCTGGCGACCTCGCCGATGCCTTCGGACAGCATCGGGATGTCGTGGCGCGCAGCGGCCACGATGATCTGGAGCATCGCATGCTGCTCGAGCGGGTCGAGCCGCCCACAGGCGCCGAAGTCGAGCAGACCGAGGCCGCCGTCGGCGAGCACCACCACGTTGCCGGGGTGCGGGTCGGCGTGGAACAGGCCCTGGCGCAATGACTGGTCGAGTATGGACCTGAGCAGGCGGTGTGCGAGCTCACCGCGGTCTACTCCGAGCGCGTCGACCGCCGCGGTGTCTGCGACCGACGGCCCGTCGAAGCGCTCCATCACGAGCACGCGTGCGGTCGAGTGCTCGGAGTAGATACGGGGCACCCGTACCCCGTGGGCGCCGTGCGTCGCCGCCGCGATCTCGCGAGCGTTGCGCGCCTCGATCCGGAAGTCGAGCTCCTCGTGAAGGCTGGCGACGAACTCGCGGGCGAGCTCCAGAGCGCCGAGGTCCTGGCCCCACGACGTGCGCTCTTGAGCAAAGCGCGCGAGGCGCAGGATCACCGAGCAGTCGCGCTCCACCGTCTCGCAGATTCCCGGTCGCTGTACCTTCACGATCACGTCTTCGCCGGTGCGCAGCTGCGCGCGGTAGGCCTGCGCGATCGACGCGGCGGCGATCGGGTCCCATTCGAAGCTCGCGAAGACGTTGTCGATGTCGGCGCCGAGCTCGGCCGCGATCACCGAACGCATCTCGTCCGGAGGCGCCGGGGCCACATCGGCCCGCAGCTTCGCGAGCTCGGCGACGTACTCGGGCGGGACCAGGTCGGCACGGGTCGACGCAATCTGGCCGAGCTTCACGAACGTACCGCCGCACTCCTCGAGGGTGCGGCGGATGCGAACCGGCGCGGGGTCGGCCGGTTCGCGATGGCGGCCCAGGCGCGGTCCCAGGCCGTTGCGGCGGGCGATCCGGGAGACGTCGCGCATCCGGGCCATTGGCTGCACGACCTCGCGTATTTTCCGGCCCGGTCGCGGGATCGTGATCAGCGCGGCGGCCTCGCCCTTCGGGAGGCTGCCCGGCCGGGCCAGGAGGTCGATGGCAACCGCCGCCACCATCGTGGCGAGCAGCGCGAGGAACAGGAGGTTGCGGACCAGGTGCGGCGCGTCGGGATCCCAGTCGGCGAGCGCGAACGCGACCAGGTTTGCGACCGACCAGCCGATCACGCCCGCGAGCAACACCTTCGCCCACGAGCGGCGCACACCCAGCATGCGGGAGGTGAGGAGCGCCACGAGCGCAATCAGCGGGAGCGATACGAGCACCAGCCCGATCGCCTGCAACGCGTCCCCGGTCATCGCGTCCCCTTCAACTCGTTTGGCGGGAGCCTAGGTGCTGGTCGCAGCCGGATGCGGAGGGGCGCGCAGCCGCTCGCGGGTGTGCCGTGTTGCCGGGCCGAGCCGGGCGGTCGACAATGGGATCATGACCGACCGCTACACGATCATCTCCTCCGACTGCCACGCCGGTGGCAGCCACGCGATGTACCGCGAGTACCTCGAGGAGCGCTACCTGGAGGACTTCGACGCCTGGCGCGGCAAGTACAAGAACCCGTTCCGTGACCTCCAGGACGATGGGCGGATGCGCAACTGGGACGACGAGCGGCGCAACGGAGACCTTGAGGCCGATGGGATCGTCGGTGAGGTGGTCTATCCCAACACGGTCCCGCCGTTCTTCCCGAGCTTCGTGCTGTTCGCGCGACCGCCGAAGCCTGACGAGTACGAGCACCGCCTCGCCGGGATCCGCGCCCACAACCGCTGGATGGCCGACTTCTGCGAGCGCTTTCGGGAACGGCGCGCCGGCATCGGCCAAGTGTTCCTCAACGATCTCGACGACGCGATCGCAGATGCGCACTGGATCAAGGAGCACGGTCTGCGCGGCGGCGTGCTCGTCTCGTCGATCCCGCCCGACGTCGACTACGTGGACCCGCTGTACGACCCGAAGTACGACCCGTTCTGGAGGGCATGCGAGGAGCTCGAGCTGCCCGTCAACAGCCACGGAGGGACCGGGTTGCCCGACTACGGAAGGTACGGGGTGTCCGCGCTGCTCTACATCAACGAGGTGCAGTTCTACTCGCAGCGGCCGTTCGTGCAGCTCTTGCTGTCGGGCGTGTTCGAACGCTTCCCGAACATGAAGTTCGTGATGACCGAGATGGGCTGTGCCTGGTTGCCGCCGATGCTGCGCCAGATGGACGGCGTGCTCGACCAGATTCGCAAGACGGGCCGTACCGGAGAGCTGCGGTACTCCGAGGAGCACGTCCTTCCGAAGAGCGCGACCGAGTACTTCCGGCAGAGCTGCTGGGTCGGGGTGAGCCAGCCAGGCCCGGCTGACGTCGCGGCTCGTACGGTGCTCGGGACCGACCGGTGGATGTGGGGGAGCGACTACCCGCACGACGAGGGGACCGCGCCGTTCACCCGCGAGCATCTGCGTCAGCTCTTCTGCGACGCGGACCCCTCCGAGCTGCGCCAGCTGCTCTCCGGCAACGCGGCGCGGCTCTACGGCTTCGACCTCGACGTGCTGGCACCGATCGCAGCCCGGGTTGGGCCCACGGTGGAGGAGATCGCGCAGCCGCTCCTCGAGCTGCCCGACCATCCGAACGAGGCGCTGCTCAAGGCCGCCGTCCCGGGCTGAAGGGGTGAGCAGCTCGGGGGCGACCGGTTCGGGGCACCCGGGGGCGCGAGCATGAGGCGTCAGGTTCGCGCCGGAGATGCCGATCTCCCGGACAAGCCCCGAGGAGCCCCGTGCCCAGCGACCACCAGCCACGACGACTCGAGCGCGCGGTCGAACGGGTGACGGCGCGCGCCCGGCGCGTGGGCGACGGGGCTGCGCGCCTCGTGCGAAACCCGCTGCGTCTCGTGATCGGCGCGATCAGCATTGTGCTCGTCGTGCTGGCCGTTCCCCTCGTGGTGACCGGCGCGCGACTCCTCGATCGGGCCTGGTCCGACTGGCGCCACGAGACCAGCGTGCGCGAGGACTGGATCACGACCGAGGCGACCGTGGTCGCGGCGCGCTCCGACGACGGCCTCGGGCTTCGCCTCGCGTACACCGATGCCGACTACGCGTGGCAGCGGACTCAGGTGCACCTCGACTCGACGCGATGGGTGCCGCGTCGGGTGGAGATCCGTTACGACCCGGAGCGCCCGAGCAGGGTCGAGGTGGTGGGGCTCGACGAGTTCCAGCCACTCGGCAGCGCGCTGGTGGCGGTCGCGGCGCTCGGCGCCGGTGGCGCCGCCCTGGTGCTCGGCATCGCGGTGTGGCGGCGGCGCAAGCTGCTGGCCGTGTCCGCGAAGCCGATGCAGGCACTGGTGGTGCCGCTCGCGATCGCGGGGACGCTGCTTGCCGGCGGCCTCGCGGCATGGGTCGTGGGCACGGTGACGCGCCAGAGCTGGTTTGGGGTCGTCAACAGCGTGGGCGACCTGCTGGCCACGATCTTCGCCGACATGCTCGGGATCGTCATCCCGCTCCTCGCGTTCGTGGCGGGCTGCCTCGTGACGGCGTGGCTCGCGCGGCATCGCCACCACGAGCAGCACGAGGGTCTGCTCTCCGACGCCTACCGCATGATCGACAGGGCCGCGGGCTACGCACCGTCGCCCGACGAGCTGAAGGCCGGGGCCCGGGCGCCCGACACCGAGGAGGTGGCCGGCGCCGAGCGGTGACCCGATACGGGCGGTAGCTGTGCCAAGATGTGCACTTCGCGTGGCTTCCAGGGGGGGCGATGCCACCGAGGAGAACACCGAGCGGTGCCGAGGTGTTGCGGCTGCTCACGGGAGACCTCGTGCCCGCTCCCGTGCGCGGCCCCGACGGCCGGTATCGGCCGCCCATCCCCGTCGGTCGCCGGGTCGAGCTGCCGGGGCGAGGCACCACGTTCGTGCGTGAGGTCCCGGGACCGCTCGGGGCGCCGACGGTGCTGTTGCTCCACGGCTGGATGGCCAGCGGCGGGCTCAACTGGTTCCGCACCTTCGAGACGCTCGGGCAGGAGTTCCGGGTGGTGGCGCCCGACCTGCGCGGGCACGGACGCGGGCTACGGTCACGCCGCCACGTGCGTCTCTCGGACAGCGCGGACGATCTCGCGGCGCTGCTCGACGAGCTGGGCACCGGCCCGGTCGTCGCGGCCGGCTACTCCATGGGCGGACCGATCGCCCAGCTGCTATGGCACCGGCACCCCAAGCAGGTCTCGGGACTCGTGCTGTGCGCGACGGCGGCCGACTTCCAGCGCGGCACGGTCGCGGGGCGCAGCTTCGACGCGTGGCTGGCCGGGCTCGCGGGGGCGGCGCGCCTCACCGAGCCGCTCGCGGCGCTGCCGGCGACCGGTGCCCGACTCCTTCGTCGGGCCCGGGCCCATCGTCCGGCCGGCTTTCTCGAGTGGGCCGCCGAGGAGCTACGCCGCCACGACGTGCGGATGCTCGTGGAGTCTGCCCGCATGATCACCCGCTACGACGCGACCGGGTGGATCCGCGAGGTCGACGTGCCCACGTCGGTCGTGATCACCACCCGTGACCGGGTCGTGATGCCGGCCACCCAGGGCGAGCTCGCGGCCGCGATCCCGCGGACCCGGGTGGTGGAGCACGTCGGCGGCCACCTCGCGTGCTCGCGCTCGACGTTCGCGGCGCCGATGCTCGAGGCTTGCCGCGACGTCGCCTGGCACGCCGCCTGACCCACCCTCACGCGTTCGGCGCCGCAGGTGGGTCGGCATCGTGCTGCTCAGGGAGCGGTGCGCGTCGCGGCGGCTCCGGCGCGGCGGCCGAAGAACGTGCCGTCGCCGAGCGAGATGCCGCTCACGTAGCCGCCCGCGGCAATCCCCGCCGTGGTGCGTCCCGCGGCGAACAGGCCCCCGACGGGCTCCCCGTGCTCGGTCAGCACGCGGCCGTCGATGTCGGTAGCCAGGCCGCCGAGGGTGAACGGCGCGTAGATCGTCTTCGACGCCACGCGCAGGTCGACCGCGCCGAACGGAGCGCGCAGCGGCACGAGGAAGTCGGGTGCCTTGTGCCACTCGGGGTCCTTGCCGCGCGTCGCGGCGTCGTTGTAGCGCGCGACCGTCGCGGCGAGCCCCGCCTCGGGCAGCCCGATGTCGCGGGCGAGCTCCTCCACGGTCTCCGCGGCCCACGCGACGCGCATCCCGACGAAGTTGACCTCGAAGATCTCCTCGCTCACGATCATGTACACCTCACCGCCCTGGTCGACGAGCGCCTGGTGCCCGATGCGGCCGGTGTAGGTGTCCTCGTTCACGAAGCGCCGCCCGTCGCGGTTCACAAGCAACGCCCGCGCCATGCGGTGCGGGGGCCCGAGTGGCAGCGCACACTCGAACACGTGCATCCGGCGGAGCGCGCCGCCTGCGCCCTGGCCGAGGCGGATGCCGCGCCCGTCGTCGTTGGGCTGGCCGATGCGCCAGGCCTCGTAGGTCTGCAGGACCGTGGGGCAGTAGTGCTCGAGCATCGCCTCGTTGAACACGAAGCCACCGGCCGCGAGCACCGCACCGCGGCGGGCGCGCACCACGCGCTCGGCGCCGTCGGCCCGGACCACGGCGCCGGCCACGGCGCCGTCGCGGTCGGAGACCAGCCGGACCGCGGTCGTGTCGCCGATCACGCGCGCGTCGGTCCGTCCCAGCGCGCCGGCAAGGCACTCCATGAGGAAGCCACCCGCGGTGTCTGGGAATCGCGGATGGTGCCCGCGCGCCGCGGGTTCGGCGATCTCGGTGAACGGCCACGAGTCCTCGCCGCCCGAGAACACCAGGCCGGCGTCGTCGAAGGGCTCGCGGTTGGGCTCGTCGTTGAACGTCGGCGAGAACGGGACGCCGTGGTCGACGAGCCAGTGGAAGTGATCGACCGAGTCGGCACAGTAGCGGTGCACCTTGTCGGCGTCGGCGCCGGGCCCGCACGCGGCGAGGAGGAACCGCTCCATGTTCTCGGGTGTGTCGGGGAAGCCGCAGGCCTCCTGCACCGGTGTTCCGCCGCCGAGGTAGATAAGGCCGCCGGACAGCGCGGAGGTGCCGCCGGGCGCGCCGGCGCGCTCGAGCGCGAGGACGTCGGCGCCGGACTCCGCTGCCGTGATCGCGGCGCTGGTCCCCGCGCAGCCCAGGCCCACCACCACCACGTCGGCCTCGTCGTCCCAGTGCCGGACCGACTCGGCCGCGAGCGGCTCGATCGGCCCGACCGCGCCGTGCGGGCTCACGGCCGTCAAAACCTCGCGATGACCTCGTCGGCGAAGCGCGCCAACGAGTCCAGCCGGACCGAGAGGTCCTCGGGATCGCCGCCGTAGAAGTACCAGGGCACCGCCTGGAGCTCGGTGACGCCTGCCTCCGCGAGCCGGTGGTAGCCGTCGAGGTCGAACGCGTCGACGCAGAGCGCGTTCACCTCGAACGGCTCCTCCGCGCGCCCGTACTCCGCGCGGTATCGCGTGAGCGCGTCGATCGCGCCCGTGATCTCGGCCTCGGTGTTCTGCACGGAGATCCAGCCGTCGGCCAGGCGTGCCGCGCGGCGGAGCCCGGGCTCGGAGAGGCCACCCACGAAGATCGGCACGGGCTCAACCGGGGCCGGCGCCATCATCAGCCGGTCGAAGTCGTAGTGCTGTCCGTGGTACTCGACCCAGTGCGGACCGTCGCGACAGATCAGGCGGAGGATCTCGATCATCTCGTCGGCCCGCTTGCCCCGCGTGCGCATCGCGGTGTGGGTCCAGGCGAACTCCTCGGGGATCCAGGAAAGCCCGACGCCGAGGGCCACCCGCTCGCCCGAGAGCACCGCCATCGAGGAGAGCTGCTTCGCGACGAGCAGCGGGTCTCGGATGGGGAGCTTCACCACGTTGGTCAGGAACCGGATGCGCTCGGTGACCGCAGCCATCGCGCTGATCGCGACGAACGGGTCGACGAACGGGGTCTCGGGAGCCCAGAAGCGAGACCCGTCACCGGAGTAGGGGTAGTCGGCCGACACGGTCTCGGGGAAGAAGACCGAGTCGGGGACGGTGATCGTGTCGAAGCCGGCGGCCTCCGCCGCGCGGGCCATCGGCAGGAGGTGCTCGGCCGGGAACATGGGGAACGCGACGGTCCAGCGCATCAGTGCTCCATGGTGGGGTCAGGTACCGACGTGGATCTCGCGGGTCGTGCCGTCGGGTTGGAGCTCGACGACGATCGGCGAGGTGAAGCTCGAGACGAGAAAGGTCCCGCTCGCCGGGTGCCGGGCCTCACAGGTCGGGCAGGCCGAGCGCGAGGTTGGCTTCCTCGAGGCCGCCGTCGACCTCGTACACCTTGCCGGTGACGAAGCTCGCCGCCGGAGACACGAGGTAGAGCGCGCACAGCGCGATGTCGTCGGGCTCGCCGAGGCGCTTCAGGGGCGTGCCCTCGATCATCCGGGAGCGGATCGCGTCGTCGGTGAGCACGGTCTCGAGGGCGCTGGTCGCGATCGACCCGACGGCGATCGCATTGACCCGGATCTTCGGCGCGAGGTCGGCGGCCATCAGGCGGGTCATGTGCGTGAGGGCGGCCTTGGCGGTGCCGTAGGCGAGCATGCCGCGGTCACGGAGGCGCCCGATCGCGGAGGAGATGTTGACGATCGCGCCGCTGCCCTGCTCGAGCATCACCGGCACCGCGGCCTTGGACAGCACGAACGCGGTGGTGGTGTTGAAGTGGAACGCGCGCTCGAGGTAGCCCGGGCTGGTGTCGAGGAACGGGCGGGGCATGGAGCCGCCAGCGTTGTTGACCACCACGTCGATGCTGCCGAGCTCGTCGACGCAGCGGGTTGCGAGGGCGGCCACGGCGTCGTTGTCGTTCACGTCCGTGGGCACGACGACCGCGCGCGCGCCGAGCCGGCGGGCCTGGTCTGCCACCATTTCGAGCTGGTCCTCGGTGCGCGAGGCGAGCACGATGTCGGCCCCCGCCTCGGCGAGCGCGAGCGCACACGCAGCGCCGATGCCACGCCCGGCACCGGTGATAATCGCGGCCTTGCCGTCGAGTCGGAGTCGCTCCAGCACGCCGGCGACGGTACGCCCTCCGACCGTTGGTGATCCAAACCGCCGCTACGACAGGTGCTACGACAAATTCGGTCACCAACGCGCCGGGAGGCAAGCTCAGGGCACGACGACGGCGCGGCCGCAGACCTTGCCTTCGGCGAGGTCCTCGTACGCCTGCGCGGCGTCCGCCAGGTCGTAGCGCTCGACGTGGGCGCGCACCTTCCCGGCCTCGGCCAGCGCGAGCACCTCGATCAGCTCGGGCAGAGAACCCCAGTACGTGGACGCGAGGGACACCTCGTAGGGCACGGTGAAGAACCCGAACGGGTACGAGCCGCCGCCGATCCCCACGAGCGTCAGGTGCCCGAGCGAACGGCTGACCGCTGCCCCGAGCGCGAGGGTCTCTTCGACGCCCACGATGTCGAGCACCACGTCGGCGCCCACGCCGCCCGTGAGCGCCCGGATCTCGGCGATCGCCTCGGGGCCGGGCACGAGGGCGTGACGGGCCCCGACGGCCTGCGCGAGGTGCAACGCCTCGGGGTTCGTGTCGACGGCGACGATCTGCGCCGCGCTCAGGTGCTCGAGGATCTGGATGGCCATGTGACCCAGCCCGCCCGCACCGATGACCACGGCGGTGGACCCGGGCACCAACCGGTCGAGCGACCGCTTGACCGCGTGGTACGGGGTGAGCCCCGCGTCGGTGAGCGGCGCCGCGTCGACGGGGTCGAGGTCGTGGAGGGGGACGAGCAGCCGCGGGCTCGGGACGAGCAGCAGGGGCGCCATGCCGCCGTCGGTGCCGAGCCCGCCTCCCGCCACGGGGAGCTCGGCCTGACGCACGCAGTAGTTCTCCATCCCCTGACGGCAGCGCGGACAGGACCCGCAGCCCCATGGTCCGTACACGGCGACCGGCTCGCCGACCTCAAGCCCGCGGACGCCCGCGCCCAGCGCCTCGACCCATCCGGCGTTCTCGTGGCCGATCGTGAACGGGGTCTCGAACGGCACCGTGCCGGGCTCGAAGTCGTGCAGCATGTGCAGGTCGGAGTGGCAGGCTCCGGCCCCGCCGACCCGCACCAGCACCTCGCCCGGTCCCGGCGTCGGGTCGTCGACCTCCCGCAGCTCGGGCGGATGCTTGAACTCGGTGAGCTGTAGTGCCTGCACGGGTCTTCCTGCCGTGGATCGGTCCGTTTACCATGCCCGAGCAAAGGCCCCGAGCGCCAGAAGCGAGCTCGGGCCTGTCGGGATCGGTCCAGCCGAGCGCATGGGCGCGGTGCTCGCGACGGCCGGCCGGGACTGCCAGGTGATCGTGCTCACGTGCACGCCGGGTCGATACGCGGGGGTCGGCAACGCGTGTGTCGTTCGCATCGCTTCCTGAACCGGGCTCCTCGCCGAGATTGCAGGCCTCAGCCTCGGGAGACGGTGAGGTCCTTGCGCTGGATCGAGAGGATGCGGTCGATCGTCGCCCCGACCCGCACGTACGGGCAGATGGGACCGACCCAGGAGATCTCCGCGTGCTTGTGCCCTTCGGCCCGCATCCGGTGCAGCGCGCCCAGCAAGGCTGCCTGTCCGGACCCACGCCCGAGCAGGTCGGGGCGCACCGCGACCGGCCCGACGTAACGGTCGCGGCACACGCCGTACGCGCACGCGGCTGCGATCCCGTCGTCGTCGCTCGTGACGACGAGCCGGCCCAGCGCGAGCGCGCGTAGCATCTCCGCTCCCCAATGCACCCAGTGGGCCTGCGTCCACGCGTCGATCGCATCGCGATCCGTGCCGCGTGCGACTCGCCACCCGCCGGGATCGTGCGGGAGCCCGGCGAGCGCGACGCCCATGTTCCATGCACTGTCGACCCGCGTGTATCTCGCGCGTTCGAGCAGGCACAGCAGACCGAGCTCGGCGGTGTCCACGCCCGGCCACAGGTACCAGGGGGCCTCGGCGCCCACCTGGAGCCACGGCGCGCCGCCCGCACGCGCGACGGCCTCCGCCTCGGCGAGGAGCTCGCGGCCATGGCCGCGGCGGCGTGCGCGCGGGTGCACCGCAAGGAGCCGAAGGTACGCGCCCTCGGGGTGCAGCGCGACGGCGGCGATGCCGACATCGGGGTCGCCCACGACGGTGGCCCGAGGCTCGGCCGCCGTCAGCACCCAGGCCAGCTCGTCGGCGCTCGGGGCGTCGGCCGCGGCCTCGGCGCACAGCGCCGCGATCGCCGTCACGAGGCTCGTGGCGCGCACCATCCGGGGCACGCTATGCGCTGCAGATCAAGTCGGTGTCAGGGCACGCCGATACCTCGCCACGGGAGGCACGAGCAGCCGGAGACCACGACCAGCCGGAGACATCGTGTCGCAGATCGAGGACCTGAGAGCCCGGATCATCCGCGAGGAGCGGGACGCCAACCTGCGGCCCGACGGGATCGCCTCCCCGGTCGAGATCCACCGCCGGCGACTGCAGATGTGCCTGCTCGCCGTCGTCGTCGCCTCCGGGCTGGTCCTCACCTCGCTCGTCGGGGACCTCTGGTCCGAGGTCGCCGACGACGGCTGGATCGACACCGGGGTCGCCCGGATCGCCCTCGTCGTGTTCGGCGCCTGGGTCGCGTTCTACGTGTACGAGAAGGATCGCCACCTGCGCCGACTCAGCGAGCTCGGCCGCGACTTGGCCCGCTTGGACGGCGAGCTGGCGCTCGGGATGCTCTCCAGCGCCCTGGTCGCCGAGGCGGCCGAAGCGGTGCACGCGTCGCTCGACCTCGACCGGACGGCCCGGCAGGTCGTCGCGCAGGGCGCTGGACTCGTCGACGCGCAGGCCGCCTGGCTCCGGCTCGCCGACGGTGATGGCGGGCTCCACGATGTGTACCTGGGTCACGCAGACGGGGACGATCGAGGGTCGGAGCCGGGGCACGATGCCTACGCGCTCGCCGCGGGGCATCGGTCGCCGCTGCTGCTCGCCGACGATCACGGCTCGCTGCTCTTCGCGCCGTTGCGGGACGACGCCGGGGTGCTCGGCGTGCTCGCCCTTCGTGCCCGCGGGGGACGGACGTTCTCCCACTCGGAGCGGCGGATCGTCGGGCGGTTCGCTGCCGCCGCGGCGGTCGCGCTCGAGCACTCACGACGCTACGAGGCCGCGGTCTTCCTGCTCGACCAGTCGATGGACCTGAGCGCGTAGGCGCGTCGCGCTCGCGTCGGTCAGATCGTCCAGGGGTACTCGTCGCCGGGCCAGGTGATCACGCCCGCGTCCCTGAGCGCCGCCGTCTGCTCGTCGGTGTAGCCCAGCCAGCCCATGATCTCCCGGGTGTGCTGGCCGACTAGCGGCGGCGGGCCGTGCACGCGAGCCGGCGTCTCCGAGAACCCGACCAGCTCGCCGAACTGGCGCATCGTGCCCATGATCGGGTGTTCGTACTCGGCCACGAGTCCCAGACGCTCGTTGTCGGCGTCGAAGAGCACGAGCTCGCCGCCGTGGGTGTCGACCGGTACCTCGTTGGGCACGCCGGCGTCGTCGAGCGCGCGCGTCCACGACAGGCTGGTGCGGGTCAGGAACCGCTCACCGAGCAGCGTCTCGAGTACCGCTCGGTTCTCGCGACGTAGGTCGGCGACCGCGAACCGCGCGTCATCGGCCAGCTCGGCCACGCCGAGCGCCGCGCACAGCGCGATCCACTCGCGCTCCTGCACTGCGGCGATCTGGATCCAGCCGTCCTGCGTCTCGTACATGCGGTAGCACGCGTCGATGCCGTGGAGCCCGGCGTCGAGGCGGGGCCGCGGCAAGGGTTCGCCGTTCGCCAGGACGGCGTCGGACGAGAACACCGCCCCGCCGTCGAGCAGTGACGTCCACAGCTCCTGACCTTCACCGGTACGGCGCTGGTGGTACAGGGCCGCGAGGCACCCGACGACGGAGAGCATCGCGTTTGCCGCGTCGCACATGCCGAAGCGGTAGTACAGCGGAGGGTTTCCCGTGTGCACGGCGCCCGCCTCGTGCTCGAGGCCGGCCGCAGCCTGGTAGAGCGGGTCGAGCCCGCCGAAGCGGGCGAGCGGTCCCTCGAGGCCGTACGCCCAGGTGTTGCAGTAGACGACGTCGGAATTCACGGACTTCGCGGCCTCGTAGCCGATGCCGAGCTTGTTCGCGACGCCGGCGGTCATGTTGTGGTGCACGATGTCGGCACGGGAGACGAGCTTGAGCGCGATCTCGAGCCCTTCGGGGGTCTTCAGGTCGACGGCGATGCCGCGCTTGCCGCGCTGGCACCCGAAGAACGGCTTGCCGGCCAGGCGCATGCCGTCACCGGTGACGGGCTCGACCTTGATGACCTCGGCGCCGAGGTCGCCGATGACCATCGGTCCGAACGGCCCGGCGAGGTACTGGCCGAAGTCGACGAGCAGCACACCCTCCAGCGCGTACATCAGCGTCCCCTCCGGATCCCACCCATCACGAGACCTCCGTGCTGAACGCCGCGATCTCCTCGGCCGAGTAGCCGAGCGGCCCGAAGATCTCCGTGTTGTGCTGGCCGGGGAGAGGCTGCGGGCCGCGGATCGCGCCGGGCGTGCCGTGCAGGTTGATCGGCACGCCGATCTGCGTGGTGGTGCCGAGCTCGGGGTCCTCGACCGTCACGACCATGCCGTTGGCCGCGAGCTGGGGATGCGGGGCCCCGCCGGCACCCAGGGCCTCCTCCATCGTGATCACCGCCTCGACGGCGTGGTTGTGTTCCTGGAACGCGCGCACCAGCGCCTCGCGCTCGTGGTGCTGGTACGCCTCGCGGCGTCGCACTGTGAACTGCTCTCGTTCCTCGGGAGGCAACGCCATGAACGTGAACGGGTCGGGCGCCTCCTCGAGGCCGAGGAGCTCGTCCTGGCTCTTTGTCGGGGTGAGCCCACTCATCACCGAGGTGTGCACCCACTTCCCGCCTTCGACCTCGAAGAGCATCTGCTGGTGGATGCCGGGCGGGTAGCTCTTGCCCATGAGGTCGTGGAAGGCCGCGGGCGCCTTCTCCACGTGCTGCCAGATCTGGGTCGTGTACAGGAGCGCGCCCTGGAAGAGCGACGTGCGCACGTGCTGGCCTCGTCCCGTCTCCTCGCGCGCGATCAGCGCGGCAAGGATGCCGCTCGGCAGGAGGAACGCGGCGCCCATGCTCGGCATCGGCATGTGGAGGAAGATGGGGCCCATCCGCCAGCCGGGCTGCTCCCACTGCTGACCGCTGCTCGCCTGTACGAGCGCGTCGTAGCCGGGCCGGTGTGCGAGGCGGTGGCCCTCCGGGTAGGCGGGGCACGAGGCGTAGACGAGGCGGGGGTTGCGCGCGTGCAGCGCGTCGAAACCGATCCCGAGGCGATCGGTGACCCCCGGTCGGAACGTCTCGACGACCACGTCGGCCTCGTCGATGAGGCGCCCGAACGCGTCGAGACCGGCCGTGCGCTTCAGGTCGACCGTGACCGAGCGCCGCGAGCGGTTCCAGACCGCGTAGCCCTGGTAGGCCCGGAACGGGTCACCGCCCGGAGGCTCCACCTTGACGACGTCGGCGCCCTGCTCGGCGAGCAGCAGCACGCCGAGCGGTCCGGCGATCCCCCAGGACAAATCGAGGATGCGGACCCCGTCGAGTGCTCCGGTCATGCGGGGAGCCTCGCGCATCCCTGACGCCGGTGTCATGTACCCCGTCCCGATCTCGGGACGAATCGGCTCGCTCTGCAGATTGGAACGTGCCGAGAACGGTCAGCGGGGGTCGGACTGGAGGGTCGCGACGCCGGCCACGTTGCCGTCGGCCTCGAGGCGGCCGAGCGCGGCGCGCTCGCCTTCGAGGTAGCGGTCGAAGAAGTCGACGATCGTGTCCGTCACCACCGGCTGCCACGCCCCGGTGAACGGTGTGTGGGGCGCGCCGACCAACGTGAGCAGGAACTTGGGCGGGGACGCCGCCGCGTACGCGGCGGCGCTGCCGTCGTAGGGGACCGTCTGGTCCTGGTCGCCGTGGACGAGCAGCAGCGGGACCGCGGGCCACGTCCAGGGCTGGTCGCGGAACGGGAGCTGCAGCCCCGATATCGGCACGGCCGCGTCGATCCGGTCGTCGGTGCAGCACGCGTTGTACGTGAGTCCGAGCGTCGTGATCGCGCCGAGCGAGTGCCCGGTGACGCCCACCCGGTCGGTGTCGATCGTCCCGCGAAGGCGTCCGGGACGACGGTCGAGCCGGAGCATCTCGTCGATGACGAAGCTCACGTCGGCGGGCTGGTTGACGTAGTCCACGAGCCGCGCGCCGCCCGGCGCGCTGCGGTTCGTCAGCGGGAAGGTCGGTGCGACCACCACGTAGCCCGCCGCGGCGATGCCTCGCAGCAGCCGGGCCTCGTAGTCGGGGCCCTTCGCGGTGAAGCCGTGCGAGAAGACCACGAGCGGGTACGGCGCCTCCTTGCGGGCGACGGGCGCGTCGTCGACCGGCTCGCCGCGGGCCTCGCCCCGGGCGGGGTAGAGCACGAGGGCCGGGATCGTCCGGTCGAACAGGGCGGGCGCGGTGCCGTTGGCGTCGGTGGGTCGGCTGTGGTCGACGAACGTCCGGTGCAGCGCGCCCACCGCGTACTGGCGCGCCTCGGCGGTCTTGCCGGACGCGCGCGCTCCCGCCGCAGGGAGCGCGCCGACGGCGACTGACGCGACGACGACCGTCGCGAGCAGAGCGCGCCGCACGTGCTCAGACCTGCGCCGCGAGGCTCGACAGCGCGATACCGCGTCGGCCCTCCCTCAGCACGTGCTGGTCGAGCCCGTTGGTGGTGTACGCGAACGAGATGCCCGACTCCGGGTCGGCCCACGCGATCTGGCCTCCTGCCCCGTTGTGGCCGAACGTCCGGTGCGAGCCGACCTTCCCGAACCCGCGGAGGTGGGCGAGCCCGTCGTCGCCGGCGATGACCACGCCGAGCCCGCGGCTCGCGGGCACACCCGTCCAACGCTCGGGCAGATTGTTGCGCACCCGCCCGGTTGCGTCGCGCAGCACGGCGGCATCCCACACGCCGGCGCGGTCGTGGAGCAGTGCCTGGTAGAAGCACGCCAGGTCGGCGGCGCGCATCACCCCGCCGCCGCCGGGAATGCCGACCTCGCGCACGGCCGGCAGGTTGAACGCGAGGAGCGCGTCGGGCGTGACCTCGGTGACCGGCAGCTCGCGCACCCCGAGCGCGGCCTCGAGCTCGTCGGGCGTCGCAGGCTCGCCGACGTTCACCAGCTCCGCGATGTCCGCCTGGTCGTCGGCGGCGAGGCCGAGCACGCGCCGGTCGATCCCGGCCGGACGGGTGACGCGCGCCTCGAGGAGGTCGCGGTAGTCGCCGCCGGTGACCCGGTCGACGATCTCGGCCAGCACCCAGTGCGCGGACGTGGCGTGGTACTCGTAGGTCGAGCCCGGCTCCCAGTTCAGTCGCCACTTCGCGAACCGCTCCACCCGGCCCTCATGCGTGTCCCATGCGGGCGGGGCGAGCGGCGCGTGCGGGAAGCCGGCGGTGTGGAGCATCACCTGTTCGACGGTGATGACGTCCTTGCCATTGGTACCGAACTCGGGGAGGTACTCGGTGACCTTCGCCTCGGGCGCGATCTTCTCCTCGCCGACGAGGATCCACACGAGCGACGCGACGAACCCCTTCGTTGCCGAGAAGACGGGGTAGCGCGTCTCGGTGGTCGCGTCGCCGAACGCCTCGAAGTGCTCGAGCCCATCGTTTCGGGCGATCGCAATCTGGCAGCTCGGGAGCAAACCGGCGTCGATCTCGCGCTGGGCGCGGACCCGGAGTGCCTCGAGGGGGGTGGTCACGCGGCGCCTCCTGTCTGTACGGCCTGCGCGAGGGAGTCCTCCCACGCCCAGTCCTTCGCGAAGTGCGCGTTGCCGTCGACCATCAGGTTGTACATCCACCACAGCCAGTAGATGCCGCAGGTGAGCAGGGTGGCGATGACCCGGCCAACGTACTCGTACGGGCGGTGGAGCTGTGCCGGGTCGGGGGTGGCGATCGGCGTGCCGAGGCGCCCGTAGGCGTAGGCGAGCTCGCTCTCGGCGCCACCCTCGGCGTGGTCGTGGGTGACCAGGTCCTGGTCGAGCAGCACCCCGAGGATGATCTCGACGATCGTGCTCGCGAAGATCGCGATCACGAGCCAGATGGTCGGGTCGCGGAACTCGGTGGTCTGGCGCCGCAGCACGTCGAGGTGGGCCGCAGTGCGCTCGAAGGACGGGCGGAGCTCGTCGGCGAGACCCTGCGCGTTGGCGCGGTCCCAGGCGAGCGCGTTGGCGGCGTCGAGCTGCTCGAGCCGGCGCGCGTTGTGGTCGCGGCTGCGGCGCACGAGCTGGTACACGATGTACAGCGCGTAGATGCCGCAGGTGAGCAGCGTCCAGCCCAGCGCAGTCCAGAAGTCGAAGATGTAGTCGGTCTCGTTCCGGCGCAGGTACGCGAGCCGGATGCGCTCCTCGGGTGGGAGCGGCGCGGCGCCGTCTGGGGCGCCGGGCGGGGGAGCCGGCTGCGGTTCGGGAGGCGGGGGACCCTCCGGTGGCTGCTGTGGTTCCGGTGGCTCCGGGGGCGGCATCGTCATGAGGCGAAACGATAGACGGTGGCCGCGACCTGCTCCCGGCGGTGATCATGGGTCCGTGCAGAACCCCCGCAACGTCGTCGTCGTCCTGCTCGACAGCCTGAACCGCCACATGCTGAGCACCTACGGCGGCCGCGAGGTGGCCACGCCGAACCTCGACCGGTTCGCCGCGGGCGCGGTGCGCTTCGACCGGCACTACACGGGGTCGTTGCCGTGCATGCCCGCCCGTCACGACCTCCTGTGCGGCGCGCTCGACTTCCTGTGGAAGCCGTGGGGCTCGATCGAGCTGTGGGAGGAGCCGCTCACCGTCCCCCTGCGCCGCGCCGGGGTCGTGACCAAGCTGGTTTCGGATCATCCCCATCTGTTCGAGGCGGGCGGCGAGAACTACCACGTCGACTTCGGCGCGTGGGACTACCAGCGCGGCCACGAGTCCGATCTCTGGCGCACGCGTCCGGACCCGTCGTGGCTCGGTGCGCCGAGCTTCGGGCGCGGGCACACGCCGTACGACGCGTCACGCGGATGGTTCCGCGGGGAGGCCGACTTCCCGGGGCCCCGCACGATGCAGGCCGCGGCGCGGTGGTTGCTGGAGGAGGCCCCCGAGGGCCCCGATCGCTTCCTGCTCTTCGTCGACGAGTTCGACCCGCACGAGCCGTTCGACACGCCCGAGCCTTACGCGTCGATGTACGACGAGGACTGGGAGGGCCCGCACCTGATCTGGCCGCCGTACGCGGTGGGTGCGGTCGCCGACGGCGTTCTCTCGGAGCGGGAGGGCCGCCAGATCCGCGCGCAGTACGCCGCGAAGGTCACGATGATCGACGCGTGGCTCGGTCGCGTGCTCGACGTGATCGAGGCGCGAGGCCTCGACGCCGACACCGCCGTGATCGTGTGCACCGACCACGGCCACCACCTGGGGGAGAAGGACATCTGGGGCAAGCCGGGGGTGCCGGTGTACGAGCCGCTCGGGCACATGCCGCTGCTCGTGCGGTGGCCGGGGGTTGCGCCGGGCGCCTGCGACGCGCTCACCACGACCGTCGACCTGCATGCGACGCTGGCAGACGTCTTCGGCGTCCGGGTCGAGCAGCGCACTCACGGCGTCTCCCTCGTGCCGCTGCTCACCGGTGAGGCCGCGTCCGTTCGCGAGCACGCGCTCGGGGGCGTGTGGGGGTGCGAGGTGCAAATCGTCACCGCCGACGGCCACAAGTACTCGCGAGCGCCCGTCGCCGGGAACTCACCGCTGTCGATGTGGTCGAACCGTTGGTCCACGATGCCGGTGCACGCGCTGCCCGACCTGCGCCTGCCACGGCCCGACGGCCGGGCGTTCCTCGACCGGATGCCCGGGTCCGACGTGCCTGTGATCCGCCAGCCGTTCGCGCCCGGCGACGCGCTGCCGTTCTGGGCCTGCGCACGCTTCACCGGCCACCACTGCTACGCGGTCGACGACGACCCCGGCGAGGAGTGGGACCTCGTCGGGTCGCCCGTCGAGGCCGACCTGGCGTCGTTGCTGCGCGAGGCTCTGATGGCCGTCGACGCCCCGGGCGACCAGCTCGACCGGCTCGGACTCAGATGACGGCGAGGAGGAGCAGCGCGTGATCGACGATCTCCAGCCGACACCCGACGACCGGTTCACGTTCGGTCTCTGGACGGTGGGGAACCGGGGCCGCGACCCGTTCGGCCACGAGACCCGACCGCCGCTCGACCCGGTCGATGCCGTACGGACGCTCTCGACGCTTGGTGCCTACGGGGTGAGCCTGCACGACGACGACCTGGTGTCGCCGGGGTCGAGCGCGGCGGAGCGCGACGCGATCGTCGCCCGCTTTCGGGCCGCGCTCGCCGAGACGGGCATGCAGGTGCCGATGGCCACCACCAACCTGTTCTCACACCCGGTGTTCAAGGACGGCGCGTTCACCGCCAACGACCCGAGAGTGCGCCGGCACGCGCTCCGCAAGACCCTCGACGCGATCGACCTCGGCGCCGAACTGGGTGCCACCGTATACGTGATGTGGGGCGGGCGCGAGGGCGTCGAGTGCGACGCGGCGAAGGACGTGCCGGCTGCGCTCGACTGCTACGCGGAGGCGGTCAACGCGTGCTGCGCGTACATCGTGGAGCGCGGCTACGGGATGGAGATCGCGCTCGAGCCGAAGCCCAACGAGCCGCGCGGCAACCTTTTCCTGCCCACCGTCGGCCACGCGCTGGCGTTCATCCACGAGCTCGAGTATCCCGACATGGTCGGGCTGAACCCGGAGCTCGCGCACGAGACGATGAGCGGGCTGTCGTTCCACCATGCCGTCGCCCAGGCGCTGTGGTCAGACAAGCTGCTCCACATCGACCTCAACGGGCAGGTCCCGTCGAAGTACGACCAGGACTTCCGCTTCGGCGCGGAGGGCATTCGCGACGCGTTCTACCTGGTGAAGCTGCTCGAAGACGCGGAGTGGGACGGGATGCGCCACTTCGACGCGCACGCGTACCGGACCGAAGACATCGAGGGCGTATGGGACTTTGCCCGCGGCTGCATGCGTACCTACCTGATCCTGCGCGACAAGGCGGCCCGGTTCACCGAGGATCCCGACATAAAGGAGGCCCTCGCCGTCGCGAAGGTCGACCAGCTCGGCCTGCCCACGTTGCCGGAGACGGGCGACGACCGCTTCGAGCGGCTGCGCAAGGAGACCGTCGACGTCGACGCGTTGGCAGCCGTGGGCTACGGCCACGAGCGGCTCGACCAGCTCGTCACCGAGCTCCTCCTCGGCGCCCGGTGACCCACCTCCACCCCACCCGGGTTTGTGCGCAGATGCTCGGTATGCGCTCCTCATCGAACAATCCCGGGGAGGTCTTGGTGGCGGACCCGGGGAGGCGGTGAGGTGGCGCTCGTCCTGGGGGTGGACGCGTCGACGCAGTCGACGAAGGTGGAGGTGCGCGACGCCGACACGGGTGCGCTCGTCGCCCGCGGGAGCGCGCCGCACCCGGCCACCACGCCGCCACGCTCCGAGCAGGACCCGGAGGCCTGGTGGTCGGCGTTCGAGGTCGCGCGCGACCGTGCCGGAGCTCTCGAGCTGGGCCTTGACCCGGCCGCGGCGTCGTTCGCCGCGCAGCAGCACGGGATGGTGGTCGTCGACGCGGCGGGCGAGGTGATCCGGCCGGCCAAGCTCTGGAACGATACCGAGTCTGCGCCTGACACGCCCTGGCTGCTCGGCCGGCTCGACGGGGGCGCGGCCGCGTGGGCCGAGGCGTGCGGCTCGGTGCCGGTCGCCGCGTTCACGATCACCAAGCTGTCGTGGCTCCACCGGTCGGAGCCCGAGGCCTGGGCGCGCCTCGATCGGGTGATGCTCCCGCACGACTGGCTCGCGTGGCGGTACACCGGCGAGCTCGCCACCGACCGCGGCGACGCGTCGGGCACGGGCTACTGGTCGCCCGCGTCGGGTGAGTACCGCGACGATCTGCTCGCGATCGTCGAGGGCGATCGCGACTGGTCCGCCGCGCTGCCGCCCGTCCTCGGTCCGACCGAGGCGACCGGCACCGGCGACAACATGGCAGCCGCGCTCGGGCTCGGGCTCCGTCCGGGTGACGTGGTCGTCTCGCTGGGCACCTCCGGGACGGTCTTCGCGGTGCACAACAGACCGACCGCCGACGCGGGTGGCGCGGTGGCGGGCTTCGCCGACGCGACCGGCCGTTACCTGCCGCTGGTGTGCACGCTCAACGCGACGAAGGTCACCGACGCGTTCGCGCGGCTCCTCGGTGTCGACCTCCCGGGACTCGACGCGCTCGCGCTCGCGGCCCCGCCGGGTGCGGGCGGCGTCACGCTCGTGCCGTACCTCGACGGCGAGCGCACACCGGACCGGCCCGACGCGACCGGTACTCTCGTCGGCCTCCGCTCCGACGTGAGCCGCGAGCAGGTGGCGCGGGCTGCGTTGGAGGGTGTGGTGTGCGGCCTGCTCGATGGCCTCGACGCGCTGCGCGCGGCCGGTGTCGATGTCGACGGCGGGCGGCTGTTCCTCGTCGGCGGGGGCAAGCACAGCGCGGCCTACCGGCGAGTGCTCGCCGATCTCACCCGGCGCGTGGTGACCGTCCCGGCCGAGGACGAGCTCGTCGCGTGCGGCGCGTGCGTGCAGGCCGCGGCGCGCACGTCGGGGGCCGCGATCGCCGAGGTGCAGGAAGCCTGGGGGCTCGCCGCCGGCGAGACGGTCGAGCCGGACCTCGGAGTGGACGTGGCCGCGGTGCGCGCCGCCTACGCGACCTCCGCGCAGCTCGACTCGTCGGGCAACAGCGGCCGGAACACCAGCGCATAGGAAACCCCGCCCGAGGTCCAGGGGGTGAGGGCGTTGGCGCTCCGGGCCGCGCCGAGCACGGTCGGCGCGTCGCCCCCGGCGACGACCACGCACCGGTACCCGGGGACGTCGATCGCGACCCCCGCCGTCGCGAGGTCCTCGAGCGGCCACTCGAAGAACACTGGCTGGGTCGCGCAAAGCGTCTCAGGCGGGCACGCGCCGTTGGGCGCGGCTCGCTCGAATCCTGCGGTGAAGACCGCGAGCGTCTCAAGTGCGTAGGGCCGGCTCGTGCTGCCCGTGTCCGGGTCCGCGACGCCGAGCCCGTTCGCGATCTCGTGTGCCTTCGCAACGAACGCGTTGATCCGCTCCCGGGCTTCCTGCTGCTGTTCGGTGAAGCCGGGTCCGTCGAAGCCCAGCGCGTACACCTCGGTGACGTGCTCCTCGCCGTCGGCATCAACCGTGATCGTGGTGACGGGCTGGTCGGTGACGCCCGGCCGACCGGTGTCGACCTCGCGGTCTAGCAGCCCGGCGTCGGCGGGGTGCAGCAGCGCCTGGAGCTCGGCCTCGGTGAGCGACGACTCCAGGAGGTTGGGCAACGCGGGCGGCGGGTAGATCTCGATGACCGGTCCGGTCACGATCGCGCGGCCGTCGCCGTAGACCGACAGCTCGGGGACCTCGCCCAGGCCGGTCTCCGGACGCACCAGGCCGCCGCCGGACGCCACCCGCACGACCAGGTCGCGCACGCCGGTCGGATGCCCGATGCCGCAAGCGCGAGTGGTCGAGGAGGTCGTCGATCGACCGGTCCCGTGGTCGCACCCGGCGGCGACGACCGCGAGCACGACGGCAAGCAGCGCGGGGCCCAGGGCGATCGTTCGGAGCATGCGCACCCAGGTTGGACGGTGGATCAGGCGCTCGCGGTTCCCACCTCGCGGGCCCGGCGCTTGCGGTGCCAGCGCAGGCCGCCCTCGAGCGCGGCGAGGATCGTGTCGTTGTCCTTCGAGATCCGACGGTGGACCCAGCGCTCGAGGCCGAGCCGGCGCATCCACGGGTTGAAGCACTCGTAGGTCTCCGAGAAATGGATGCAAGTGCGCCCGTCGCCGAGGTCCTCCAGCCGGGTCTCGCCGTGGGCACGCGACCACAGTGGCTTGCCGACCGCGTCGTACTGCCACGACGCGTACGGCCGAACGTCGGTCAACCACTCCCACGACTGGCCGACGCCACCCGAGAGGAGGACCTTCGGCACCTGGAACGTGCAGTGGCGCACGAGCCCCTCACCGATCGCGTCGCCGGGGTGCAGGATCTCGATCGAGCCGATCTTGGCCTGCGGCCGATCGTGCGCCCGGTACCAGAACAGCTCCCACACCTCGCGTGGTGGCGCGTCGACGACGAGGGAGTACGCGTGGCGCTGCATCAGGTCGACCACTCGACGAGGCACACCTCGTTGCCCGCGGGGTCGGCGAGCACCTGGAAGCGCGAGTCCTCTTCCTGTACCGCGTCACCGAGCAGCGTGGCACCGAGCGCCTCAGCGGCCTCGGTGGCGCGGCCCAGCTCGTCGACGTAGACGTCGAGGTGCACGCGGTTCTTCACCGCCTTGGGCTCGGGCACCACCTGGAACGAGAGATGCGGTGCATCGGGGTGTTGTGGCGTCAGGTCGATCCACTCGGCGTCACGAGCGTCGACGGTGACACCGAGCAGCGAGCACCAGAACCCGACGAGGTGGTCGACGTCGGGGGCGCTCACGTCGATAACGATCTCGCCGAGGTGTCCGACGCTGCTCATCGGGAGCGAGCCTACGCACTCGAAGGTCTCGATGCTCGTGGGTCCTGCGGATGCGATCGTCAAGCGCTCCTGTTGTCGACGGCGGGTAGCGTCGTCGACATGGCCTCGCTCGACGCGCTCGGTTGACGATGGGCGCCTGGGCGTACCCGTTCCTCGTCGCGTGCGGCCTGCTGTGCGTGGCCGGCGTCGCCAAGCTCGCCGACCCGACGATGACCGTCGGTGCGCTCGACCGCCTGGGTGTGCACGTGGCGCCCTCGACAATGCGATTCGGCGGCGGCGCGGAAGCGCTGCTCGGCGCGACCGCCGCCGTGACCGCTCTGAGCTGGATCGCCGCGCTGGTCGCGGTTTCCTACGGGATGTTCGGCGTCTTCGTGGTCGTCGCCATGGTGCGTGGCGCACCGATCGGCTCGTGTGGGTGTTTCGGTCGGGCCGACACGCCGCCGAGCGTCGTGCACCTGCTTGTCGATGTGGTGGCGATCGTGGCCGCCGTCGGTGTCGTCCGGGGCGAGGGCGGCGGGCTCGCCGCGGAGCTCGACGGCCGTGCGCTCGCGGGCGTGCCCTTCCTCGCGCTCGTGGGGGTCGGGGTGGTCGTCGCCTACCTGGTGATGACCCGCCTGGCGAGGTACCTGGTCAACGCTTCTGGCCGGTGAGCGCTCGGTTCTTGAGCTGGGCCTTCACGTAGTCGCGGTTCAGCAGCGCGATGAAGTCGATCGAGATCTCCTTCGGGCAAGCCTTCTCGCACTCCCCGTGGTTCGTGCAGGAGCCGAACCAGCGCTCCGTCTCCTCCACCAGCGCCACCACGCGCGTGTAGCGCTCGGGCTGGCCCTGGGGGAGTAGCGACAGGTGCGAGTACTTGGCCGCGGTGAACAGCTGCGCCGCCCCGTTCGGGCACGCGGCGACGCACGCCCCGCAGCCGATGCAGGCCGCGGCGTCCATCGCCGCGTCGGCGGCCTCCTTCGGCACGAGGATCTCGTTGGCGTCGCGTGCCGAGCCCGTGGGCGCGGTGATGTAGCCCCCGGCTTCCACGATCCGGTCGAAGGCGGCCCGGTCGACAGCGAGATCCTTGATTATCGGGAAGCCGGCCGCTCGCCAGGGCTCGACCGCGATGGTGTCGCCGTCGACGAGCTTGCGCAGGTGGAGCTGGCAGGTGGCGGTGCCGGTCTCCGGCCCGTGGGCCCGACCGCCGATCATCATGGCGCACGACCCGCAGATCCCTTCGCGACAGTCGTGGTCGAACGCGACCGGCTCCTCGCCGCGCCCTTCGAGCTGCTCGTTGAGCACGTCGAAGAGCTCGAGGAAGCTCATGTCCTCGCTCACGCCGCGCATCGCGTAGGTCTCGAAGCGTCCCGGGGCATCGGGGCCGGCCTGGCGCCACACCTTGAGGTTCAGGTCCACGATTCGTCCTCGCTACTTGTAGCTGCGCTGCGCGAGTGCCACGTTCTCGAACGCGAGCGGCTCCTCGTGGAGCGTCGGCCGGGCGCTGTCGCCGGTCCACTCCCAGGCCGCGACGTACGCGAAGTCGTCGTCGTTGCGCAGCGCCTCGCCCTCCTCGGTCTGGTGCTCGACGCGGAAGTGACCGCCGCAGCTCTCCTCGCGGTGCCGGGCATCGCGCACGAGCAGCTCACCGAACTCGAGGAAGTCGGCGACGCGCCCGGCCTTCTCGAGGCTCTGGTTGAACGACTCGTTCTCCCCGAGGACCCGAACGTCGGACCAGAACTCGTCGCGCAGCGCCGGGATGTCGGTGAGCGCCCGGTCGAGGCTCTCGGCGGTGCGGGTCATGCCGCAGTTGTCCCAGAGGATCTTGCCGAGCTCGCGGTGGAAGTGGTCGACGGGGTGCGAGCCGGTGCTCGACAGGAGTCGCCGCACCTGCTCGCCGACCGCAGCCTCGGCCTCGCGGAACGCCGGGTCGTCGGTGGGGACCGGCTCGGTGCCGAGCAGGGGAGCGAGAAAGTCGCCGATCGTTGCCGGGAGCACGAAGTAGCCGTCGGCGAGGCCCTGCATCAGCGCGCTCGCGCCGAGGCGGTTCGCGCCGTGGTCGGAGAAGTTCGCCTCGCCCAGCACGTACAGCCCCGGCACGTTGCTCATGAGGTTGTAGTCGACCCAGAGCCCGCCCATCGTGTAATGGACCGCGGGGTAGATGCGCATCGGCACCGTGTATGGGTCCTCGCCGGCGATGCGCTCGTACATCTGAAAGAGGTTCCCGTAGCGCTGCTCAATCACGCTGCGCCCGAGACGTGCGATCGCCGCGCCGAAGTCGAGGTAGACGCCGTTCTTGAGCGGGCCGACGCCGCGACCCTCGTCGACCTCGCGCTTCGCCGCGCGTGAGGCGACGTCACGCGGGACGAGGTTGCCGAACGCGGGGTAGCGACGCTCGAGGTAGTAGTCGCGATCGCTCTCGGGGATCTGGTCGGGGGAGCGGGCGTCTCCGGCGTCGCGCGGCACCCAGATCCGTCCGTCGTTGCGCAGCGACTCGCTCATCAGCGTGAGCTTCGACTGGAAGTCGTCGCTGGCCGGGATGCACGTCGGGTGGATCTGCGTGTAGCAGGGGTTCGCCATCAGCGCGCCGCGGCGGTGCGCCCTCCAAGCCGCGGTGACGTTGCTGGCCTTCGCGTTGGTGGACAGGTAGAAGGCGTTGCCGTACCCACCGGTCGCGAGCACGACGGCGTGCCCGGAGAACGAGCGGACCTCGCCCGTGATCAGGTCGCGGGCGACCACGCCGCACGCGACGCCGTCCTTCACCACGAGGTCGAGCATCTCGGTGCGGTTGTGGAGCTTCACGTTGCCGAGGTGCACCTGTCGGGCGAGGGCCTGGTACGCGCCGAGGAGCAGCTGCTGGCCTGTCTGGCCGCGCGCGTAGAAGGTCCGGCTCACCTGCGCGCCGCCGAACGAGCGGTTGTCTAACAGCCCGCCGTACTCTCGAGCGAACGGCACGCCCTGCGCCACGCACTGGTCGATGATGTTCACGCTTACCTGGGCGAGGCGGTAGACGTTGGCCTCGCGGGCGCGGTAGTCGCCGCCCTTGACGGTGTCGTAGAAGAGGCGGTGCACGCTGTCGCCGTCGTTGCGGTAGTTCTTGGCCGCGTTGATGCCGCCCTGCGCGGCGATGCTGTGCGCGCGCCGCGGCGAGTCGTGGAACGTCAGCATCGTGACCCGGTAGCCGAGCTCACCGAGCGTGGCGCCGGCCGACGCGCCGGCCAGCCCGCTGCCGACCACGATCACCTCGAACTTGCGCTTGTTGGCCGGGTTCACCAGCTTCGCGGAGAACTTGTGGTTGTCCCACTTCTCCGCGATCGGGCCCGCCGGGATCTTCGCGTCGAGCGTCGTCACTTGACGGCCTCGATGATGACCGCGTTCGCGGTGTGTGTCGAACGATTCATGTCGCGGCTCACTTCGTCACTACTCCCGTGACCACGAGGAGGGGCATCGAGATGTTGCCGATCGCGATCACCGCGGCGAAGGTGGCCGCGAAGTAGCGCCGAACCGCGTTCCACCTCGGGTTGTTCCAGCCCAGGCTTTGGAACATGCTCCACGCGCCGTGGAAGATGTGGAACGCGAGCGCCAGGTTGGCGACGATGTAGATGATCGCCACCGGGACGCGCTGGAAGCTCGCGATCACATTGTCGTAGGGGTCGCCGGGCACGAAGTCGGGGTTGGCGTTGCCCCAGGTGAGGTCGGCGAGGTGGAACAGGACGAACAGCGCGACGATCACACCGGTCCACCGCATGGTGCGTGACGCGAAGTTGGCGGCCACGTAGTCGCGGTGTGACTGGTACTGCACCGGGCGCGCCTTGTGGTTGATCCGGGTGAGCTGGGCCGCGGCGACGATGTGGAGCCCGAACGCGGCGATCAGGCCGAGTCGCATCCCCCAGAGCAGCACGGTGCGCGGGAGTGCCGGCTCGCCCAGGTCGCGCAGCCACTCGGCGTACTCGTTGAAATGCGATTCGCCGAGGTAGAGCTTGAGGTTGCCGACCATGTGGGCGAGCACGAAGCCGAGCAGCGCCAGACCGCTCAGGGCCATGACCCACTTCTTGCCGACCGCGGTCGACCAGAACCGCAGCACCGGGTGGCGAGGCCTGCGTACCGGGATCGGCGGGCCGGTGTAGCGCGCCAGGCGATCGGCGTCGTCGGCGCCACCGCGGTGATCGGCCGTCGAGACTTCTTGGGTGTGAGTCATCCCCGCCTCGTCTCTCCCCTCGGGCGGAATCCGGCGGAAACCTAGTTCTCAGTGCTCGTCGTTCACGATCCGGAGCCACTCCAGTACGGTGTCGTACTGGTTGGTGACGGTTCCGACCGCGGGATGGCTCAGGGTCAGGGTGACCGACGCGGTGCGGCGGTCGAGGTGCACCTGGCCGAGGTGCACCACCGAGTCCGCGAGGACGTCGCCGACGAACCGGCGGACGTCGCCGTCGAGGTTCGTCTCCACGACGGCATCGGTGAGGGGCTCGCGCAGCTCGCTCGCGACGTGGAGCAAGCCGCGCCGCGGTTCGAGCATCGGCAGCACGGTGCGGCACGCGTCGCGCAGCGCGGCGAAGCCCGCCTTCGGGACGCGCTCGTGGTCGAGCACGGACCAGGTGACGGCCGGGTGGCAGTCGGCGAAGCAGAAGTGGCAGAAGCCTCCGGCCGGGCCACCCTTGAGGCGGCGCAGATCCTCGACCTGCAGCTGGATCAGCGCGGCCTGGTAGCTCTGGGTCGCGTCGCGCCATGCCGCGAAGGTGTCGAAGAGCCCGGGTGGCACGTGACGGTCGAAGTAGAGCTTCTGGCACGCGTGGGTGTGGAAGAGCCGGTCCCAGTCGAGGTCGGGCCAGCGCTCGGGCTCCATGAAGGCCGCCGACCGGGGCACGGCCTGAGCGCCGAACTCGGTGACGAACTTCGCGAGCCGCGGGACCGCTCGCAGCGCCGGAGCCAGGCCGTCCATGTGGCCGTGATACCAGCCGAAGTAGAAGTGCGCATCGGTGCCGAGGGTCGCGATTCCGGGTAGTACGCCGGAATGTGCGTCCACCGGTCGCGTGGGGTCGCCCTTCGAGATCGCGTGCGTAACGGAGCGGTCGAGCACGTCCTTGTTCCATGACGGCAGGAACATGGAGATCCCGATCCGGCCGGCGTCGCGCAGGCGCGGCCGGGCGCCCGTCGGCAGATCGATCGCCAGTGGCTCGTTATGGGAGCACCAGAGCGCCACGCTGGGATGGTGACCGAGCAGGTCGACCATCTCGCGGGCTTGGCGAACCGCCTGTCGACGCGTCCCACGTGCGTAGCCCCATTGGAGCGGGAAGTCCTGCCAGAGCAGGAGGCCCGCCGCGTCGGCCGCGTCGTACAACTCTCGCCGGCTCACGTGCGCGTGGACGCGCAAAAGGTCGAGGTTGGCTTCGATCGCGAGCCGGACGTCACGTTCGAAGTCGGCGTCGGTCGCGTCGCCCAGCGCCATCTTGGTGGGCCCCTGGTTCGAGCCCATCGCGAAGAGGTGCTCGCCGTTGACCGACAGGTTCCAGTCGTGCATGCGAACCTCGCGAAACGCGGTGGTGAGGCTCCGGTGGTCGCTAGGCGCGCCGCCGACCTCCACGCGCACCTCTACGCCGACGCGGGGCTGCTCGCCGAGGCGCCACGGCCACCATCGCGGCGGGCGGTCGACGTCGAGCGTCCAGGTGAGGAGGTTGTCGCCTCCGGCGAGCATCAGGTCACGCTCGGCCTCGAGCAACGTCTGGCCGTCGGGACCGGTCACCCGGGTCACGAGCCGCGCGCCGAGGGGGACCGGAGCGGGGTCTTCGCCGGGATCGAGGGTGATGTCGAGAAGGAGACGCCCGCGCGATTCCGAGGCCTCGCTGCAGAGGACGCGAAGCCACTTGATGCGAACCGGGCCCGTCTCCGCCAGCCGCACCGGTCGCCAGATGCCACCGGGGTTCCAGTCGGGATCGAGGTTGTCCCAGTGCGAGAACACGCCGGTGATCGTCCGCTTGCGTGAACGGTCGTGCTGCGGCGGGTTCGCGACCTCGACGGCGAGCGCGTGCGCGGCGCCGGGCGCGCGTCGGAGCACCTCGGTGACCTCGAAGGTGTGGGGGAAGAAGTAGCCCTCGGTGGTGCCGAGGTACGCACCGTCCAGCCAGACGTCGCCGTAGTAGAAGACGCCTTCGAGAGTCAGGAACCGGCGGGCGCCCGGCGTCTCCGACGGGGCCGTGAGGTCGCGGCGGTACAGGATCGGGCCGTCGGTGTTGGTGAAGGGCTCCTGAGCGCGCCAGTGGCCCGGGACCGAGACCTCCGGCCACGCGGCGTCGTCGAAGCCGGGCTCGGTGAACCGGCGGGCGAGGTCACCTTCCTCGATGTGTGCGTGCCAGGTTCCCGAGAGGTCGACGGTCGTACCGGGTCCGGCCACTCGGCGAGGTTAGCGACGCAGATCGCGCAACGTCTCCGGGCGATACCATCGCAGCCATGAGCCGTCCCGCGACCCTTGGTGACCTGCGAGCGAGCGGCTGGGAGTCGCGTCCCGTGAAGGACGAGGTGCGCGCGAACGCGATCGCGAACGTGGCTGCCGGGTTGCCTTTGGTCGAAGGGGTCCTGGGTTACGAGGAGACCGTGCTCCCGCAGCTCGAGAACGCGCTCCTCGCGGGTCACGACGTGATCTTCCTGGGGGAGCGCGGCCAGGCGAAGACCCGGATGATCCGCTCGCTCACCGGCCTGCTCGACGAGTGGATGCCGATCGTCGAGGGCTCGGAGATCAATGACGACCCGTACCACCCGGTCTCGCACCACGCGCGCCTGCTGGTGGCCGAGCGCGGCGACGACACCCCGATCGAATGGGTCCACCGCGACCGGCGCTTTGGCGAGAAGCTGGCGACTCCCGACACGTCGATCGCCGACCTGATCGGGGAGGTCGACCCGATCAAGGTGGCCGAGGGCCGGTACCTTTCCGACGAGCTGACGATCCACTACGGGCTCGTGCCGCGCACGAACCGGGGGATCTTCGCGATGAACGAGCTCCCCGACCTCTCCGAGCGGATCCAGGTCGGTCTGCTCAACGTGCTCGAGGAGCGCGACGTCCAGATCCGGGGCTACAAGATCCGCCTCCCGCTCGACGTGATGCTCGTCGCGTCGGCGAATCCGGAGGACTACACGAACCGTGGCCGGATCATCACGCCGCTGAAGGACCGCTTCGGCAGCCAGATCCGCACGCACTACCCGCTCGACGTCGATACGGAGATGGACGTCATCGAGCAGGAGGCTCGCCCGCTCGTCGCCGACGGGCTCGCCGTGCACGTGCCGCCGTATATGACCGAGATCGTCGCCGAGATCAGTCAGCAGGCCCGGCGCTCCCCGCACGTCAACCAGCGCTCGGGGGTCTCCGTGCGCCTGTCGGTCGCGAACTACGAGACCCTTGTTGCGAACGCGATGCGTCGCGCACTGCGCAACGGCGACCCCGAGGTCGTGCCGCGCGTGAGCGACCTCGACGCGCTCGTCGCGTCCACGTCGGGCAAGGTCGAGATCGAGACGATCGACGACGGCCGCGAGGGTCAGGTGCTCGATCGGATCGTTAAGGCGAGCGTGCTCGAGGTGTTCCGGTCGCGGGTGCGCCCCGAGCGGCTGGGCCCCCTCGTCCACGCGTTCGACGACGGCCGGGTCGTGCACACGGGTGAGGACCTCCCCGCGGCGCAGTACTCCGACATGCTTGGGTCGGTCGACGGCCTGCGTGAGGCGCTGTCCGACCTCGAGGTCGGCGAGAGCCCGGCGGCCGTTGCCTCTGCGGTGGAGTTCGTGCTCGAGGGACTGCACCTCTCCAAGCGGCTCAACAAGGACGCCGTCGGCCCCAAGGCCACCTACCGCTCGCGCGGCTGACCCCTCGGCCCTCCCAACGCCCACTGGGTTTGTGCAGCGATGAGCGAAGAGCGCTCCTTCACGCACAAACGCGGGGATCGGGAGGGGACGGCGTCGGTCAGCGGGGGCCGGCGGCGTAGGTCGCGAGGAGGGTGGCGCTGGCTCGGGGCTCACGGTCGCGGGTGAACGCGCCGAACGGCATGTCGTAGCCGTGCAGCCACTCGTAGTTGTCGACGCCGGTCCAGTGGAAGAAACCACGGACGTCGACCCCGTCGATGATCGCGTCGGACACGTGCCCGAGCGACGCGCCCAGCACCTCGCAGCGCCAGGCGTCGTCATCGGTGCCTATACCGTGCTCGCACACGAGCAGCGGGCGCCCTGGCAGCTCGCGCTGCAGGCACCTCAGCACGAGCCCCAGCCCTTCGCTCCACGGGGCGTAGCCGAGCGGTCCTACCCGAGTGCCCGACGGGTAGGGCACGAAGCTGAGCTCCCGGGTCACCGCGTTGGCGGAGTAGTAGGAGAAGCCGACGAGGTCGCAGCACTCCCGGAGGTCGGCCACCTCTTCGGGTGGTCGTCCCGGGAGCGCGAGCACGCCGTCGCGGTCGGCACGGATCCACACCTGCCACATGAGCTCGTCCACCACGCGGGTGTTGTGCTCGGAGGGCAGGGACGCGTCGGCGGGGAACAGTGGCGACAGGTTGTGCACGGTGGCGACGGGTCCGCCGCCGCGCAGCTCTCGCCACGCGTCGCGCTGTGCGAGCAGGATCCCGCGGTAGGCATCGAGCATCTGGTCAGGGTCGGTGCGCCGCGGTGGGTACTCTCCCAACAGGTAGCTCGCCGCGGCGTACGCGAACGGCTCGTTGATCGGTTTCCAGCCGAAGACCAGGTCGCCGAAGGTCTCCGCGCAGAACGCCACGTGGCGGGCCCAATGGTACGAGCGCGCGTGGTTGTCGCGAAAGGCCCCCGCTCCGATCTCGGTGAACCATCCGGGGAGCGTGAAGTGGTGCAGGCACACCCAGGGTGCGATCCCCGCGTCTCGTGCCGCGGTGAGCATCGCGCGGTAGTGCTCGATCGCCGCCCGGTCGCGCCGGCCCTCCTCGGGCTCGATCCGTGCCCACTCGATCGACAGGCGGTGATGAGTCAAGCCGTGCTGGGCGTACAGTGTGAAGTCCTCCGCGTAGCGAGTGGCGAAGCCGTTGCCGTCGCCACTCGGCGGGTAGACGCTCCGCTCCTCGTAGCGGCGCCAGTCGGAGGCGGGCGCCGACCCTTCGCATTGCGTGGAAGACGCCGCGGTCCCCCACCAGAAGCCGGCCGGGAACCCCACGCTCAGAGACCCTGGCGTTCGTACCAGCCGCAGTCCTGCCCGGCGCGGCGGGTCACGGCCTGCATGGACGCCTCGACCTCGGGGTCGTCGACCACGGACACGTCGCCGTCAGCACGCCGGCGCATCGCGTCGAGCACGAGCTCGGCCTCGTCCTCGATGTCGGCCGGAGCGGTCGTGGCGATGTCGGTGAGGTACTCCACGTGCTGGCGCATCGAGAGGGTGCGCGTGCCGACCTTCTCGTCGTAGCGCCCGGCCGCCTCGCAGAAGGCTCGCGACGGTCGGGGCAGCCCAGAGCTCGCACTCTCGCTGCTGCGGCACGCGCCGAGGGAGACCGCCGTCACGAGCAGGATCAACGCGGCGTACCGACGCATCGTGCCATTGTGGCCCCCGGTCCGGTCCCGAGCCGAGCCGAGCCGAGGCAGCAACCGAGGGGGACGCAGATGCAAGGGTCCGCGACCGTCACGATCGCCGCGCCGGCCGAAGCGGTGTGGTCGCTGGTCACCGATGTGACCCGGATGGGGGAGTGGAGCCCCGACACGGTCAAGGCCGTGTGGCTCGATGGAGCGACCGGCCCTGCCGTGGGCGCGCGCTTCAAGGGCACCAACAAGGCCGGATGGTTGCGCTGGTCGACCAAGGTTCGGGTCGACGAGTGCGAGCCGGGCCGCTCCTTCGTGTTCACCACGACGGCCGGCAAGCGTGACTCGACCCGATGGAGCTACCGCATCGAGCCCAACGCCGACGGCGGGTGCACCGTGACCGAGTCGTACGAGGCTCTCTGGGAGCTGGCTGCGATCAAGCTGATCTTCCCGCCCAAGCGACGTGTCCCGCAGCTCCAGGCCGGGATGGAGCAGACGCTCGCGCGCCTCAAGGCTGCGGCCGAACAGCCGAGCGGCTAGGCACGCCGAGCCCTCGCGGCCACGCGGCGCGGTTTGTCCGCGTGGCCGGTACCCTGCCCGCATGCCGAGACGAGCGTTCGGGTACTCCCGTTGGGACGGCACCCAGACCGGCTTCGACCTCGATGCCGACGCGCTGCTCTCCGAGATGTCCGACGACCTCCTGTACCACGGCGACCTCAACGCCGCGCTGCGCCGGATGCTCCAGCAGGGCCTGAGCGATCGCAGCGGCGAACAGGTCATGGGGATGCGGGAGATGCTCGAACGCCTGCGCGAGCGTCGTCGCGAGGAGCTCGACAAGCGCGACCTCGGCGGCGTGTACGACGACATCGCGCAGCAGCTGGACGAGATCCTCGACCAGGAGCGCGAGGGGATCGAGCGTCGCCTCGAGGAGGCCCGCGATGCGAACGACATGCGCCGTCGCGAGATCGTGGAGGACCTCGCGCAGCAGCGCAGGCTCGAGCTCGACCTGATGCCGCCCGACCTCGCGGGCAAGGTCCAGTCGATGCAGCACTACGACTTCATGGACGACGCCGCCCGTGAGCGGTTCGAGGAGCTCATGGACGAGCTGCGCCAGGAGCTGCTGGCGAGCTACTTCAACCAGCTCTCCGAGGGAATGCGCGACGTCTCGCCGGAGCAGCTCGCGCGGATGAAGGACATGCTCGCCGAGCTCAACCGGATGCTCGAGCAACGTGAGCGGGGCGAGGAGTTCGACTTCGACGGCTTCATGGAGCGCTATGGCGACTTCTTTCCCGGGAATCCGAAGACGCTCGACGAGCTGCTCGAGCAGATGGCCCGTTCGATGGCCGCGATGCAGCAGCTGCTCAACTCGATGACGCCCGAGCAGCGGGCGCAGCTCCAGGGGCTGGCCGAGGCGCTGCTCGACGACCTCGACCTGCGGTGGCAGGTCGACGAGCTGAGCCGCAACCTCCAGCAGGCGTTCCCGAACATGCCCTGGGACCAGCGGATGCAGTTCCGCGGTGACGACCCGTTGCAGATGGGCCAGATGCCCGGCTTGCTCCAGACGCTCGGCGACCTCGACCAGCTCGAGAACATGCTGCGCAACGTCACCCAGCCCGGCCAGCTCGCCGAGGTCGATCTCGACCAGGCGCGCGACCTCCTCGGCGACGACGCGGCCCGGTCGCTCGAGCGTCTCAAGGACCTCGCCAAACTGCTCGAGGAGGCAGGCCTCGTCGACCAGCGCGAAGGCCGTTACGAGCTCACCCCGCGCGGTGTGCGGGCCTTGGGCCAGAAGGCGCTCGGCGACCTGTACCGCAAGATGCTCCAGGACAAGGCGGGACGCCACGAGGTCGAACGCATCGGTGTCGGCAACGAGCGCGCCTACGAGCACAAGCCCTACGAGTTCGGCGATCCGTTCCACCTGAACGTCGAGCAGACGGTTCGAAACGCGATCTGGCGGCAGGGAACGGGGACCCCGGTGCACCTGGCGCCGGAAGACTTCGAAGTGGAGCGCACGGAGCTGTTGACCAGGTCCGCCACCGTGCTGATGCTCGACGTCTCGATGTCGATGCCGATGCGCGACAACTTCCTGCCGGCCAAGAAGGTCGCGATGGCGCTCCATGCCCTCATCACGAGCCAGTTCCCGCGCGACTACTTCGGCCTCGTCGCGTTCGGGCGGGTCGCGCGCGAGGTGAAGCCCGAGCTGCTGCCCGAGATGAGCTGGGACTTCGAGTGGGGCACGAACATGCAGCACGCACTGCTGCTTGCACGCACACAGCTCGAGCGCGAGACCGGCACCAAGCAGATCATCATGGTCACCGACGGCGAGCCGACCGCCCACATCGAGCGCGGCGAAGCCGTCTTCAGCTACCCACCGTCGCCGGTCACGATCGAGCAGACGTTGCGCGAGGTGCAGCGCTGCACGAAGTCGGACATCAGGATCAACACGTTCATGCTCGACGAGAGCCCGTACTTGCAGGACTTCGTACGCCGGATGATGAAGATGAACCGGGGCCGGGCGTTCTTCACCAGCCCCGAGACCCTCGGTGACTACGTCCTCGTCGACTTCCTGGAGCAGCGGCGGCTGCGGCGCGCCGGGTAGCACGAAGCGGCTGGGGTTGTCGTGCGCACGATGCTCGTCTCACCCACCGAGTACCGACGGCGGTCCCGAGCCGCTGCCCCCGCGGCGCCGATGCGGCGACCGCCTCACCCATGGAGGTCGCGTCATGAGCATCACCACCGGGATCGTGCTGTTCGAGGAGGCCGAGGAGCTCGACTGGGCCGGCCCGCTCGAGGTGTTCAGCATGGCCAAGACCGATGGCGACGCCGTGGTCACCATCGCCGAGGTGGCGGGACCGATCCGGTCCGCCAACGGCCTGCGGGTGCTGGCCGACTGCAACTTCACCGACGCCCCGCCCCTCGACGTGCTCGTCGTCCCGGGTGGGTGGGGGACGCGCCGCGAATCGGAGAACCCGGCCATGCTCGACTTCGTGCGGCGAGCCGCACCGGGCTGCACCTGGGTCACGAGCGTGTGCACCGGTGCGTTGGTGCTGGCGGCCGCCGGGCTCCTGGCGGGCAAGCGGGCCACCACGCACTGGGCGGTCCTCGACGAGCTGCGCGCCGTGGACGGCGTCGAGGTCCTCGATCACGTCCGGTACGTCCGTGACGGCAACGTCGTGAGCGCGGCCGGGGTGTCGGCCGGGATCGACATGGCCCTGTGGGTCGTGGGCCAGCTGTACGGCGTGGAGCACGCCCGGGTCGCCCAGTACGCCATGGAGTACGACCCGGCCCCGCCCTACGCCGCCATCACCTGAGGGCGCTCAAGCCGGTCGCCCGGGCCGCCGATGCAACCCGGAAGCGGCAGGCCCAGGAAATCAGGGGTGATGGACCAGCTCCCGGTCGAGATCAATCAGCGTATCCGCTACGAGGCCAAAGTTGCGGGGCTTCGTGACGCGCACGCGCCTTCGATCGAGATGGTCGAGCGCCGGCGCATGCAGCTCTGGATCGTCACGCTGATCGTGGTGCTCGTACTGGGCCTCGCCGCGGTCGCGGTCTCGCTCACCTCGGGCTCCGCGAGCTGGATCACGGGCAAGCCGTGGATCCTGGCTGCGGCGGGCGCCGCCCTCGCCGTCGGCTTCTGCATGTACGCCGTGGAGAAGGAGATCCACCTCCACCGGCTGAGTCGGCTGCTCGTCGACGAGCGGGTGCTGAACTCCGCGATGGCGAAGCGCCTGCAGATGAACGCCGCGTTGTTCAACGCCGGCAAGGCGCTCAATTCGGTGCTCGACCTCGACGAGGTGCTCGACGCGATCCTGGCGAACGCGCTCGAGCTGCTGGGTGGCACGTCGGGTTCGGTGATGCTGCTCGAAGACGAGGACTGTCTGCGCGTCGTCGCGGTGCGCGGCAGCCGCCTGGCCCGGGACGCGAGAGCGAAGGTGGGTGAGTCGATCGCCGGACGCGTCGCGCGCTCGCGGAAGCCTCTGCTCATGAACGGCGAGGTGAGCAGCACCGACTTTCCGGGCCACGCCGATCGCCCGGATACCCCGACGAGCGCGATGTGCGTGCCACTGGAGAACCGCGGGCAGCTGCTCGGCGTGCTGAACGTGAACGCAGCCGAGGGAAAGGAGTTCGACGATTTCGAGCTGCAGGTGCTGAGCCTGTTTGCCGAGCCGGTTGCCGCCGCGATCGCAAAGGCCGGGCTCTACGAAGCCGAGCGGGCCCATGTCGCGCAGCTGCTCGAGAGCGATCGGATGAAGTCCCAGTTCGTCGCATCGGTGAGCCATGAGCTGCGAACGCCGATCACGTCCATCCGTGGTGCCGTCGCGGCATCACGGCGCGCCGTCGATGCCCACCAACGCGCTGAGCTGCTCGACATCATCGAGCGGCAGTCGGGCCGGCTGCAGACGATGGTGGAGGAGATCCTCGCCAGCGCTCGGATTGAGGAGAGCGAGGCGCGGCCGCTGCTGCGGCGCATCGACGTGGCCGCGCTCGTGCGTCTCTCGGCACTCGATTCGCAGGTCGCCGGTCGGCCGGTCGAGGTGGAGGCGCCGCCGTCGTGCCAGGTGCGAGCCGACCCGGAGGTGGTGCGCCGCATCGTGACGAACCTGATCGAGAACGCCCACAAGTACGGTGCCCCGCCGGTGCGGATCACGGTGCAGCCGACCGACGACCACGTTGTGCTCTCGGTCGTCGACCACGGGGCCGGGGTCCCGCCCGACCAGCGCGAGCGGATCTTCGAGCGCTTCTACCGCACGGACCCGAACGGCACGAAACCCGGGATGGGACTCGGGCTGGCGATCGTGCGTGGGCTCGTGGAGTCGTGCGGAGGCTCGGTGTGGGTCGAAGACGCCCCCGGTGGAGGTGCCGCGTTCCGGGTCGCGCTGCGCACGCAATCCCAGGAAAACCAGCGGGAGGTCGCGCATGTCCGGTAGGCCCCGGGTGCTCATCGTCGACGACGAGCCGGACGTCCTGCTCACCCTGCGGATGATCCTGGAGGCGGAGGGCTTCGAGCCCTCACTGGCCGCCGACGGTGAGACCGCGCTGCGCCGCATCGACGAGGAGCAGCCCGACCTGGTGCTCCTCGACATCATGATGCCGGTCCTCGACGGCTGGTTTGTGCTGGCCGAGCTCGCCGGGCGGGCCCGACGTCCCTTCGTCGTGGTGTGCTCCGCGAAGTCGAGCGACGTCGACCGCGCCCGGGCCCGCGAGCTCGGTGCGGACGAGTACGTCACCAAGCCGTTCGAGCCCGACCACCTGCTGGCGGTGATCCGGGGCCTGCTGGCCCGCTCGACCGGCCCCGCGCGTCTCTAGCCGAGCGCGGCGTCGTAGGCGCGGCGGGTCCGCGCGTCGAAGCACACGAACCGCACCTCCTCGACGTCGGTGCGCGCGGCGCGCGGCGCGTCGACAGCGATGCGCGTGGCGGACTCGAGCGGGTATCCGTAGAGACCGGTGGAGATCGCGGGGAAGGCGACGGTGCGGGTCCCCATGCCGTCGTCCACCTCGAGGGCCCGCCGGTATCAGGACGCCAGGTGCGCGGGCTCGCCGTGGTCGCCGCCCTGCCAGACCGGTCCGACGGCATGGATCACGAGACGGGCCGGGAGCGCGAAGCCCTCGGTGGCGCGGGCGTCCCCTGTGGGGCAGCCACCGAGCCGGCGGCATGCTTCTTCCAGGCCCGGCCCGGCGGCCCCGAAAATCGAGCCGCAGACCCCGCCGCCGCGGGCCAGGGCGTGGTTGGCCGCGTCGACGATCGCATCGACGTCTCGGGTGGTGAGGTCGCCATCGACCACGGTCAGGTGCGTGTCAGTTTGCAATCCTACGGGTTCTAAAAATCGCGTCCGGGTTCACCCTCGGGCCCCTCTGTCGCGTTCTGCTGGGGCTCCAGCAGCACCGATCGGGACGCTCGAAGTGAGCGCCGCGTCTGATCACGGCGCTTGCTTTGGGGCTGCCGGTTTCCTAGGGTGCCCGCACCGGGCGGCGCCATTCGCCTGAGCCCGGGCGAGCGCGAAGGGATCCGGGATGCGGAGAACCTCGGTCGTCGTGGGAACCCTGGTCATGCTCCTCGCGCTGACAGGCGCGCCCGCCGGAGCAGCCGATTGGTACTTCGAGACCCTCGACGGCGACGGCGG
>VGBT01000014.1 GCA_016870395.1 Actinomycetota bacterium | reverse complement strand
CCTGGGCGAGTCGCGCGGGCCCGGCGCAGAGCTCCCGCTCGCGGCGCGCCGCTCCCCGCCGGACGCGGATCAGCTCCAGCCCCTCGAGTGGCTCGCCCGCCCGCATCAGCACCGCGCCCGCCTCGCCCGGCGGCGACCCGGCGGCGACGTTCGCGCACCAGTGCATCCCGTACGTGAAGTACACGTAGAGGCGACCGGGCGGGCCGAACATGGTGGCGTTGCGCTCCGTCTTCCCGCGAAACGCGTGGCTGGCGGGGTCCGTCGCTCCCAGGTACGCCTCGACCTCGACGAGCCGCACCGCGACCCGGCCCACGCCCGGCTCGTCGTGCACCAAGACCTTGTTGAGCAACTCGGGAGCGAGCTCGCGCGGATCACGCGCGTAGAACGCGCGGGTCAGGCGTCGAGCCATGCCTGCTCACGGGCGAGCAGCTCGCGCACCGCGACGAGTTGGGCGACGAGGGGCACTGGCCCTCCCCCGCCGGGCGTCGTGCGCCGCCGGACGGCCGCGCCCGGCGCGAGCAGGTCTTGCGCGTCCGCGCCGAACCGCGGCTCGGCCTCGACCAGCTCGGTCAGTGGGATCCGGCGCTCGAGCGACTGCCGGACCAGCGCGCCGACCACCGCGTGGGCCTGGCGAAACGGCGTGCCCCGCTCCACCAGGTACTCGGCGAGATCGGTCGCCGCGGTGGTCTCCACGTCGGCCGCCGCGCGCATCCGGTCGCCCACGGGCTCCACCGCGTCGAAGAGCCCGGTCAGCGCCAGCAGGCTCAGGGTGAGCGTGTCGACAGCATCGAACAGGGGCTCCTTGTCCTCCTGCAGGTCGCGGTTGTACGCCAGCGGCAGGCCCTTGAGCGTCGCGAGGAACCCTGCGAGGCCGCCGATCACGCGTCCAGCCTTGCCGCGCGCCAGCTCAGCCACGTCGGGGTTCTTCTTCTGGGGCAGCATCGACGACCCGGTCGAGAATTCGTCGGGCAATCGGAGGAACCCGAACTCCTCGCTCGACCAGAGCACGACTTCCTCGCCGAGGCGCGATAGGTGCACTTGAGCCAGCGCCGCGGCGAAGAGCGCCTCGGCCACGAAGTCGCGGTCCGACACCGCGTCGAGCGAGTTCTCGAACCGGTGAGCAAAGCCGAGGCTCCGCGCTACGCGGTCCGGGTCGAGCGGCAGGCTGGAACCGGCGAGTGCGCCCGCACCCAGCGGTGACACGTCGGCGCGGGCTGCGACGGCCTGCCAGCGCTCGACGTCACGGCCGAGCGCCCAGACGTGCGCGAGCAGGTGGTGGGCGAGCAGGACGGGCTGGGCCCGTTGGAGGTGCGTGTAGCCAGGTAGGTAGTCGTCGTCGCCGCACTCCTGCGCACGCCGGACCAGCACCGTCTGCAGATCGTGCAGGCGCAGTACAACGCTGCGGGCCTCACGGCGGAGCCACAGGCGGAGATCGAGCGCGACTTGGTCGTTGCGGCTACGGCCGGTGTGCAGCTTCGCCCCGGCGTCACCGACCAGCTCGGTGACCCGGCGCTCGACCGCGGTGTGAATGTCCTCGTCGGTGGGCGCGAACGCGAACGTTTCGCCGTTGAGCTCGGCTTCCACCCGGTCGAGCGCGTCGGCGATCGCGAACCGCTCGGCCTCGGTGAGCAGCCCGACGGACGCGAGCATGTCGACGTGGGCCCGTGAGCCGTGCAGGTCGTCATGGGCCAGCCGGCGGTCGAAGGGCAGGCTCACGCTGAGGTCCATCAACGCGTCGGCCGGCCCCTGCGCGAACCGACCGTGCCACAAGGTGCGCGTCCTACTCCCCCGCTCTTGCGCCTCCGGCGCAGGCCGCTCGGGCCCCGGCTCGGGCGTCGCACGATACGTGCGCCGCTCATCCTCGCCTTCGGTCTCCAGGTCAGGCATCGCGGCGCTCCTTCGATACCACCGGCTCCTCGGTGCGCTGGCGCTTCGACCAGGTCTCCACCGAGAGGCCCCAGAGCCGCACGAACCCGGCCGCGTCCTCGTGGCGGAACGCGTCGTCGGCCTCGTAGGTCGCGAGGGCGAAGTCGTAGAGGCCGCGCTCCGCGCGCCGTCCGACCACGTCGCAACGCCCGGGCTGGAGGCGCAGCCGTACCTCGCCCGTCACGTGCCGCTGCGTCGCGTCGACGAACGCGTCGAGCGCCTCGCGCAGGGGCGAGTACCACAGTCCGTCGTAAACCGTCTCGGCGTACCGAAACTCGAGATGGGACTTCTCACGCGCGACGTCTCGTTCGAGCGTGATCGACTCGAGGTCCGCGTGGGCGAGAATCAGCGCGAGCGCGCCCGGGCACTCGTAGATCTCGCGGCTCTTGATGCCCACCCGCCGATTCTCGACCATGTCGACGCGGCCGAACCCGTAGACACCGACTACCTTGTCGAGTTCGGGCAGCATCAAGTGCAGCGGCGTGGGGACCCCGTCGAGGCTGACCGGCACGCCGCGCTCGAACCCGATCACGATCTCGCGATCCTCGGACGGGGCGTCCGCCACCGCACGGGTCCGCTCGTAGATTTCCTCGGGCGGCGCGTTCCAAGGGTCCTCGATCGCGCCGCACTCGATCGCCCTCCCGACGATGTTCTCGTCGACGGAGTAGGGCTTGTCCTCGGTCGCGGTGATCGGGATCCCGTGCAATCTCGCGTAGTCGATCGAGTCGCGACGCGTGAAGCCCCAGGTGCGCACGGGCGCGAGCACCTCGAGGTCGGGTGCGAGCGTGCGGACCGCGACCTCGAAGCGCACCTGGTCGTTGCCCTTCCCGGTGCAGCCGTGCGCCACCGCGTCGGCCGAGAACTCACGCGCCGCGGCGACGAGGTGGCGGGCGATCACCGGTCGCGACAGCGAGGAGACGAGCGGGTACTTGCCCTCGTAGAGCGCGTTGGCCTTGATTGCGTTGGCGACATATCGACTGGCGTATTCCTCGCGCGCGTCGACGACGCGAGCCTCGATCGCGCCGGCTGCGGCGGCCCGAGCCCGGATCGCGCCCCAGTACTCCGCGTCGGCGCCGGGGACCTGACCGACGTCGACCGCGAGCGCGACCACCTCCACGCCCCACTCCTCCTGCATCCACTTCACGAGCACCGAGGTGTCGAGCCCCCCGGAGTACGCGAGCACCACCCGCTTCGCCATCTGCTTCCCCTCCACCATGCCGTCGTCAGAAACCGGCAAGCTCGGCCAGGCGGCTCGCCACCTTGGCCCCGCCGATGTGCTCTGCACACACGAGAATCAAAGTGTCGTCGCCCGCGACGTTGCCGAGCACGTCGGGGAACCCGGCCCGGTCGAGCGCGGATCCGATCACATGCGCCGAGCCCGGTGGCGTGCGCAGCACGACCAGGTTTCCAGAGTGCGCGACCTCGACCACGAACTCCCCCATCACCCGGCCCAGCCACTCCTCCGGAGGCGCATGGTCCTTCGAGTGCTCCGGCACCGCGTACGCCATCGCACCACCGGGGATCCGGACCTTGAGCGCGCCGAGCTCCTCGAGGTCGCGGCTTACGGTCGCCTGGGTCGCGAGCACCCCTTCCGCCGCGAGCAGCTCCACGATCTGCGCCTGGCTCGATATCACCTGCTCCTCCAACAACCGGGTGATTCGATGCTGGCGCTGCGGCTTTCCCAGCGTCGCCATCACACCACCTCCTGGGCCGACACGAGCCACGCGAACAGCGCGCGCTTCGTGTGCATCCGGTTCTCGACCTGCTGCCAGACCACACTCGCGGGCCCGTCGATCACGTCGGCCGCGACCTCCTCGCCCCGGTGGGCCGGGAGGCAGTGCATGAACACGGCACCGGAGCCCGCCTGGTCCATGAGCTCGGGACCGACGCGCCACGCGTTGAAGACCTCCCGACGCGCCTCGGCCTCGTCCTCCTCGCCCATCGAGGTCCAGACGTCGGTGTAGACCACGTCGACGTCGCGCACCGCCTCATTCGGGTCGGCGACGAGCTCGATGGCCCCGCCGAGGTTGCGCGCGCGGTCGACGAGGTGCTCGTCGAGCTCGTAGCCCGGCGGCGAGCTGACGATCAGCTCGAAACCGGTCAGCGCCGCACCGTACGCAAGCGACGCCGCCACGTTGTTGCCGTCGCCGACGAACGCGACCCGCCGGCCCTCGACGCCGCCGAACACCTCGCCGATGGTCATGAGGTCGGCGAGCGCCTGGCAGGGGTGGGCCACGTCGGAGAGCAGGTTGACCACCGGCACCTCGACGGCAGCGGCCATCCGGACGAGGACACCGTGGTCGAACACGCGCGCCGCGATGACGGCGCAGAAGCCGGCCAGGGTTCGGGCGACATCTTCGGCGGTCTCGCGGGTGTCGATCCCCACCTCCTCGGCGCGGATCGCGATGGGGTGGCCGCCTAGCAGGTAGGCGGCCATCTCAGCCGAGGTGCGCGTCCGCGCCGACGGCTTCTCGAACACGAGGGCCACGCCGCGCCCGGCGAGGGCGCGCGGCACGGCCGACGGGTCGGCCTTCCACTTCCGGGCCGTGTCGAGCAGACGCCCGAGCTCGGCCGGCGTGAGGTCATCGATCTCCAGCAGGTCACGAGTCACGGAGCAGGACCTCCTCCAGGATGGCGACGGCGGCATCGATCTCCGCGTCGGTGACGAGCAACGAAGGTGCCAGGCGCAGCGCGGTCGGCGTCACCGCGTTGACGATCAGCCCGCCCTCCAGGCACGCATTCGCGACCGCACCCGCGTCACGGCCGGGTGCGAGCTGCGCGGCGAGCAGGAGACCCTGGCCGCGCACCTCGGCCACACCCTCGAGGGCGGTCAGCGCCTTCGCGAGGCGGGCACCCGCCTGCGCCGCCAGGCGCGGCACGTCTTCGCGCTCCATCACGTCGAGGACGGCGAGTGCGGCCGCGGCGGCGAGCGGCTGGCCGCCGTAGGTGGTGGCGTGGTCGCCCGGGCGGAAGGCGTCCGCCACCTCCGCGCGGGCCCAGCAGGCACCGATCGGGACGCCGTTTCCCAGGGCCTTCGCCACGGTCACGACGTCGGGACGAACGTCCCCCCCGTGCTCGAACCCGAACCAGCGACCGGTGCGGCCCAGGCCCGTCTGCACCTCGTCGACGAGCAGCAGCGCCTCACGCTCGTCGCAGGTCTCGCGCACCGCGGCGAGGTAGCCCGGCGGTGCCGGGTTCACACCACCCTCGCCCTGCACGGGCTCGAGGAGCACCGCGCAGACGCGCTCGTCGAGTGCCCGGCGGAGGGCAGCGAGGTCGGCGAACGCGACCTGGCGGAAGCCGGTGGGCAGCGGCTGGAACGTCTCCTGCTTCTGGGGCTGGCCGGTCACGGCGAGCGTCGTGAGGGTGCGACCGTGGAACGAGCCGAGCGCGGAGATCACGTGAAAGCGTTCGGGACCTCCGTTCGCCTGGCCGTGGCGGCGGGCGAGCTTGATCGCGCACTCGTTGGCCTCGGCACCCGAGTTGGCGAAGAAAGTCCGGCCGGCGGTCCCGGTCGCGGACGTGAGGAGCAGGTCGAGGCGTTCGGCAAGCTTCGGCTGGAGCGCGTTGTAGTAGAGGTTCGACGTGTGAAGCAGCGTGCGTGCCTGCGCCGCGAGCGCGTCGGCGACCGCCGGGTGTGCGTGACCCAACGAGGTGACCGCGAGACCGGAGAGGAAGTCGAGGTACTCCTTGCCCTCGGTGTCCCACAGTCGGGTGCCCTCCCCGCGGACGAACGCCACGGGCAGCCGACCGTAGGTCTGCATCACGTGCTCGGCGTCGAGCGCAACCAGCTCCTCCAGGGGTTTTGGCGTCAGCAGGCCGCGGCTATCGCGGTCTCTTGACGCCAAAACCCCGTGGGGGTCGGGGGTGGTCACGGGTGCACCATCGTGCCGATGCCCTCACGCGTAAAGAACTCGAGGAGCAGCGCGTGGGGGATGCGGCCATCGAGGATGTGGGCCCGGGTCACACCGTTGCGCAGCGCGTGCACGCACGACGCCAGCTTCGGGATCATCCCCTCCCCTACCTTGCCCGCCGCGACGAGGGTCTCCAGCCCCTCCACGTCGACCCGCGACACCAGCGACTCCTCGTCGGGGTAGTCGGCGTACACGCCGGCGACGTCGGTGAGGTACACGAGCTTCTCCGCACCCAGTGCCTCGGCGATCGCGCCGGCCACCGTGTCTGCGTTGACGTTGTGGGCCTGGCCGTGCTCGTCGGTGCCGATCGTCGCGACCACCGGGATGAGGTCCTCTCGCGTCATGCGCTCGATGATCGAAGGGTCGACGCGCGCGACGTCGCCGACGAAGCCGAGACGCTCGTCGCGTCGGGTGACGGTGAGCAGGCCGGCATCCTCACCGGAGAGACCCACCGCGAAGCTGCCGTGGCGGTTCACGGTCGCGACGACCTCGCGGTTGACCTTGCCGACGAGCGCCATCCGTACGATGTCGACGGTCTCGGCATCGGTGACGCGCAGCCCGTCGACGAACTCGGGCTCCTTGCCCAGACGGCGCATGAGGTCGGAGATCTGCGGGCCGCCACCGTGCACGATCACCGGGTTCATCCCGACGAGGTGCATGAGCACGACGTCTTGCGCGAACAGGTCGGCGAGCTCGGGGGTGTCCATGGCGTGCCCGCCGTACTTCACCACGACAGTCCGGCCGCTGAACTCGCGGATGTAGGGCAGGGCCTCCGCGAGCACATGAGCCTTCGCCTCCGCGTCTGGTCGCGCTCGCTCCGAGCCGTGGGGGCCCCTGGACCCCTGGTCGCTCGCCGCTCCTGCGAGCGGGCTCGCAGGCTCGCCCGCCGCCGTGGTCATGACGTGCCTCGGTTCTCGTCGATGTACGCGCACGAGAGGTCGGTGAAGATGACCGCGGCCCGACCGCTGCCGTTGCCGAGATCACAGGCGATGACAACCTCGCGCCCGGCCATCGCCTTCCGCAGCGCCTCCGCGTCGTGGGGAGCTGCGATGCCGTTGCGACAGCTCACGATGCCGTTGTACGCGATCTCGACGGCCTCCGGATCGAACACCGCGCCACTGACGCCGAGCTCTGAGAGGATGCGACCCCAGTACGGGTCCTCGCCGTTGAGCGAGCACTGCACGAGCTGGGAACGGGCGACAGTCCGGGCCGCCATGTGGGCCTCGGCATCCGAGCGCGCGCCACAGACCGTGACTCGGGCGAGCTTGGTCGCCCCTTCCGCATCGCGCGCCATCTGCTCCGCGAGGGACCCACAGGTCTCGGTGAGCGCGTCGGTGAGGGCGTGCGCACCGGCCCGGTCGTCGATGCTCACCCCCGATGCGCCGCCGGCAAGCGCCAGCACCGTGTCGTTGGTGCTCGTGCACGCGTCGACGCACAGCTGGTTGAACGTGTCGTCGACGGCACGAGCGAGCGCCAGCTGCAGCGTCACCGGGTCGACCGCGGCGTCGGTGGTGAGCACGGCGAGCATCGTCGCCATCGCGGGCATCAGCATCGCGGCGCCCTTGGCCATCCCCCCTACGACGGCCGCCGTGTCGCCGACCGGGGCGACCGCCTCCTTGCGAACGGTGTCGGTGGTGAGAATCGCTTCGGCGGCTGCGCCCGCTCCGTTGAGGTCGGCGGCGAGTGCGGGGATCCCGGACTCGAGCGCGGCCATCGGCATCGGGTAGCCGATGAGTCCCGTGGAGCACACCAGCACGTCTCCGGTCGCACACCCGAGCCCGGCCGCGGTGAGCTCGGCCATCCGGAGGGCATCCGCTCGACCCTGCTCCCCGGTCGCCGCGTTCGCGTTGCCCGACGACAGCACGACCGCCGAGGCAACCCCGTCTCCGAGATGGCGGCGGCTCACCTGCACCGGTGCCGCCGAGGCCAGGTTCAGCGTGAACACCCCGGCCGCGGCCACGGGCTGTCGCGACGCCGTCGTCACGATGGCGAGGTCGGGCGCGCCGCCCGCCTTGATGCCGCACACGCTCCCGCCGGCTTCGAATCCCTTCGCCGCAGTGACGCTCACGGCCACTGACCGATCGTCGGCAGGCCGGTCGTCTCCGGGAGGCCGAGCATCAGGTTGGCGTTCTGCATGGCCTGCCCCGAGGCACCCTTCACGAGGTTGTCGATCACCCCGAAGGCGAGCACCGAATCGGTGCGGGTGTCGTAGCGCACCGTGACGTGGCAGGTGTTCGCACCGGTCGCGGCCTTCGTGGGCGACGGCTCGTCGACGACCGCCACGAACGGCTCCGCCGCGTAGTGCTCGTGGTAGCACTCGAGCAGGCGAGCGGTCGAGAGCTCGGAGTCGGCGGGTCGGGCGTGGCACGTCGCGTGGACGCCCCGCACCATCGGTACCAGGTGGGGGGTGAAGAGCACCTCGACCGGGGCGCCGGCAACCCGCCCGAGCGCGAGCTCCATCTCTGCGGTGTGCCGATGGGCCAGGAGCCCGTACGCCACGACGCTCTCGTCGGCCTCCGAGAAGTGCTGGCCGATCTTGAGGCCGCGACCGGCGCCCGAGTGGCCGGACATCGCGTCGACGACGATTCCGGTGCGCTCGACGAGACCCTCCGCGAGCAACGGCGCGAGCGCGAGCGCGGTGGCTGTCGGATAGCAGCCCGGGGCGGCAACGTGGGGCGCGGCCCGGATCTCCTCGCGGAAGAGCTCGGGCAGCCCGAAGGCAAACCGGTCGAGGAGCTCGGGGGCGGTGTGCGCCGCGCCGTACCAGCGGGCGTAGGTGTCGACCGGCAGCCGGAAGTCGGCACCGAGGTCGACCACGTGCCCGACGCGCTCCACCAGCTGGGGGATGATCTTCTGGGACTCCCCGTGCGGGAGCGCGACGAACACGACGTCGAGCCCCGCGCAGGCCCCGGGGTCCACCGTGGCGTAGCGGAGTCCCGCGTAGGCCGCCGCGAGCGACGGGTACAGCTCGGCGACCGCGGCGCCCGCGTTGGCCTCCGCAGTCACGTGCACCACCTCGAGGTCGGGATTGCCGGCGCACAGCCGGAGCAGCTCCGCGCCCGTGTAACCTGACCCGCCGATGACCGCGGCTCGATACGCCATGCCGCATTCTATGCAGCAGATTGCATAGAATGCAAGGTCCGCCCTTCGCCGGGGTCGTCGAGGGCGAGCGCTTCGGGCCGGTCGGATTCACGGTGTCCCCGGCCGCCAACCAGCGCTACTGGGCTTCGGCCGGTGCCCGCCACCCGCTGCTGGCCGCGGGCGCCCTCTACCCCCCGATCGCAGCCAACCTCACCATCCTGGCCTTCCAGACCATCGCACCGGTACCGCTGCTGCACGCCCGCCAGCGCCTCCGCGCCCACCGCAGCGGCCCGGCCGGGGTCGAGCTGACCGTGACCGGGGCGGTCTCGGAGCGCTACGAGCGGCGGGACCGGGAGTACGTCGTGGTGATCGCGGAGATCACCCTGTTCGACGGCGACCCGCTCTGGACGTCGGTCGCGACCTTCTGCGAGCCCGGCGCGTGAGGCGGGAGCTGCACCTCACCGCCGAGCTGCTGCACGCATACTCGCGCCGGGGCAACTTCCACTCGGATCCCGACGCCGCGGCCGGCCTTGGGTACCGGCGCCTCGTCGCGCAGGGCATGCAATCGGCCGGACCCGCGTACGGGCTTCTTCTCGACGCGTGGGGCGAGGAGTTCCTGGCCCACGGAGAGCTCGAGCTCATTTTCGTCGGCCTGGTCTCCGACGGCGACACGGTGGTGGCCGTCGTCGGCCTCGACGGTGAGGTCGACGACGGCGTCGACCAGGGTGCCGCGACGATCACCGTCGCGAACTCGACGACCGGCGTCACCGCGGTCGTCGGATCTGCTCGCCGTAGCATCGCCGGATGAACTCCTTCGAGCCCCACCCGTGGAACACCGGGTTTACCTGGTCGGAGCACTCTGGTCCGTTCCGTCGCGTCACGGAGGCGCAAGCCGCGGCGTTCGACCGCGACGGCTTCTTCGTACTCGAGGACGCCGTCGACGCTGAGACGCTCGCGGCGCTCGACGCGGAGATCGAGCCGTTCGATCGCGAGGTGCTCGACTTCCTGCACACGCAGCCGGAGGGTCGGTTCAGCATCGCAGGCGTCGACACCGTGTCGATCGCGGTCCACCTGGTCGCCCGGTCGCGAGTGCTTCGCGACTTCTGCGGGTCATCGCTCTTCGCCGACATCGGCCGCGACCTCATCGGACCGAGCGGGCGCCTCTACTGGGAGCAGGCGGTGTACAAGCAGCCCCACGGAGCGGAGCCGGTGCTCTGGCACCAGGACAACGGGTACACCTACGTCGAGCCACAGGCCTACGTCACCTGCTGGGTCGCGATCACCGACGCGACCGAGGACAACGGGTGCGTATGGGTCTTGCCGGGGGCACACCACCAGGGCACGCTCGCCCACCGCGACACGCCGATCGGCTTCGAGTGCTGTCACGATCCCGAGGACGCGGTCCCGGTGCCCGTGAGGGCCGGAAGCGTCGTCGTCTTCTCGTCGCTCACGCCCCACGCGACCGGCCGCAATCGCACCGCTGGGGTACGCAAGGCCTACATCGTGCAGCTCGCACCCGACGGAGCGGCCGCGTTGCGCGGTGACCCCGCGCTCGGACCGGCCCATGCGCGCGAGCTACAGGACGACCCGCTCCGCCAATTCCTGCTCGGCACCTGACCGCCCACCCCGTCAGGGGGTGACGATCGGGAACCAGGTGTCAAAGGTCTCACAGCACGCGAAGAGATCCTCGAGCACGGTCTCGTCGCCCTCGAGCTGCAGGGCGCCGTCGGCCACGAGCGCTCGGGGAGCGCGCTCCCCTAGCACCAGCGCTGCGAGCGCCGCATGCTCCAACGTGAGCCGAACCGCAGCGTGCTCCGAGTCCCGTCCCGAGACGGCCCGAAGCGTGCCGTGCTCCACCGAGACGGCCCACCGCTCGTCGCGGTCGGTGACGTCGATGTCGAGCGCGAACCGGCGACCCGCAGCGCGCGGTCCGTCGATCCGCACTGCGAGGAAGTCGAGCAGCATCTCGACGGTCATCGCCGCGGCCGTGTCGCCGGCGACTGCACCCATCGGCCCGAAGTCGGGCACGCCGTGGCGCAGCTCCTGGGCAGCCGTCAGGTAGAAGGCCCGCCAGGGGCCCGACTCGGCCTGGTAGGCGAGCTGCTCGAGAGTGTCGGCCTGCAGCGCCCTGGCCTCGAGGTTCTCCGGCTCCGCGAACACCAGGTGGTTTGCGACCTCCGCGACCCACCGGTACTCACCGAGCTCGAAGGACGCGCGAGCCTTGCGCAACAGGTCGTCGGCACCACCCATGAACTCCACGTACCGGCGCGCCGCGTCGACGGGAGGAAGCCGATGCAGGCTGGCCGGGTTGCCGTCGAACCAGCCGAGATAGCGCTGGTACACGGCTTTCACATTGTGGCTGACCGTGCCGTAGTAGTCGCGGTTGAAGAACTCGTCCCCGAGACCTGGCGGAAGGACGAGCTCCTCGGCGATCTCGACCGGCGTGAGCCCATGGTTCGCGAGCCGCATCGTCTGGTCGTGCAGGTAGCGGTAGGCGTCGCGTTGCTTGCCGAGATAGGGCACGACGTCGTCTCCCCAGCGCGGCCAGTGGTGGGAGGCGAACACGACGTCGCTCGTCGCCGCGAACCACTCGATCGACTCGTCGATGTACTTGCTCCAGGCGAGCGCGTCACGGATCTCCGCGCCGCGCGGCGTGTAGAGGTTGTGGAGGACTCCCGTGCAGTTCTCGGCCATGCACAGCGCGCGATGGTCGGGAAACGCGAAGTTCATCTCGGCGGGCGCCTCGGTGCCGGGTGTGAGCTGGAACACGAGGCGCATCCCGTCGATGGTCATCTCGCTGCCGCTGTCGGTCACCGTGTCGGTGGGAGCGATAAGCCCCCTCGGGCCGAGCGGCACGCCTTTGCCGAGTCCGGCATCGACGTGGCCCTTCGGGCCGCGAGGCAGGAGCGCCCCGTACATGTAGGTCGCACGGCGGGTCATCACGTTGCCGGCGATCACGTTCTCGCTGACCGCCGCTCGGAGGAACCCTTCGGGGGCGAAGATGCGCACCGCTCCCCCGCGCACCGCCTCCTCGTCGACGATGCCGCGGACGCCGCCGAAGTGGTCAACGTGGCTGTGGGTGTAGATCACCGTGTGCACCGGCCGTGCGCCAAGGTGTTCGGTGACGAGGTCGAGCGCGGCGCGTGCCGTTGTCGAGGAGGTGAGCGGGTCGATCACGATCCAACCGGATTCGCCCGCCACGAACGTCACGTTCGACAGGTCGAGGCCGCGCACCTGGTAGATGCCGTCGCAGACCTCGAACAGCCCGGCGACGCAGTTGAGCTGCGCCTGGCGCCACAGGCTCGGGTTGACGGTCGGTGGCGCGTCACCGTCGAGGAAGTCGAAGGTAGTGAGGTCCCACACCGAGAAGCCACCGGGCGTCAGGGGCGGGGGCGGACCGGCGATCCGGCCCCGAGACGCACGCTCGAAGTCGGCGCGATCTGAGAACGGCAGGTGCGCGTGGACCGCGGCGTTGGCAGCCGCGGTGTGCTCGGACGCGTCCTTGGGGCTGAGATCCGGACCGGTCATCCCCGGATTCTCCCCTCCCCCGCCGATCTCGGCACGCTCAGGGCCCTATAGGGGCCCGAATCGTTCCGAGATCGGTCAAGTAGTGGACTCGAGCCGGGTGCGGAGCCGGTCGGGGATCGGCACCGAGTCGTGCGTGCCCGGCGTCACGCTCACGTACGTGATGACCCCGGTGCACGCGGGGCGCTCTCCCACCGACGCCCGGTAGGTGAGCTCGAGGCTCTTCTTGCCGAGCCTGGTGGGCACGACCTCGATGTCGACGTGCTCGTCGAAGCCGGCCGGACCCTCCCACTCGAGCACCGCCTTCACGATCATCAGGTCGTACTCGGAGAAGAACGACTCGCTCGGCGTGTCGCCCAGCCACTCGAAGAACCGCGTGCAGGCCTCGTCGAAGAACGTGAGCCAGTGCGCGTTGAACACGACCCCCTGCTGGTCGACCTCCGCGTAGCGGGGTCGAACCGTGTGCACGAACCGGTCGGACATCGGCTACGAGCGAAGCACGGCACCGTGCGCGGTCGCGACCGCGTCGACGCAGGCCTGACGCAGCTCGGCGACCTCGGCATCGGTCAGGGTGCGGTCGGGCGCCCGGAATCGGAGCGCGAACGCCACGCTGCGCCGGCCCGGGCCGAGTGCCTCAGCTCGGAACTCGTCGAACGGGCGGACGTCCTCGAGCAGCTCGCCCCCAGCCGCGCGCAGCGTGCGCAGCATGTCGCCGGCCGCGGCCTCCTCGGACGCCACGAACGCCAGGTCGATCGTCGAGGCGGGAAACCGCGGCAGCGGACGGAACGCCCGGTCTCGCCGCGCACCATCGAGCAGGCGATCCAGGTCGAGCTCCAGCGCCACGACCACCGTGGGCACACCGAACGCCTCCGCCACCCCCGATGCGAGCTCACCCAGATGCCCGACCGAGACGCCGTCGACCAGGATTGCGGCGGATCGCGACGCAGAGAACCCCGGAGCCGCACCGCGCTCGAGCCGGACGTCGGCGAGCTCGAGCGCCGCGACGAGCGCTTCGAGGTGCTCGACCGCGTCGTAGCCATCGACCGGGCGGTCGGCCTCGACCGGGGTCCGTTGGACCGTGCCGGTGAGCACGACCGCGAGCCGGTCGCGCTCGTCGGGCAGCAGGTCGCCCGGCCGGGGCGGGAGGAACACGTGGCCCTGCTCGAAGAGCACCAGGTCGGTGAAGCCGAGACCCGCGTTGTGCGCGACCGCATGCAGCAGCCCGGGCAGGATCGCGGGGCGCAGGACCGGCTCCTCGGCCCGCAAGGCGTTGGTGGCTCGGACCGTCGCGTCCGGATCGAGGCCGACGGCGGCGACGTCAACAGGCGCGATCAGCGGGATCGTCATCGCCTCCGAGGCGCCCATCCCGACCATCACGTCGGTCACGAGGCGACGCTCGCGCTGGCGGAGCGTCAGGCCACCCCCTTGCTCGGTGGTGTGCGGGAGCGTCCGCGGGATCTCGTCGAAGCCAACGCGTCGCGCGACCTCCTCGATGACGTCGATCTCGCGTTCCAAATCGGGCCGGAACGTCGGCGCGATCGCGACGAGGTCCTGGCCGCCTTCCGTCTCGATGCCCAGCGGGTGAAGTGCGTCCTTGACCCGGTCGGCATCAAGGTCGAGGCCGAGGACGGCGTTGACGCGGGCCGTGCGCACCGAGATCCGCGCCCGCTCGACCGGTGCCGGGTACTCGTCGATCGGGTCGGGCGCGACGGTGGCGCTCGCGACCTCCGCGAGCAGCTGCGCCGCGCGCGTCGAGCCGGTGAGGACGCCGTTGGGGTCGACCCCGCGCTCGAAGCGCGCGCTCGCCTCGGACCGAAGCCCGAGCCGCTTCGAGGTCTTCGAGATCCCGATCGGCGCGAAGTACGCGGCCTCGAGGAAGACCTCGGTGGTGCCGTCGTGCACCTCGGCCTCGGCACCGCCCATGATCCCCGCGATCGCCTGCCCCCGCCGCTCGCCGTCGCAGATCAAGAGGTCTTCGGGAGTCAGCCGGCGCTCCACGCCGTCGAGCGTGGTGAGGGTCTCGCCCGACGCCGCCAGGCGGACCACGATCCCGCGCCCGCGCAGCCGGGAGAGGTCGAACGCGTGGAGCGGCTGACCGCGCTCGAGCATCACGTAGTTGGTCACGTCGACGACGTTCGAGATCGGTCGCATCCCCGCCAGCACGAGACGACGCTGCATCCAGTCGGGTGAGGCCCCCATCGTGACCTCGATGCGGCGTGCGGTGAAGCGGGGACACCGCTCCGGTGCGTCGACGAGAACGGTCGCGAACTCGCCGGTGGCGGCGCCGCTCGTGGTGATCTCCGGCTCCGGGATCTCGAGCGACATGCCGAAGTGCGCCGCGAGGTCGCGCGCGACGCCGACGATCGACATGGCGTCAGGCCGGTTGGGGGTGATCGACAGGTCGAACACGACGTCACGCAGCCCGAGCGCGTCGCGCACGTCGATGCCGAGCTCGACGTCGACGGGCAAGGTGAGGATGCCGGCGTGGTCTTCCCCCAGGCCCAGCTCCTTGGCGGAGCAGAGCATGCCGTCGGAGACCTCACCGCGGATCTTGCGCCGCGAGAGCGTGAAGCCACCGGGCAAGGTCGCTCCGGCGGGCGCGAAGGGCACGACCATCCCGGCGACGACGTTGGGCGCGCCGCAGACGACGGTAGTCGTGCCGTCGCCGTAGTCGACGTCGACGAGATGGAGCTGGTCGGCGTTGGGGTGCTTGCGGACCGCGAGCGCCCTCGCAACGCGGACACCGACGATCTCGCGCCCCGGGACGTCGATCGCCTCGACCTCGAGGCCGAGACGGTCGAGAGCCTCGGCGATGACCCTCGGCTCCGCGTCGATCGGGACGAACTCGAGAATCCAGGAGAGCGGCGCGCGCACGGTGGCCTCTAGTACCGGATGAGGAAGCGGAGGTCGTTGTCGAAGAAGGTCTTGATGGGCTCCACGCCGTAGCGCAGCATCGGCATGCGCTCCAGCCCGAACCCGAACGCGAAGCCGGAGTATTCCTCGGGGTCGATGCCGACCGACCGGAAGACGTTGGGGTCGACCATCCCGCAGCCGCCGAGCTCGATCCAGCCGGTGTGCGAGCACACTCGGCAACCCGATCCGTCACAGAACACGCAGCTCAGCGCGAACTCGGCCGAAGGCTCGGTGAACGGGAAGAACGACGGCAGCAGGCGCGAGCGCACCCGCTGACCGAAGTAGGCGCTGGTGAACGCCTCGATGGTGCCCGCGAGGTCCCCGAAGGTGAGGCCGCGGTCTACAGCCAGTCCCTCGATCTGGTGGAAGACCGGCGAGTTCCGCGGCGAGGGCGTCTCGTTGCGGTAGGTGCGCCCGGGCATCACGCAGTAGATCGGCGGGGGCTGGGACTCCATCACCCGGATCTGGACCGGTGAGGTGTGGGTGCGCAACAGAACCTGCTCGGGCTCGCCGAGATCGACGTAGAGCGTGTCCTGCATCGCCCGTGCCGGGTGCCCCCGTGGGAAGTTGAGGGCCTCGAAGTTGTACCAGTCGGACTCGACCTCCGGGCCCTCGGCGACGCGGTAGCCCAGCGCCACGAACACGTCCTCGAGATCGCGCCGGCACTGGGTGACGAGGTGGGAATGACCGCGCCGGCGGCCGTGCCCTCCCAGCGTGAGGTCGAGCGACGGTCCCTCGACCTCGGCCGGCCCGAGGCCGGCGGCGCGGGCCCCGAGCGCTTCCTCCACCGCCGCGCTGTACGTGCTCACCGCCCGGCCGACGGCAGGGCGCTGATCCGGAGCCAGCGTCTTGATCGACTCCTTGGCCCGGGCAACCAGGCCCTTCTTGCCGAGGAACCGCCGGCGCAGCTCGTCGAGCTCGTCGGCGGTGGTCGCGGCGGCGATCGCCGCGCGGGCGGCGTCGAGGTCGAGCTCGGCGGCGGGGTCGGTCGCGGGATCCGTGGTCATGGGACGCCAGGAGTCTAGAGAGCCGGCGGACCCTGAACCCGCACGTTCTCGGCACGCTCGGGGCCGCCATAGGGCCCGAATCGTTCCGAGAACGGGTGGGTCATCGAGTCGCGGCGCGCTGACGGGCCGCCTCGAAGCACAGCACGCTCCCCGCCACCGCCAGGTTGAGGCTCTCGAGCGCGCCCGCCATCGGGATCGTCACTCGTTCGTCGAGCCGATCGGCGACGCCCTCGGGCAAGCCGTGCGCCTCGCTGCCGAGCACGATCGCGATCGCGCCCCCGAGGTCGGCATCGGTGTACCTACGGCCGCCGGTCGCGACGGTCCCGATCCGCCGGTACCCCGCGGCGCCCAGCATCCCGAGTGCGTGGACCGGGTCGGCATCCTCGACCACCGGCACGCCGAAGATCGCGCCCGCCGACGAGCGAACGGTCTTCGGGTTGAAGGCGTCGACGGTCTCCCCGCAGCAGAGCACCAACCCCACAGCTGCGGCCTCGGCGCTGCGCAGCAGCGTCCCCAGGTTCCCCGGGTCGGCCACGCCGACGAGCACCATGACGACGCCCCCAGTCCGAAGATCGGTGACGCGCCGCGGGATCGGCGAGACCGCGAGCACGGGCTGGGGCGTGCGTGTCGTCCCGACCTTCTCGAGCACGCCCTCCTTGAGCTCGCACACCCGGATTCCCGCAGCGCGAGCGTCGGCCACGGGTGCCGCGAACGCGGTCTTGGCACCCGGACCGAGGTAGAGGGTCTCGATCGGAGCACCTCGGCGAAGCGCGTCGGCGACCAGGCGCGGCCCCTCCAGTACGAACGCCTCCTCGGTACGGCGCGCCCCGCGGTCGCGCAACAGCGCCCGCAGCCGCTTGACCTCGTGGTGCCGCGGCCCGAGCGCGGGTTCGTCTCGCGTCACCTTCCTAGGCAGCGTCGAGCGCCTCGCGGGCCGTGGTGACGAGGGCGCCGAACGCAGCCGCGTCTCGCACCGCGAGGTCGGCCAGCACCTTGCGGTCGACGTCGACCTCTGCCGCCTTCAGGCCGGCGATGAAGCGCGAGTAGCTGATGCCCTGCTCCCGGCACGCGGCGTTGATGCGGACGATCCACAGCTTGCGGAACTCGCCCTTTCGCGCCCTACGGTCGCGGAACGCGTACTGGCCCGAGTGCATGACCTGCTCGTTCGCGGCGCGAAGGTGACGGCTGCGTGCGCCCGAGTAGCCCTCGGCCTTCGCCAGGATCGCTCGACGGTGCTTCTTTCCCGAAACTGCGCGCTTGACGCGTGCCATGTGTCCGTCTCCCTCGTGGGCTGCCCGTCGACCGCGCCCGGATCAGGCGCGACCCAGCAGTCGCTCGACGTGCTTCTTGTCTCCGCCGGTCACCTCGGCGCCGCGACCGAGCCGGCGCGTGCGCTTGGTGGGCTTGTGCTCGAGGAGATGGGCGCGAAAGGCCTTGCGCCGCCGGATCTTGCCCGATCCGGTGACCTTGAAGCGTTTGGCGGCACCTCGGTGCGTCTTGACCTTGGGCATCTCAGGCTCCTGCTGGCGTACCGGTGGCGTCCGGCGGGGTCTCGGCGACTTCGGCTCCCACGCCCTCGGGCGCCGACTTGGTCGATTTCGGTCTTCTCACCGTCGGGTTCAGCACCATCGTCATGTTGCGGCCGTCCTGGCGCGGCGCCATCTCGACCACCGCGATCTCCGAGACGTCCTGCGCGATGCGGTCGAGGATCTTGCGCCCGAGCTCCGGATGGGCCATCTCACGCCCCCGGAACATGATCGTGACCTTGACCTTGTTGCCGCCACCGAGGAAGGACTGCACCTTCCGGGTCTTGGTCTCGTAGTCGTGGCCGTCGATCTTGGGCCGGTACTTCATCTCCTTGATGACGACGTTGGTCGCCTTGCGTCGCGACTCCTTGCGCCGCTGCTGCTGCTCGTACTGCCACCGCCGGTAGTCCATGATCCGGCACACGGGTGGGTTGGCGTTGGGCGCGACCTCCACCAGATCCAGATCCTGCTCCTTGGCGGTCGCGAGCGCCTGAGGGAGAGGTCGGATGCCCAGCTGATCGCCGTCCTCGGCTATCAGCAGGACCTCCCGGGCCCGGATGCGGTCGTTGATCCGTGCTTCGTCCGCGGCTGCGATGTTGGCATCACCTCTTCGACTCGGGGCCCGCCCCGGGGAACCCGGAACGGCTGGTGGTCTGGCCACCGACCCGCACGCGAGAACGGTGGACACCGGGAAGCGTCCACCGCCGGGCCGAGGCCCGCCGACCGGTTGGGGCCGGTCGAAGAGGACGACCCGGACGCGGCGCCCGGCGCCCTCCGACCTGGGTGAGGATCGGAGACTGCCGGCCCGGCCGGGTGGGGGCGCCGGGGCGCCGCTCACACGGCACCGGGAGACGTCCCACTTCCCAACTGAGTTGTCGTGAAAGGATACACCTCGATGAGCAGCCTCTGGACACCGTACGGAGAAGAACCGGTCGGCCCGGGAGCGGCCCCCGCGCCGGGCGGCTCGCCGGACGGACCGCCCGGCGAGCCGGAGCAGCTCGACCCCGCCGAGCTGCGGGAGATGCTCGCCCGCCTGGCGACGACACCCGTCGAGGCGATCGTCACCCAGTTCGCGGTCGAGCTCCAGGAGATCTGCGTGCTGCACCTCGGCCTGGCCGCCGAGCGTCCCGGGTCGCTCGCGCAGGCCGGCCTGGCCCTCGACGCGATGGCCGCGCTGTCCGAGGGCCTGGGCGACCGGCTGGCCCCGAACGCCGAGCCCCTCCGCCAGGGGGTCGCCCAGCTGCGACTCGCCTACGTGGAGGTCGCTTCCCAGGGCGCGCGGGGGGCCGACCAACCCGCGGAGGACGATTCGAGCTCGTGAGCCGCCGCTACTGGGGCTCGGCGGGATTCGCGCTCTTCGTCGCCCTGCTGATCGCCGGCGGCTGGGTCGCCCGTGAGGTCTTCCCGCAGAAGTCGTTCTCGGTCCCCCGCGTCGAGGTCGAGGCCGAGCTGCGCGCCGACGGGTCGATGCGCGTCGTCGAGCACATCACCTACGACTTCACCGGCACCTTCTCGTACGGGACCCGGCCGATCCCCGTCGGCCCGTACACCCTCACAGACGTCTCGGTGCACGAGCACGGCGCCGCGCTCGTGCATGCCGGCGACCCCTACAACCTCCAGTGGTTCTTCGACGCCACCGACGAGCAGCGCACCTTCGACGTCGCCTACACGGTCACCGGCGCGGTGGCGGTCGGACCCGACGTCGCGGAGCTGTACTGGAAGTGGGTCGGCGAGGACCACCCGCAGATCGGCACGGTCACGGCCACGCTTGCCGTCCCGCCGGGTGCCGGCGAGCTGCGCGCGTGGGGCCACGGTCCGCTGAACGGCGTCGTCGACGTCGGTGCCGACACCGTCGACTGGCGCGCGAATGACGTCGCTCAGGGGACGTTCGTCGAAGGGAGGGTCGCGGTCCCTCGCGATCGACTCCCTGCGCTCGCGGTGACGAGCCCGGCACGGCTGGCGACGATCCTCGGGCAAGAGCAGGCCTGGGCCGACGCCGCCAACGCGCGGCGCCGTGCCGACGCCGAGGCGGCCCGCGAGACCGAGGACCGGCGTGACCTGCTCACGGTGGTCGCAGCGCTGCTGACGCTGCTCGGGATGCTCGGGTTCTTCCTCGTGTGGCGGCGATGGGGCCGTGAACCGGCGACGCCGACCGACATCGGCGAGTACGTGCGCGAGCTGCCGGACGACCCACCGGCGGTCGTCGACGCGCTGATGGCCTGGGGACGGGTGCGTCCGACCGCGTTCTCCGCGACCGTGATCGACCTCGCTCAGCGTGGCTACCTCACCATTGCCGAGACGACCGAAGACCGGTTCCTGCTCCCCGACAGGAGCGACTACCGGTTTGAGCGCACCGAGCTCGAGCCGGACGTCGGCGAGCTCCGGCGGTACGAGGAGCGCGCGCTCGAGCAGATCTTCGCGACCGGCAGCGTCACGACGCAGTCCGAGATCACCCGTCACGCGGGCGCACACCAGAAGGAGTCACAGGCGTTCTGGCGCTCGTTCCAGTCGAACGTCGCGTCGGATCTGCGGATCCGCAAGTACGTCAACGGCGGCCGAGCCGCTCCGTTCGTGTTCAACGTCGCGATCGCGCTCGTGGTCGGGCTCGTCGGTGTGGCCGCCATCGGCGCGCGCGCATACGTTTCCGGGATCGTCGCCGTGGCCTGGGCGGCCGCCCAGCTCGCCCTCACTCCCCTGATGCGCCAGCGCAGCGCGCGCGGCCAGCGACGCTGGGCCGAGTGGCAGGGCGTGCGCCGCTACCTGCACGACTTCTCCGCGCTCGACGAGGCACCCGCGGGCCACCTGGCACTCTGGGAGCGGTACCTCGTGTATGCCGTCGCGCTCGGCGTGAGTGACGAGCTCGCCCAGGGGATCGCGATGCGTCTGCCCGCCGAGGAGACCCCGCGGTACGCGCGGTGGTGGATCCCCCTGCGTCCGGCCGCCGGGGTCGGCGGGATCGGGAGCTTCGGTGTCGGGTTCGCGAGCGCCTCGGTCGCCGCGTTCACGCCGGCGTCGAGCGGCTCCGGGAGTGGGGGAGGCTTCTCGGGTGGTGGTGGCGGCGGCGGGGGCGGAGGCGGGATCGGCGCCGGGTAAATTCCGGTTCCCGACGGATCGAGACAGGACGACGATGAAACATCAGACGCTGCGGATCGAGGACTACGCGCTGATCGGCGACACGCAGACGGCGGCGCTCGTGGGTCGCGACGGTTCGATCGACTGGATGTGCATGCCGCGCTTCGACTCGGGCGCCGTGTTCTCCGCGCTGCTCGGCCGCCCCGACCACGGATTCTGGAAGATCGCCCCGGCCGGCGGCATCCATTCGATCGAGCGGCGCTACCTGCCTGACACGCTCGTGCTCGAGACCGTCTTCCGTACCGACGACGGCGACGTGAAGATCACCGACTGCATGCCGATCCGGAAACGGACCGTCGACGTGGTGCGCTTGGTCGAGGGACTCTCCGGGCGTGTGCCGATGCACATGGACCTGCGGATCCGCTTCGACTACGGGTCGATCGTGCCATGGGTCGAACGCCGCGACGGCGACCTGCGCGTGGTCGCCGGACCCGATGCCATGCTCTTGCGCACGCCCGTGCAGACCCACGGTGCCGACGACGCGACGGTCGCCGACTTTGTCGTGGAGGCGGGCCAGAAGGTGCCGTTCGTGCTCGCGTATCACCCGTCGCACGAGCCGCCACCCCGCCTCGGCGATGCGGAGCGTACGGTGCGCGAGACGACCAGTTGGTGGCACCGCTGGTCGTCGCAGTGCACCTACGAAGGCGAGTGGCGCGACTCGGTGATGCGGTCGCTCATCACCCTCAAGGCGCTGACGTACGGGCCGACCGGTGGGATCGTGGCCGCGCCGACGACATCTCTGCCGGAGTGGATCGGCAGTGTCCGCAACTGGGACTACCGTTTCTGCTGGCTGCGCGACGCGACGCTGACGCTGTTCTCGCTCACCGTCGGGGGCTACACCGAGGAGGCGCTGGCCTGGCGCGACTGGCTGCTGCGCGCGGTCGCCGGCTCACCCGAGGACCTCCAGATCATGTACGGCGCCGCCGGTGAACGCCGCCTCACCGAGCTCGAGCTCGACTGGCTACCGGGGTACGAGGCCTCGGCGCCCGTGCGCGTGGGCAACGCCGCGAGCGAGCAGTTCCAGCTCGACGTGTACGGCGAGGTGCTCGCGACCCTCTACCGGACCCGTCGGCTCATTCCCGAGCTCGGGAGCCACCACGACTCGTGGGAACTCGAGACCGCGCTCCTCGGCTGCCTCGAGGACAAGTGGCGTCACCCCGACGACGGGATCTGGGAGGTCCGCGGACCGCGCCAGCACTTCGTGCACTCCAAGGTGATGGCCTGGCTCGCGTTCGATCGGGCGGTGCGCAACGTCGAGGAGTTCGGGCTGAGGGGTCCCGCGGCGCACTGGGGACAGGTGCGCGACGAGATCCATGCCCAGATCTGCGCCGAGGGCTGGGACCCCGAGCTCGGCGCGTTCACCCAGGCGTACGGCTCCAAGCAGCTCGACGCCGCGGTGCTCATGGCACCGCTCGTCGGGTTCCTCCCCGGCGACGACCCCCGCGTCGTGAGTACGGTGCGCGCCATCGAGCGCGATCTCCTCGACGACGGGTTCGTGCTCCGCTACCAGACCCAGCCGGATGGTGACGTCGACGGGCTCCCCAAGGGCGAAGGCGCGTTCCTCCCGTGCTCGTTCTGGCTGGCCGACTGCTACGCGCTCATCGGTCGGGAGAACGACGCGCGCGCGCTGTTCGAACGGCTGCTCGGGCTGACGAACGACGTCGGTCTGCTCGCCGAGGAGTGGGACCCGGCCGCAGACCGCCAGCTCGGGAACTTCCCCCAGGCGTTCACGCACGTCTGCCTCGTGAACACGGCCGCGCACCTGAGCCGGGGCAACGGCCCGATCGAGGACCGCGCCCACTACCGTATCTGAGCCCGACCGACCGACCGGCCGGGATTGTTGCGAAGGGAGCGGTATGCGCTCCTCAGGCAACAATCCGGGGGGATCAACTCTTCTCGATGTCGGTGGCCTCCCAGCGGCCGAGCAGCCCGGCCACCACCCGGAAGGTGACCGGCGCGCCCACCGTGACGACGCGTGAACCGTCGGCGATGCGCGTGCACTGGAAGGAGAACCGGGCACCGTCGGGGCCTTCGATCTCCCCTAGGCCCCGGCGCTCGTCGAAGGCGACGACCGTCCCCATCACCAGCTCGCCCACGGCTAGTGGACGATCTTCGCGATCGGCAGCTCGATGATCCCCGTCGCACCCGCGTCCTTCAGCGCCGGGATCAGGGTGTTGATCTCCGACTTCGCGACGACGGTCTCCACCGCGTATCCGTCCTCGCCGAACAGCTCCGAGATGGTCGGCGACTTCAACGCGGGGAGCAGGCCGATCACCGCGTCGAGCACGCTCGCTTCGACGTTGAGCTTGACCAGCACGCGCCCACGCGCCTCTAGCGCGCCGGTGAGCAGCGTCATCACCTGCTCCATCGCCTTGTGCTTGTCGGGGTCGGCGAACGAGTCGCGGTTAGCGATCAGCTCCGTGTACGACACGAGGATCGTGTCGAGGATCTTCAGGCCTGCGGCGCGCAGTGCGCGGCCCGTCTCGGTGATCTCCACCACTGCATCGGCGATCTCCGGAATCTTCGCCTCGGTCGCGCCGTAGGACAGCGTGACCTCGGCCCGGATGCCCGCGTCGGTCAGGAAGCGACGCGTCAGCTCGGGGTACTCGGTGTGCACGCGCACGCCCGGCGGGAGATCGGCGACCGACAACACGGGCGAGTCGCCCGCCACCGCGAGCACCATGCGGATCGGGCGAGCCGTCGCCTTCGAGTAGTGGAGCTCGGTGAGCGTCTCGACGTCGGCACCCGTCTCCTCGACCCAGTCGCGACCGGTGACCCCGACGTCGAAGAGGCCCTCGGCCACGTACCGCGGGATCTCCTGGGGGCGCAGCACTGTCACGTCCAGGACCCTCGGGTCGTCGATGGTCCCCCGGTAGTCGACGTCGGACGCGCGCTGGACGGTGAGGTCGGCGTCTTCGAAGAGCTGGAAGGTGGCTCGCTCGAGTGAGCCCTTGGGGAGGACGATGCGCAGCATGCGAACGTCGTTTCTAGTCGCGCTGGCGAGGCAGATGACGTAACAATGCGACCATCTCGAGCGCGGTGAGCGCCGCCTCCTCGCCCTTGTGGCCCTCGCTGCCTCCCACCCGGTCGAGCGCTTGCTGTCGGGTGTCGGTGGTCAGGACGCCGAACACGACCGGGACGCCGGTGCTGAGCGCCGCCTCCTGGAGGCCCCGGGCCGCCTCGCCGGCCACGTAGTCGAAGTGCGGGGTGTCGCCCCGGATCACCGCACCGAGACAGACGACCGCGTCGCACGCGCCGGAGCCGGCGAGCACCTTGGCCACGAGTGGCAGCTCGAAGGCGCCGGGGACCCACGCGACGGTCACGTCGTCGTCGACCACTCCCCGCACGGCGAGCGCCCGGCGCGTGCCCTCGAGCAGGGGCCCGGTGATGTCCGGGTTGAACCGGCTGACGACCACGGCGACGCGGATCCCTGCGCCGTCGACCGCCTCGCCGGGAGCGGCGTACTCACCCATCGGCTCGTGCCTCCTGCGCGTTCGACGTCACGATCCGCCGATCTCCTCGTCGGCGATGTCGAGGAGATGGCCGAGCTTCTCCTGCTTGGCACGCAGGTACGCGATGTTCTCGCGGTTCGGCGTGACCGACAGTGGCACCCGCTCGACGATCTCGAGGCCGAAGCCCTCGAGCCCGCCGTACTTCGCCGGGTTGTTCGTCATGAGTCGCATCGTCGTGATCCCCAGGTCGACGAGGACCTGGCTCCCGATCCCGTACTCACGCGAGTCGGCCGGGAAGCCCAGGTCCTCGTTCGCCTCCACCGTGTCACGACCCTGGTCTTGGAGCGTGTACGCACGCAGCTTGTGGCCCAGGCCGATGCCACGGCCCTCGTGGCCCCGCAGGTACACGACGACGCCCCGCCCGGCCTCGGCGATCTGCGCGAGCGCCCGGTCGAGCTGCAACCCGCAGTCGCAGCGCATCGACCCGAACACGTCACCGGTCAGGCACTCCGAGTGCACGCGCACCAGCACGTTCTCCTGACCGGAGACCTCGCCGCGGACGAACGCCATGTGCTCGACCCCGTCGAGCAGGCTCTCGAAGACGTAGGCCGTGAAGTCCCCGTGGCGCGTCGGGATACGGGCCTCGCTGACCCGTCGCACCAGCTTCTCGCGATGGCGCCGGTAGCGGACCAGATCCGCGATCGAGATGAGGTGGAGCCCGTGCTCGGCTGCGAACGTCTCAAGCTGGGGCATCCGGGCCATCGTGCCGTCGTCGTTCACCACCTCCGCGAGGACCCCGGCTGCCTCGCAGCCGGCGAGCCGGGCGAGGTCGACCGACGCCTCGGTGTGCCCGGCGCGCTTGAGCACGCCGCCCTCCCGGTACCGCAAGGGGAAGATGTGACCCGGACGCACGAGGTCAGCCGGGGTCGACGAGTGTTCGATGAGCGTGCGCACCGTGGTCGCGCGGTCCGCCGCGGAGATGCCGGTGGTGATGCCACTGCGCGCGTCGACCGAGATGGTGAACGCGGTGCGCTGCGACTCGGTGTTGTCGTGCACCATGAGCGGGATCTGGAGCGCGTCGAGCCGCTCCCCCACCATCGGCATGCAGATGACCCCGCTCGTGTGGCGCACGAAAAAGCCCATGGCCTCGGCCGTGACCTTCTCGGCGGCCATGATGAGATCCCCCTCGTTCTCGCGGTCCTCGTCGTCGACGACGACGACGATCTCGCCACGGGCGACCGCTGCGATCGCGTTCTCGATGTGGGTGAACATGTCAGCCTCTCTGGTCGCGCTCACTCGGCGCCGGGATGCCCGGCGCCGCCACTCCGTGGCCGTCCGCCGCTCCTGCGAGCAGTCGCTCGACGTGCTTGGCCAGCACGTCGGCTTCGAGGTTCACGGGCTCGCCGGGCTGCCTGGCACCCAGCGTCGTCACCGCAAGGGTGTGCGGGATCACGGCGACCTCGAAACCGGCGGGGCCGTCCGCGCCCCGGCCGATTCGGTCGTCGTCGTGCAGCGCGGTGACGGTGAGGCTGATGCCGTCGACCGCCACCGAGCCCTTCTCCACGAGGTAGCGGCGGACCGACTCCGGGGCCGAGAACCGCATGCGGGTGGAGCCGTCCGGCGCGGGGTGCCGATCCACGAGCACCCCGACCCCGTCGACGTGGCCCTGCACGATGTGTCCACCGAGGCGATCGTTCGGCCGCACGGGGCGCTCGAGGTTGACGGGATCGCCGGCCTCGAGTGCGCCGAGGCTCGTGCGGTCGAGCGTCTCGGCGACCGCGTCGGCCGCCCACCACCCGTCGCCGAGCTCGACGACAGTGAGACAGCACCCGTTCACCGCGATCGAGGCACCGAGGGCCGCGTCGTCGAGCACGGTGGTCGCGGCGATCTCGATCCGCGCGCCGCCGTCGCTCGCGACGACTGCGCGCACCGAGCCGAGCTCCTCCACGATCCCCGTGAACATCACGCGTCCCCGGTCGGCATGGGATCGAACGTCAGGCGCACGTCCTGGCCGAGGCGGGTGCAGTCGGTGACCTGCCAGCGCTGGGCGTCGGCCAGCGTGGCCGGGCCGTCGAAGCCGAAAACCGCAAGGCCCTGCTCACCCAGGATCACCGGCGCGACGTAGGCGACGAGCCGGTCAACGAGTCCTTCGGCGACGAGTGCGCCGTGGAGGCGGCCACCGCCCTCGACCATCGCCTGGAGCACACCGCGCTCGGTCGCGAGAAGCTCGAGCGTGGCCACGAGATCAACGCCGCGCCCGCGAGGGCCGCTCCCGACCACGACCACATCGACGCCTGCGGTTGCCCACGCCTCGCGCGCGGCCACCGGGGAGGCACCCGTGGTGACCACGAGGGTCGGCGCGAGGCGGGGGTCGAAGAGCGGGCCGGCAACCTCGACATGCCCCGCCGCGTCGAGCAGGACCCGCAGCGGTTGGCGGGGAGGGGCCGGCTCGAGGTCACGGGCCGTGAGCGACGGTCGGTCGTGGCGGGCGGTCAAGGGGCCCACGACGACCGCCTGGGACTCGGCCCGCAGTCGATGCCCGTCGGCGCGTGCCTCGGGGCCGGTGATCCACTGCGAGGAGCCGTCGGCCGCGGCCGTGCGGCCGTCGAGGCTCATCGCGGTCTTGCAGAGGCAGAACGCCCGGCCGGTGCGCCGCTGGTGCAGGTACGGCGCGAGGTCCTCGGCCACCCCCGTCGCCTCGACGCCGACGACGACCTCGATCCCGCCAGCGCGCAGTCGGGCGTGCCCCGCCCCCGCGACGGCCGGATCGGGATCCTCGATCGCGGTCACGACGCGACGGATCCCGGCGTCGATCAGCGCGTCGGCACAGGGTGGCGTTCGGCCGTGGTGCGCGCAGGGCTCGAGGGTCAGGTAGGCCGTCGCGCCCCGGGCTCGAGCGCCTGCAGCCACCAACGCCTCGACCTCGGCATGAGGCCCTCCGGGAGGCCGGGTGGCACCCTCGCCGACGATCTCGCCACCGGAGACGATCACGCAACCCACCCAGGGGTTGGGAGGTGTGCGCAGCCGAGCGTCGAGGCCCAGCACCCGGGCCCGCTCCATCAGCTCGCCGTCGGTCGTCCCCAAGGCTCTCCCCACCGTCCTCGGTGGTCGTCCGGCCCACGGGGTGCACACCACGTCGAGCCCGGGCACGCGCGACGCGCACCGGACCCGCTCGACCCTCTCCCATCCGGACTGTAACCGTCGGCCTCCGAGTCTCACGGAGTCGGCCCACGGCTGGAGGCCGTGGGTTCGCGGGCTTCCAGGATCGGGCGGAGCCCGAGCCGTGGTCACCGCCGGTCGGGACTTTCACCCGTACCCCGAGGGCGCTTCTCTTGACTGTCCGGTCAGGTTAGCACGATCCCGACCAGAATTGAAACGCGTTTCTATTCCGATCCCGGGGTCAATGGGGACGATCGCCGCGGAGCAGCTCGAGCGAGTGGCTCACCACCGGGAGCACCACCTCGAGTGCCTCGAGGGCGCCATTCGACGAGCCCGGCGTGTTCACGACGAGTGCCCGGCCCACCGTCCCGGCTCGAGCCCGTGACAGCATCCCGAATCCGCGGTCGGCTTCGTCGCCCGACCGTCGGATCGCCTCGACGATTCCGGGTGCGTCACGCTCGAGAACTTCCGCGGTGCCTTCGGGGGTGAGGTCGCGGGGCCCGAACCCGGTCCCGCCCGTGGTGACCACGAGCCCCGCGAACCCCTCGGTCATCGCCTGCAGCGCCGCCGCGACCGGTGCGATCCCGTCCGCCACCACGCGGTGTTCCACGACGTCGAAACCGCGTTCGCCCAGCCGGGCGACGAGCGCGACACCCGCGTGGTCTTCGCGCGTTCCGGCGGCGACGCCGTCGGAGACGGTGAGGACCTTCGCGGCCAGGTGCGCTACCCGTTCGGCCATGCGGCGTCCCGGATGGTGCGTGCCGCGGCGACCGGGTCGGCCGTGCGGAACACCGCGCTCCCCGCGACGAGGATGTCGGCCCCGGCGGCGGCGGCGAGCGGCGCAGTCTGCGCGTTGATGCCGCCGTCGATCTCGAGCTCCACGGCGAGGCCACGCTCGTCGACGATCTTCCGGGCCGCCCGCAGCTTGTCGAGCACCGACGGGATGAACGCCTGCCCGCCGAATCCGGGGTGCACGCTCATGAAGAGCAGAAGATCGATGTCCTCCAGGTACGGCAGCACGGCGTCGAGCGGGGTCTCGGGGTTGTGCACCAGTCCGACCCGCATCCCGTGTGCGCGCATCCGGTCGAAGAGCGGACGGGGGTCACCGAGCTCGACGTGCACGGTGCACGAGTCGGCGCCGGCCTTCGCAAAGTCGTCGAGCAGGTCACCGGGGTTGTTGATCATCAGGTGACAGTCGAGGTACAGATCCGTGCGCGGTCGGAGGCACCGCACCACCGGCGCACCGATCGTGAGGTTGGGCACGAAGTGGCCGTCCATCACGTCGACGTGGAGGAGGTCGGCCTCCGGACGCACGCGATCGACCTCCGCGGCGAGCTGTGCGAAGTCGGCCGAGAGGATCGACGGTGCGATCTTGCCCATGCGTCGCACCCTACCCGCGGGGTTCGCCGGTCCTGCGCAGGCGCAGCAACCACATCCCGTCGGTCCCGGCCGCCTGGGGCAACAGGCGCGCGCCCGGGCCGTCGGGCTCCCAGGGCGCCCCGGGCGGCGCCTCGGGCACGAAGTCGCCGAGTGTCCCGACCGCCCACTCACCCACGTCGCGGGTCTCCGCCGCGGTGAGGGTGCACACCGAGTAGACGAGCAGCCCACCCAAGCACACGAGCTCCGCCGCGCTGTGCAGCAGCTCGCGCTGGAGATCCGCGAGCTCGAAGACCTGCTCGGGACGAAGACGCCATCGCGCTTCCGGGCGGCGTCGGAGCACACCGAGACCGGTGCACGGCGCGTCGAGCAGCACCCGATCGAACGATCGCACGCGCAGCGGAAGTCGGTGACCGTCGGCCTGCACCGGAACGACGGCACGCAACCCCAGCCGAGCGCGCGCGTCCGTCACCAGGCGGAGGCGCCCGGCATCGACGTCCACCGCGACCACGAGACCGTCGTCACCCATCAGCTCAGCGATCGCGCTCACCTTCCCGCCGGGGGCCGCGCCGATCTCGAGTACCCGTTGACCAGCCACCGCTCCGACGGACGCGGCGACCGCCTGACTGGCCTGGTCCTGGGGGGTCGCCCGACCGCCTGCGATGGCGGGGAGCACGGCCGGGTCGCCGGCGCCGAGCACGACGAGGGCGTCGGGGACGAGCTCGCCGCGCCCCACGCTCGCCCCACCGGCCTCGAGCTCGGCCGCGAGCGCATCCGGATCGGTACGCAGCGGGTTCGGCCGAAGCGTGAGCGCGGCGGGGCGCGACGCCGACTCGACGACCCCGAGCGCGGCGACGAGGCCGATGTCCTCCACCAGGAGCTCGACGACCCAGTCGGGCATCGACGCGCGGACCGCGACCGATGCCGGGTCGGCTCCCTCGGGCCACGGCCATGGCGGACCGAGCTCGGCCACCTGCCGTAGCACCGCGTTGACGTAGCCCCTGGCTCGAGGTGCCACCTTCGCTGCCGCATCGACCGTCGCGCTCACGGCCGCGTGCGGCCGCACGCCCTCGACGAGCTGACGCGTGCCGATGCGCAACGCGGCCCGCACCGGGGGGTCGAGATCGTCGAGGTCGCGGTCCATCACCTGCTCCAGCAGATGGTCGAGCGCCCGCTGCCGCCGGAGCGTCCCGTAGACGAGGTCGGTCGCCTGGGCCCGCTCGCGTGCGTCGAGCGCGCTGGCGCGCAGGGCTGCGGGAAGCGCGACGTTCGCGTATGCCCCGCCTTCCACCCGAACCAGCGCGGCAAGGGCCACGTCGCGAGCCGTCACGCGCGCGCGCCTGGCCCTCACCCGAACGGGTCGGGGCCGCGATAGCCGGCCCTCCAGGCGGCAATCGACATCGCGCCTCTCCCTTCCGGTTGCACGACGTCGGGCACGAGCTGTCCGGCCTCGACATGGGCCGCGAGCACCTTCAGGCGCTTGCCGTCGAGGTCGAGCCACGCTCCCGGACGCGGGTTTCCGGCCCGGATCACCCGGAGGAGCTCCGCCGCGGGACGAGCGAGGTCGAGTCGGAACTCCTCGACGGTCAGCTTCGCCGCGTAGGTCGGCTCGCCCGTCTGGGATTCCGGTGACGCGGTTCCGAAGACGGGGAGCGTGCGCACGAGGAGGTCGGTTCCGAGCGTGACGAGACGCGCCCGCAGCTCTCCTGCGGTCTCGGTCGCGTCGATCGGCGTGCTGGCTCGCGCGTACACGGGACCGGCGTCGAGCGCCGCCTCGACGGCCATGACGCAGACACCTGTCTGCGCGTCGCCCGCCAGGATCGCCCGTTCGACCGGCGCGGCCCCGCGCCAGCGCGGCAGCAGCGAGAAGTGCAAGTTCACGAACCCGAGCGGCAGTGCGCCGAGAAGCGACGGCGGAAGCAGCTGACCGAACGCGACGATCACTCCGAGGTCCGCCCCGGAAGCGCGCACGTCCTCGACCACTTCACCCGCACGCGCCGGGGTCAGCACCGGGAGCCCGAGCTCCGAAGCCGTCGCCCTCACCGGGCTCGGCACGAGCGCGCCACCCCGTCCGCGCTTGCGGTCGGGCTGGGTGACGACGAGCGCCACCTCGTGGCCCGCGGCGACGAGAGCCCGCAACGGCGGGACCGCGTCTTCAGGGGTGCCGAGGAAGACGAGTCGCAACAGCTAGAGGCGCTGCTGGGAGCCGACGCGCTCGCCGGCGATCGCGCGCAAGTCCTGCTCACGGATCGCCTTGAGCGCGAGCTTGCGCGTGTCGGGGTCGAGCCGGTCGAGCATGAGCGTGCCGTCGAGGTGGTCGAGCTCGTGGAGGAACACGCGCCCGAGCAGCTCGTCGCCTTCGAGGACGACCTCGTTGCCGTCGAGGTCGAGGCCGCGGATCGTGACGAGCTTGGGCCGCACGATCTCGAAGCTGAGTCCAGGGATCGAGAGACAGCCTTCCTCGTAGGACCACTCCCCCGACTCCTCGACCACCTGCGGATTGACCATCACGACGGGACCGTCGCCGATGTCGTAGGTGAAGAGGCGCTTCTGCACACCGACCTGAGGTGCGGCAAGGCCGAGACCGGCGGCCTCGTACATGGTCTCGTGCATGGTCGCGACGAGGCGGGCGAGCGCGCCGTCGAGCTCGGTGACCTCCTTCGCCTGCTGGCGCAGGACGGGGTCGCCGAAGATACGGATCCGGTACGTGGTCACGCCGTCCAGTGTAGGACGGAGCCCTGCCGGTGCCGGTGCGCAAATGCGCCAGGCCGGCGCTACTCGAACTTCGCGCCGAGCTCGCGGAGCATGCCCATCAGGTGGACCGGCGCGTCGGGCGCGGGCTCGCCCGGGGTGTAGGTGACCGCGGCGAGCGAACCCGAGTACGGAAACGGTCCGAAGCGCTCGTAGAGCGCCCAGTCGACCGGCGAGCGCCGGTCGATCCCGACGTCGATCCCCTCGAACGGCGCCATCCCGAAGAGCATCGGTAGGTCGTCGTGCGTCGCGACCTCGCGTCCGTCGACCCGCAGCGACAGGTCCCACCGCCGCTCACCCGGGGCCGCGAGCTCGACCACGACCTCGCGGGTCCCGCTGGGCAACGAGCCTCCGGAGACCCTCGTCATGCCCCCACGACCGTCGTTGTGGGCGAAGACGAGCTCACCGTCGCGCACGTAGCACGCGTAGCCGGCACCCTGGTCGCCATGGGCGAAGAGCATCCCATCGTCGCCGGCGCGGTGCTCGAGCTCCACGCCGACGGTGAACCCGCGGAACCAGATCAGCTGCACCGATCGCCACCGCTCGAGCGTCGGCGTGCCGCGAGGAATGCGGATCGGGTCAGCGTAGGCGGCGTTCGCCTCGGGGCGCTGCAGGTAGATCAGGCTGGTGCCGTCGTCGAGAGGGAAGATGCGGTTCGCCCAGGCGGCTTGCTCCCACGCGTCGACGAGCTCGGCAAGCCGCTCCGGCTGCTCTCCGGCGAGGTCGTGCAGCTCGGTCGGGTCGGTCGTGAGGTCGTAGAGCTCCCAACAGTCCTTCGCATACGCCTCCATGCGCGGATGGCGCGTCACCGCGTGCCAGCCCTCTCGGTAGTAGCCCCGATGTCCGTTGTTCTCCACGACGTGCTCGCGATGCGTGCCCGGTGCGTCGGGGTCGTGCAGGGTCGATACGAAGCTGGCGCCCTGGAGGGGTGTGAGCGGTACGCCCTGACGCTCATCCGGCCGCTCCACGCCGACGAGCTCGAGCAAGGTCGGGAGCAACCCGGTGACGTACTGGTACTGAGTGCGCAGCTCACCCCGTGCCGGCAGGCCCGCTGGCCACGACCAGATGAACGGCACCGAGTGACCACCCTGGTGCGCGTTGATCTTGTAGAGCCGGAACGGCGTGCCGCTCGCCATCGCCCATCCCCGCGGGTAGTGAGGAGTGGTCGTGGGCCCGCCGATCTCGTCGATGCGGGCGAGGTCGGCGTCGACGTCGTCACCCTGCAGCAGGTGTACGTAGTAGGCGGTCGTGCCCGTCCCCTCACCTTCGCGCGACGCGCCGTTGTCGGAGAGGAAGACGAAGATCGTGTTCTCGCGCACGCCGACGTCGTCGAGCGCCTCGACAAGGCGGCCCACGTTCTGGTCGATGCGGTCGACCATCGCCGCGTAGACCTCCATGTGGCGGGCGAACAGACGCTGCTCGCGCTCGGCGAGCTCGTCCCAGGGCGGCACGTCGTCGCCTGGCTCCGTGTTACGCGGCGGCAGCTCGACGCCGGGTGGGACGACACCCAGCTCGCGCTGGCGCGCGAAACGCTCCTCGCGAATGCGATCCCAGCCCGCGTCGTAGCGACCCCGGTACTTGGCGATCTCCTCCGGTCGAGCGTGCAGCGGGGCATGCACCGCTCCGTGTGCGAAGTAGCAGAAGAAGGGCTGCCTAGGGTTGCTCGCCTGCTGCTCCCGGATCATCGAGATCGCACGGTCGGTGATGTCGTCGGTGAAGTAGTAGTCGTCTTCGTACCGGTCGACCTCGACCTGGTGGTTGTCTTCGACGATCCGATGCGGGTGGTGGAGGTTCGTGAACGCGTCGATCACGCCGTAGTACCGGTCGAACCCGCGCTGGCACGGCCAGGAGCGCTTGGAGCCCCCCGCGCTGCCATCCGAGTCTTTCGCGAGATGCCACTTGCCGACCGCCATCGTGGCGTAGCCCGCACGGTCGCGCAGGATCTCCGCTATGGTCGCGACGTCGGGCGCGAGCTCCGACGCGTAGCCGGGGAAGCCCGGATCGACGTGCGCGACGGTGCCGAGGCCCGCTCGATGCGGATCGACACCGGTGAGGAGCGCGGCGCGTGTAGGAGAGCACATCGGCGCGACGTGAAAGCTCGTGTAGCGCACTCCCAGGCCCGCGAGCCTGTCGAGGTTGGGCGTGTCGATCTCCGAGCCGTAACAGCCGAGATCGGCGAAACCGAGGTCGTCGGCCAGCATCACGACGATGTTCGGCGCGCCCTCGCGGGGGGTGGGCCGAGGCGGCCACCAGCCCTTGGAGGTCGCCACCACCCGACCGACCGATCCCTCGAACCCCGGATAGCTCATGGTCCTCGCTCCTGCGCGCCTGGGAACCGGTGCACCCTAGGGCGACGCGGCGCGAGACTGCAGTCCGAGGACGTTCGCGTCCGCCCGGGGTGACCTCGCCGACTGGCGGGCGGCCTTCCCCGCCGACCCGTAGCGCGCCGACACCGCCCTGCGCGCGATCGTCGCCCGTGACGTGCCGGCCGAGCGCCCCGTGGCGCTCGAGGTGGAGGCCGCCGCACTCGGTCGGGCCGTCGTCGAGGTGGTCGGTCCGGCGGCAGCACGCTACGAGCGACCCGGCCGGACCCCTGAGATCGCACGGTGAAACGCGATCGGCCGACGCGTCGAGGTAGTCGAGCTCGACCCTGACTACCACCGCGCCGGCGATCCCGTGTGGGTCAGCGGCCTGGTCGCTCACTCCGGCACGTCCGGGCGCGCCTTCGAGCAGGCGGTGCTGCTCTCTCTGCTCTCGCTCGAAGGTGAAGCCGGCCATGCGTGCCCGACCACGTGACGATCGGCCTCGCACGGCCTCTGCGCCGCCGCGCCGAGCGGGACTCGCAGTTCCTCACCGAGGTCCGGGGTGGCAGCGACGTCGGCGCCAACGCCACCCGCGCCGACCCTAACGGCGACGGGAGGTACCGCATCTCGGGCGAGAAGTGGTTCTGCGCCGTCGCCGACTTCGCGCAATTCCTGGTCACCGCACGGGTGCCCGACGGCCCGCGGGGAACGCGCGGCCTCGGTTGCTTCGTGGCGCCGCGCGTAGTTCGAGGCCAGTGCCTACGCAGCCCACCGCAAGGCCTCTCACCGGCCGATCTCGGCGTTTTCCGCGCTCCGACGCCTGCTTGCCGCCATGCGGGCGTCGTGGCTCGGGGCACTGCACCTCGTCTTCGCCCTCACCGCGCTCGAGGACCGAATCGACGCGGGGACCGCCACGAACGAGGACGTGCTCGCCGCGCAGGTGCTCACCCACGTCGGCCGGCTCCTGATCCTGCGCGTGGTCGACGAGCGGGTCGGCAAGATCCTCGCCGACAGCACCCTGTCCGTCGCCGACGAGCTCACGGCAACCTGGCAGCGCACCGTCGGCGAGGCCGACCGGTGCGTGGCCGAACCCGAGCACGGTGCCTTCTACTGCCGGGACGTGCTCGACCGGCTCACCGAGCTGTACGCGTGCGCGTGCCTGCTGGAGGCGGCCGAGTCCCGCGGGGCCAAGCACCTGCTGCGCACCCGAATGGCGCCGGGCGACCCGGATCCCGGGCTCGAGGCGCGAGTCGACGAGCTCGTGACCGCCCCCGCCTGAGCGCGCCATCCGCGTCGGTGACCCGAGGTGTCGCTCCGACGGCTTCGGTCACCGACGGGATCGGTCAGACCCTCGGGGGGTCGACCGCGACCCGCAGCCGCCCTTCGGCGCGCCCCATCGGCCCGGCCTCGGCGAGCGCGTCGGCGAGCAGCTCGACGGTCGCTGCCTGGGCCAGTGCACGCAGCCCGGTCGGCGCCTCGGTCGGACCCAGCACCACCACCTCGGGAGGCAGCACGTCGAGGGCTGCGCGCACCGCCTCGGGTGCACCGCTGAGCTCCGCGACCGCTCCGAACGGCGGATAGCCCAGCTCGCGCCGGCGCGCGGTCTCCGCGTCGAGCAGCGGCACAGGATTCCCGGTGCGGGCCACCGCGAGCACCTCGTGATCGGGCAGACGCGTCTGCACGAGGAGCCGGCCATCGCCCCCCCGTGCACCCAGCAGCCGCGCCGCGCGAGCGAGCAGGGCCACGGCTTGCTGCGACGCCCGGTACCGGTGCGCGGCGAGCTCCTGGTCGAAGTCGAGGAACCCGACGAACAGGAGTGCCCGCGCGCGGGGAAGCCGGCGCACCCGATGAAGCACGGCCTCCGTGCCCACGAGCACCGGCACGTCCGGGATCTCCTCCGTGGTCGCGTCGACCTCGGCGACCTCGGCTCGCGGCAGCAGGGCGGCCAGGTCGTCGCGCAGGCGGGCCACGCCCAGCCGACGGACGCGCATGCGGCCACCATGACAGCGCAGACACACCAACGGCCGGCGCGTGCCGCAGCGCGCGCACAGCAGCGAACGATCGTCGGTCTCCACGACCGCGGCGCCGCAGCGCTCGCAGCGCGCGAGCTCGTCGCAGGCGTGGCACGTGAGCAGGCGCGCACGGCCCTTGCGGTTCACCACGCACACCGCGCGACCGCCGGCATCGACTGCGCGGTGCAGCGCCCGGGCGAGACCTTCCGACAGGAGCCCGATCCCGGGTGGCTCCTCCCGAAGGTCGACGACCTCGAGCACCGGCCAGTGCTCGCGCTCGGCGGCGGCGCTCGGCCGCACCGGCGCGCCTGCGATCGTCACCGCCTCGGGCGTCGGGACCACCCCCACCAAGGTCAGCGACGCCCCGACGCCCGCGACGCGCGCCGCGGCGACCTCACGCGCGTGCCAGGTGGGCGATCGCTCCTCCTGGAGCGCCTCGTCCCCCTCGTCGAGCACTATCACCCGCTCGAGGTCGGGGACCGGCGCCCACACCGCGACGCGGCCCCCGACCACCACGCAGCGGCCGAAGCGCGCCGCGGCCCACGCGCGCGTGCGCAGTGCGTCGGGATCGTCTGATCGCATCAGCAGGACCCGATGGCCGGCCCGCTCCAGGTGCCGCACCAGTGCACCCAGGCGCGCCCCGTCCGGCACCACCACGAGCGTGGAGCCGTCGGGCGCGATCCGGTCCGCGACGAGGTCGCGGCGATCCATGGCGGGCGGCCATGCCAGCACCTCGGACACCGAGCGGTGCGGCGGAGCACCCGGGGGGTCGACCGGCCACGGCTCGCGCACCGCGTTCGGAGGCGATGCGGCCCTCAACAGCGCCAGCTCGGTGCCGGCCCATCGCCAGGCCGCCAAGCGACACAGCTCGATCACGGGTTCGGGCGGGCCGGCACCAACGACCTTGCTCAGCGCGAGCAGGCGAGATGGTTCGGTTCCGGGCAGGACGTTGTCGGCGACGACCCACCCGCGTACCCGCCGCCCGTGCAGCGGCACCCGTACGATCGTGCCAACGCGCACCTCGTCGGCCATCGCGTCGGGCACCAGGTAGTCGAACGCCCGGTCGACCGCGGGCACGTCGGGCCGAACCCGGCACACCCGTGAGGCATGCTGGTCGCGCTCGCTCGCCGGCGGGGTACCCGCCGGCGGCCCTCCGGGCCTGCTCGCCTGCTCCTGCGAGCGACCTCCGATCGCTCCGCTCCCTACCGTCGCCGCGCGCTAGGCGAGGGCTTCGGCGGCCTTGCGGAACGCGTCGGCGTTGGCGGTGCGCTCCCACGTGAACTCACGCTCGGGTCGCCCGAAGTGACCGTATGCGGCGGTCCGCTTGAAGATCGGTCGGCGCAGGTCGAGGCGCTCGATGATCGCGGCCGGGCGCAGGTCGAAGTGCTCCTGCACGAGGTCGGGCAGCTTGACCGGGTCGACCTTCGACGTCCCGAACGTCTCCACCATGATCGAGACGGGGCGAGCGACGCCGATCGCGTAGGCCACCTGCACCTCGCAGCGCGACGCCACGCCGGCCGCCACGATGTTCTTGGCCGCGTGCCGGGCCGCGTACGCCGCGGAGCGGTCGACTTTCGTCGGGTCCTTGCCACTGAACGCGCCGCCGCCGTGGCGCGCCATGCCACCGTAGGTGTCGACGATGATCTTGCGGCCGGTGAGCCCGCAGTCGGCATGCGGGCCGCCGAGCTCGAAGTTGCCGGTCGGGTTGCAGAGCACCTCGAACTCGTCGTCGGCGAACTCGGCGGGCAGCAGCGGCCGGATCACGTGCTCGATCAGGTCGGGCTTGATCATCGTCTCGATGTCGATCCCGGGCGCGTGCTGCGTCGAGATCAGGACCGTCGACAGGCGGCTGGGCCGGCCGTCCTCATAGGCAATCGACACCTGGGTCTTGCCGTCGGGGCGCAGGTACGGGAGCACGCCGGCCTTGCGGACCTCCGACAGGCGATGGGCGAACCGGTGCGCGAGCCAGATCGGCATCGGCATCAGGTCCTCGGTCTCGTCGCACGCGTAGCCGAACATCATCCCCTGGTCGCCGGCACCGACCTCGTCGAAGTGCTCGCCGGTGCCGGCGCGCTGCTCGACGGCCTTGTCGACGCCCATCGCGATGTCGGGCGACTGCTCGTCAATCGACGTGATGACCCCGCACGTGTTGCCGTCGAAGCCGTAGGACTCACGGTCGTAGCCGATCCCCCGGATCGTGTCGCGCACGACTCGCGGGATGTCTACGTAGGCCTGCGTACTGATCTCGCCGGCGACGACCACCAGGCCGGTCGTTGCCATCGACTCGCACGCCACGCGGCTGTTCGGGTCCTCCTCGAAGATCGCGTCGAGGACCGCGTCGGAGATCTGATCGCACATCTTGTCGGGGTGGCCCTCGGTGACCGACTCCGACGTGAAGGTGAACGTGTTCAAGGGTGCTCCCTCGTTTCGGCCCGGCCGAGCCTCTCGGCCACGCGGTCCCAGATGACGCCGGCCAGCGCCATCTTCGTCAGAAGCGGCGTGTCCTCCTCGGCGCCGGAGGAGTCAACCAGCACGGCCCGGTTCGTGTCGACTTCGAAGCCTGCTCCGGGCTCGCTCACGTCGTTGGCCACCATCAGGTCGACCCGCTTGCGCGCCAGCTTCTCTGCGGCGCGCTCGCGCACCCGCTCGGTCTCGGCGGCAAAGCCGACCAGCAGCTGGGCGACCTTGCGCTCACCGAGCGCCGCGAGGATGTCCGGCGTCGGTTCGAGCACGATCTCGGGAACGCCGTCGTGCTTCTTCAGCTTCTCGGCCGCGACGACCTTGGGACGGAAGTCGGCGACGGCGGCGGCCATCACCACCACGTCGGTCTCCGGGAACCGGGCGACGACCTCACGGTGCATGTCCTCGGCGGTGGTGACGCGGACGACCTCGATCGCCGAGCTCACGGGTCGGCCCTGGGTGGTCACCAAAGTCACAGCCGCGCCCCGGCGCGCGGCGACCTCGGCGACGGCGTAGCCCATCTTCCCCGACGAGCGGTTCCCGACGAACCGCACGGGGTCGATCGCCTCCCGCGTCCCGCCGGCAGTGACGAGCACTCGCACACCCGCCAGGTCGTGGCCCTGGGCGAGGACGGCGACGGCAACGTCGAAGATACGCTCCGGCGCGGCGAGGCGCCCCTCTCCCTCGTCGCCGCCGGCCAGATGCCCCGACTCGGGATCGACCACGTGCACGCCGCGCCGGCGCAACGTCGCGAGGTTGTCCTGCACGGCCGGGTGCTCCCACATCTCGGTGTGCATCGCGGGGGCCACCAGCACGGGCGCCCGCGTCGCCAGCAACGTCGCGCAGAGCAGGTCGTCGGAGATCCCGGCCGCGTACTTCCCGAGGGTCTTGGCCGTCGCGGGTGCCACGATCACGAGGTCCGCGCCCTGGCCGAGGCGGGTGTGCGGGATCGGGTCGCCGCCGGTCGCACCGCTGAACAGGTCGGTGCGCGCCGGCTCGGACGCGAGCGCCGAGAAGGTGAGCGCACCCACGAAGCGTTGGGCGTCCTCGGTGAGGACCGGCACGACGTGGGCACCGGCATCGACGAGACGCCGGCACAGCTCGACGGCCTTGTACGCCGCGATCCCTCCCGAGACGCCGAGGACGATCCGTCGGCCGGCGAGCACCGGCTCGGCCGCGCCCCCCACCGTGCTCCTAGCCTGCGCTCGGCTCGGGCTCGGCCTCGCCGAACATTACTGCGGAGACCACCGCCTCGAGGTCTTCGGTGTCCTCGGCCTCGGGGGGGAGGTCGGCCTTGACGATCTTGCCGACCTCGATCTCCTCGAGTGCGATCGACAGCGGCTTGCGCGACACGGACGTCACCTGGGGCGGCACGATCTTGCCGAGCCCTTCTCCGAGCTGGTTGTAGTAGTCGTTGATCTCCCGGGCTCGCCGCGCGGCGAGCGTCACCAGCGTGAACTTGGAGTCCTCCCGGGCGAGCAAATTCTCGATGCGGGGTTCGGTGAGCGAGGCGCGGCGGTCGGGCATCAGAGGGGGTGCTCCTAGAGATGGGGGGTTCGGACGGGCCGGTGGTCGGAGCCGCAGTCGTGGCGCGTCCCGGAGGTCGCGGGCCACTCGGCAGGCGAGGGCGGTCGCTCAGGGTGCACCGGTTACACGGCGGCTCTTCAGGATAGCAGCGACCTCCTCGACGGCCCGGTCCAGGTCGTCGTTGACCACCACGGCGTCGAACCGTCCGGACGCGGCCTCCTCGGCCCCCGCGGTCTCGAGCCGCCGGACGAGCTGCTCGTCGTCGTCGGAGGCCCGGGCCACGAGCCGTGCTCGTTGGGCCTCGGGGGTCGGGGCCCGCACGAAGACGAGCAACGCGTCCGGGATCGCGTCCTTCACCGCCAGCGCCCCCTGCACGTCGACCTCCATGAGCACGTCTCCCCCGGCCCGCAGGCGGGCTTCGACCGGCGCCCGGAGGGTCCCCTTGAGCTGGCCGTACACCTCGAAGGACTCCAAGAAGCCGCCGTTCGCGCGCAGGCGTTCGAAGTCCTCGCGGCTGACGAACCGGTAGTCGACACCCTCGACCTCCCCCGGCCTGGGTGCCCGCGTCGTGGCGCTCACCGACCACTGGAGACCGGGGTCTCGCTCGAGCAGCCGCTTGCCGATCGTTCCCTTGCCCACGCCGGACGGCCCGGCCAGGACGAGCAGGACGCCCATCGCGCTCCGAGCTACTGGTGGGCGAACTCGGCCAGCAGCGCCGCCCGCTGCTTTGCCCCGAGGCCGCGCAGGCGCCGGCTCTCGCTGATCTCCAGCTCGGCCATGATGCGTCGGGCCCGCACCTTTCCCACGCCCGGCATCGATTCGAGCACGCTCACCACCTTCAGCTTCGCGAGCACCTCGTCGGCATCGCCCTGTGCAAACAGCTCATTCAGGCTGAGACGGTTCATCTTCAGGCGTTGCTTCACCTCGGCGCGCACCCGCCGCGCGTGCGCGGCCTTGTCGAGCGCAGCCTGGCGCTGCTCGGGGGTGAGTGACGGCGGAAGCGGCATGTGCAGGGACCTCCCGGGGCGCTCGTTCGGCGCCGAGGCGTTCGGGCGAGGGCGAGTATAGGCAGGCGGCCCCTCCGGATCCCTGGGTCGAAACGAGGCCCCGAGTGACTCGGTCAGCGGGCCGTCAGGCCCCGCTCCACCTGGCTTCCAGCCTCCGCCGCCGCGGCCTCGGGATTCTCGGACGCGGTGACGGCGCGCCCGATCACGAGCCAGTCCGCGCCGGCCGCGGCGGCGTGCTGGGGTGTCGCGACACGCGCTTGGTCGTGGACGGCGCCCCCCGCGAACCGGATCCCAGGCACCAGCGCCTGCATCCCGGCTGCGTGGGCAGCCGCGATCTCGTGCGTGCTGCAAACCACGCCGTCGCAGCCGGCCAGGCGCGCGGTCTCGAGTCGCGACGCGAACTCGCTCGCGTCGGGCTCCGATGTCAAGACCGTGACACCCAGGGTGACCGGTGCGGGCAGCCCGGCTTCCCGCGCGCCCTCCCGCGCGCCCGCGACGAATGCGCGCAACATAACCTCTCCACCCACGGCGTGCGCGTTCATGAGCTCGACACCGTGACGCGCATGCGCGCGTGCGGCACGCTCCACCGTGTTCGGGATGTCGTGAAGCTTGAGGTCGCAGAACACGGCGTAGCCCAGTGCGTGCAGTCGCTCGAACGCAACCGGGCCCGCCTCCGCGTAGAGCTCGTGGCCCACCTTGGCTACGCCGAACCAGGGCGCCACGCGTCGGGCTATCGCCTCGGCCGAGGTGAGGTCGCCGACGTCGAGCGCCAGCACCATGTGCCGCCTCACCGCGGGGCTCACCGCTCCCTCCGCTCCCATCAGACGTCGCCTTCCTCCAGACAACCGGTGAGATCGGCTACCCGAGTCACGCCGTGGGCAGCGCACCAGGCGAGCAGCTCATCGTGGATGCGAACCGCCGCACGAGGATCGCGAAACGTCGCCGTCCCCACCCCCACCGCGCTCGCGCCGGCCATCAGCATCTCCACCGCGTCGAGCCCACTGTTCACGCCACCGGTGCCGAGAACCGCGACGCCGGGCAGCGCGCGCGTCACATCGTGAACGGCGCGCAGCGCGACCGGCTTGATCGGTGGGCCGGAGAGACCACCGTTGCCCGCACCGAGCACGGGGAGCCGGGTGTTCGGGTCGACGGCGAACGCGACGACGGTGTTGACCAGGGTGAGTGCGTCGGCTCCCGCGTCGATCGCGGCACGCGCGACCTCGAGCAGCTCGGACGTGTTCGGCGACAGCTTCGCGAGGATCGGCAGGCCGAGCCCCCGTGCGACCACCGCGTTCACGACGGCACGGGTCGCGTCGGGATCGTGTGCGAAGACGCGCGCGCGATCCTCGAGGTTGGGACAGCTGACGTTGATCTCTACCGCGACGAGCTCCGCCGCGGCCGGCGCGAGCAGCCGCGCCGCCTCGTCGAACTCGCCGACGGTCCGCCCCCAGATGGAAGCGATCACCCGGGCCCCGCACCGGCGCAGCGCCGGTAGCTCCGCATCGACCCAGTGCGCGACCCCGGGCCCCTGAAGCCCGACCGAGTTGAGCATCCCGCCGCCGGGCGCCGGGTGCAGGCGCGGCGCGGGGTTCCCGGGCCACTCGTAGGCCGCGAGCGACTTGGCGGTCACCGCGCCGAGGGCCGTCGGGTCGCAGCTGCGCGCCACCTCGTCGCCGTGGCCGAAGGTCCCGGACGCGGCCACGATCGGGCCCGGAAGCTGCAGCGGGCCGACCTGCACCGCCGGGTCGACCACCGCCGCCGGAGGGGCCTTGCGCCGCCTCACAGCCCGAGCCGCTGCTGGCCGTCGAGGTGGTACTCCTGGAGCGAGCGCACTGTGACCTCGCGGGTCGCCGACTCCCGGATCCCGGATGCCGCGGCCAGAGCCGCGGCCACCGTGGTCAGGCAGGCGACCCCGTGCACGGTGGCAGCCCGGCGGATGTGGTCACCGTCGGCTCGCGGACCCCGGCCGCGTGGCGTGTTGACGACGAGATCGACCTTCCCTGACGAGATCAGCTCGACGGCGTCGACGCCCGTCTCGTCGCCCACCTTCGCGACCACGCCGTCGACGGGCACCCCTTCAGTCTCGCACGCGGCGGCGGTGCCAGCGGTCGCGATGATCGAGAAGCCCAGCTCGGCGAGGTGGCGCGCCGCGACGATGCCCTGGCGCTTGTCGCGGTCGGCCAGCGACAGGAACACGGTGCCCCGTTCGGGCAGGCGGTTGCCCGCCGCCGCCTGGCTCTTCGCGAACGACAGGCCGAAGCTGCGGTCGATCCCCATCACCTCGCCGGTGGAGCGCATCTCGGGGCCGAGGAGCGTGTCAACCGACGGGAAGCGCTTGAACGGCAGGACGGCCTCCTTCACGGAGACGGTGTCTCCACCCGCTGGTGGTGACACCATCCCCTCGGCCCGCAGTTCGGCCAGCGTCGCGCCGAGCATCACGCGCGCCGCGGCCTTGGCAAGCGGAACACCCGTGGCCTTGCTCACGAACGGCACGGTGCGGCTCGCGCGCGGGTTCGCCTCGATGACGAACACGTCATCTTGTTTGACCGCGAACTGGACGTTGAGCAGGCCGCGGACCTCGAGAGCCTCCGCGAGGGCGCGCGTGTGGTCCTGGATGCGCCCGACGACGGGAGCACTCAACGTCGGCGGAGGAATGGCACAAGCGGAATCGCCCGAGTGGACGCCCGCCTCCTCGATGTGCTCCATCACGCCGCCGATCAACACCTCGCCCGTCGCGTCGCGTAGCGCGTCGACATCGACCTCGATCGCGTCCTCGAGGAACCGGTCGATCAACGCCGGACGTTCGGCGGACAGCCCGCCCTCCCGTCCCAGCGAGCCGTCGACGCCGAGCTCGGTCATCGCGGCCACGAGTCCCACGTCGTCGTACACGATCTGCATCGCCCGGCCACCCAATACGTACGACGGCCGGACCAGCACCGGGTAGCCGATCGTGTCCGCGACGGCCCTTGCCTCTGGGGGCGTGGACGCGGTCCCGCCCGGCGGTTGCGGGATGCCGAGCCGCTCGCACAGCGCGTTGAAGCGATCACGATCCTCGGCCAGGTCGATCGAGTCCGGGCTCGTGCCGAGGACGGGGATGCCCGAGGCCTCGAGTGCGTGCGCGAGCTTGAGCGGTGTCTGGCCCCCGAGCGCGACCACCGTCCCCACAAGGTCACCGGCGCGGGAGAGAACGTCGCAGACGTTGCGGACGTCCTCTCCGGTGAGCGGTTCGAAGAAGAGCCGGTCGCTCGTGTCGTAGTCGGTGGAGACGGTCTCGGGATTGCAGTTGACCATCACCGTCTCGTAGCCCGCATCGGACAGCGCGAAAGCCGCGTGCACGCAGCAGTAGTCGAACTCGACTCCCTGCCCGATCCGATTGGGCCCGCTACCGAGGATCACCACGGCCGGCTTCGCAAGCGGAGTGACCTCGTCGGTGTCTTCATAGGTCGCGTAGTGGTACGGGGTCTCGGCTGCGAACTCCGCGGCGCAGGTGTCGACGGTCTTGAAGGTGGGCCTGACCCCATGGGCGAGCCGCGTGTCGCGAACCGCGTCCTCTTCGACCCCCCACATCGCGGCAAGCTGCGCGTCGGCGAAGCCGAGACGCTTGGCCCGCCGCCAGTCCTCGCGCGCCAGCGCGCCGGGGCCGGCGAGCGCGCCGAGACGCGACCACTCCTCCACGACGAGCGCCATCTGGTCGAGGAACCACGAGTCGATCGCGCTGATCTCGTGGAGTCGCTCGACCGACACACCCCGCGCGAGCGCCGCCGCGACGACGAAACAGCGATCCGGCGTCGCGATGCCCGCGCGGCGGACGAGTTCGTCCGTGGACAGCGCCGCGAGCACCGGGTCCGCAGGCTCGAGCCCGGTGCGGCCGATCTCGAGCGAGCGCAACGCCTTCTGCAGCGACTCGGGGAAGGTCCGACCGATCGCCATCGCCTCCCCGACCGACTGCATCATCGTGCCGAGGACCGGATCGGCGCCGGGGAGCTTCTCGAACGCCCAGCGTGGCACCTTCGTGACCACGTAGTCGATCGTGGGCTCGAAGCTCGCGGGCGTGACCCCGGTGATGTCGTTCGTCACCTCGTCGAGGCGGTAGCCGACGGCGAGCTTCGCCGCGATCTTCGCAATCGGGAACCCAGTAGCCTTGCTCGCCAGCGCGGAGGAGCGCGACACGCGCGGGTTCATCTCGATGATGACCATCTCGCCGTTGGCGGGGTTCAGGCCGAACTGCACGTTCGAGCCACCGGTGTCGACGCCAATCCGCCGAATGCACGCGAACGCCGCGTCGCGCATGCGCTGGTACTCGACGTCGGTCAGCGTCTGGACGGGCGCGACGGTGATCGAGTCGCCGGTGTGCACACCCATCGGGTCGAAGTTCTCGATCGAGCAGACGACCACGACGTTGTCGGCCTGGTCACGCATGACCTCGAGCTCGAACTCCTTCCACCCGAACACCGACTGCTCGAGGAGAATCTCCGAGACGGGGCTCGTGGCGAGGCCTCGCGTCGCGACCTCACGCAGCTCGGCCACGTCGTGGGCGAAGCCGGTACCGCCTCCGCCGAGGATGAAGCTCGGTCGGCAGATGAGCGGGAAGCCGACCTCCTCGCCCACCGTGAGTGCCTGCTCGACGGTGTAGGCGAGGCCCGACCTCGGAACCGCGAGACCGATCTCGGTCATCGCGGCTTTGAACTTCGACCGGTCTTCCGCGGTGTGGATCGCCTCGATGCTCGCACCGATCAGCTGCACCTCGAAGGCTGCCAGCACTCCGGACTCGTCGAGCTCGATCGCCAGGTTGAGGGCGGTCTGACCGCCGAGCGTCGGGAGGATCGCGTCCGGACGCTCCCGTTCGATGATCCGGCGCAGCGAGTCGACGGTGAGCGGCTCGACGTAGGTGGCGTCCGCGAAGTCGGGGTCGGTCATGATCGTCGCCGGGTTCGAGTTGACGAGCACGATGCGGTAGCCCTCGTCGCGAAGCACCCGGCACGCCTGGGTCCCCGAGTAGTCGAACTCGCAGGCCTGGCCGATCACGATCGGCCCCGAGCCGATGATGAGGATCGACGAGAGGTCGTTGCGGCGCGGCATCAAGGCCCCGTTCCGCCGGCGACACCCGCCATGAGCCCGGTGAACTCGTCGAAGAGGTACGCCGCATCGTGCGGCCCGGGCCCTGCCTCGGGATGGTGCTGCACCGAGAACACGGGCTCGTCGCGCAACGCCAGGCCCTCGCACACGCCGTCGTTGAGGTTCACGTGGGTGACCGTCACACCCCGATCGAGCGAATCCAGGTCGACGGCGTAGTTGTGGTTCTGGCTCGTGATCTCGACCCGCCCGGTCGCCTCGTGGCGGACCGGATGGTTCGCTCCGTGATGGCCGAACGGCAGCTTGAAGGTGGACCCACCGAGCGCACGACCGAGGATCTGGTGCCCTAGGCAGATCCCGAACACCGGGATACCCGTGCCGACCAGTGACCGCACCGCCTCGGTCGCACCCGCGACCGCGGCCGGGTCGCCGGGGCCGTTCGACAGGAACACACCGTCGGGCGACCGCGCGATCACCTCGTCGGCGGGAGTCGAGGCGGGAACCACCTCGACGAAGCAGCCTGCGCCTGCGAGGTGGCGGAGGATCGTTCGCTTGATGCCGAAGTCGTAGGCCACCACGTGAAGCGGGGCATCCAAATCGCCATACGAATAGACGTGATCGGTGGTGACCGTCGCGACGAGGTCGACGCCGTCGGTCGGTCGGCTCCCCGTCGCCGCGGCTCGCACCGTCGCCTCGTCGGTGCCGAACGCGCCCGGGACCGCTCCGGAGTCGCGCAGGTGGCGGGTGAGGCGACGGGTGTCGATCCCGGCGATGCCCGGCACGCCGTGACGCTTCAGGAACCCGCAGAGCGTCTCCGTGCTGCGCCAGCTGCTTGCCCGTCGCGCGAGGTCCCGCACGACGATCCCGCGACAGAACGGGCGCTCATGCTCGTCGTCGTCGGGGTTCGTTCCGTAGTTGCCGATGTGGGGATAGGTGAACGTGATGATCTGGCCCGCGTAGCTCGGATCCGTGACGATCTCCTGGTAACCCGACAGCGCGGTGTTGAACACGACTTCCCCAATCGCTACCGCCTCCGCACGTCCATGTACTCTGCCGTCCGCTCCGCCCTCCCCGGTCGCTTCCGCCTCCCCCGGTTCAGCGCCGATCCACTCGCCCTCGAACAACTCGCCGTCGCGCAAGATCAGCACCGCCGGCGCCACGCGCTCGCCGCTCATCGCCGCGACTCCCCGTCGACGACCACCGGCTCGCCCCGCAGCACGGTGTGGCGGACCTTGCCCGTGAGCTCCCAGCCTGCCCATGGGGTGTTGCGCGACTTGCTGGCCAGCCGCTCGGGGTCGACCACCCACCGGTGGGCGGGGTCGATCACGCACAGGTTGGCCGGGTTCCCCGCCGCCACCGGCAGGCCGTGCCCCAGCGCGTCGAGTCCCGCGATGCGCGCCGGGCGCCACGACAGCGCGCCAAGGACGTCGCGCAGCGGCATGATCCCCGGATCCACCAGGCGCGTGAGCGCCACCGCGAGCGCGGTCTCCACCCCCAGCATCCCGGGCGGTGCCTCCTCGAACGGCAGCTCCTTCGTCTCGGGCGCATGGGGCGCGTGATCCGTCGCGATCGCGTCGATCGTGCCGTCGACGAGGCCCGATACGATCGCGGCCACGTCGGCGTCGGTCCGCAACGGCGGGTTCATCTTGAACACCGGGTCGAACGTCGCGCACTCGGCCTCGGTGAGCGTGAAGTGCTGGGGCGACGCCTCCGCCGTAACGTGCACACCCTCGGCCTTGGCCGCGCGAACCAGCTCGGTAGCCGTCGCCGTCGACATGTGCAGCACGTGGTACCGCCCCCCGGTCAGGCGCGCCAACGCGAGATCGCGGGCGACGATCGTCGACTCGGCCTCCCCCGGCCGGCCCGGGATCCCGAGCTTCGCGGACCAGTCGCCCTCGTTCATGTGCCCCCCGGCCACGAGGGCCGGGTCCTCGGCGTGCTGCGCGATCACGCTGCCGGGCAACGCCAGCGCGTACTCGAACGCCCGACGCATCACGTTGGCGTCGGCAACGCAGTCACCGTCGTCGGTGAAGACGCGCACCCCGAGGTCGTGGAGCTCGCCGAGTGGTGCGAGCTCGCGCCCCGCCCGACCCTTCGTGATGCAACCGGCGACCGTCACGAGGCACGGCGCGCGCCGACCCTGCTCGAGGACGGCCGCCACCACCTTCGCATCGTCGAGCGGCGGTTGCGTGTTCGGCATCGCGACCACCGCGGTCATGCCCCCGCGTGCCGCCGCGCGACTGCCGGTGTCGATCGTCTCCGCCTCTTCGCGCCCCGGCTCGCGGAAATGCACCTGGATGTCGACCAGGCCGGGCGCGACCACGCAGCCCTCGGCGTCGAGCACCTCGGCCCCCGAAGGGAGCGGGAGAGAGGCCGAGACCTCGGCCACCGCGCCGTCGCGCACCAGCACGTCGGCCCTGCTCTCGCCGGCCTCGTCGACGACACGGCCGCCACGGATCACGACGTCAGACAAGACGGCCTCCGCTCCCGATCAGGTCCCACAGGACTGCCATTCGCACCGCGACGCCGTTGGCGACCTGCTCGCGGATCAGTGACCGCCCGCCGTCGACGACCTCGGTCGCGATCTCCGGTCCCCGGATCATCGGGCCCGGGTGCATGACCAGCGCATCCGGCTTCATCCGCTCTGAGCGTGCCGTTGTGACGCCGTAGCGCGCGTAGTACTCGCGCAGGCTCGGGAGCAGGGCCTGCCCCAGCCGCTCCTGCTGCACGCGCAGCACGTACACCACGTCGAGCTCGGTCAGCACGTCGTCCAGATCGTGGGACACCGCGACGGGCCAGCCGTCAAGGCGCTCGGGCATGAGCGTCGGCGGACCGACGAGCGTGACCTGGGCGCCGAGCCGGTGCCAGCAGGCGATCCCCGAGCGGGCGACCCTCGAGTTGCGGACGTCACCGACGATCGCGATCCGCGCCCCGTCGAGCCCGGGCCCACGGTGGCGCCGCAGCGTGAACGCGTCGAGAAGCGCCTGCGTCGGGTGCTCGTGGCGCCCGTCGCCGGCGTTGACGACCGCGGCGTCGACCCAGCCGGCCACGCGATGCGGCGCGCCCGCAGCCGAGTGGCGCACGACCATCGCATCGACGCCCATCGCCTCGATCGTGCGCGCGGTATCGAGCAGGCTCTCGCCCTTCTTCACCGAGGAGGTACCCAGTGTGAAGGTCATCGTGTCGGCCCCGAGACGCTTCGCCGCCGTCTCGAAGCTCAAGCGCGTGCGAGTGGAGTCCTCGTAGAAGAGGCTTACCACCGTCTTGCCCCGCAGCGCCGGCACCTTCGGGATGTCACGTCCCAGGACGTCGGCCATGTGCTCGGCACCGTCGAGGAGCGCCTCGATCTGCGCACGGTCCAGGTCGGCGATCGACAGCAAATCCCTCATGCGCCGCCCTCCTCCCTCGGTGCCCCGGTTCCCCGCTCCGAGAAGCCGCTCGGGCCCCAGAGCTCGACCACGTCGTCGGTGCCGTCGTGCTCGTGGAGACGGACCCGCACGTCCTCGGCGATCTTGGTCGGGAGGTTCTTGCCGACGAAGTCGGCCCGGATCGGCAGCTCACGATGGCCCCGGTCGACAAGCACCGCGAGCTGGATCGCCCGGGGACGGCCCAGCTCGGTCAGCGCGTCCATCGCGGCGCGGATCGTGCGGCCGGTGAAGAGCACGTCGTCGGCCAGGACCACGACCTTCCCGCCGATGTCGACGGGGATCTCGGTCGGACCCAGCGGCTGCACCGGGCGCATCCCGATGTCGTCGCGGTAGAACGCCACGTCGAGCGCGCCCACCGGCACCTCGACGTCCTCGAAGCTCGCGATCGCGGCCGCCAGCCGCTGGGCGATCTCGGGTCCGCGCTCGTGGAGGCCCACCAGCACGATCCCCTCGGCGCCATGGTTGCGCTCCACGATCTCGTGGGCGATGCGCACCTGGGCCCGGCGCAGGTCCTCCGCGCTGAACACGACCGCGCGCCGCTCGAAGCCGTCGTCGTCGCGCCCGGCACCGGGCGCGAAACGACCGCCCTCACGGGCGGCCTGGCCGGGGGTAGCGCGCAGGTTGTCGGCGCGGGGGCTTCCCGCGGGGCTCTCGGCCATCGTCATCCTCACTCCGTGGGGGACTCACAGGACCCCGGTGACGGAACCAGCTCAGTGTAGCACCCGAGGCCCGTACACGGTCTCAAAGGCCGAGGTCGCCGACGAGCGCTTCGATGCACGCGCCCTGGAACCAGGTCAGCCAGTGGTACGCGTCGAACATCGGTGCGAGCGGGTCGCCGTCGGATACCTCTTGGTGCTCGTCGGTCAGCCCGATCGACACCGCGAGCGCGAGCCGGAGGTCGTTGAGTGCTCCGACCCAGCCTTCGAGTCGCTCGTCGGTGAGCGCCACCACGACGGGCCCGCCCGGCTCCCCGCGCGCTCCGTCGAGGTCGGCGAGGAGCGCGCTGAGGCCCTCGGACTTCCCGCGAACCAGATCGGGATGCGACGCCGTTTGCCAGTCGGTCTCGGCCTCGTCCTCGGTGGGGTCGTCGTATGCACGCGGGAACAGGCGGTCACGCACCGGGCTCGCACCGAGCTCGGTGGCGGGCCCTGTGACCACGGCTTCCACCTGGGTGGCCAGGTCGCGCAGCAACGCGACCTCCGCCGGCCCGAGGCGCACCTCGCGGCCGTCGTCACCTTCGACGAACCGCTCGCGTTCGCTCATGCGGAGTCGCGCTGCATCGTGGCCCACAGGCCGTGGGCGTGGAGGCGGGCGACGTCGACCTCGGCCTTCTCCCGGTTGCCGTGCGACACGACCGCCTTGCCCTCTTGATGGATCTGGAGCATGAGCTTCGTGGCCTTCTCCCGCGAGTGACCGAAGAGCTTCTGGAGCACCATCACCACGTAGCTCATGAGGTTCACCGGGTCGTTCCAGACGATGACGAGCCACGGCGTGTCGGGCCCGACCAGCGTCTCGTCGAGCTCGTTCGGGAGCAGCTCGGTCTCGGTCACTGCAGCCTTTCTACACCGGCCCGCGCCGCTCCGGCTCGCTCACACCGGCGCGGCACGGACCTCCTCGGCGATGCGCGCGAGCAGCCCGTTCACGAACCGCCCCGAGTCCTTCGTGGAGTACTGCTTGGCGAGCTCGACGGCCTCGGAGATCACGACCGCGGTCGGCACGTCGGGCTCGTAGCAGAGCTCGTAGCAGCCGAGCCGCAGCAGGGCGCGGTCGAGCGCGGGCATCCGCTCCACCGCCCAGTGCTCGGAGTACTTCCGCAGCAGCGCGTCGATCTGCTCCTGGTGGGCGTCGACGCCGACGAGCAACGCGGTCGCGTAGTCGTCGGGCGGGGCGGGCAGGTCGCCGAGCAGCGCGGCCGCGTCGAGGCCCCGAACCTCGCGTTCGTAGCAGAGCCCGAGTGCCCGTTCGCGGGATTCGTGTCGCGGGGCCACGCCGGTACCGCACTCAGGCGCGGGTGAGGTACTCGCCGGTACGAGTGTCGACCTTGATCCGCTCGCCCGTCTCGACGAACAGCGGCACTTGCACGACGAGTCCCGTCTCGAGCATCGCGGCCTTCCGCGCGCCTGAGACCCGGTCGCCCTGGATGCCCGGCTCGGTCTCGGCCACCCTCAGCTCCACCGCGGCGGGCAAATCGACGCCGAGGATCTGGCCCTCGTAGGTGGGCAGGACGGCGGAGTCGCCCTCCTTCAGGTACTTGACCGCCTCTCCGAGCGCGTCGGGCGCGACGTGGACCTGCTCGTAGGACTCGTTGTCCATGAACACGTAGTCCGACCCCTCGCGGTAGAGGTACTGCATCTCCCGCTTGTCGATCATCGCGTGACGGACCTTCTCGTCGGCCCGGAACGTCTTGTCGATCACCGCACCGGTGCGGTAGTTCTTCAGCTTCGTGCGCACGAAGGCGCCGCCCTTGCCCGGCTTGACGTGCTGGAATTCGACGACCGTCATGAGCCCCTCGGGGAGGTTCAGGGCCATGCCGTTCTTCAGGTCGTTGGTGGAGATGCTCACGCGCAGAGTTCCTTCGGGAATTCGGTGAGGGAGAGGGGGCCCTCGGGGGTGACGACCAGCGTGTCCTCGATTCGGACCCCGCCCAACCCGGGCAGGTACACACCGGGCTCGACCGTGACCACGTGGCCGACACCGAGGGTACCACTCGAGGTCGCGGCCACCCGAGGCGCCTCGTGGATCTCGAGCCCGACCCCGTGTCCGGTGCCGTGGCTGAACGCATCGCCCCAGCCCGCGGCGGTGACGACCTCGCGCGCCGCCGCGTCGACGGCCGACAGCTCGACACCGGGGCCGAGCGCGTCGCGGCCCGCCGCCTGTGCTTCGCGGACCGTCTCCCAGACCCGGCGGGCCTCCTCCGACGGCTCGCCCACGCTGACAGTGCGCGTCATGTCGGAGCAGTAGCCCTCCACCACGCAGCCGAAGTCGACGACGACGAGCTCACCGGGCTCGATCTGCCGGTCGGTCGGCCGCGCGTGGGGCTTGGCGCCGTTGGGTCCGGAGGCGACGATCGGCTCGAAGCTCATCGCATCGGCACCGCGCTCACGCATCGCGAACTCGAGTCGCAGCGCGAACGCCCGCTCCGTCGGCCGGTCGACCAAGGTGGGCAGCACCGCCGCGAGCGCGTCGTCAGCGATCGCGCACGCGGCGCGGATGCGGGCGACCTCTCCTGGATCCTTCGCCATGCGGAGGTCCTCGACGAGGTCGTGGGTGGCGAGGAGCTCGGCGTCGGCGAACCAGGCCGAAGCGAACTCCCGTTGCTGCGCCCAGGTGACCCCGTGGGCTTCGAGGCCCATGTCGCTCACCTCCGCGGTCAGCGCTCCGAGGATCTCGCGCTGGCGGGCCTGGCTGATCCCGACGTCGACGCGCACCGGCACACCCGACGCCGCGAGCTGCTCTCCGGCCTGCTCGCGGTAGCGACCGTCGATTACCAGCACCGCGTCGTTGGGAGTGACCAGCAGCATCCCGGCCGAGCCGGTGAAGCCGGTGAGGTACCGGAGGTTCGGGAGGCGGGTCACGAGCAGCGCCCGGATGCCGGCGTCGTCGAAGCGCTCGCGCAGCCTCGGGATCCGGCCGGCCACGTCCATCGCCGGCAGCGCGGTACCCGCCATGCCCGAGGTGCTCATCGCGCGCCCTCCTCACCGGCCCGGATTGTGCGCCGAAGAGCGCTATCCGCTCCTCTGCGCACAAACCCGGGGGGGCCTGCGGGGGTCATGGGTCGAGCCTCGAGATCGCGGCCTCGAGCGCGAGCCGGTAGCCCGTGCGACCGAACCCCGCGACCGTCCCGGTCACCACGGGTGCGACCACCGATCGGCGCCGCCACTCCTCGCGCGCCGCGGGGTTCGAGAGGTGCAGCTCGACCTTCACGCCGTCGAAAACACGCAGCGCGTCGGCGACCGCATACGCGTAGTGGGTGAACGCACCCGGGTTGACGACGATCGCCGCACAGCGACCGCGGGCGCCCTGAATCGCGTCGATCAGCACGCCTTCGTGGTTCGACTGCACGTGCTCCAGCGTGTGCCCGGCCGCCTCCGCGGCGGTGCGCGCCGTCGCGACGCAGTCGTCGAGCGTGTCGGTGCCGTAGACCGCGGGCTCCCGCTCCCCCAACAGGTTGAGGTTGGGTCCCGACAGCAGCAGGATCGTGGCCATCTCGTCCTCCAGCTCCTAACCGACGCCGATGCCCACCGACGCGAACGCGTACCGCAGTGCGTGTTCGGGCGGGTCGTCGACCCGCTCGATCCCATTCGGGCCCGGGAGCACGAACGTGAGCCCGCCGGCCGCCTTCTTGTCGCGGCGCATCAGCGCGACGAGCTCGGCCGGGTCCAGCGCCTCGCCGTCGGGGACCTCCGTCGGCAGACCCAACGCCTGGGGCACGGCCTGGTAGCGATCCACCACGTCGACGCCGACGCGCTCGCACGCCCCTGCCAGTGCCCCCGCGAACACCAGGCCGATCGCGACCGCCTCGCCGTGGGTGAGGTCGTAGGCGCCCGCGGTCTCCAGGGCGTGACCCAAGGTGTGCCCGAGGTTGAGGGTCGCCCGTTCGCCGGTCTGCTCCAGCGGATCGCGTGCCACGACAGCCGCCTTGATCGCCGCGCACCGGGCCACCACCTCGCCGAGCACCACAGGGTCGCGCGCGAGCACCTCGGCCGCGTGCAGCCGGAGCACGCCCGTGAGGCCCGTCGGGTCCTCGACCACGTCGGTGAGCAGCGCGTACTTGGCGACCTCCCCGAGGCCGGAGCGGAACTCGCGCTCCGGGAGGCTCGACAGCGTCTCCGGGTCGGCCAGCACGCCGATCGGGTGGTGGAACGCACCGACGAGGTTCTTGCCCTCGGGAAGGTTGACGGCGGTCTTGCCGCCGATGGCCGCGTCGACCATGGCGAGCAGCGTCGTGGGTACCTGCGCGACCGCGATCCCGCGGTGGTACACCGCGGCGACGAAGCCGGCGGTGTCGCCGACCACCCCGCCTCCGAGCGCGACGATCGCGTCGTCCCGCAACAGACCCCACCGCGCGAGCTCACGACCAAGCCACTCCACGGTCGCGAGCGACTTCGCCTCCTCGCCGTCGTCCATGAGGAACAGCTCGGTCGGCGCGCCGATGGCACCGCGCAGCTCTGTCGCGTACCGGGCGGCGATGCCGGCCTGACTCACCACGGCGACGCGGCGCCGGCCCTCGAGCAGGTCGCCAGCGCGCGCGAGCGCGCCGGGCCCCACAAAGATCTCGTAGCGTGGTTCGACCTCGACGGGGACGCGCTTCATCGCGGGTAGACCTCGAGGACGGTGCCGGCGACCTCGGCGACGGACCGCTGTCCGGTATCGACGCGCGCGTGCGCTACGGCCGCGTAGGCGTCGGCCCGCTGCCGGCCGAGCCGGGTCAGCGTGGCGGCGCGGTCGGCACCTGCGAGGAGGGGTCTCGTACCGTCGCAGACCAGGCGACCGGCGAGCTCGTCCGCCGGTGCGTCGAGCCAGACGACGCAACCGGCGGCCCGCAGCACCCGCCGGTTCTCGGGATCGAGCACCGCCCCGCCGCCGCACGCGACCACCAACGGCGTGGGCGACGCGCAGACGTCGGCGATCGCGGCCTGCTCCCGAGCCCGGAATCCGGCCTCGCCTTCTACCTCCCAGAGCTCGGCGACGGAACGACCGGCGGCTGCGACCACGAGGTCGTCGGTGTCGACAAAGGGGCGGCCGAGCCGTCGCGCGCACTCCTCGCCGACGGTCGTCTTGCCCGCACCCATGAGGCCCACGAGCACGAGGTGACGCCCGCTCACGCCAGAGAGGCGCGGTAGGCGTCGTGGTTGCGCACGAGCTCAGCGAGTGAGTCTCCACCGAGCTTGCGCAGCGCCTCGGAGGCGAGCACGAGTGCGACCATCGTCTCGGCCACCACCCCCGCCGCCGGGACCGCGGTCACGTCGGTCCGCTCCTTGAAGGAGACCGTCTGCTCCTTGGTCTCGGTGTCGACCGTGCGCAACACCGGCCGGTTCAGCGATGCGAGCGGCTTCATCGCCGCGCGGGCCACGAGCAGGCCGCCGGTCGTCATGCCGCCTTCGATGCCTCCGGCGCGATCAGAAGCACGTGTGTAGCCGGTGGCGTCGTCCCAGAGGATCTCGTCGTGGGCGGCGCTCCCCCGCCGCGACGCCACCGCGAAGCCCTCGCCGATCTCGACGCCCTTCATCGCCTGGATGCTCATGAGCGCCTGCGCGAGCAGGCCGTCGATCCGACGATCCCAGTGCACGTGGGAGCCGAGCCCGGGAGGCACGCCGTAGCCGAGCACCTCGATGACGCCGCCGAGCGAGTCGCCGGCCTTGGCCGCACCCTCCACCTCGGCGACCATCGCGGCCTCGGTCACCGCATCGAAGCAGCGCACCGGCGACTGGTCGACGTGGGGGAGGTCGGTCGGCGTCGGGCGCGCCGCGTCGGGGTGAAGGGCGGCCGCGCCCATGCGCGTCACGTGCGAGATCACCGAGGTCCCCAGATGGGACAACAGCGCCTTGGCGAGCGCGCCCGCCGCGACCCTCGCCGCGGTCTCACGAGCGCTCGCGCGCTCGAGCACGTTGCGAGCGTCGTCGAAGCCGTACTTCTGCATCCCGACGAGGTCGGCGTGGCCGGGGCGGGGCTGGCGCAGCGGCGCCGAGGTGATCCCCGGGGCGGGGGACATCTCCTCCTGCCACTTCGGCCACTCGGTGTTGTGGATCACCACCGACACCGGGGAGCCGAGCGTCGCGCCGTGGCGGACGCCGCCGAGCAGCTCGACGTCGTCGCGTTCAAAGCGCATGCGCGGCCCGCGACCGAAGCCGAGCCGCCGGCGAGCGAGCTCGGTGCCGATCTCATCGACGGTGACGGGGAGTCCCGCGGGGAGTCCCTCGACCACGACCACCAGGGCCGGGCCGTGCGACTCCCCGGCGGTCAGGTAGCGCAGCATGGCTCGCCCAGGTTACCGGCCGGGCCTTCGCCTACCGGCTACTTGATGACGGCTTCGCCCTCGCAGAGCTGGAAGGGCGCGTCGCCGTAGAGGAACTGGCCGCAGGTGCCGCTGATGCTGACGAGGCGGTAGCTGACCGCGAACGTCTCGCCCGGCGCCACCGTGTACACGGTCGAGCCGACCTGCACCCGGGCCTTGGTCACACCGCCTTCGTCGAACACGTCGAGCAGCGCCACGCTCGTCCCGCCCGAAGGGTTCTGCTGGGCGGTCGTCGTGGCGGTCGTCGCGCCGGAGGTGGTCGTCGCCGTCGTGGCGCTGCTGGTCGTGGTGGGGGTCGTGGTCACCGGCGTGACGGAGACGACGGGCTCGAAGGGGTCGCGGGTGGCGAACACGTCGAACTCCCCGCCCGGCACGCTCGGCGCTCCGGGTGTCGTGGTCGTGGTGGTGGCCGTGCCGCCGGCCGGGCCGTTGCTCGTCACCGCGGGGGCCGGTGTGCTCGTCGTCGCCTCCTCGCCGCCCCCCTTGCCGAACAGGTTGTAGGCGACCAACGCGGCGACGATGACACCACCGATCGCGAGGATCGCGAGGAGGCGCTTGTTCTCACCCATCAGCCCACCCCCGTGGTGCTCGTGGTCGCACCCGACGAACCGGTCGTGGTCGTGGTCGACGAGCCGGCCGAAGTCGTGGTCGTGGTCTCGGTCGTCGGGCTCGACTCGGTGCCGGGGGCGGCCGGCGGCGTCCCCCGCGTGAACATCCGTCCGGTCAGCGTGACGGTGAGGGTGCCCCCGGACGCGTCCGACGACGCCGAGGTCGTCCCCGAGCCGTCCGCGGTCCCGCCGCCCGCCGCGATGTTGATCGTGTCGACCACGACGAGGCGCTCGAGATCCTCGAGCCGGTTGAGGTAGTCGAGCACCTGGAAGAAGCCGCCCTGCACGTTGATCGAGAGCGCGATCGTGGTCACCGGTGTGCCTGCGGCGGGCGGTGAGGGCGAGATCGCGAGCCAGTCGATGCCCGACGCGATCGCGATGTCGTTGCACTGGATGATGAAGTCGGCGAGGTCGGGGGTCTCGGGGATCGCGGCGTCGTAGCGACGAAGCGTCGCCTGCAGCTGCGGCGCGTTCTCCGCGAGGGCCTGGAGTCGCTTGACGGTGGCCTCGAGGCTCAGCTGCTGGCGTTGCTGCTCGGACACCTGCTCGCGCGTGTCGTCGAGGTCCTTGGAGGCCGGCGCCCACAAGAGGAAGTACCACACGAGCACGAGAACCAGCGCGCCGGCGACGATCCCCAGGAGCCACCCGCGCTTCACGGCGTCTCCTCTTCGAACTGCTCGGCCCGATCGCTCTGGGCCTCCGAGGTGATCGTCGCGTTCGACGTGTAGTTGACGAGCACCCGTCCACCCGAGGTCGTCGTGGAGGAGGAACCCGACGTGGACGACGCCGCCTCGGTGCTCGCGCCCTTCGTCGCGCTCGGCACCCAGAGGTCGGCGAAGCTCGGGATGGTGCTGATCCGTTGGATCCAGGCCGAGACCGACGTGAAGTCGAGCCCCACGATCGTGAACGTCGCGGAGCCGCTGGTGACCGGCCCTGTGCCGGTGGGCGCCGTGGTCCCAGCCGCGACCGCCGCGCCCGCGTTCGAGCTGCCGGTGAACGCAGTGAGCCACGAGTCGGCAGGGATCGTGCGTGCGATCTCCTGGAGCATGCGCGACCAGGAGATGTCGGTCGCGACGATCGTCTGCACCTGGGCGCGGATCGCCTCGACCTGCGATTGGGCCTGCTGCGCATCGGACAGCGAGGCGATCTTCGACTGGAGGCGCTCGTTCTCCTGTTCGACCTCCGCGAGCCGCTCCTTCTCGGTGTCGACCGCGCTCTTGCGCACCCACCAGAGCGCACCGAGCCCGAGGACGAGCACCGCGCCGACGACGGCAGCCACCTTGACGACCCGCGCGCGGTCGACGGCTCCACGACCATCACCCCCGACCAGGTTGATCCGCTTGCCCGTCGCGAGACCGCCGAGCGCGAGACCGACGGGGACGGGTAGGAACGGGTCGAGCGACGGGATCTGATCGCCCGGGAAGCCGATGTCGGCCACCGCGATGTGATCACGCGGCGCGGCGAAGTCCACCGGGAGCCCGACGAGGTCGTGCAGGCGCTCCGGGAGCCCGGAGGAGAGGGCGCCGCCGCCGGTGAGCGTCACCCGGAGCAACGTTGTGGCGTCCGGCTGGGTTCGGTAGTAGTCGAGCGAGCCGCGCACCTGCTCGGCCAGGTCGCCGAGCGGCCGTGCCATCGCCGCGGCGGCGGCGCGTGCGAGGTCCTCCGGAGCCCGGTCGCCCTGGCGCTTGAGCGCTTCGGCCTGGTCGACGGTGAGTGCGAGGTCGCGCGCGATCGCGTCGGTGAGGGAACGACCCGCGACGCCGAGGCTCCGCACGAAGCGCGGGATCCCGGCCTCGTGGATCACGATCACCGTGACACCACCACCGACGCTGACGATGGCCTCGGCTCCTACACCCTCGTCCGAGACCCCCGTGCCGATCGACCGGATCAGCGCGAGCGGAATCAGGTCGACCGCCCCCACGCGGAGCCCCGCGGCCCGTACCGCGCCGACGAGGCCGTCGACCGTGTCACGGTGGGCCGCGGCGAGCAGCACCCGCTTGGCGCCCTCCGGCTCGGTCGGCGGCGTTCCGCCCGGCTCGGTCGGTGGCTCGTCGCCGCCCGGCTCGGTGTGCTCCGGGGCCGGAGTCGGCGCCGCGCCCGGCACCGACTCGAGCACCTGGAAGTCGAGGACGGCCTCCTCGAGGGGGATAGGGATCAGCTCCTGGGCCTGGAAGCGCAACGCGCTCGCGAGGTCGGACTCGGCCATCGCAGGGAGATCGACGGTGCGCACGAGCACCCGCGGGCTCGCGACGCCCACCCGAACCTCGCCGCGACCCAGGCTGAGCTCCTTCCAGAGGCGCTGGATCGCCGCGGTGACCGCGCCCGGATCCACCACCTCGCCTTCGCGCATGGCCTCGGGCGGGAGCGCGACCTGGCCGAAGGTCGTGACCCACGTTGGGTTGCCGGGCTCGACCTCCGCGACGCGGACCGCGTTGGTCCCGATGTCGAGGCCGATCAGGCGGCGGGCCACGGGCCGCCTCCCTGCTTCGAGGGCGTGCAGACCACCCGGGCGTCGAGGTACGCATCGACCTCGGTCCGCCGGATCCGGAGGTGCTTGCCGACGCGTATCGCCGGCAGCTCACCAGACTTGATGAGCCGGTACACGGTCATGGTCGAGACCCGCATCGCCTCCGCCACCTCACGGGCGGTCAGCAGCTCGTACGGGAACGGCGACGCCACGCTGACTTCCCCTCGTTGACTCGGCGCACAGTAAGTCTCAGCCTCAACAATCGTCAACACGGGCAACAGACCTGAAGCCCTCCCGGGAGGCGATCCGAATCCGTCTGTGAGCTGCATCGACGCCGGACGGTGTCGGGCTTGAATTCTCGACCTACGACCCGAGGTAGAGGTCGAGCAGGGGCTGCCCGAAGCACAGCGCCAGCACCGTGCCCGCGGCGAGGAACGGCCCGAAGGGCACTTGGTCGCGCCGCCCCTTGCGGTGCAGCGCGATGAGGATCACCCCCACCACGGCGCCGAGGAGGAAGCCCAGGAACAGGCCGAGCACGACCGTTCCCACCGAGATCCACCCGAGTGCCACACCGAGGCAGAAGGCGAACTTGACGTCGCCGAACCCCATCCCGCGTGGCGCCGCGACGTGCACGAGGAAGAAGGCCGCGAACGCTGCGGCACCCGACGCGAGCGCGCGTCCGTACGCCGACCATGCACCGGTGCCGAATGCCACGGCAGCGAAGCCGACGACCAGGAACCCCGCGAGCGGATAGACGATGCGGTTCGGAAGCAGGTACGTGTCGAGATCGATCAACGCGAGCGTGAGCAGCGCGGAGACGAACCCGAGGTACACGGGCAGCTCCCACGCCGCGCCGAAGCGGAGCGCCATCGCCGCCCACAGCCCGGCGCAGCCGACCTCGACGAGGGGATAGCGCAGCGAGACCGGGGCACCGCAGTGCCGGCACCGCCCGCGCAGCGCGAGCCACGAGACCACAGGAACGTTCTCGGACGCAGCGAGCTGTGCGTCACAACGCGGGCAGTGCGACCGTGGGTGCACAACGGACTCCCCGCGAGGCACGCGCCAGACCACGACGTTGAGGAACGACCCGATCACCAGACCGAGGAGCGCGCATGCGACGACGAGCAGCGTCTCGGGGTCCATCGGGTCGAGGTTACGGGGGCGGCGGCGGCGAGCAGGGAATGCCCGGCCCGGGCCGTGCTACCAGCTGCCGACCCAGCCGGTGCCCGGATCGAATTGGTCGGCGCGACACGACGCGGACTCCATGCGCTGGAAGGCTGTGGCCGCGCCATCGCGCTCGAGCACCGCATAGCACCGGCCGGACGTCGAGTGCGACGCGAGGATCAGGTACCAGGCACCGCCCGAAGTCCCTTCACTCACGGAGACCCGGTTCATCTTCGCCGTTGCGCTCGTCGTCGCGTCGACGAAGTCGACCCCAGGCTCCGTGCTCGCGAGCGCCGAGGCAGTCGGGGCGACCTCCGCGGCCGACGACTCGACGGTGCGCGCCGCGGTCGCGCTCTCGCGCAGCAGTGACTGGGCCTGCCGGTCCATCGCCGGCTTCTTGGCCTGGAGAAAGTTGGGGATGAGGATCGCGATGAGCACCGCGACGATCATCACGACGGTCATGAGCTCGATGAGGCTGAAGCCCAGCTCCCCGTCGTGACGGGTGGTGTCGTCGGAAGAACGTCGAGTGTTCATGATGGGCAGAGGGCCCAGGGGAATCGTGATCCCGCCTGGGCCCTCCTACCTCCTCGTCCGGTCCGAACTACCAGCTGCTGGACCACTCGCCGACGGTGCCGGCCGCGGACAGGCCCGCAGTCGTCTCGTCGCTCACGCTGTCCAGCGTGTTCGCGTTCGCCGCCGAACACGTGCCGCCCGAGTTCGCGACCACCATGAACATGGTCCCAGGACCGTTCACGTTGTCCGCGATCGCGAAGCACTTGCCCGAGTTCGACCGCGCCGCCGCCACGAACAAGTTCGCCGCCGGCGAGTCCACCGACACGACCTTCGCCCCCGTCGAAGCCGCCGCCTGGAAGCTCAGGCTCGGCTCCGCCGAGGCCAACGCGGTCGCGTCCGCAGACGCATAGCTCTCACTGTCGGTGTAGATGCCCTTCGCGTTCGTCAAGGTGTTACGCAGGCTCGACTGAGCCGCCTTGTCCTGCGCACGGGACTTGGCACCGAGGAACGTCGGGATGGCGATGGCGATCAAGATGGCAATGATGAGCACGACCACCATCAGCTCGATGAGCGTGAATCCCTGCTCGTCCTCACGCCGCGTCCTCATGCGTGCGAGAAGCTCTTGCATG
>VGBT01000013.1 GCA_016870395.1 Actinomycetota bacterium | reverse complement strand
GTCGCAGAGCTCGAACGACACGTTCCCCACCGCGATGAACATCGCCGCGGTGGAGGAGACTTGCAACGAGCTGGTGCCATCAGTGCGTGCGTTGCGCGACGCGCTCGACGCGAAGGCGAAGGCGTTCGCCGACATCGTGAAGATCGGCCGCACCCACCTTCAAGACGCGGTCCCGCTCACGCTCGGCCAGGAGATGTCCGGCTACGTCGCGCAGCTCGACGCCGACATCGCGCGCATCGAGGACGCGATCGAGGGTCTCTACGACCTCGCGATCGGCGGCACGGCCGTCGGGACCGGACTCAACACGCACCCCGAGTTCGCGCAGCGCGCCGCGGACAAGATCGCCGAGCTCACCGGCCTTCCCTTCCGGTCGGCACCCAACAAGTTCGCGGCGCTGGCCGCGCACGACGACGTCGTCTTCGCCAGCGGGGCCGTGCGCACGCTCGCCGCGAGCCTGATGAAGATCGCGAACGACATCCGCTGGCTGGGCTCGGGACCTCGCGCCGGCCTCGGCGAGCTGCTGTTGCCCGAGAACGAGCCCGGGAGCTCGATCATGCCGGGCAAGGTGAACCCCACCCAGTCAGAGGCGCTCACCATGGTGTGCGTGCAGGTGCTCGGCAACGACGCCGCCGTCGGAATCGCTGGCTCGATGGGCAACTTCGAGCTCAACGTGTTCAAGCCGGTGATGATCTTCAACTACCTGCACTCCGTCGACCTGCTGAGCGACGCGTGCGACAACTTCCGGCGTTTCTGCATCGAGGGCCTCGAGCCGAACCGCGAGCGCATCGACCAGTACGTTCGCGAGTCGCTGATGGTCGTCACTGCGCTCAACCCGGTGATCGGCTACGACAAGGCCGCGGCCATCGCGAAGAAGGCACACCACGAGGGGACCACGCTGCGTGAGGCGGCGCTCGCACTCGGGTACCTCACTGTCGAGGAGTTCGACGCCACGGTGCGGCCTGCGGGGATGATCACCCCGGGATAGCACCGCTCTGCCCGGGCTTCTCGCTAGTATGCGGGCCCGAACAGCGCACTCTCGGAGGTTTGACTGCATGACACTCGGAGCTGAGTGGGGGACCGGTGAGGTCCTCTGGACGATGATCTGGTTCTTCTCCTTCTTTATCTTGATCTGGCTGCTGATCATGGTGTTCTCGGACATCTTCCGCAGTCACGACCTCAATGGGTGGGTCAAGGCGGTCTGGGTGATCTTTGTGATCCTCCTGCCGTTCATCGGCGTGTTCGTGTACCTCATCGCGCGCGGGCACAAGATGAGCGAGCACGCGATGGAGGCCGCCAAGGAGCAGGACGCCGCGTCGAGGGCCTACATCCGTGAAGCCGTAGGGACCGCCGCGAGCCCGGCCGACGAGTTGGGGCGCCTCGCCGACCTGAAGGCCAAGGGCGTCATCGACGACGCGGAGTTCGAGCGGCTCAAGGCCAAGGTGGTCGGCTAGGGCCAAGGAGCGGGAAGTGCGGCTCGCCGACGCCCACGCGGTCGTCACCGGCGGGTCGCAGGGAATCGGGTTGGCGACGGCCCGTGCCCTCGCGTCACGCGGAGCCCGGGTCTCGCTCGTCGCCCGTGACCCCGACAGGTTGGCCGCGGCCGGCGTGTCGATCACCGGCTCGGTCGCCGTGCCTGCCGACGTCACCGACGCCGACGGGCTGGCGGCCGCGCTGGGCCGCCTTGTCGCGGAACAGGGCCCCGCCGACCTCCTCGTGACCAGCGCGGGGGCGTCGCATCCGGGCTACTTCGACGCCCTCGACATCGAGGTCTTCCGGGCCCAGATGGAGCTCAACTACCTGGGCACCGTGCACGCGATCAAGGCATTGCTGCCCCCGATGCTCGATCGCGGCCGCGGTGGCATCGTCGGGGTGTCGAGCACCGCGGGGCTGCTCGGCGTGTTCGGCTTCGGTGCCTACGGACCGACGAAGTACGCCGTGCGGGGGCTCTGCGACGCGCTTCGGGCCGAGTACGGGCACCGCGGCATTTATGTGGGGTGTGTCTTCCCGCCCGACACCGAGACGCCGGGCTTCGAGGCCGAGAACCGCATCAAGCCGCGGGAGACCGCGGCGGTGTCGGGCGGGATCGCGCCCAAGTCGGCCGAGGCGATCGGCGAGGCGATCGCCCGAGGCATCGAGCGCGAACGGGCCGTCATCACGGCCGACCTCGCGACGGCCCTGCTGGCGCGCGTCGGTGGACTCGTGCGCGGGCCGGTCGAGTGGACGATGCAGCGGACCGTGTGTCGGGTGCAGGGGCGCTAGGCTGAGCGGGCCCCCACCCGAAAGGAAACCGATCTCGTGGCCGTCTATGACGTGAACCTCAACGCGCTCGACGGGAGCGCGGCCGATCTCGGCGAGTACGAAGGGCAGGCCGTGCTGATCGTCAACGTCGCGTCTCGTTGCGGCCTGACCCCGCAGTACGAGGGTCTGCAGCGCCTCTACGACACCTACTCCGCTCGCGGGTTCACGGTTCTCGGCTTCCCGTGCAACCAGTTCGCCGAACAGGAGCCGGGTACCGCCGACGAGATCAGCGAGTTCTGCACGGTCAACTACGGGGTGACGTTCCCGCTGCTCGAGAAGGTCGAGGTGAACGGCGACGGCCGCCACGCCCTCTACGCGCGCCTCACCACCACGGCCGACGGCGCCGACGGGCACACCGGCGACGTCCGGTGGAACTTCGAGAAGTTCCTCGTGTCGCCCGCCGGCGAGGTGGTCGCCCGGTTCAGCCCGACGGTCACGCCCGAGGACCCGGTGCTCGTCGCGGCGATCGAGGCCCAGCTCCCGAACTGAGCCCCAGCCCAGCCCCGCCCCGGGATTGTTGCGAGAGGAGCGCATACCGCTCCTGGACGCACAATCCCGGGAGGGGGGTGAGGGAGGCGAATAAGGTCGGCGGTCGTGCTGTCGGCCCGGAACGTCTCGTTGTCGCTCGGTGGCCGGACCGTCCTCGCCGACGTCAGCTGCTCGGTCGCGGGCGGACGGCGGCTCGGGGTCGTCGGGCCCAACGGCATCGGCAAGACGACCCTGTTGCGAGTCCTGGCAGGTGAGCTCGTGCCCGACGCCGGACGCGTCGAGCGTGCCCCCGGGACCTTGTCGGTCGGGTACCTCCCTCAGGAGCCCGACGCTTGCCCGGGTGAGACGCTCCGGGCCTACCTCGCGCGCCGTACCGGCGTCGCCGCTGCCGGCGCCGAGCTGGATCGCTGCACGGAGGCGCTCGCCGGGGCGCCTGACCAGGTGGACGCGTACACCGATGCGCTGGAGCGGTTCCTGGCGCTCGGCGGCGACGACCTCGACGCGCGTGCCGGCGCCACGCTCGCCGACGTCGGTCTGCCGGCCGATCGCCTCGACGTCGAGGTCGGGTCGCTCTCGGGTGGTCAGGCGGCGCGCGCTGCGCTCGCCGCGATCCTGTTGAGCCGCTTCGACGTCCTGCTGCTCGACGAGCCGACGAACAACCTCGACTTCGCCGGGCTCGACCGGCTCGAGCGCTTCGTGGCGACCACGTCGAGCGGCGTGGTCGTGGTCTCGCACGACCGTGCGTTCCTCGACCGCGCCGTCGAGCGCATCATCGAGGTACAGGAGGAGACGCACCGCGCCGTCGAGTACGCGGGCGGGTGGAGCGACTACGTCGCGGCCAGGGAGCTGGCCCGCTCCCAGCAGTACGCACGCTACGACGACTACCGGGCCAAGCGGGCCGCCCTGCTCGACCGCGCGCGCACGCAGAAGGCTTGGTCGGAGGCCGGCCGCCGCAAGGTCGGCAAGAGCGGGGAGACCGACAAGTTCATCCGCCACGCCAAGGCACAGCGAAGCGAGCAGCTCGCGGCGAAGGCGAAGATGACGGAGCGGGCCATGGCCCGCCTCGAGACGGTCGAGAAGCCGTGGGAGGGCTGGCAGCTCCGGATGCAGCTCGCACCCCAGGCGCGCAGCGGCGACGTGGTAGTGCGCCTCGACGGCGCGGTGGTGCAGCGCGGCGGGTTCACGCTAGGGCCGATCGATCTCGAAGTCGGTTGGCAGGAGCGCGTAGCGATCCTGGGTCCGAACGGCGCGGGCAAGACGACACTGCTGCGCGCTCTCCTCGGCGAGCTGCCGTTGGCGGCCGGGCGGCGCTGGCTCGGTCCTGGCGTTCGGGTGGGCGAGATGGAGCAGTCACGCGGCCGGTATGCCGGCCCCGAGGGGCTCGTCGACACGTTCCGGGCCGACACCGGCCTCGATCGGTCGGCGTCGCGCTCACTCCTGGCGAAGTTCGGGCTGAGCGCCACCGACGTAGAGCGCCCCGGCGAGGCGTTGTCGCCGGGTGAGCGCAGCCGGGCGACGCTCGCCGCGCTGATGGCGGCGGGCGTCAATTGCCTGGTGCTCGACGAGCCGACGAACCACCTGGACCTCGAGGCGATCGAGCAGCTCGAGCTTGCGCTCGACGGCTACGACGGCACGCTGCTGCTGGTCACCCACGACCGACGGTTCCTCGACGCGGTCGCGGTCACCCGGGTCATCGAGCTCGCCTGACCCACCCGGTTTGTTCCGAGAGGAGCGCCTACCGCTCCTAGACGCACAATCCCGGGGGGGGTCGAGGGGTCGGTCGAGCTCGCCTAGATGTCGGGGTGGGAGCCGTTCCCTGCCGTCGGCGCCGGGGCCGCCAGGGTCTCGCCGGGCTCCATCGGGAAGTGACAGGCCACGAAGTGGTCGGGCCGCACCTCGCGGATCTCGGGCTCCTCCTGCGCGCACCGGTCCGTCGCCTTCAGGCAGCGGGTGCGGAACCGACAGCCCGACGGTGGGGCGACGGGGGAGGGGATCTCGCCGCCGACGCCGGAGCGCTCGGCCGGGCGCACGGTGGGGTCCGGCACGGGGATGGCCAAGAGCAGCGCCGCGGTGTAGGGATGTGCGGGCTGCGCGTACAGCTCGTCGGGTCCGGACACCTCGCAGATCTTGCCGAGATACATCACCGCGACCCGGTCGCTCACGTTCTTCACGACGGCGAGGTCGTGCGCGATGAAGATGAGCGTGAGCCCGTATCGCTGCTTCATCTCCTGCAGCAGGTTCAGGATCTGTGCCTGCACCGACACGTCGAGTGCGGACACCGGTTCGTCGCAGATGATGAGCTTGGGCTCGGTGGCCACGGCGCGGGCGATCGAGATGCGCTGGCACTGCCCGCCGGAGAACTCGTGCGGGCGGCGCGGTCCGGCCGCCTCGGGGTCGATGCCGACGGTTTCGAGCACCTCGGTCACCTTGGCGTTGCGCGCCGCGTCGTCGCCAATCTTCCAGATGTCGAGGCCCTCGCGCACGATGTCGCGGATGCGCCGCCGCGGGTTGAGCGACGAGATCGGGTCCTGGAAGATCATCTGGAGCTTGGGCCGTGTCTCGCGCAGCTCCTCCCCCTTGAGCTGCGTGAGGTCGTGCCCGTCGAAGGTGACCGATCCGCCCTTGGGGCGCACGAGCTGCATCACCGCGCGGCCGGTGGTGCTTTTGCCGCACCCGGACTCGCCGACGAGGCCGAGCGTCTCACCCGGCTTCACGTCGATGCTCACGTCGGAGACGGCGTGGACGGTGAGCCCGGTGCGTCCGACGGGGAACTCCACGACCAGGCTTTCGACCCGCAGGAGCACCTCGTCGGCCGGCCGGAGGTGCGCGGTGCCGTGACCGGCCATCAGGCGCCGCCCTTGGTGTCGATCGACCCGCTGCGCGTGTGCGGGGTCGGCGCGCTCGGCGCGGCTGCCGTACCCATGCCGTTGCCCTCGCCCACGACGGCCAGCGCCGAGGGCGCGCCGGCGGCGCGGTTCGCCTCCAGGGCTTCACGGTTCTCGGGGGTGCCGACCGGGATCCAGCACCGAAACTCGTGGCCGGGGGTGGCGGTGTCGATCAGCGGAGGCTCTTCCTCCAGGCAGCGCTCCCGTGCGTACGGGCAGCGCGGGCTGAACTTGCAGCCGGCCGGCGGGTTGACGATGTCGGGTGGTCGCCCTCCGATCGCGGCGAGTCGTGTGTGCGAGGGCGCACCGAGCTTCGGAATCGATCGCAGGAGCGCCTCCGTGTAAGGGTGGCGCAGCTCGGAGAACAGGACCTTGGTGGGGGCCTTCTCGACCACTCGCCCCGCGTACATCACGGCGATCTCGTCGGTCCGGCCAGCCACGACGCCGAGGTCGTGGGTGACGAGGATCATCGCCATGAACCGCTCGCGCTGTTGCGCCTGCAGCAGGTCGAGGATCTGGGCCTGGACGGTCACGTCGAGCGCGGTGGTGGGCTCGTCGGCGAAGAGCAGCTTCGGACCGCACGCGATCGCGATCGCGATCATGATCCGCTGGCGCATCCCGCCGGACATCTGGTGCGGGTACTCCTTGAGCCGGCGGTCGGCCTCGGGGATCCCGACCGACTCCAGCAGCGACAGCGCGAGCTCGCGGGCGTAGTCCTTCGAGATGTCGAGGTGCTGCAGCAGCATCTCGGTGATCTGCTTGCCGATCTTCATCACCGGGTTGAGCGACGTCATCGGGTCTTGGAACACCATCGAGATCTGCGAGCCCCAGAGCTCACGCAGGTCGTCGGGTGTCGCCCCGATGACCTCCCGACCTTCGAACTTGATGCTGCCGGTTCGCTCGACGTTGGACTTGGGGAGCAGGCCCATGATCGAGCGGGCGAGCACGGTCTTGCCCGAGCCCGACTCGCCCACGACCCCGAGGGTGCGGCCGCGCTCGAGCGAGAAGCTCACGCCGTCGACGGCGCGTGCCACCCCCCGGCCGGTGCGGAAGTGGGTGTGGAGATCCTCCACCTCGAGCAGCGGCGCGTCGAGCGGTGCGGGCTCGAACCGCTCGACGCCGACCGCACGTCGGCGCCGGCTCACAGCGCGGCCTCGCGCACGTCGAAGCGAGCCCGCACGACGTCACCGAGGTAGTTGAGCGCGAGCACGGTGAGGAAGATGACGATCGAGGGTGCGAGCACGATGTGGGGCGAGTCCTTGAGCTCGGGCACGCCGGTCTGGATGATGTTGCCCCACGTGACGAGATCCGGCGCGACGCCCGCGCCGAGCAGCGCAAGGCCGGCTTCGGCCACGATGACGACCGCTACGCCGAGCAGCGCGATCGAGAGCATCGCGGGCAGTGTGTTGGGCAACACCTCGCGCCAGAGGACGCGTCGGTGCTTCGCGCCTTGAGCTCGCGCGGCGACCACGAACTCGCGCTCGGACCAGGAGAGCGACGATGCGCGCGCGATCCGGGCGAGCACGGGCGTGCTCACGATCGCGAGGGCGAACGTCACGTTCGTCACCGTGTGCCCGAGGACTTCGACCACGAACAGGGCCAGGATCAGCTGGGGGAACGCGAGGAGGATGTCGAGCAGCGAGCCGATGAACCCGCCGGTGCGGCCCTTGAAGTAGCCGGCGAGGAGCCCGAGGAACCCGCCGACCATGAAGCCGAGGAAGACCGACACGAACCCGATCACGAGCGAGCGGCGGGAGCCTTCGATGACGAGCGACAGGATGTCCTCGCCGCGGGGGTTGAGCCCCATCAGGTGCCCGAGGCTCGGAGGCTGGGCGACGACGAGCGCTTCGCCGGTCCCGCTGATCTCGGGGAGCTCCTGAGCCTCTGGGTCGGGGATGACCCCAGTCGAGACCAGGAGCGGTTGGAAGATCGCGCTGAAGAGGAGCAGCGAGATCCAGATGATCGCGAGCCAGGCCCCGATGCCGAGGCCCTTGCGTCGCCGCCGGTTGTGGGCGATCTCCGGCCCGGCCTCGACCGCGGCGATCAACAGGGAGGGCTCGTCGGCGGGCAGGTCGTGGCGCTGCTCGTCGGCGACGAGGGTCCGCACGATCTCCTCGCCGGAGTCAGGCGATTGCTCGGGCATGCCTGATTCGCGGGTCCAGGACGGAGTAGAGGATGTCGACGGCGAAGTTCAGCACCACGTAGAACACCGCGATCAGCAACACGATCGACTGGGTCTGGATGAACTGGCCGCTGAGGATGCTGGCTGCGAGCTGGCCGCCGATGCCGGGCACCTTGAAGATGCGCTCGATGACCACCGCCCCGCCGATGAGTGCACCGACGTTGAGCCCCGCCACCGTGAGCAGCGTCAGGCTCGATGGCCGGAGCGCGTGGCGGAACAGCACGCGGTGAGGCGGGATGCCCTTGGCCTTCGCGGTGGTGATGAAGTCCTCTTGGAGCGTCGCGATCATGTCGGAGCGCAACAGCCGCATGTAGATCGCCATCTGGGCAAGGGCGAGGCTGATGGTGGGCATCAGCAGGTAACGCCAGTTCTCGAGCGGGTTGAGCGGGAAGTTGGGCAGGTCGGACTGGGTCGGCAGCCACTGCCACTGCGCGCCGAGGTAGATCGCGAGCACGAGCGCGACGACGAACGGTGGGAGCGCGAGCAGGCCGAACATCGTCATGTTCGCGCCCCGGTCGAACTTGGAGTTCGCCTTGTAGGCACTGAAGACTCCGAGCGGCACGGCGACCGCGAGTGCGAGCAGCTGGGCGGAGAGCATCAGCTCGAGTGACACAGGGAGCCGCTTGGCGACGATCTCGCTCACCGGCACGCTCGTCACGTTCTTACCCGTGCCGGTGTAGAGCTCGCCGAAGTCACCTCGTGCGAAGTTGGTAAGCCAGCTCCCGTACTGGGTGAAAAACGGCTTGTCGAGCCCGAGTTGCTCGCGGACGCGGTCCTTCTCCTGCTCGCTGCTGAACGGGATCATCTTGGCGACTAGGTCGTTGTTGCCGCCGATCAGCTTGCCGAACCAGAACGTCAGGAACGACACGACGAGCAGGACGACGACGAGCCGGAGGAGCTTCAACAGGATCATCCGCATGACGCGGTGCTCCTCGCGCTCGCCCGGCTCGTCGTGTTCGTCACTGCTTCGTCACCGGCTTACTTGGAACTCCAGATGCCGAGCATCTGATGGTAGCCCGCGAGGATGTCAACCGGCTTCTCGGTGCCGACGGCACCGGTGTCGTCGGGCAGGTTCGGGCCGGTGATGCCGTGCACGCTGTCCGAGTGGGCCACGAACCACTGCGTGTACCAGGTCCACATGTTGTAGACCTGCTCCGACATCCGCCGGTTGAAGGTCTCGTAGGCCTGCTTGCGCTCGTCCGGGTCGGGGTCCGACCGGCCGGTGTTGAGAGCCTCGTCGATGACGGGGTCGTCGATGTGGTTGAAGTTGACGATCGAGCCCCCATAGAACCACACGTACAGCGTGTCGGGGTCCTGCCCGGGGTAGTTGCGCCACCCGAAGGCGTCGACGGACCCCCCGATCGCCTGGTTGATGATCGTCGCCTGGTCGACCGGCGCGGCCAGGGTGACCTCGATGCCCACCTGGGCGAGCTGGCGCTTGACCTCCTTGAAGAGCGTCTGCGTGCTCTGGTCGAAAGTCGTGGCGATGGTGAAGGCGAACTGGCCGCCGTTCGCGGCCTTGACCTTCTCGACGAGCTTCTTGGCCTCGGCAACGTCGTGCTTCGGGAAGCCGGGGTCTTCGACGTAGCCGGTGATGCGGGTGTCGAAGACCTGGTTCGCGTAGCGGGCCATGCCCTTCTGGTCGATCAGGTTGAGCTTGTCGCGGTCGACGGCCATCGCGACCGCCTTGCGCGCGTCGACGTTGTTGAGAGGTGGCCGGCTCACGTTGATCAGCATGTGGCTGATCTCCTGGCGCCCCTTCGGCTCGAGCTGCGTGGTGGTGCCCGCGATCGCCTGCGCCGTGCTCAGGTCCTTGCCGCCCGAGGAGTGGGTGATGTCGAACTGGCCGCCCTCGAGGCCGTTGAACCGCTGGCTCGACTCCTCCTGGACGATGAAGTCGATGCCGTCGAGGTAGGGGTAGCCCTCGCGCCAGTAGCTCTCGTTCTTGGACGTGCTGACGTTGCCCGTGGTCGGGTCGAAGGTGTCGACCTTGAACGGACCTGTGCCGACCATCTTGGTGTCACAGTCCGGGCTGTCGAGCTGGCTCGGCGCCGCGATCCCGGTCCGGCCGGTGGACCACAGGAAGGCCGGGAACGCGACCCAGGGCACCTTCGTGGTGACCACGACGGTGTTGCCGCTCACCACGGTGTCGGCGATGTTCTGGAACACGAAGTTGAGCAGGACGCCGTTGCGCCAGACGTCGAGGTTCTGCTTCACGACCTCTGCCGTCAGTGGTGTGCCGTCGTGGAAGGTGACGCCGTCGCGGACCTCGATGGTCCACTGCGTGTAGTCGTCGTTGGGTGTGACCGACTTCGCGAGATACGGCTCGTAGACGTTTGGGTCCTGCGTGGGGCGGGTGAGCGTGTCGTAGACCGCCTCGACCACGAGGATGCCGGAGATCGCGAGCTGGGCGCGCGGGATACAGAAGTTGGTGGTCGCGCCCTCCACCGCGTACGTGACGGTGCCTCCCGCGACCGGCTTGCCCTCGTCACCGCCTCCGCCGCCGTCGCCCTTCTCGTCGTCGCCGCCGCCACAGGCGGCCAGGGCGAGCGCGAGCACTGCCACCAGCGCGCCCAGACGCAGTGCCCATCGACGCGAGTTCGCGGTTCTTGTCACGGTGTCCTCCGTCTCGCCGGACCGTGCCGGCTCGGCTTCCTCGGATCTCTGCGCGAGCGGTTCTTGACTGCTCGGTCAGATTGTCTGGCAACGTAGGAAGTACAGACCGCGTTGTCAAACACCAGCCCGACTCTTTGCTCGATACGGTTCGGGGCGTGGACGGCGGACGAGATCGGCTCCGGGTCTCGCGCAGCTGCGCGATCGACGCAGCCGACCTGGAGTGGCGCTTCAGCGGGTCGGGCGGACCGGGCGGGCAGCACGCGAACACCGCGAACACCCGCGTCGAGCTGCGCCTCGACCTGCGCCGGGCCCGATCGCTCGGGCCGCGCCAACGGGCGCGTCTGGTGGAACGGCTGGGCCCGGTGGTCAGGGTCGTCGTCAGCGAGACCCGATCTCAGGCCCGCAACCGTGACTTGGCCCGGGAGCGGCTCGCGGCCCGGCTCGCCGCGGCCTTGCGGGTCGAGGCGCGCCGCGTCCCTACGACGCCGTCGCGAGCGGCCAGAACGGCACGAATCGCCGCGAAACGTCGGCGCGGGGAGGTGAAGCGTATGCGGGGGCGCCCAACTCGCGACGACTGAGCGAAGTCGTGCGGGTCGCCGTGGTCGCCGGACCGTTCGATCCCGTTCAGGGTGGGGGCCTCGACGCGTCGCCCGCGTCGAGGTGCGTAGCTGCCGCCGGCTCCCCGGTGGGCTCGCCCCAGCGCCGGGCGGCGATCCGCGCGAGGAACTGCCCGACGGCGCGTACCGCGTGCGTCGTGCGCACCGAGTGGAAGACGTCGAACGCGTGGGAGGCGTTCGGCACCTCCGCGTACAGCACCTGCTCGCGGGAGACGGCGCGGAGGCGCGCGACGAACTCGCGGGCCTGGGTGACCGGCACGAGGTTGTCGGCCGCGCCGTGGATCACGAAGAACGGCGGGGCGTCGGCGCGTAGATGGGTCATCGGCGACGCCGCGGCGAAGAGCGTCGGATCCGCTTCTACCGTGGTGCCGGTGATCATGCGCATGAGGCGGTGGACGATGCGGTCGTTGCCCTTCAGGACGGCGAAGACAGCCGGGAAGTCGTAGACGCCGTAGAACGGGATGCACGCGTCGACTGCGGTGTCGGCGTCCTCGAACCCGGGCTGAAGGCCCGGCTCGTTCGCGCTGAGGGCGAGCATTGCTTGCGAGGTGCCCCCCGGCGGAGCCCCGGTGACGCACACGAGCGCCGGGTCGCCGCCGTGCTCGGCGATGTGTTCGCGCACCCACACCAGGGCGCGCTTGCAGTCGACGAGGTGCTGGGGCCAGCGCGCGCGCGGTGAGAGCCGGTAGTTGATCGACACGCACACCCAGCCCTCGGACGCGAGCTGGAGCATCAGAGGCAGGCCCTGCTGACCCTTGTTACCGATCACCCACGCGCCACCGTGGATCTGGATCAGCACCGGCGCACCGCCCGGTGGAGCGCCGTGCTCGGCCCACGCCCTCGGCCGGTAGACGTCGAGCAGGTTGCGCCGCCCGTACGGGCCGTAGCTCAGGTTCTTGACCCGCTCGATCCGGCGATCGTGCAGCAGCAGCGGGAACAGCACGTTGCGCAGGGGCACCCGCTCTCCGTTGCGCGGCGCACGAGCAGCGCCGTCCTGGAGCGCGTCCTCGAAGACCCCCGACGAGCGCCGCGCGGAGCATTCGAGGAACAGCAGGCCCGCCCAAGAGGCGAACGTGATCGCGAGGCCGAGCCAGCCCGGCCAGGCCTCGAGGGCTCCGAGCGCCACGAACAGGGCGGTCGCGACCGCCTGCCAGGCGACGTGCCACAGCACGAGCTCGCCGGTGAGCCAGGCGGCGAAGAAGCTGATACCGAGGAGCTGCCAGCGCGTCGACGGCCGGAACGCGTTCAGGGTGAACAGCGCCCCCGACACGCTCACGGCCAGGAACAACCAGGGCATCTTTCTATTCTGCTCCAGGTCTCGGGCGTGAGAGGATGTCTGGGTGCAGCGGCTCACCGGCCTTGACGCAGCGTTCCTCTCGCTGGAGACCCCGACCAACCACATGCACGTGATGGCGGTCGCGGTCCTCGATCCCTCCGCGCTCGAGGGTGGCTTCAGCGCGTCGACGCTCAAGCGCCTGATCGAGCACCGACTCGACCGCCTGCCCCCCTTCCGCCGGCGTCTCGTGCCGGTGCCCTTCGGCGTCAACCAGCCGCTCTGGGTCGAGGACCCCGGCTTCGACATCGACTTCCACGTCCGGCAGGTCGCGGTGACACGGCCCGGCGGGCCTGAGGACCTCGCGGCACTGGCCGGCGAGATCGCCGGGTGGCCGCTCGACCGGGGCAGGCCCCTCTGGCAGATGTGGGTGGCCGAGGGCCTCGAGCACGGACACGTGGCGATCATCGCCAAGGTGCACCACTCGGTGCTCGACGGCGCGTCGGGCGTCGAGGTCCTCGCGCACCTCGTGGACCTGGAGCCGATCCCGGTCGACGAAGCGCCGCCGTCGCCTGGCGAATGGGTGCCCGACCGGGTTCCGGGCGAGCTCGAGGCATTCGCCGGCTCGGTCGTCTCGTTGGCCCGGCGGCCGGTGCGGATGGCCCGGGCCCTCGTGCACCTCGGCGAGTCCCTCTTACGTCTCGGGACCCGCCTGCGTCACGAGCCGGTGCAGACCGGGGTGCCGTTCACGGCCCCGCGCCTCGCCTGGAACACGATGATCACACCCCATCGAAGGGTGGGGTTCACCTCGATCGCCCTCGATGACGTGAGAAGGGTGAAGGAGAGTGCGGGCGCGACGGTCAACGACGTGCTCCTCACGGTGCTCTCGGGAGCGTTCCGCCGCTACCTGGAGGCTCGCGACGAGCTTCCAGACCGCCCGCTGGTGGCCGTCGTCCCGACTTCGGTGCGCAGTACCGCCGACACCGACATCGGCAACCAGGTCTCTGCGATGTTCACGCAGCTCGCCACCGACGTCGAGGACCCGCTCGACCGGCTTCGCGCGGTGCAGACCACGATGAGCGGCGCCAAGCACGTGCACGACGACATCGGCGGCGACACCCTGGGGGAGTGGGCCGAGCTCGCATCGCCGGCGCTGCTCGCGGGTGGCATGCGGCTGTACGGGCAGCTGCGACTTGCCGAACGCCACCCGCCGATCCTCAACGTGGTCGTGTCGAACGTCCCCGGCCCCCAGTTCCCCCTCTACTTCGCCGGGGCACGCCTGGTGAGCCTGTTCCCGATGGGCCCGGTGTTCGACGGCGCCGGACTCAACGTGACCGTGATCACCTACGAGGGGCGCGTCGACGTGGGCTTCATGGCGTGTCGCGAGACGGTGCCCGACCTCTGGGGACTGGCCGCGGAGATCCCCGAGGCGATGCAGGAGCTGTTGAAGGCGATCTAGAAGAGCCAGGACTCGATCTCGGCCGGACGGGGGCCCCGGCGGATGAACCACTCCCAGCCGAACGCCTCACGAAACGCCTCGGCCGGCATCTGCAGGAAGAAGGACTCCCCGCTGATCTGGCTCGCGTGCGCGGCCATCGCGGCGCGCTTCTCGCCGACGAAGTCGCGTACGTCCACGGTGGTCGTGATCTCGGCCGCGGGTGATCCCATGTCGAAGTCGTCGGGGTCGGGCATGTCCGCGAGCTCGCCGAGCTCGGCCGCGCGTGCCCGCATGAGGCCGATGATGTGGTCGCGGTTGAGGGTGCTCTCGTACACGCGGGGCGTTCCGGCCAGCTCGGCGGCGCGCCTGCCGACGTGGTGCACCTGGATGTGGTCGGGGTGCCCGTAGCCGCCGTTCTCGTCGTACACGGTGAGCACGTCCGCTTCCTCCTCGGTGAGGACGGCCGCGAGGCGGGCCGCGGCCTCGTCGAGGTCGGCCGCCGCGAAGCACCCGTCGTGGTGGTTCGTCGGCTCGCCAGCCATCCCGGAGTCGTGGTAGCCGAGGTACGTGACCCTGGCGACCCCCAGGATCCTCGAGGCGGCCTCCGTCTCCGCGGTGCGGATCTCTGCGAGGCGCTCGTCGTGGGCGAGGCCCGAGGGCATCCCGGGTGTCTCGCCCAACTCGCCCCGGGTGGCGAGCACGAGGACGACGCGGTGGCCTTCGGCGGCGGCGCGGGCCATGGTGCCGCCGGTCGCGATCGCCTCGTCGTCGGGATGGGCGTGGAAACGCACCAGGGTTCGCGGCATCGGTGCATTCTCGCCCGATTTCGCGCGCGCCCGGCAACCTGCTGCCTGGTGGCTCGGAAAACCTGACGTTAGAGTCAGGACCGATTGGGTCTGATCGGTCGTCGACGAGGGGGCGAGATGGAGTTGGTGGGGATGCGCACTCGGCGGTTCGCACGAGTGCTCGCGCTGCTTGGCGCGCTCGCGATGGTCGGCGCTGCGTGCTCGAACGCCGAGTCCGACGGGGCGTCGAAGGACTCCAACGCCGACTCGGAAGCAACGAAGACCGTCGACCAGCCGGGGGTCACCGACGACACGATCCGGGTAGGGGGCGTGGCGTCGATCAGCAATCCGCTCAACGCGCCCTACGGCGACATCTTCACGGGCGTCAAGGCGTACTTCGACATGGTCAACAGCGAAGGCGGGATCTACGGGCGGAAGCTCGAGGTGGTCTCCGAGCGCGACGACCAGATCGCCAACAACCTGCGCGAGGTGCAAGGGCTTCTCAGCCAGGACGACGTGTTCGCGGCCGTCGGAATGGCGACCATCTTCGACTTCAGCGGCGCGGAGGAGTTGGAGAAGGCCGGCATCCCGACGTTCGGCTGGAACATCAACGAGGACTGGACGGGCAAGGCGAACCTGTTCGGCAACGCGGGCGCACTCTGCATCGGCTGCCCCACGGTGGACCTCCCGTGGATCGCTCAGGAGCTGGGCAAGAAGAAGGTCGGCATCCTCGCGTACGGCGTCAGCAACTCGCAGAAGTGCGCCGAGGGCATGCGCGACTCGTTCGAGAAGTTCCCCAGCGCCGAGGTCGGGTTCTACTCCGACAGCCTGAGCTTTGGGACCACCGACTTCAGCGTCGAGGTCGGCAAGATGAAGGACGCCGGTGTCGACTTCGTGACCACTTGCATGGACACCAATGCGGTCCTCGCGCTGGGCAAGGAGCTGCGCAAGCAAGACGTCGACGCGATCCAGTACCTGCCCAACGGCTACGACCAGGAGTTCATGGAGGCGAACGGCGAGTTCTTCGAGGACTCGATCGTCCGCGTGCCCTTCCGCCCCTACGAGTCGCAGACGAAGACGAAGGGTCTGCGGGATTACCTGAAGTGGATGAAGAAGGCAGGTAAGACGCCGAACGAGTCGACGACCTACGGCTGGATCAACGCCTCGATGCTGCTGGAAGGTCTGAAGGCGGCCGGGCCGGACTTCACCCAGCAGAAGGTTGTTGACGCGCTCAACCAGAAGACCGACGTCGACGCCGACGGCCTGCTCTCGGGCATCGACTGGACGACCCAGCACGACGACGCGACGCCTCCCCTTGCCTGCGCGGCGTACGTCAAGGTGACCGACGGCAAGTTCGTCAGCGCGTTCGTGCCGAAGGGCAAGGCGTATGTCTGCATGAAGGAGAAGGCAACTCTCGACGACGAGCCAACCTACGAGTAGCCGGCTCGAGGGCGCGCCCGGCCGACCGGATCCGACGTGACCGATCTCCTCACCTACGTCATCAAGGGTGTCCCGCTCGGATGCGTCTTCGCGCTGCTCGCGATCGGGCTGGTCCTCACCTACAAGACGAGCGGGGTGTTCAACCTCGCGTTCGGGGCCCAGGCCTTCCTCGCCGCGGCGGTCTACTACGACGTGCGTGTGCGCCATGGGTGGCCCACGCTCCCGGCGTTCAGCTTCGCAGTCCTCGTCGTCTCGCCGCTCGTCGGGCTGCTGCTCGAGCGCCTGATCTTTCGTTACCTCAGAACTGCGTCACCGCTGGCGAAGCTGGTTTCCGCGCTCGGGCTGCTCGTCGCGCTGCCGTCGATCGTGCAGCTCTGGCTGGGCAAGGGCCAGACCTTCGGCGTCGTCGGGATCTGGTGGGACGACAACGCCCTCTACCGGTTCGGCGACTTCGTCCTCGACGGCAAGCAGATGGCGATCCTCGTCTGCACCGGCGCCGCGGTGGTCGCGCTCGGACTGCTCTTCCGGTACGCGCCGATCGGGTTGCGCATGCGGGCGGTCGTTGAGAGCCCGCGCATGACCGAGCTCGCCGGGGTCAACGCCGATCGAGTCGGCGGTTTCTCCTGGATGCTGTCGAGCCTCTTCGCGGGTCTGGCCGGCGTGCTGCTTGCGCCGTCGTTCGCGCAGCTCGGGGCGAACGACTTCACGACGCTGCTCGTCGCGGCCATCGCGGCGGCCGCGTTCGCGCGGCTCACCAGCATCCCGCTCGCCCTGCTCGGAGGCATTCTGCTCGGGGTCGGCCAGGCGCTCCTGGCCGGCTACCTTCCCCCGGCCAGCCTGCTGGCGCGCAACCTGCGCCCCTCCCTTCCGTTCATCGCGTTGTTCCTCCTCCTGCTCTTCTGGCCCGGCCTACGGACCGCGACCCAGAGCAAGGACCCGATGGCGGGGGTCGACCCGCCGCCCCTCCCGCCGGCTGCTGAGGAGCGCAGCCATCTCCTCACCGTGGGCACCCGGGTCTTCGGCGTCGTGGTCTTCGGGGTGCTCGTCCTGCTGTCGCTCACCACCTTCAGCAGCTACTGGCTGCTCATCTTCACCCAGGCTGCCGTCTACTCGACGATCTTCCTGTCCATCACGGTGATTACGGGGATGGGGGGCCAGGTCTCGCTCGCCCAGGCGACCTTCGCGGGCATCGGCGCGTTCGCAACGGCACAGATCGTCGACACCTGGGGCTTCGCGGTGCTGCCGACGATGTTGGTGGGCGCGCTGGTCGCGGCCGTGATCGGCGCGCTCCTCGCGGTCCCGGCGCTGCGCCTCGGAGGGCTCTTCCTCTCTCTCGGGACACTCGCCTTCGCGCTGATGTTCCAGTACGTCCTGGTGCCGATGGAATGGGTCGGCGGCGGGCTCACCCCGCTCGAGATGCCCCGCCCGGCCGGCCTCGACGACGACAAGGCGTTCTTCCTCTTCTGCATCGCGGTCCTCGCGGTCGTCTCCGTCATCGTGATCCTGATCCGCAAGGGAACGACGGGCCAGTTCCTCGACGCCCTGCGCGGCAGCGAGGTCGCGGCGCAGTCGATCGGGATCAACCCGGTCCGCTCGAAGATCCTCGTCTTCGCGGTCTCCGCCGGCATCGCGGGGCTCGGCGGCGCGCTGCTCTCGATGCAGGAGGGCGAGGCCAACCCGGTGCGATTCGAGTACACGTGGGGGCTCTTCTTCGTCGTGATCGTCGTGACTCTCGGGGCGCGCACCGTCGAGGGCGCGATCAACGCCGGGCTCGGGTTCATGCTCATGCCCGAGGTGCTGAAGTGGGTTGGTCTTCCGGCGTCCTGGCAGTTCGTGGTCTTCGGGCTCGGCGCGATCACCTACGCGAAGTACCCCGACGGCGTGCTCGAGGCCAACAAGCGCAAGTCCCTGGCGTTCATCGACCGCCACCTCCCCAAGCGCTTCCGCACCGGGCCGGACCGCGGCGGTCCTGGCGCGGCCGCTCCGGTCGCGCCCGCCGACGTCGCGGTTCCCACGGGAGGGGCGAGCTGATGGCGCTGCTCGACGCGCAGCGGATCACGAAGCACTTCGCCGGCATCACCGCGCTCGACGGCGTATCGCTGTCGGTCGACGCGGGAGAAGCCGTCGGTCTCATCGGTCCCAACGGCGCGGGGAAGACCACGTTCTTCAACTGCCTGCTCGGGATCCTGCGCCCCGACACGGGCACGGTCACCTTCGACGACTGCGACATCACGACGCTTCCCACCTACCGGCGGGCCCGACTCGGGTTCGGGCGCACCTTCCAACGCATGGAGCTGTTCGCCGGGATGTCGGTGCGCGACCACCTCCTCGTCGCCGAGCGTTCGCGCCTGGGAACCGGCCGGCTCTGGAAGGACCTCCTGAACCTCTCCGGTCCGGGCGCCGACGAGCGCGAGCGCGCCGAGCACACACTCGCGCTGCTCGGCCTCACCGACGTGGCCGACCGCCCCGTCGAGGCGCTGAGCCTGGGGCGCGGACGGCTCGTCGAGGTGGGGCGCGCGTTGATGACGGAGCCGAAGCTGCTTCTCCTCGACGAGCCGTCGTCGGGGCTCGATGCCCAGGAGACCGAGGCGCTTGCCGCGACGCTGCGCGACGTGCAGGCCGCGCGCGGGACCGCGGTGCTGCTGGTGGAGCACGACGTGGAGTTCGTGCGCACGTTCGCGTCGCGCCTCTACGTGCTCGACTTCGGCACGCTGATCGCCCAGGGCCCGACGGCTGAGGTGCTGGCCGACGGCACGGTGCGCCGGGCGTACCTCGGGGAGACCGTGTGACCGGCGCCGGCGTGTCACCCCTGGCGGCGCCCGACCGGTCGGTGCCGCTGCTCGAGCTGCGCGGCGTCGAGGCGGGCTACGGGCCGTTCCGGGCGCTGTTCGGCGTCTCGCTCTCGATCCCCGAGGGCCGGGTGCTCGCTCTGCTCGGGGCCAACGGCGCGGGGAAGACGACCGTGGCGCGGGTTGCGACCGGTCTGGTGGCGCCGACCGCCGGCGAGGTGCTGCTCGAGGGCGTGCACATCGAGGGCTTTCGCCCGTACCGCATCGCGCGCCTCGGCGTGGTGCACGCACCCGAGGGCCGTTCGGTGTTCGCGTCGTTGAGCGTCGAGGAGAACCTCGTGCTCACGTTCCGACGCGAGTTCGGTCGCTCGGGTGTCGGCCCGGCACTGGAGCGTGCCTACGAGCTGTTCCCCCGCCTCGGCGAGCGCCGCAAGCAGGTCGCCGGCACGCTCTCGGGGGGCGAGCAGCGGATGCTCTCGCTCGCACGCGTGCTCGTGCACCCGCCGCGCCTCCTCGTGGCCGACGAGCTGTCGCTCGGGCTCGCCCCGATAGTCGTGGACGAGGTCTACCAGACGCTCGAGACGGTTCGGCACGCGGGCACGACGCTGCTCATCGTCGAGCAGTACGTCGGCCACGCGCTCGAGATCGCCGACGAGGTGGCCGTGCTCGCGAAGGGGCAGGTCGCCTTCCAGGGCCCGGCCGGCGATTCCGACGACCTCGCGGAGTGGCTGCTCCCGCACGGGTAGCAGGCTCCGTGCATCCCTGACGTTCGTGTCATACGATGCGGGCCGAGCCGGGGGGCTCCAGTCTCGGGGAGACGGCATGGCGCGGCTACATCGGCTCTGCAGTCGGTTCGGTGGGGGGCGCGCGGCGGCGTTGCTGGTTGTCGTCGGGCTCGTCGCCACCGCGTGCAGTGGGTCGGGCAGCGGCGGCGGCACCAAGCTGCGGTACGGCTATGACCTCTCCGCCCAGTTCACGAACACGTTCGACGTGTCCAAGAGCAAGGGTGACTGCGACGGCATCCCGCTGGCCTTCATCTACGACACCGTCCTGCGATACGACCCGGAGTCCGGGGACCTGGTGCCCGGACTCGCGACCGAGTGGAGCATCGAGGGTGATGCCAAGAAGACCATCACCCTGAAGCTGCGCGACGACGTGACCTTTCACAACGGCACAAAGCTCGACGCCGCGGCGGTCAAGAAGGGCCTCGACAAGAACAACACGAACTCGCAGCTGACCGGGCTCGACCCGATCCAGTCGATCGAGGTGATCGACCCGACGACGCTCGTGATCCACCTGAAGAACGACCAGGCGATCCCGCTGCTGTACGCGATGTCGAACGCACGCGACGGGATGATCATGGCACCCGAATCCTTCGCCACCGCGGGCAAGCACCCCGTCGGATCGGGCCCGTTCCGCTTCGTAGAGTTCAAGCCCGGGCAGGGCATCACGCTCGAGAAGAACCCTGACTACTGGGAGAAGGGCGTCTATCGCTTCGAAGGGATCGAGTTCACCCAGGTCGGCACCGGGCCTCCGGCGCTCACCGCGCTCAAGGCCGGCTCCGTCGACCTGATCCGTTCCGAGATGGAGTCGCTCGCAGCGATCGAGAGCGACGACAGCCTCGGAGTCGTAGTCCAGCCGAGCGGCGCCTACCTCCAGTTCCAGATGCGCGAGTCCTACAAGGACGGCCGGAAGAGCCCCTTCGCCGACGAGCGCGTGCGCCAGGCGATGCGCTACGCCATCAACGCGCAGGAGATCAACGAGATCGTGCAACGTGGCAAGGGAGAGGTCGCGACCCAGTCGCTGCCGAAGGACTCGCCAGGCTACGACCCGTCGATCGCGGACGCGTACCCGTACGACCCCGAGAAGGCGAAGGCGCTCCTCGCTGAGGCCGGCTACCCGGACGGCTTCGAGTTCACGATGGCGATCCCCGGCCCCGGCATCAAGAACATGGCCGATCAGGGCCAGCTCATCCAGGACCAGCTGAAGAACATCGGGGTGACCGCGAACATCAAGCCGATCCTTGGTCAGGACATCGCCACCCAGTACTACATCGAGGGGGGCGGTGACGCGTTCGCCGCGGCGCGGCTCGCCAGCACGTTCTACCCCAGCGCGTACGACTCGCAGTGGGGCAAGTTCGAGTTCGTGGCGATCTGGAATGGCGCGGAGAACGAGGAGGTGACCAACCTGATGAACCAGGCGCTGGGCTCGACGGACCCGGCGCAGATCGCCGAGCTCACCAAGCGGGCGGCTCGCTACACCTCGGAGCACGCGCTCGAGGTGCCGATCGCGTTCATGCCTCAGATCCTCGCCTATGACAAGGCGAGGGTCGGTGGCACGTTCACGGGCCAATACGACATCTGCAACCCGCCCGATCTCTCCGGGCTCACGATGAAGTGATCACGACCGTCGCCGGTCGGGCTCGCTGACCGATGGGGACGTACGTCGCGCGCCGGTTGCTGCTCACGGTCCCGCTGCTGTTGCTCGTCTCGATCATCGTGTTCGGGCTTTCCCAGCTCATCCAGGGCGATCCCGCGGTGGTCATCGCCGGGGGCCAGAAGGCGACGCCCGAGGGCATCGTGCGGGCGCGCGAGGAGCTGCACCTCGACCGCTCGACGATCGAGCAGTACGGGATCTGGCTCGGTAATGCGGTGCGCGGTGATCTCGGCGAGTCCTTCTACAACAACCGGACCGTCGCGAGTGAGATCACGAGTCGCTTCCCGGTGACCCTGTCGGTCGCGCTGGGAGCGATCACGGTCACCATCGCGTTCGGGATCCCCCTCGGGATCATCGCCGGCACGAGGCCCGGGAGCATCGTCGATCGCGTGGTGACCTTCATGTCGAGCATCGGGCTGGCGATCCCGGACTTCTGGCTTGCCATGGTGCTGGTCACCATCCTGGCAGTGAACCTGCAGATGCTCCCGGCGATCGGATACGTGCCGTTCACGGAGTCGCCGGTCGAGTGGGCCACGCACCTGTACCTGCCCTGGTTCGCGATGGGGATCCCTGGCGCGGCCGGGCTCGCGCGCCAGGTTCGCGGCGCACTCATCGACGCGCTCGAGCAGGACTACATCCGCACCGCGCGCTCGAAGGGCCTGAGCGGCCGGCTCGTCGTGATGAAACACGCACTCAAGAACGCGTCGATCGCACCGGTCACCGTGCTCGGCATCTCGTTCGCGTACATGCTCGGGGGGACCGTGATCCTCGAGACCATCTTCTCCCTGCCGGGCATGGGCCAGTACTTCTACTCGGCCCTCATCAACAAGGACCTGCCGGTGATTCAGGGGGTCGTGCTGTTGACCGCGCTGATCTTCGTGGTCCTCAACCTGCTTGTCGACGTCCTCTACGCGTACCTCAACCCGAAGGTGAGGCTCGCGTGAAGCCCCAGGAGTGGACGCGGCGATGAGCTTCGAGATCGAGCCCGCGATCGCGGCCGACCAGATCACGCGCGAGGCGCTGGCGATCGAGACCGGCGTCGGCGCGGTCGTCGAGGCGCCCTGGCGGCGCGTGCGCCGGCGCTTCCTGCACAACAAGGCAGCGATGGCCGGCCTCACGATCATCATCCTGCTCCTGCTGGTTGCCGTCTTCGCGCCACTTCTTGCGCCGTACGACCCGTCGGCGACAAACGTCGGGCCGATCAACTCCGGCCCGAGCACCGAGCACCTGCTGGGGACGGACAGCATCGGGCACGACCTGCTCTCGCAGCTCGTATACGCCGCGCGCGCCTCGCTCGAGGTCGCGTTCATCGTGGTGATCCTCGCGTCGGTCGCCGCGCTGCCGCTCGGGCTCTTGAGCGGCTACTTCGGACGTTGGATCGGTGGTGGGATCGACTGGGTGATGAACGCGCTGTTCACCTTCCCGCCGCTCACGCTCGCGCTCGCGGTGGCCGCGCTCCTCGGCCCCAGCCTGGTCAACTCGGCGATCGCGATCGCGATCGTGTTCGTGCCCGGCATCGTGCGCCTCATCCGCTCCCAGGTGCTCGCAGTCCGCGAGGAGACGTTCATCGAGGCCTCACGCTCGATCGGGGTCGCCTCGCCGAGGATGATCCGCCGGCACGTGTTCCCGAACACGATCTCGCCGTTCATCGTGCAGGCCGCGCTGCTCATGGGCTACGCCATCGGCGCCGAGGCCGGCCTGTCGTTCCTCGGGCTCGGGATCCAACCGCCGGACGTCTCGTGGGGGAGCCTGCTCCAGAGCGGCTACTCGACGATCAACGAGACCCAGTGGCCACTCGTGCCGCCGGTGATCGCGATCTTGCTGGCGATCCTCTCCTTCAACCTCATCGGTGACGGGCTGCGCGACGCGCTCGGCCGCGAGAGCTACCGGATCGGCGAATGAGGACGCCCACCGCGCCACTGCTCGAGGTAGCCGGCCTCACCGTCGAGTTCGGTACGCGGCACGGGCCGTTGCCGGTCGTCGAGGACGTCGGCTTCTCCGTCGGTCGGGGTGAGACCGTGGGGCTGGTCGGCGAGAGCGGCTCGGGGAAGAGCGTGTCGTCGCTCGCGGTGATGGGGCTCATCCCGCCACGCTTGGGGCGCGTCAGGGCCGACGTCCTGCGCTTCGACGGGCGGGACCTGCTCGCGCTCGAGCGTCGCGAGCAGCGCGCGCTGCGCGGCTCGGAGATCGCGATGATCTTCCAGGAGCCGATGACCAGCCTCAACCCGGTGTTCACCGTCGGCAACCAGATTGCCGAGGCGGTGCGCGCCCATCGTCGCTGCCCCCGCAAGCAGGCATGGGCGCACGCAGTCGAGATGCTCGACCGGGTGGGGATCCCGGACCCGCATCGTCGGGTCAGGGACTACCCGCACGCCTTCTCGGGCGGCATGCGCCAGCGGGCGATGATCGCGATGGCCCTCGCGAACGATCCGAGGCTCCTGATCGCCGACGAGCCGACGACGGCGCTCGACGTGACCATTCAGGCCCAGATCCTCGACCTGTTGCGCACCTTGCAGCGTGAGAACGGTCTGTCGGTGGTGTTCGTCACGCACGACCTCGGGGTCGTCGCTGAGATCTGCGAGCGCGTCGTCGTGATGTACGCGGGCCAGGTCGTGGAGCAGGCTGGCGTCGGCGCGCTCTTCGCGACCCCGCGCCACCCGTACACCGAGGGCCTGCTCGCCTCGATGCCACAGCTCGCGGTGCCCGGTGACGCACTCGTGGTGATCCCGGGACAGGTGCCGAACCCGGATGCCTGGCCGGAGGGATGTCGGTTCGCACCGCGCTGCGCCCACGTGGCTCCGGGGTGCGAGGACGGGCCGGTTGCCCTCCGCGACGCCGGGAGCACACGGTCCCGGTGCGTGAGGGCCGAGGAGCTCAGCCTGCTGGGCTCGCACTGGGTCGCGCCCGAGTCGGTCGCACCGGCGCCCGCGATCGCGGACCCGGTCGAGCCGCTCGTGGAGATCTCCGGTCTCGCCAAGGACTTCCCCTTGCGGTCCGGACTGATCCGCCGGGTCGTCGGCCAGGTGCGCGCCGTAGACGGGGTGGAGCTCGCGATCGGTCGCGCAGAGACGGTCGGACTCGTCGGCGAGTCCGGCTCGGGCAAGTCCACGGTGGCGCGGCTCGTGCTGCGCCTGGTCGAGCCGACTGCCGGAAGCGTGCACCTGGACGGCACCGACGTGACCAGGCTGGACGCCGCGGCTCTGCGCAGCGCGCGCCGCCGGATGCAGATCGTGTTCCAGGATCCGTACTCCTCACTCGACCCGCGGGCGACGATCGCGGAGACGGTCGGAGAGCCGCTCGAGGTCCATCTCGGTTTGCAGGGCCCCGAGCGCGACGCGCGCGTCGCGGCGTTGCTCGAACAGGTCGGCCTCGGCTCGCACCTCGTGCACCGCTACCCGCACGAGTTCTCGGGCGGGCAGCGGCAGCGGATCGCGATCGCCCGTGCGTTGGCGCTCGACCCGAGCCTGCTGATCCTGGACGAGCCGGTGAGCTCGCTCGACGTGTCGACGCAGTCGCAAGTGATCAACCTGCTGACCGACCTCCAGGACCGCTTGGGGCTCTCGTACCTGTTCATCGCGCACGACCTCTCGGTCGTGCGCCACATCTCGGACCGGATTGCCGTGATGTACCTGGGGCGCATCGTCGAGCAGGGCCCCGCCGAGCAGGTCTACGCGCGGCCGACCCACCCCTACACGGCGGCGCTCCTCTCGGCCATCCCGGTGCCTGATCCGTCGGCACTGCGCGAGCGGGTCGTGTTGGAGGGAGACGTGCCGAGCCCACTCGCACCGCCGAGCGGCTGCCGGTTCCACCCGCGCTGCGCGTACGCGATGGATGTCTGCGCGCAGCAGGACCCATCGCCGTTCTCGACGGCCGCGGGCACCGTGGTGGCTTGCCACCTGCACACTGAGGGACCGGCGCTCGCCGGCGCGCCGGTCACGCTGCTCGCGCGGGGAACGCCGGCCGGAGGGGTGGGCACGTGAGAGATCGGAACAAGGAGCGGCCTCGTGCCGCGGAAACGGGGGAAGCAATGAAGCAACGGACAGGGGTGCGGCTGCTTGCCGTCGTCGCGGCAGGGGCGCTCTTCCTCGCTGCGTGCTCGAGCGACGACAAGAAGTCGGACGAGACCACGACCACGAAGGCCGAGGAGTCCACGACCACGACGAAGGCGAATCCGTACCAGGCGACGGCCGAGCCGACGACGGACCTCGCCGAGGGTGCCACGGTGACTGTCAAGGTCTCGGGGTTCACGGCGGGCAAGACGCTCGGGATCAACGAGTGCGCGCAGGCGGGTGACGCCGAGGTGGGAGCGGCCGACTGCGACCTGTCGGGCATCAAGACCCTCACGGTAGGAGCCGACGGGACCGGAGAGGGCACGACGACCGTGACGAAGGGCCCGATCGGCGAGAACGCGCACATGTGCGGGACGCCGGACGTGCGGTGCTTCCTCTCGGTCGGCGAGCTCGTCGACGACCCGAACGCGGAGCGTTCGGACGACATCGACCTCACGTTCGCGGCGTAGCCGTACGAGTGCGCGGGAGGGAGGGGGCCGCCGCGAGGCGGTCCCCTCACCGCGTGTACATCCGCCTACCCGCGGTTGGTCATGCCGGTGGGAGCGGGCACGGCGGCGCCAAAGAGGGCCGCATGGGTCACCGCGGCCAGCGTGTCGACCATCGCGCCCGACGTGACGCGCACTTGACCCGACAGCACGTAGTAGTTGGCCCGCTCGATCATCGCGACGACGGCCAGGGCTGCGACCGCCGGGTCGACTCCCGGTGGCGCCGCCCCAATCAGTCGCTGCGCGAACACGCGGCTGAAGTCGGTCAGCACACCGGCGCCGAGACGCCGGAACTCGCTGCCGCCGATCTCGGCCTCGGTCCAGGCCCGGATGACCGGGCCGTAGCGCGCGTAGAGGTCCGCGAAGCGGGCCAGCCAGGCCCGGAGCCCCTCGACCCCCGCGGCGTCGTCGCCGAGCGGGGGCAGGTCGGCGGCGAGGTCGCGCATCTCGCTGGCGACGCGCTCGGCCAGGGCGCGGAACAGGTCTTCTTTGTTGGCGAAGTACAGGTAGAACGTGCCGTGCGAGGTCTGGGCGACCTTCACGATGTCGTCGACCCTCGCCGCGTGGTAGCCGCGGCTGGCGAACACCTCCACGCCGGCGTCGAGGAGTCGCCCCATGGTGCGCCGGCCGCGGGCCCGCAGCTCGCGGCCGGCGGCCGGGGACCCGGCCCCGTCGCTGCCCGCGGCGGCCGACCGGTCGCCGGTCGCGCCCGTGCGGGGTCTCGGGGGGCTCGGCATCCTGCGAGGCTAGGCCGAGTTGACACCCATGTCACCTGACGGGAGAGTCAGGTATCCTCCGGCGTCCCAGCCCGAAGAGGAGGCGCAGGTGCCCAGGCCGACGACGGCCGCAGCAGGATGGCACCGGAGCCGACCATCGAAGGAGGAGCAGCCCCGTGCAGCACGCCGCCACCGCCCCCCGGCTCGCCGACCTCTCCGTCGGCGACGAGGCCCCCCCGCTCGTCGTCGAGAACCTGACCCGGACCCACTTCGTGCGGTACGCGGGCGCGTCGGGTGACTTCAACCCGATGCACCACGACGACACGATCGCGACCCAGGTGGGCAACCCGTCGGTGTTCGGCCACGGCATGCTCACGGCCGGGCTGATGGCTCGGGCGGTGAAGGACTGGTTCGGTCCCGAGGCGATTCGGCGCCTGCAGGTGCGCTTCGCGAAGCAGGTGTGGCCCGGCGAGTCGCTCACCTTCACTGCGACGGTGACCGGCGTGAACGTCGCCGACGGCACCGTCGACCTGGCCCTCTCGGCCCGCAACGCGGAGGGCGAGGAGAAGCTCGCCGGCACCGCCACGGCCCTCGCCGCGCCGTAGGAACGCCGACCGGCGGCACGGGTACCCTGCGCTGCGACCGCACCACGTGCCGAGGGGCCGGGCGCAGCAGACGAGGCCGAGCACAGCAGGAAGGCATCGATGGGCATTCTCGAGGGCAAGACCGCGATCGTCACCGGTTCGGGGCGAGGCATCGGGCGCGAGCTCGCGCTGTGCCTCGCCCGAGAGGGGGCGCACCTCGTAATCAACGACGTCGGCGTCGGGCTCGACGGCCAAGGCGGTGACGACGATCCGGCCGCGCAGGTCGTCAAGGAGATCGAGGCGCTCGGCGGCAAGGCCGTCGCCAGCTACGAGTCGGTCAGCGAGTACGAGGCCGCCGGCCGCATCGTCGCTGCCGCCCTCGACACGTTCGAGACGGTCGACATCCTCGTCAACAACGCGGGCATCGTGCGGGACAAGTCCCTCGTGAAGATGGAGCCCGAGGACTTCGACGCGGTGGTCAAGGTGCACATGTACGGCACCTTCAACTGCGCCCGGCACGCGGCCCCGATCATGAAGGAGCAGGGCTACGGCCGCATCATCAACGTGACCTCGTCGGCCGGGATGCGGGGCAACTTCGGCCAGACGAACTACGGCGCGGCCAAGGCCGCCATCATGGGCATGACCTTCATCTGGGCGCTCGAGCTGGGACGCTCGGGGATCACCGTCAACGCACTGGCACCGGTCGGGGCGACGCGCATGACCGCAGGGCTCTTCGAGCGCACCGGCACCGTGCCGCCGCCCGACGCCGCCCCGGCGCTCAACGCGCCGGTGGTCGCGTTCCTCGCCTCGGAGCACGCCGCGCACGTGAACGGCCAGGTCGTCGGGCGGACCGAGTACGCCTACACGCTCTTCCAGCACCCGAAGCCGATCGCGATGATGTGGCGCGACGGCGGCTGGGATGTCGAGGGCGTCGTGGAGCACTTCGACCAAGTGCTCGGCCAGCACCTCCAGACCGTCGGCATGGTGATGCCGTCGGGCATGGAGCACAAGTAGCGCCGACTCGATGAGCCGTCGGCCGGTCGGCGTCGTCGACGTGGTCTACGCGGCCGAATCCGACGTGGCGCGACGCTCGGAGCTCGCCGCGGCCGACGGATTCGCGCACGTCGACGTGGCTGTCGAGATCGCGCCGTCGTCGCTGGCGCTGCCCGTCGGGTGCCCCACCGCGTTTCCCAGGCCCGTGCCGGGATGGTGTGCCACGCCGGCGCCGGCGCGCGGTGATGGGATGTGGGAGCGTTGCGTGCGCTGGTTCCGCGCGGCGCCCGGCGCGCTGCTCGAGCCGTGGGCCGGGGGGGTGGTGCACTCCACGGACACGGTCCGGGCGATGTTGGACGAGGTGCCGGGGCTGCGCCTGTTGGTCGACACGGGCCACGTCGCGGATTGGGGAGGTGATCCGCTCGAGCTGTTGGCGTGGGCCGACCACGTGCAGCTCCGCCAGGGCGCGCCCGGTCGGACCCAGCTGCACGTCGACGACCCCGCAGGGGTGGTGGACCTGGCCGCGGTGCTGGGGCGACTCGACGCCATCGGGTACCCGGGGCGCTGCAGCATCGAGTACTTCGACCTGCCTGCCCACGGCTGGGCGCTGGCCGACCCGCGTGGCTGGGCCCTCGACCTCGCACGCCACGTCGGCGCGTTACCCTGACGCCGACGTCAGGAACCGCGTCTTCAGGAGGCGCAGACGCCCCGGTGACACGGTGGGCCGTGACATCGGCGCCGTAGCCGGCCATCAGCAGGTCAGGAGGGGTCGTAGTGCGGGTGAGCGTGGACGAGGCGACGTGCGTGGGACACGGGCGCTGCTACGCCCTGGCCCCCGAGGTCTACGGTGCCGACGACTTCGGGCACTGCGAGATCCTCGTGGCCGACGGCTTGGTCCCGGCCGAGGCGCAGCACGCGGCCCGCATCGGTGCGGAGGCCTGCCCGGAGCACGCGATCACGCTCGAGGACCACACCTCGTGAGCCGGGTGAGGATCCTCGATCCCACCGCGGCGCCACCCGAGGTGGACGCCCATCCCGGTCCCGACGCGGGCTCGCTCGCCGGGAAGGTGGTCGGCCTTCGCTCCGACACCGCCTGGGAGAGCTACGGCTGGGTGCTCGACGAGTGGGCGCCCCGGCTGCGGGCGCTCGGCGCCGACGTCCGTCGCTGGCGCGCGGGCAACCGGATCGGAGACGAGGGCGTCGTCACCTCGCGGGAGCTCGCCGACTTCGCCTCGGCCGCCGACGTGGCCGTCGTCGGCCTGGGCAACTGAGGATCTTGTACCTCCTGGAGCGTTCACGACACCGTGACGGTCGCAGCGGAGGGAAAGGCGGCGGTCGTCGTCGTGACTGCGGAGTTCGAGCAGCTGGCCCACACGATGGCTGCCAACGCGGGACGGTCCGGCCTGCGTGTGCACGTCTTGCCCTACCCGCTTGAGTCGCGGCCGGAGGCCGAGGTGCGCGCGATTGCGGTGGAGCACTTCCCGGCCCTGCTCGTGACTCTCGGGGCGACCGATGAGTGACGTCGCTCGTCCGGATGCAGCGACCGCAATGCCCGGAGGAAGAGGCGATTGCGGGCCGGAGGGCTGCACGATCGACTGGCTCGCCTCCGAGCGCATCGAGGTCGACGACGACCCGGTCGCGTTCCAGAAGCTCGCGACCGACGCCGGGTGGGGCGACGGCCTGCCGCTCGTCCCACCCACCGAGTCCCGGGTCCGCGAGCACGTGGCCGCGAGCGGCCGATTCCCCGACGAGGTGCTCGCACTGGTCCCGCCGCGCAACGGCCGGGGCACCGTCGAGAAGGTTGCGGTCAACGCCGTCATGGCGGGTGCCCCGCCGGCGGCGATGCCCTTGCTGTGCAGCGGGGTCGAGGCGATGGCCGACCCGCAGCTCAACCTCTTCGCGCTGAACACCACCACGTGCAGCGTGGTGCCGGGACTGCTGGTCAACGGGCCCGTGCGCCACGCGCTCGACCTCCCGTTCGAGGCGGGCTGCTTCGGCGGAGCGGCGGGCCCCGCACCCGCGATCGGCCGGGCGCTGCGGCTCCTCATGCGCAACGTGGGCGGCCAGGTGGTCGACGTGTCGTCCAAGAGCGTCTTCGGCCAGCCCGCCCGAGTTACGGGGATCGTCGTTGGGGAGTGGGAGGAGCGTTCCCCGTGGGCGCCGCTGTCGGTGCGACGCGGGATCGCGCCCGACACCGATGCGCTCACCGTCCACGGGTGCACGGGCACCGTCGACATCGCCGACATCGTGGCCGACACGGGCCGTGACCTCCTCGAAATCGTCGCGAAGTCGCTCGCGTTCATGGGTACGAACGCGTTCATCGGGTCGCATCACGGGGCCGAGATCGTGGTGTGCCTCGCGCCGCCGTGGGCGGACATGATCGCGGCGACCTACCCCGACGTCGAAGACGTGCAGGAGCGACTGCACGCCTGGGCGGCGCTGCCCGTCGACTGGTGGCCCGCGCCGCACCGGGAGCGCGCCGAGGCGAACGGTCGCGTCGACGAGCACGGGCTGGTGCATCTGGTCGAGTCGCCGCAGCACATGCTCGTCGCGGTCAACGGCGGTTTGGGTGGGCTGCACGCCTTCGCGCTGCACTCCTTCGGTCCGACTCGTGCCGTGACCCGAGTGATCCGATGACCGTGCGCGTGTTCAACCTGATGGCCCCCGCGAGCGAGCGACTGCGCGCCGAGGTGCCCGACGTCGAAGTTCTCGACGTGGCCGACGCGTTGCCGGCGGCGGGTGTAGAGGCCGAGGTGCTCTTCGGCGGCTGGCAGGACGACAAGGTGCTCCCGCTCCTCGAGCGCGGCGTGCGCTGGGTGCAGCTTCCCGGCACGGGGATCGACGGCGTCCCCGAAGGGGTGCTGCGCTCCGGTGCGATCGTGACCTGCGCACGAGGCGCGAGCGCCGTGCCGATCTCCGAGTACGTGCTCGCGGTGATGCTCGCGTTCGAGAAGGGCTTCCCGCAGCATTGGTTGCGCGAGGCGCCTCGGTACTGGAACTTCCAGCGGATGGACACGCTCGACGGCAAGACGCTCGGCCTCGTCGGTCTCGGCGGGATCGGCAGCGCCGTCGCGTCGCGTGCCCTCGCGTTCGGGATGCGGGTGCTCGCCGTGCGCCGGACGGCCGCGCCCAGCCCGATCGCGGGCGTCGCGATCGTCCCATCGCTCGACGCGATGCTTCCCGAGGTGGACCATCTCGTGGTCGCTGCGCCGTCCACGCACCGAACGCGGCGCCTGCTCGATGCGGATGCGTTCGCACAGGTGAAACCGGGTGTGCACCTGGTGAACATCGCGCGCGGTTCGCTCGTCGACCAGGACGCCCTGCGCGTCGCGCTCGAGGACGGAAGGGTCGCCCGGGCGAGCCTCGACACCGTCGACCCGGAGCCGCTGCCCGCCGGCCACTGGCTCTATGCGCATCCGAAGGTGTTCCTGACCCCGCACGCGTCGTGGATGTCGCGCCGAATGGTGGACGCGGCCGTGGGCATCTTTGTGGCCAATCTCCGTCGGTACGTCGCGGGGGAGCCCCTCGAGCACGTGGTCGACGTCGACGAGGGCTACTAGACCGGCCTGCCGTGCCGCGCTCCCGAGCGGTTCACCACAAGATGCCGTAGCGCTCGCGGTGGGTGTGTTCGCCGAACGGGTCGCGCCGGGGCGGGCCCAGGCGGCGGGCGGGCACACCGAGGGGCACCACCGCCACCGGCTCCACTTCGTCGGGCAGCCCGACGAGCTCGCGCAGCTCGGCGGCGTAGGTGGTGGCGATCGTGGTCAACGCCGAGCCGAGACCGACGGCGGTTGCCGCGAGCAGCAGGTTCTGGACCGCGGGGAACACGCTCGACGCGACTGTGGCGCGCAGGCCCCGACGCGTGTCGGCGGCCACCACGACGAGCACCGGGGCTGCCGCGATCCCGCCGGTGAGGCCCGCGTCGACGTCGGCGAGCAGTGCGGGCGCGAGGCGGCCCTCGGAGTGGGCGCGGCCGTGGGCCTCCCACGCGCGTGCCATGAGCGCGCCGATGTCGGCCCGCCGCTGCGCGTCACGAACGACGACGAACTCCCACGGCTGTCCGTTCTCCGCACTGGGCGCGTGGACAGCCGCGTCGAGCGCGCGCCCGATGAGCTCGTCGGCGACGGGCGCGTCCGCGAACACGCGGCACGCCCGCTGTGATCGGATGACGGCGAGCAGGTCGTCGAACCCGTCGGTTTCGGTCATGGGTGTCGCTCGCCGAGGCGCACGAAGGTGTTGACGTACATGATGCGCAGCGCGGGATGCGTCGCCCAGTGGTCCCAGGCCGGCGTATTCGGCTCTCCGAGCAGCTGGGTGACGAGCGGCGTCATCGTCTTGAACGACGCCTCGGGATCGTCGGTGTCCATCTCGTAGAAGTGGCAGAAGCGCGGGTCACCTCCGTCGACGTGCTCGTACGGGGTGATCATCGAGTACCCGGGAACGGACACCTCGGCGATGTGACGGATGTGCACGAAGTCGCCCCAGTCGCGCAGGTCCTGGGCCGCCTCCGGTGTGCGCGGCGAGATGAGCACCAGCGAGAGGCCGATGGTCGGCTTGCCGGTGAGCCGGCCCTGTCCGGGTCGGGGCGTCCGCCGGTAGTGCAGGCCGGTCACCCTGGCGGGCGTCGGCGGGGCGCGGAACCCTTCGTCGGCCTCGTAGACGGCGAGGAGGTCGAACTCCGGGAGCATCCGCGGGAGGTCGACCCGGTCGCGGTTGACGTTGTGCCACCACGTCGCACGGCGCACCCCGTCGAGCGCGCAGACCTTGGGTACCCGACCCTCGACGTACGCGTCGGTCGGATGGTCGGTCATCTCGAGGTAGAGACCGGGCTCGCAGCGGTCTTCCATCGCTGCATCCTGGCATGATCCTCTCGTGGCTCCCTCGAGCGTGGTCGGGCCCGTCGCGCCCGAACCGGACGTCGCCGTCCGCCCGGTCGGGTCCGCGGCGGCGGGGGGCGCCGGTCGCCCTGCGTGCGATCCCGTACTACGCGTGGGCGTACCGTGGCCCGCCGTCGATGGCCGTCTGGATGCGCCGCTGACCGCGCCCCGTCTGTTTCCGGGGGCCCCACGGGGTTTTGGCGTCGGGGAACCGCGATACTCGCGGTCTGCTGACGCCAAAGCGCTGTCAGAGGCCGAGGAGCGTGGCGGGGTTGTGGCAGGCCATGGTGCGCAGCTCGGCGTCGGTGATGCCCTCGGCCCAGAGGGCGTCGGCGAACGTCTGGAGCCCGGTGGCCGGGTGCTCGTTGCGCGCCTGGCCGAAGTCGGTGCCGAGCGTCACCCGTTCCGGGCCGACTGCCCGGATGCACGCGGCAAGCTCCGCCGGCGGCCGGGTCGCGAGGAAGCCGGTGCAGGTGAGCGCACACAGCTCGATGTGCGCGCCGAGCTCGGCGAGCTCGGCGCACTGGGCAACGGAGAGGTCGGGCCCGGCGAGCTCCTCCATGGCGTGGGTCACGAGCACCGGGCCACGCGGCGCTTGCTCGCGGACGACGGCATGGTGCTCGGCTGCGCTGACGTGTCCGGTCGCGAGCACCGCGCCGTGCTCCGCGGTGAGTCGTAGTACCTCGTGGGTCTCGGGCGTCAGGGCACCGTCGTCGTCGAGCACTCGCAGTCCCGGTCCGGGGATGCCGAGCTGCGCTGCGACCCCGTTCTCGAAGTCCTGGCGGCTGCTGAGCGTCGGCAGCCATACGACGCGCGCGCCAAGGCGCAGAGCGGTCTCGACCGCGGCCGGGTTCACGCCGCCGACCTCGTGGTCGCAGCAGACGCCGCCCAGCACACGGAGCCCCTCGACCACCGGGTCGAGCGCTGCGGCAAGTCCTGCGGTGGGGGTGTCGTGGCTTTTCAGCACGATGGCACGGTGGCCGGCTGCGGCCGCCTCGCGCGCCGCCTGCAGCGCGGTGACCGACCGCTCGCGATGGGGGTCGGGACCGAAGTGCACGTGCAGGTCGGTCGCGCCGGTGAGGTCGACTGGCACCGCTCCCGCTCCTTTGGCTACCGCCTCGCTGACGGTCCGAGCCTACGGTCTTGTCCCCGCATCGGCGTTCCGACGAGGATCAGGTCTCGACGACCGCCAGGTCCCGGGCGAGCACGACCTCACCGTCGAAGTGCGCGGCGGCTATCCCGAGCCATTCGTCCTCGGTACCCGGGAAGGGCGCGGGTACCGGGTGGGTGAGCACCAGCGTGCGCACACCGGCCGTCGCGGCCGTTCGGGCCGCGTCCTCGACGGAGGAGTGGTAGTCGAGCACGTCCTGGATGCGCTTGACCGGCATGGACTGGATCAGGTCGGGGCGGATCACGGTCTGCACGTACACGTCGACACCTGCACACAGCCGTTCGAGCCCTGTGCAGGGCAGGGTGTCGCCCGCGATCGCGACCGTGCCGCCCTCGTGCTCCACCCGGTAGCCGATCGTCGGCGCGACGGGTCGGTGATCGGTGGGTGCCGCGAGAATCCGGACGCCGTGCTCGGCGAACACCGGGTCGTCGGGATGCGGGCCCTCGAGCAGCTCGACGACGTCGCATCCGGGGTCCCACCCGAGGTCCTGGTGGTGGGCGCGCCGGTAGCCGATGTCGTCGGCGAGCATCGCGAGCAGGCGCTCGACGTACGCGGCGGTGCCCGGTGGACCCGTGACCGGAAGCGGGTTCTCGACGGGGGACATCGCCCAGCGCGTCGTGACGAAGTCGTTCACGTCGGTGGTGTGGTCGCTGTGGAGATGGGTCAGCAGCAATCGGTGGACGAACGGCGGGATCAGGCCGGCGGCGGCGAGGCGCATCAGCACGCCGCGCCCGGCATCGAACACGAGGTTCACCGCGCCCGCCTGGACGAGAGTGGCCGGTCCGGCCCGGTCGGGGGCCGGGATCGGCGAGCCGGTGCCGAGGAGCGTGACCTTCATCACACGGGGTCGAACGGGTTGCGCAGCACGGGCTCTGCCTCGGCGTCGACCGCGAGGAGCATTGCCTGCTCGACCCCGGCGTCGCGGTGCACATGCGACTCCGGGTACCCGGGATGTGCCGCGAGGGTCAGGAACGCGGCTCGGTTTGGATACCACACCGCGATGATCTCGTCGTAGCGGTCGTGCTCGCAGCCGATCACCACCTCGTTCGCGTCGGCCGCCCAGAGGATCCGGCCGCCGACCGACGTGATCGCGGCGTGCGCGACGATGCCGTAGCGGAGGTAGGCCTCGCGTCCCGACAGGCCGAGTCCGGCTTCGGGCGTATCGGCCGGGTACTCCGCCCGGTCGCGATAGCGGTTCAGGTTGACCATGACGACGGGTGTGTCGTCGGTCGACGCCGCGAGTGCTCCGAGCACCTCGTCGGTAGGGTAGTGGTGCGCGGTCATCGGTGTCCCTTCGGTTGGCACAGCAGCGCGCGCAGGGTCTGCACGATCACGGCCTGCATGTCCGCGGGACCGAGTCCGGCGTGCTCGCGCAGGTACTCGACGGTCTCGATGCACGTGGCAGCGTCGAGCGCGGCGGATGCCAAGCGTTGCTCGCGTGCGCCCAGCCGTGACAACTCGTCGGCGAAGAGCGCCGCGGCCTGTTCGCGTAGCGTCGCGCGTCGGAACGCCAGGCCCTCGGCGACCGCGCTCACCGTCGGCTCGAGCAACAGCGCCGCCCGCGCGACGGGCGCGATCCGGGTGTGGATGCGTACGCGCTGCTCGGCCAGCGCCTCGATGCGCTCTTCGGTCGAACCGTGCGAGCTCGGAGGGGCGAACTCGGCGCCGATGCGGCTGAATTGGCGATCGATGACCTCGCGGGCGAGGGACTCGAGGTCCTCGAAGTAGCGGAAGACCGAGCGCTCGGACACGCCCGCTCGCGCTGCGATCTCGGCCGCGCCGGGGGCGGGGTTGCCGTCCTCGTAGAGGGAAAGCATCGCGTCGACCACGCCGGCGCGGCCCCGCTCGGTGCGCAGGCGCCGGCCGTCGACCGGTGCACGGGTGGGCTCGTGCTCGGGGGCGTCCGGCTCCTGGGCTGCGACCACCGCCCGACCGTAACTATTGACAGCCGGGCTGTCAAGTGTCATCCTCCGCACCAGTTTGGGCCGGCCTGGTGGGAGGAGCTGCCCGTGGGTCGCAAGATCCTGTTCGTCACGACCGACCAGCAGCGCTACGACAGCCTGGGCTGCAACGGTGGGCAGATCGCGCGCACTCCCGTCGCCGACCGCCTCGCGGCCGGGGGGATCACCTACCGACGCGCGTACAACCAGAACACGGTGTGCATGCCGGCGCGCTGCACGATCCTGACGGGTCAGTACGCGCGGACGCACGGGGTGGTCGCGAACGGCGTGCCGCTCCCCGAGGACGCGCCGAGCGTCGCGGCCTACCTGTCGGAGCAGGCGGGGTACAAGACCGCGCTCGTCGGCAAGGCGCACTTCGAGCCCGCGTTCGACATGCAGGGACGTTGGGAGGAGAACTCGCGCTGGATCCGTGGCGACACGGGGCCCTGGCGCGGTTTCGACTACTCGATCAACGCGGCGCACGTCGCCGCGTTCCGCGGCCGTCCGATCCTGCACTACGGCAAGTGGCTCGCCGAGCACCACCCCGAGCACCTGGAGAGCTTTGCGCCGCTGCTCGGCGCCGAGCCCGGCGGCGACACCGGTGCGCCGGAGACGAAGCACAACCCGATCGCACGCGAGTGGTACCACACCGACTGGACCGCCGACCGCGCGATCGACTGGCTCGACACGGTGGGTGACGACGACGACTGGTTCCTCTGGCTCAGCTTCCCAGACCCGCACCATCCGTGGGACCCGCCCGCATCCGAGATGCGTCGCGTCGACTGGCGCGACCTCGACCTGCCGCCCGGCCACCCGGGTTCGCCCGACGCGATCCGTGAGGTGCTGGCCCAGAAGCCGGCGCACTGGCTGAAGTGGTGGGAGGGCACGTTCTCGAACGCCGAGGGCGGGCCGATGACGTTCTGCCCGGGAACGCTCACCGACGACCAGATCCGGGAAATCAACGCACGGGCTCACGTGATGAACGAGCTCATCGACGAGGCGACCGGTCGCGTGCTGGACCGGATCGCGGCGCGCGGCTGGGGTGACGACACCGACGTGATCTTCACCACCGACCACGGCGAGCTCCAGGGTGACTTCGGCCTCGTCTACAAGGGACCGTTCCACACCGACGCGCTGATGCACCTCCCACTGATCTGGCGCCCGGCCCCGTCGGCCGGCGTCGCGCCTGCCGAGGTGACCGACCCGGTCGGCCAGCTCGACCTCGCGCCCACGTTCTGCGCGATCGCAGGCGTCGAGCCCGCCGAATGGATGCAGGGGAGCGCGCTGCCCTCGACCGACGGTGAAGGCGGCCACGAGCGTGTGCTGTGCGAGTGGGACAGCCAGTTCCCCGGCTACGGCATGCACTCGCGCTCGATTTACCGCGACGGCTGGCTGTGCACGGCCTACGAGCCGTCGACCGACGGCGAGCCGAACGGCCTGGAGAAGCACTGGGGCGAGAACGTGTTGACCAAGTGCGGCGTGCACTACGAGGGCATCGAAGGCGAGCTCTACGACGTCAACGAGGACCCGCATCAGTGGCGCAACCTGTGGGACGACGCTGAGTACCGCAGCGTGCGCGACGATCTGGTGGCCGACCTGTACGACTCGCTGCCGAGCGAGTTCAACCATCTCGAAGTGGAGGCCCCGGCATGAGCGGTCCGGTGAGCGGCGGTCGGGCGAGCTTGCGAGCGGTCTGGTGAGCGGTGGTGGCGCGGACGCGGCGATGCGGGAGTACGCAGCGAATCTGCCGGTTCCCGAGATCGACGGCACGTCGTGGACCGTCCCGGTGCCGCTCGGCGACGCCACGGTCGCGATTGTCACGACTGCCGCGCTGCACGAGGTAGGCGACGAGCGCTACGGACCTGCGGACACCGGGTATCGAGTGCTCGCTCGGGAGACGCGCGACCTGGTGATGGGTCACTGGAGTCCAAACTTCGACAGGGCGGGCTTCGCCGCTGACCTCGACGTGGTGTACCCGATCGACCGGCTCGAGGAGCTCGCGGCCCGGGGGGTCATTGGTGCGGTCGCGCCGCATCACGTCGCGTTCGCGGGCAACCAGGACGACACGGTGACCAAGGTGCGGCTCGACTCCGGTCCACGCGCCGCGCGGATCCTGCGCGACGACGGCGTCGACATCGTTTTGCTCACACCGGTCTGACCGCTCTGCACGCGCACCGTGTGTGTGCTCGCGCATGTGTTCGAAGCGGCTGGCATCGCCACGGTGGCGCTCGTGTCGGTTCTCCCCGTCGCCGAGAAGATGCACCCGCCCCGGGCCCTGTACTGCGAGTTCCCGCTCGGCCGGCCGCTCGGCCGGCCCGGCGACGCCGACTTCCAGCACGACGTGGCGCGGCGCGCGTTCGCGCTGCTCGACGCGCCGGAGGGCCCGGTGCTCGAGACCCATCCCGAGGTGATCGAGCTCGACGACGCCGCACCCCTGTCGTGTGCGCTGCCGCCCCGCTTCGACCCGTCGGTGCCCGAGGCCGTCGACGAGGCCCGAGCCCTGCGCGACGCCTACGAGCGGACGCGGACCGCCACGGGTCGCACCTCGGTCGGGCGCGTAGCCGACGCCGACGGAGTGTCCGACCTGGTGGCGGCGTTCGTCCGGATCGCAGACGGTGTGGACTGGACCCAGGCCGGTCTCCCCGGCGACCCGGTGAGCGCCGCGCACGACGTCCGCGCGTACTACGAGGAGGCGTCGCTGGCGCTCGTCGACGGGCCGCCCGACCCGGGTGCCGCCGAGGCGTGGTTCTACGAGGTCAGCGCGGCCGGGCGGGTCGTGCTGGCGGCGCGCCGGGCGATGCAGGCCGCGCAGGCGCCGTTCCCGCTCTGGTTCTACATGGCCCGGGCCACCCGGCAGTAGTCCACTCGGGGTGTCGCGGGCCGACCTGCCCGGAGCGGGGTCCGGCCGGTAGCGTCCCCCGCCCATGGGGACACCGCTGCTTGCCGGGGTGCGCATCGTCGAGTGCTCGATGCTCGGCCCGGCCGCCATTACGACTGCGTTGGCCGACCTTGGCGCCGAGGTCATCAAGGTCGAGCCACCGAGCGGCGACTACGTGCGCCGGATGACCTGGCCGATCGTGGAGGGCACGTCGCTCATGCACCTCCATGTGAACCGGGGCAAGCGCAGCGTGGTGCTCGACCTGCGCACCGCCGACGGGATCGCGATCTTCTGCGACCTCGTGCGCGAGAGCGACGTCGTCGTTGAGGCGATGCGCCCGGGCGGCCTGGCCCGGCGCGGTCTCGGGTTCGACCGGCTGCGGGCGGTGAACCCGAGGATCGTGCAGTGCACGATCTCGGGGTACGGGGCGACGGGTCCCTACCGCGACTTGGCGAGCCACGGCATCGCATATGACGCGTGGGCCGGCATCTTCGCACCGGAGATCGACGAGGAGGGCTTCCCCGCGATCCCCGACCATGTCTCGATCGGAATCAACGCCGGACCGCTCTACGGCGCGCTCGGGATCCTGGCGGCCGTCATCAAAGCGCGGGCGACCGGCGAGGGCGCCGAGCTCGAGCTCGCGCAGTCGGACTCGGCCGCGGCGTTCGACTGGTATCGCGAGGAGACGTACCGCGCGTACGAACGCCCGCAGACCGAGGTCACGGGGAACGCGGCCGACGACTACGTGCGGCGTGAACCCGCGATTGCGGGGATGCGCGGCGGCGTGCGCTACCAGGTGTACGCGTCGAACGACGGGTACGTGCTGTTCATGGCGAGCGAGCAGCATTTCTGGCGGAGCTTCTGTGAGGCGGTCGGCCGGGGCGACTTGTTCGAGCGGTGGCCGGGCTCCGAGTACGGCGACCACGCACGCGGCAACCGTGAGCTCCAGCGGGAGCTCACGGCGATCTTCGGGGCACGTACGACGAAGGAGTGGGTCGACTTCGGCGTCGAGGTCGACGTGCCGATCGCGCCGGTCAACACGCCCAAGACGGTGGCAGACGACCCGCAGTTCCGCGACCGGTTCGCATGGTTCCCGACCGAGGCGCTCGGGGCGGAGCAGCTGCCCTTCCCGGTGAAGGTGGCAGGCGAGAAGCCCCTGGTGCCGACGAAGGCGCCGACCGTGGGCGAGCACACCGATGCGGTGCTGCGCGAGGTGTGCGGCTACGACGACGCCCGCCTCGGGGCGCTGCGCGAGGCCGGCGCGATCGGCTGAGGCCGGATACGGTCATTCGCCGGCAGGTGACCTGCGCTGGCCATCGCCCCTTCTCCCGCTCTCGCGGCCTCGCCGTGCTCCCGCATAGCATGACGCCGATGTCAGGTTCCTCTGAGACCCGGGCCCGGCCATGACGGACCCGGCCGCGACGCCGCTGCGCCGGCGCGCGGTTCCGGCCCCCGGCCAGGCGCCGCTGCCCGCGCCGAACGCGGCCGCGCTGTTGCGGCGCAACGCGAGCGACCCGGCGACCCGCGACCGGCCCGCGGTGTGGTTCGAGGATCGGGTCTGGACGCACGCCGAGTACGTCGCCGAGTCGCGCCGGTGGGCGAACCTCCTGCTCGACCGGTTGCCGGAGGGGCGCCCGCGTCACGTCGCGGTCCTGCTCGACAACCGGCCCGAGTACCTGTTCGCCTTCGGCGGTGCGGCGTTCGCCGGCGCCGCGGTCGTGGGCCTCAACCACACCCGGCGCGGCGAGCACCTGCTCCGCGACGCGCGCCACACCGACTGCGGGCTCGTGGTCACCGAGCCGAAGCATCTCGAGCTGCTCGAGCCCGTGCTCGACCAGCTGCCGCCGGTCCTCGTGGTGGGGGAGGGTCTGGAAGATGCGCTCGCGGCCTACGACGACGGCGATCCCGGGCTCGAGCCGAGCGTCGACACACCATGGGGTCTGATCTTCACGAGCGGCACGTCCGACGCGCCCAAGGCGGTGATCTGCTCGCAGCGCCGCCTGATGGTCACCGGCAACCGGATGGGCATCATCATGGACCTCGGGCCCGACGACATCGGCTACGTGTGCATGCCGCTGTTCCACTCCAACGCGGTCCAGGTGGGATGGGCGCCGTCGCTCGTGTACGGGTGCTCCGTCGGCCTCGCGCGGAGGTTCTCCGCCTCGCGCTGGCTGGCCGACGTGCGCCATTACGGTGCGACCTACTTCAACTACACCGGCAAGCCGCTTGCGTACCTCCTCGCGCAGCCCGAGCGGCCCGATGACGCCGACAACCCGTTGCGGGTAGCGTTCGGCAACGAGGGTTCGCCCGAGGTGGTCGACGCGTTCTCTCGGCGCTTCGGCGTCGACGTGATCGACGCCTACGGCGCGACCGAGGGCGGCGTGGCGGTGAACCGCGACGTGGAGGAGCGCGCAGGGGCGCTCGGTCGGGCGGGCGAGGGCGTGAAGGTCGTCGACGACGACGGCAACGAGAAGCCGCGCGCCCGGTTCGACGAGCACGGACGGCTCACCAACGCAGAGGCGTGCGTTGGTGAGATCGTGAACACCGGCGGCGCGGGCCCGTTCGAGGGCTACTACAACAACCCGGAGGCCACCGCGAGGACCACTCGCTTCGGCTGGTACTGGTCGGGCGACCTCGGCTACCTGGATGACGACGGGTACCTCTACTTCGCCGGTCGCAACGCCGACTGGATCCGCGTCGACGGCGAGAACTTCCCGGCCGGCCCGATCGAGGAGGCGCTGCGCCATCACCCCGACGTCGTGCTGGCCACCGTGTACGGGGTGCCCGACGACCAGGCCGGCGATCAGGTGATGGCCGGGCTCGTCCTGCGCGACGGCGCGAGCTTCGATCCGGCCGGGTTCGCGGCGTGGGTCGACGGCCTCCCCGACGTCGGCCCGAAGTGGCGGCCGCGCTACGTGCGTCTCCTCGGCGATCCCCCGACGACCGGCACCAACAAGATCGTGAAGCGCACACTCGTCCACCAGAAGTGGCGCCGTGACCGCGTCGGCGGTGATCCGGTGTTCGTCCGGCTTCGAGGTGAGACCGCGTACCGCCCGTTCGCACCGGACGACGAGGATGCGTTGGCGGCGTCGTTCGTGCACTACCGGCGCGAGCAGTTCTGGGACCTGTGAAGTGGACCTCTCGCTGAGCGCGCAGGAGCTGACGTTCGCGGCCGAGATCCGCGCGTGGCTTGCCGCGAACCTCGAGCTCCCACCGGCCTTCGCGTCGCTCGACGAGGAGATCGCGTGGGGTCGGGCGTGGCAGGCCAAGCTCGCCGCCGACCGGTGGGTGGGGGTGCACTGGCCGGCCGCCTACGGGGGCCGCGGCGCGTCCCCGGTGCAGGTGGCGCTCTACAACATGGAGTACGCGCGCTCGCGAGCGCTTCAGCCGGTGAACCGCGTCGGCATCAACCTCGCCGGTCCGACGCTGCTCGCCCACGGGACCGACGTGCAGAAGGCGCGCTGGCTCCCGCGCATCCTCGATGCCGGGGAGATCTGGTGCCAGCTGTTCAGCGAGCCCGACGCCGGTTCCGACCTCGCGTCGCTCTCCACGCGCGCGACGCCGGTCGAAGGCGGGTGGCTCCTCGACGGGCAGAAGGTGTGGACGTCGTACGCGCAGTACGCGCGATGGGGCATCGCGCTCGTGCGCACCGACCCGGATGCACCGAAGCACCGCGGCATCTCCTACGTCGTGGTCGACATGACGGCCCCGGGAATCGAGATCCGGCCGCTGGTGCAGATCACCGGGGAAGCGGAGTTCAACGAGGTGTTCTTCACCGAGGTGTTCGTGCCCGAGGACCATCTGGTGGGGGGGATGAACCAGGGCTGGGCCGTTGCCAACACGACGCTTGCCCACGAGCGGGGTACCGCGTTCCCGTTCAAGGAGCAGGTGGTGCACGAGGTGTACCTCGACGAGCTCTACGCACTCGCCGCGCAGCGGCCTGCCGGCGCGCCAGGCTCGGCGCTCGACGACGTGGAGGTCTCCGACGCCCTCGCGCAGAGCTTCGTGGAGCTGCGGGTGCTGCGACTCCACAACTGGCGCACGCTCTCCCGGGTCGCGAAGGGCGTCGAGCCGGGCGCCGAGTCGAGCGTCACCAAGCTGGCGTGGACCGACATGACCCAGCACATGGCCGAGGTCGCGCTCGGGGTGCTGGGGCCGCAGAGCCCGCTCGCCGGGAAGTGGTCGCGGCAGTGGCTGTGGTCGAAGGCGGCGTCGATCGCGGGGGGCACGTCGGAGGTGCAGCGCACCATCATCGGCGAGCGGTTGCTGGGCCTGCCGAGATGAGGGTGCGAGCCGTGAGCGCGTCGTTGGGGGCGACCGTGGCGGGCTGCTACCGTCTTGACGCACCATCGAGGGCTCGCCAGCCGGCCGCCCCAAAGCACCAGGAAAGAAACAGGTAGATGGCAACAGGTACCGTGAAGTGGTTCAACTCGGAGAAGGGCTACGGCTTCATCTCACGTGAGGGTCAGCCCGATGTCTTCGTGCACCACTCGCAGATCCAGATGACCGGCTATCGCACCCTCGAGGAGGGTCAGACGGTCGAGTTCGACGTGGCGCCGGGCCGCAAGGGCGAAGAGGCGCAGAACGTCCGACCTGCCTAACCGGATCCTTCGATCGAGTGCCCGGCCCCCGGCTCGCCGGGGGCCGGGTCGCGTTCACGGCCGGTTCCGGCCGGCGGTCCAGCGCGTGAGGCGGGACACTCGCGGGTAGCCCATGCGCTCGTACACGGGCTGGCCCAGTCGGCCTGCGTGCGGGCGTCGTGGGTCTCCACGATCTTGAGCCCGTCCGGGTCGGGAGGGGGCGCTTCGCCCTGCGGTCGGAGAATGAAGGGCGGATGCCCGACGAGCCCGCAGCCCAGGTCGTCGAGGGGTGGGGTGGGCCATGGCGACATCACGATCGAGGGCCCGCCGAAGCCGCCCGCGTAGAAGTCGGCCAGCCGTTCGACCGTCGCCCGCAACGACGCGGCGTCCTGTGGATGCAGGAGGATCGCTGTGTCGGCGAGGAAGAAGTCCGAGCCCGCGTCGAGCGCGACAACGTCGTCGTCGACGAGCGCGCGGGCCGGCTCCGTGATCCAGCCGACCCAACCCACGACCTACGCGCGCAGCAGCGTGTCGGACTCCGGGGTGGAGGATTGCCAGCCGTCTTCGAGGATCTCGTCGCCCACCTTCGCTCTTCCGGATCGGGTCAGACGGTCGGCTGGTTGAGCTCGATGAGGTTGCCCGACGGGTCGCGCAGGAACGCCTGCACCCCGGCGCCCGGCACGCCGTCGAGGCGCAGGACGTCGACACCCTTGGCCTCCAGCTCGGCGGCGCACGCGGCGCAGTCGGCGACGTGGAGCGCGAAGTGGTCGCCACTCTTGGTCTCGGGGTGATCCGTGGTCTGGAGGTGCAGCTGATGCGCTCCCATTCGGAACCACGCACCCGCGAAGCCGAAATCGGGGCGGTCGATCTCCTCGAAGCCCATCACCTCGACGTAGAACCGGCGCGCGACGTCGAGATCGTCGACCCGGAGGTTGACGTGGTGCAGGCCCTTTGTCTCCATACGCCTTCCCCCTAGAGCATCCGCTGTAGCAGCTTGACCTTGACGCCCCCGGTCAGAGCTCGGCGAGGAGGCCCCGCAGATCGGTGACCACGGCGACGCCGCGCCCGCTCGGTTCGTCGTGCGGGCATGTGCTGTCCGGCCAATGATCGTCGCGGCGGAGGTAGACCGGTCGCAAGCCGTGGGCAAGCGGTCCCTCGACGTCGGGGCCCCAGGTGTCACCCGCGAAGAGCGCGGCGGCGGCCGGGATCCCGGCTTCCGCGAGGGTGGCCGCGTAGATGCGCGGGTGCGGCTTCCGCGCGCCGACCCAGGCCGAGGACACCATCCCGTCGACCAGATCCTCAAGGCCCGACTCCTCGACCGCCTCGCGCAGGTCCCAGTCCCAGTTCGAGCAGATGAACACGGCCAGGCCCCGGTCGCGCAGCTCGGCCAGCACCTCGGGGACCTCGTCGTAGGCCTCCATCGCCCGGTTTGCCGCGCCGGCGTGGAGCTTCTCGAGGATGACCTCGTACTCGCCTGGGTGCACGTCGGACGCGGCGAGCATCGCGAGGGTGCGTTCGCGCTGCCAGGCCACGTAGTGATCGCGGCTCTGGGAGTGCTCGTGATGCTCCACGCCGTCGAGGCCGTCGGCGAAGTAGATCGCGCGGGCCCGGTCGTCGAGCGTGTAGCCGTGGTCGGCGAGCACCTCGTCGGCGCCGACCCAACCGGTCGCGCGGGCCAGGGTGCCGTAGAAGTCGAGAAGCACTGCCGCGGTCCTCACCGGGGCATTCTCGCGGACTGCTGGGACACAAAGGCCGGCACTGCCGGCCCCCGCCGTCGCGTCGCGGCTCGGTCGTCGCCCATCGGGGCTGGTCAGCGCGTTTCCGCGGCTCCGATGGTGCTCCCTACCTGCCGGTAGGTAGGCTGAGTGCCGATGCCGAGGACGATGACCCGCCTTACCCGGCCCGCAGACGAGCGCGTCAACTGGGCTCACTCGATCCCGTTCTTCCTGGTGCACCTGCTCTGCCTCGCCGTGATCTTCACCGGGATCACGTGGACCGCGGTCTGGCTGTTCTTCGGGATGTTCGCCGTGCGGTCGATCTTCGTGACGGCCGGCTACCACCGGTACTTCTCGCACCGCGCCTACAGGCTCAACCGCTTCTGGCAGCTCGTGTTCGCCTTCCAGGCGCAGGCGACGGCACAGAAGGGCGTGCTGTGGTGGGCGGCGAACCACCGTCACCACCATCGCTGGTCCGACACCGACGCCGATGTGCACTCGCCGCGCAAGGGCTTCTGGTGGAGCCACGTCGGGTGGATCCTCTGCGACAAGTTCAAGCCGACCAACTACGACGGCATCAAGGACTTCGCGAAGTACCCGGAGCTGGTGTGGTTGAACCGCCACGACTGGGTCGCGCCGTGGGCGTACGGGATCGCCGCGTACCTCATCGGCGGATGGCCGGGTCTGGTCGTCGGGTTCTTCTGGTCGACCGTGGTGCTGTGGCACACCACCTTCTCGATCAACAGCCTGATGCACGTGTTCGGTCGCCGTCGCTACGAGACGCCGGACACCAGCCGCAACTCGTTCCTGCTCGCGTTGCTCACCGGCGGTGAGGGCTGGCACAACAACCACCACCACTTCCAGGCCTCCGCCCGCCAGGGATTCTTCTGGTGGGAGGTCGACATCACGTACTACTTCCTGGTCGCGCTGAGCTGGGTCGGCATCGTGAAGGACTTGAAGCCGGTGCCCGAACGGGTGCTGCGGCCCGAGCAGGAGCTCGTGCTCGAGCAGGAGCTCGTGCTCGAGCAGCCTGACCCACCTCGGCGAAACTGTCGCGGGTACCTCACGCTTGGGCGTGAGGAAAACGCGACAGTTCCGTGAGAGCTAGGGGCGCGCTCGGTTGGAGCGGAGCGGGTCGAGTCCCGCGAGCGCGCGTGACGCTCGGATCGCCAGGGCGACGATCGTGAGCGTCGGGCCGTAGCCGGTGCTCGTCGGGAAGACCGACGAGTCGGCGCACATCACGTTGTCGATGCCGTGGAGACGTTGCCAACGGTCGAACACGCTGGTGCGCGGGTCGTCGCCCATGCGGGCGGTACCGATGATGTGGCGTGACATCGGCGCGCGGAATCCCGGGAGATCGCCCCGCGTCCCCGGCAGCGCGGGTGAAGTCGCCCAGAAGGTGCGCTGCGCGCCGGCCTCGCGCATCACGAGCTCCAGCCGCGGGGCCCAGTGCTCGGCGCATGCGACCTCGTGCCGGTGGGGCGCGTACGTGACCCGTCCCGCGGGCATGCCGTACACGTCGCGTACCTGCGGGTCGAGGTCGACGCGGTTGGTCGCGACCGGGAGGTCCTCGCCCTGCATCGTGAATGCCGCCATGCAGTCGCGCAGTGGCGAGTCGACCATGAGGCGGGAGTGCATCGGTCCTGCGGGGGAGTGCAGTGCTTCCATAACGGGGCCACTCGCCGCACCGTGCTCGACGATGCCGCCGCGCAGGAACGGGAGGCCCGCGTCGCGCGCGGCTGCGGCAACGTCGCCGTCTCCCACAATCGGGTCGTCCATCAAATGGGTGACGGCGCGACCGCGGTGGCCGTGCAGGCGGTGGTCGAAGATGCCGAGGACGAAGGTCTGGAAGTGGAACGACAGGAAGCGCCCGACGACGTCGGGGTTGCCCAGCCCGTTGCGCAGGAGCAGGCGGGGGGTCTCGAACGCGCCACCGGCGAGGATCACGTGGCGGGCAGAGATCTCGTGGAGGTCGAGCTCGCGGTCGAGGTACCGCACGCCACGTGCCCGGCGACCGGTGCCGTCGACCAGGACGTCGGTCACCACCGACTCGGGTCGGAGCTCGCAACGCCCGGTGCGCAGCGCGTGCCGGAGCGGTGCGACGGGATCGCCCTTGGCCTCGATCGGGCAGCCGTAGTACGCGCAGAACCCGCAGTTGTTGCACGCGGGCCGTCCGTCGTACTCGACACTGTTCACGCCCGTGGGGGCGCGGTACGGGTGGTAGCCGAGGCGCGTGGCGGCTTCGCTCGTGAGCCGTGCGCAGTACATGTCCGGTCCCGGCGGCATCGGGAAGGGGTCCGCGCGCCACGAGGCGAACGGGTTCGCGCCTGCCTCCCCGGCCACACCCACCACTCGCTCCGCCTCCGCATAGCAGGCCTCGACCTCGTCGTAGCCGAAGGGCCAGTCGACGAGCTCCGCGCCCTCGACGGCGCCCTGGTGACTCAGGATCCGGAAGTCCTCCTCCCGGAAACGAGGGAGCTTGCCGTCGGCGTGAGAGCCACCGCCGCCGACGGTGGAGGGGAGATTGTTGACGTCGCCGGTCTCGAGGCGATCGCCGTCGCTGGCCGATCGGCGGTAGGTGCGCGGCTCGAGCCATGGGTCGGGGCCGAGAAAGTGGCGGCGAGTGAGCTTGAGCTCGTCGTTGCTGACCGCGCCGAGCGGGCCGAAGGGCGGCTCGAGGTCGAGGAGATGGTTGCGGCCCTTTTCGAGCACGATCACCGACCAGCCGGCCTCGGTCAGCACGTGTGCCGCGGTGGCGCCCGCGGGCCCGCTGCCAACGATCGCCGCGTCGCAGTCGCTCACGGACGTTCGCTGACTTCGGCATCGGTATATCCGCGGGGCGCCACGTCACCCGGGAAGCCGATTGCCCGCCATCCGGCTCCGCCACGGTTGCCGCCGTACTCCGGCGCGCCGTAGGCGCCCTCGCACGCGTGCTCGTAGCAGAGGGCCTTGAAGCCGGGGAGCGCGTCGAGGCGACGGTCCTGCTCCTCGCCGTCGCAGTCGCAGTAGTCGGCGCCCAGCGCGGCGATGCCGTCGCGGTACTCCTGCTGCCAGCCCTTCACCGGGCCGAGGCGCTCGCGCTCGGGAATCCCCTGGGAGCCCTCGATGCGGGTGCGCCAGGCGAGCTCCTCGAGGCTCGAGAGCCGGAGGTAGGTGTCGAAGCCGGGTTCGCCGCCGTGGCGGCCGGAGAACGGGCCGCCCGCCCAGATGCGGGGCGGGTCCACCAGGAAGGCGCCGAGCAGCCCGTCGATGTAGTCGGCAACGCCGAGCGCCCGTGCGCCGGGGTGCGCGTCGGTCGCCGGGATGCACCGCTCGCAGGCCGCCTCGAGCACGGCATGCTCCTGAGGTGAGAGGAACCGCACCGGGCCCGCCATCGGCGCGGCACACTACCTGACATGGTTGTCAGCCGGCGGTCGTGCGGTCGGGGTCGGCGCGGGAGTCGCGGGCCTCGGACGGTGCTCCTGCCCGGGGTGCTGGCGGTGGGTCTCGTCGGCGTGGGTGGGTGCGGAGGCGGAGGAGGCTCCGGCGCGGCCGACACCTCGCCGACGTCGCGTCCTGCGACCATTGCGACGACCGTCGTGCCTGCGAACCCGCCGAGCACGGTTCCGCCCGAGTTCGCGGCGACGATCGCACCGATCGACCCGGCGACGCAGGCGCGCATGACCGGCGTCTCATGGCGTCCCGGCTGTCCGGTGCCACTCGCTGGCCTGCGTCTGCTGCACGTCACGTACTGGGGCTTTGACGGCGCGGCCCACACCGGCGAGCTCGTGGTGCACGCGGCGTGGGCCGAGCGGCTCGTCGGGGTGCTGCGCACGCTCTACGAGGCGCGATTCCCGATCGAGCGGATGCAGCTGGTCGACGACTACGGCGGGAGCGACGAAGCGTCCGTGCTGGCCAACAACACCTCGGCGTTCAACTGCCGGGCCGTCACGGGCGGCACGGGCTGGTCGCGCCACGCCTACGGGCTCGCGATCGACATCGACCCCCGCCAGAACCCCTACGTGTATCCCGACGGACATCTGCTCGATCCCAGGTCCGAGCCCTACCGCGACCGGGCGCGCCAGGAGGCGGGGATGGTCCACGAGGGCGACGTCGTGCACGGTGCGTTCGCGGCGATCGGATGGCGTTGGGGCGGCTCCTTCGGCGACACGCCCGACCCCCAGCACTTCGACACCGCGCCGCCGGGATAGGTGCCGATCCGGCGATCGACCAAGGTTTCACCGGTGTTCACCGAAATCGAGGCTGTGCGGTCAATGGAACGCGCAACCATGCCGATGCGTTGAGAATGGGCAGGAGCCGCTCGCGACGCGAGGGGCCGAGAGAAAGGCCCGAGACCGTGACCTACGGAGTCGCCATCCACACGCTCGATCGAGCCGAGGGCAACGGTGTCGCGATGCTGCTCGTCGAGGCGGAGGATCCCGCCCAGGCCGAGCACGAGGCGCGTCGGATCGCGGAGGAACGGTTCGACTGCACGGTCATCGCGGAGCACGCGGTGCCCTGGGAGCAGACGGTCAGGTAGCGGGCGCGCCGATGCGACGGTCGATCACCACGAGCAGCTCGGGCTCGGGCGTTCGCGGCCAGCGGGCCCGGTAGGCCTCGGAGAGCGGCTTACGCCGGGTCCTGCGTCACCAACGCTTTGGCGTCAGCAGACTGCGATAGTCGCGGTCTGCTGATGCCAGAATCCCGTGGAGACGCCCCGACGGCAACAACTGCGGGCCTGCGCCCAGGCGCGCGGCGCGCTACCCGAGGGTCAGCTCGTAGTTGCCGGCGGTGTCGAGCGTGGCGGTCGCGCCCGGTGGGATCACCACCACGGTGAACGGCTCCTCGATCAGCGCCGGGCCCGAGATCGTGCAACCCGGCGCGAGGGCGGGGCCGTCGTAGACCGGCGTGGCCACGAACGCGACGCCGAAGTACGCGTCGCGGTGTCCCTTCAGCGCGGCGGACGGGTCCAGCACCGTGCCGGTCTCGGCGAAGTGGTCGGGCTTGGGCGTCTCGGACCGGGCGACGAGCCGGACGCCGCGCACCAGAGGCTGCTGGTTGCGGAAGCAGAACCCGCGGTCGCGCTCGTGCTGGGTGTGGAAGCGCTCCGCGAGCTCGAGGAGGTCGGACTCGGCGAGGGTCTCGCCCTCGGGCAGCGGCACGCTCATGTCGAAGTTCTGACCCGGGTAGCACATCTGCGCGAACAGCTCGACGGTGGTGGCGTCGTCGGCGAGCCCGGCCGGCTCCATCTCCTTGCGGGCCTCGTCGTGCACCTCGTGCGCGAGCGAGCGCATCCGCTCGAGGTCGACCTGTGAGAGCGGCACCACGTACGACCGGACGAGATCGACCACGTAGTCGGCGACCAGCACGCCGAGCGCGGAGAACGCAGGCGCGGCCCTCGGCACGAGCACCCGGTGGATTCCGAGCTCCGCGGCGATGGCCCAGGCGTGCACCGCTCCGTTTCCACCGTACGCGATGAAGGCCAGGGTCCGCGGGTCGGCGCCGTGGGCGGCGAGCACCCGCCGGGTCGCGTTCGCCATGTTGGCGTTGACGATCCGCTCGATGCCCCATGCCGCCTCGACCACGTCCACGCCGAGCGCCGCCGCCGCGTCGCGCTCGATGGCCGCGCGCGCGGCTTCTACGTCGAGCGTCATGCGCCCACCCGCGAAGCCGTCCTCGGGAAGGTAGCCGAGCACCGCGTCGGCGTCGGTGACGGTCGGGCGGTCGCCGCCGCGCCCGTAGCTCACGGGACCGGGCGCGGAGCCGGCCGAGTCGGGCCCGACGAGCAGCGCGCCCTGACGGACGCGGGCGATCGAGCCACCGCCCGCGCCGACGCTCTGGACGTCGACCATCGGCAGGCCGATGTAGTAGCGGTAGCGCCAGTTCCAGTCGGTCTTGATCTCCGGACGCCCACCGCGAACCAGCGCGAGGTCGAAGCTGGTGCCGCCCATGTCGACCGCGACGAAGTCATCGATCCCGGCGCGCTTCGCGGCCAGCGTCGCACCCATCACGCCGCCGGTGGGTCCGCTGGCCAGGAGGGTCACGGCGCGACGGGCGACGTAGTCAGGGGGCATCACGCCGCCCGTCGACTGCATGATGAGGAGCTGGCCCGCGTAGCCGGCGTCGCGCAGCTTCTCCTGGAGCTGGTCCACGTACGCCGCGATGCGCGGCGCGACGTAGGCGTTGACCAGGGTCGTCGACACCCGCTCGAACTCGGGTCCCCGGGCCATCACCTCGTGGGAGAGCGAGACGTGGGAGACGTCGGGGAACTCCTCGCGCACGATCTCCGCCGCGCGCCGTTCGTGCTCGGGGTTCACGAACGAGAACAGGAACATGATCGCGATCGACTCGACGCCGAGGTGGCGCAGGCGCCGCACCCCGGCCCGCACGGCCTCCTCGTCGAGGGGGAGCAGCACGCGCCCTTCGTGGTTCATCCGCTCGGGGATCGGGATCCGCGCGCGGCGGCGGGCGATCGGGGGCGGGGCCGGGTACGACGGGTCCCAGATCTGCTCCTTGTGCACCCGGCGCATCTCGATCTCGTCGCGGTGGCCCTTGGTCACGAGGAGCCCGGTGGGGGCGCCGTTCATCTCGATCATCGTGTTGTCGGCCGTCGTGGTCCCGTGCACGACGATGTCGAGCTGCGCGCACAGCTCGTGCAGGGAGCAGGCGAATCGCTCTGCGAGGAGCGCGAGGCCGTTCATCACGCCGATCGACTGGTCCTCGGGCGTCGTCGGCGTCTTGTCGAGCACCACCTCGCCGGCGGGCGTTACGCAGATCAGGTCGGTGAAGGTGCCGCCGACGTCGATGCCCACCCGGTAGCCCACGGTCACGCCCCGGACGCGCCACGGCGCTCGGAGCGCAGCGCCTCCGTCGCGTCGTGGTCGACCGCGAGGGTCAGGTCGGCGAGCGAACCCGTCAGCACGACGCCGTAGTCGCGGCGCGCGCCCTCTGTGCTCACGTACTCGTCGAGGACGTCGTCGAGGACAGCGTGCGGGTTCCGCTCGAGCGGGTCGCCCCAGCCGCCGCCGCCGCCGTAGTCGTACATGATGCGCTCACCGGCCGCGATCGGCACCCAGTCGGCGGTGTGGCGGACCGTGAACGGGTCGGCCGAGCCGTGCCGGATCACCATCTTGTTGGGTTCACCGGCGAGTCCGCCGCAGATGCCCGGCATCGGGTACTTCATCCCGACCACGTACGTGTAGACCTTCGCGTCGACGCAGACCTCCTTCTCGTAGTGGCTGCCGCACAGGCCCCGCCACTGTCCCGGACCGCCCGAGTCGACGCGGTAGTCGCGCTCCCACTGGATGTGGGGGTAGAGGCTCTCGTTGATCTCGGCGGTGGCCTTCCACAGGTTGCCGAAACTGGCGTTCTGCGCGCCCCACGCGTCCATGCCCCGCGCCGCGTTGCACCAGCCCGCGTACACCTCGGCGGAGTGGTCGGTGAACTGCGTCCCGGTCACCGGGTCGGTTCCCACGATGATCGTGGGGATCCCGGTCTTGTACGACTGGGGCACGGCCTTGTCGGGCAGGACGTCCTGCATGGCGACGGCGATGACCTCGCCGACGTCGGCACCAGGGTGGTGCGTGCCCGCGCTCACCGGCTTCCCCGGAGACGGGTTCAGCACGCATCCTGCGGGAACGACGAGGTCGATCTGGTCGAAGAAGCCCTCGTTCTTGGGGATCTCCGGGTCCATCATCGAGGCGATCTGGCCGATCGTGTAGCCGCGCGTGTTGCCGAACGTCGACCAGGCCTGGATCTCGGGCCGCTCGTCGGAGCCCGAGTAGTCGATGGTGAGGCGGTCGCCGTCGACGGTGATCTTCACGTGCAGGTGGATGTCGGGGTTGCCGAGCGGATCGTGGTCGACGTACGCGTCGGCCTCGTACACGCCGTCGGGCCAGGCGGCGACCTCCTCGCGGAAGCGGCGGGCCGCGTAGTCGATCGTGTAGTCCACCGACTCCTCGACCGTAACGGTGCCGTAGCGGGCGACGACGTCGCCGAGCCGGTCCGCCGCGAGCTGCGCGGCGCCCATCTGCGCGCGGATGTCGCCGATGTAGCTCGGAATGCGGTTGTTCGCCTGCAGCGCATAGAGCACGTCGCGTCGCTCGACCCCGCGGTCGATCACCTTCAGGACGGGCCAGCGGACGCCTTCGCCCCACACGTCGGTCGCGGTGACGTTGTAGCCACCGGGAACACCGCCACCGGTGTCGCCGTGGTGGCACTGGATGCTCGCGATGAGCACCATGCGGCGGCCGCCGTTGCCGTCGTCGGCAAAGACGGGCGCGAAGACGTTGTAGTCGGGCAGGTGCCCACCGCCGTGGTACGGGTCGTTCGCCACGAACACGTCGCCCTCGTGGAACTCCTCGGGGCCGAGGAAGTCGAGCGCGAAGCGCACCGGCAGCGTGGACGTGAGCATGAACTGCGGGATCCCCACGGAGAGTGCGGCCAGCCGGCCCTGCGCGTCGAGGATCGTCGCGTTGCGTTCGTTCGACTGGTTGAGGATCGGCGTGGTGGCGGTGCGCGACACGTAGACGGCCATCTCGAAGCAGATGGTCTCCATCGCGCCACGGATGACCTCGGCGGTCACCTGGTCGACCGACGGTGCCTCGCTGAGGCGGCCTCGGCTCCCCGCCAGCTGGACGAGATCGACGTGCATAAGCCCCCCGTGACTCGAACCTGACGCTCGTGTCAGATCCTAATCCCTCAGGGCTGCGTGACCGCCAGGCAGTCGGGGCAGAGTCCGACGGCGAAGCCGGGTCCGCCGAGGTTGGTCACCGAGATCGTGCGGGGGCCGAGCGCCGCGCCGGCAGCGACGTCGAGCGTTCCGGCGATCTCGGTCGGCGAGACGGACAGCACGTGGACCGTCGTGCCCGGCCTGGCGTCGACGCGGGCACCCGGCAGGAATCCGCGCCCCGACACGGTGAACGGCACCTGTGCCGCCGCGCGCACGGCCGTCGGTGGGCTGAACGTGCCGACCTCGGGGGACGGCGACGCGCGCACGAACACGTCGGAGACGCCGATGGTGTCGCCCGCGACGAGGTTCGACGCCGACGACGTGAAGGTCACGGAACCGCCGTCCGCGGAGAGGGCCGGGTCGCGGCTCGGACCGTCGGGCGCGCCGGTGAGCGCGAGGCTGACGCGCTACACCACGGCGCAGCTCGTGCCCCTCAGCAGGACCGCAACCGCGGCCATTGCAGCCAATCGGCGCATCGGAGGGCCCGGCCCATTACCCGAGGTCGGACCCGGGCCGCGCCGACGCTGACCCACGCACCTTCGAGACTCGCCTGCCTAGGGCATTACGCCGGGGGAGGACTGCTCGCGGTACGCGATCTCGTCCTGGAGGGCCTTCAGGATCGGCAGGACCGCGCGATCCTTGGGTCGGTCGGCGGCCTCCTTGGAGCGGATGATGTCGGCCAGCGCCGCGGTGGGGACCACGAGCCCGTCGATGTCGTAGCCGACCGCGTGGGGGGCGAGCCCGGCGTAGCCCTCCGGGAAGCCGGCGGGTTCGAACGCCAGGTCGAAGGACCCGCCGTCGGTCACGAGGTTCACCATCTTCATCTGCTCGAGGAACCGGGCGTCGAGGGTCACCGCGACCCCTTCCGGGAACGCGTCGGTCCGGATCCGGGCATGTACCTCGCGCAGCGCCGCGACCAGGCGTTCCAGGTTGTCCCGATCACGCGCCGCACACACGTCGGCGTCGAGGGTCAGCGACGGGGAACCGTGCAGCGTGGCCGCGTACCCGCCGATCACCACGAACGCCACCCCGTTCCCGACGAGCGCGCGCAACACGAGCTCGGGCTCGAAGCGGTCGAGGTCAGGCATCGATCGGCACCGGGTGTGCTCGTCGGGCGCGCCCGACCGCCTCGACGCCCCGGTGCAGCATCCGGACCCGTTCGGCCGGACGCATCGCGAGGTGGAGCGCGAGCTGGCTGCGGTCGACGTCGTCGCGGTGGCGGAGCACGAGGTCGGCCTCGAACCCGCAGGCAGCAAGGATGCGTGCGAGCGTGTCGACCCGAGGCGTGTCGTGGCCACGTTCCCAGGCCGAGACGGCCGACTGGGTGGTGCCGAGCCGGCGCGCCAGCTCGGCTTGCGTGAGGCCCGAGTACCGGCGGGCGTCCCGGATCAAGAGCCCGGTGCAAAGGCGGCTGAGCGTCTCGGGGCCGGGTGTGCGGTGCTGCTGCATGGCAATATCATAGCTTGGATCCGATGAGTAGATAGGGATAAGCCGATATTCTGGGCGGAATCCAGGCAGCCTGAAGTCCTCACATGAGCAGGTCGGCGAGCCGGTCGTGGTGCCAGCCTGTGGGGCCGAGCAGGGCTTCGGCGCCGTAGGCGCGCCGGATGAAGAACTGGAGGTCGTGCTCCCAGGTGAAGCCGATCCCGCCGTGGATCTGGACGCCGTCCTTGGCGGCCCGCGTGGCCGCCTCGCCGGCGCTGGCCTTGGCAGCGTGCGTGGCGCGGTGGCGGTCGTCGGCGACCGCGTCAATGGTCATCGCCGCGTAGTACACCGCGCTCCAGGCGCGTTCGACGTCGAGGCTCATGTCGGCGAGCTTGTGCTGTATCGCCTGGAACGAGCCGATCGGCACTCCGAACTGCACGCGCTTGGTCGCGTAGGCGAGAGACATGTCGAACAGGCGCCGCGCCGTGCCGACCATCTCGGCGGCGAGGGCGACGGTCGCTCGCTCGAGCACGCCGGAGAGCGCGTCGTGCGAGATCACCCCTGCCGCGGTGCCCGGCACTCCGGTCTCCACGTCGTAGAGCTGGCGGGTCGTGTCGAGGGTCTCGATGCGCCGGACCGGGGGAGCCGCGAGGAGGGTGACCGCGCGGTTCGCGTCGATCGCGGCCACCAGGTCGACGGTCGCGGCGTCGGGCACGAAGGTCTTGGCCGACTCGGCGTTCGCATGCCACGCGCCGTCGGCCCCGGCCAGCGCGACCGTTCCGGTGGCTTCCCCCGCGAGCACTGCGTCGAGGTCGGACTCGCCGATTGCCGCGAGGACCGGCGCGTAGAGGCAGGTAATGGCGAAGAACGGCGACGGCGCGGCGACGTACCCGAGCTGTTCCATTACGAGGCAGAGATCCACGGTTGCACCTGTGCCCAGCGCGGCGAACTCGCGCAGCTGCGCCCAGAGCGGTTCGCCGGCACCGAGGTCGTCGATGTGGGCGCGCAGCAGCGACGTCGGACACTCGCGTGCCAGCAGCGCGCGCACCGAGTCGCGCAGCAGCTCCTGTTCGGAGGTGAGCGTGAAGTCCATCGCCGCTCAGCTCCGCGGGAGTCCGAGGACGCGCTGGGCGATGATGTTGCGCTGGATCTCGCTCGTGCCGCCGGCGATCGTGTTGGCGAAGCTGATGAGGAAGCCGAGTGCCCAGCGTCCGGCCTCCTCGCCGCGCTCCTCGTCGACCACGGATCCGTAGGCGCCCTGGATCTCCATGCCGAGCTCGAAGCAGGCCTTCCCGGCCTCGGACGTCGCGAGCTTCATGTACGAGTGCTCGGGGCTCGCGCCCTGCCGCGCGAACGACGTGATGCCCTTGTAGCCCAGCGCCCGCAGGCTGGTGGCACGCGACGACGCCTCGGCGATCTTGCGCCGCACGACGGGGTCGCCGGCCACTCCACGGCGGTGCGCCAGGTCGATCAGCCCGGTGATCGCCTGTTCGAGCCGGGCGACGCCCTCCACCCACAGGCCGGCGCGCTCATGCGCGAGTGAGCCCTGCGTGAGGCGCCAGCCGTCGTTCGGCGCGCCGACGAGGTTGGTGCGGGGCACGCGCACGTCGGTGAAGAACACCTCCGCGAAGTCGGCGACGCCGGTGATGTGACGCAGCGGGCGCACCTCGATGCCCGGCGTGTCCATGTCGACGACCAGCAGCGAAATGCCCTTGTGCTTCGGTACGTGCGGGTCCGTGCGCACGTAGCAGCAGCACTTCTCGGCGACCGTCGCGTACGACGTCCAGACCTTCTGCCCGTTGACGACGAAGTCGTCGCCGTCGAGCTCGGCGCGCGTGGTGAGCCCGGCGAGGTCGGAGCCCGCGTTCGGCTCGCTCATCCCGATGCACCACACGGTGTCGCCTCGGATGGCCGCCGGGACGAGCGCGCGCTGCTCGTCGGTCCCGTGCTCGAGGAGCGTCGGGGCCACGATCGCGTAGCCGGGGAAGTGCATCGAGCGGGGGATGCCGCGTGCAGCCATCTCCTCCAGGTACACGAGCGTCTGCACCGGGGTCGCGTCACGTCCGCCGAGCTCGGGCGGGTAGCCCGGGATCATCCAGCCGTGGTCGAACAGCGTCGCCTGCCAGGCGCGTGACCACGCCGGGATCACCTCGCCGTCCTCGCAGCCCTGGAAGTCGCGGCGGGTGCGCGCCTCCATCGGGGTGTGCTCGTCGAGGAACGCGAGGAGCTCGGCGCGGAACGCCTCCTCGTCGGGCCCCCAGGCGAGGTGCACGGTCAGCCCTCGACGGGCGGCATGAAGGGCGGGACTCCGACGTCGTGGCCGTCGACGAGGGCGCCGCGCGCGGCGCCGACCGACGCGAGCGTCCACACGTCGCTGGCGGTGGCTTCCGTGACCGGACGCCACCCGCGCAGGAGCTGGGCCTGGCCGCCGCCCACCTTGAAGACCTGCCCGGTGATGCCGTCGGACAGCGGGGAGGCGAGCCAGATGGCCATCGCCGCCGGGTTCTCGGGGGCGAAGCGGTCGAAGTCGCCTTCCTTCGGCGCCATCAGGTCGCCGGCGAGGCCCTCGGTGAGGCGCGTGCGCGCCACCGGCGCGATCGCGTTGACCCGAACGCCGATCCGCTCCAGCTCCCGAGCCATCACGATCGTCATCGACGCGATGCCGGCCTTGGCCGCGGCGTAGTTGACCTGGCCGGCGTTGCCGTAGAGCCCCGACTCGCTCGAGGTGTTGACGATGGTCGCGCCGACGGGCGCACCGGCCTCCTTGGAGCGCTGCCGCCAGTACGACGCCGCGAAGCGGCTGGTGACGAAGTGGCCCTTCAGGTGGACGTTGATGACCGCGTCCCACTCGGCCTCGTCCATGTTGAAGCTCATCTTGTCGCGCAGGATCCCGGCGTTGTTGACCAAGACGTCGAGACCACCGAAGGTGTCGACGGCCTGCGCGATCAGCGCCTGGCCGCCGTCCCAGCTCGAGATGTCGTCATAGCTCGCGGCGGCCCTGCCGCCTGCCGCGCTGATCTCGTCGACCACCTGCTGGGCCGGTCGGGAGTCGGCCCCCTCGCCGGTCGTCTCGCCGCCGAGGTCGTTGACCACGACGGCCGCGCCCTCCGACGCGAGCAGCAGCGCCTCGGCGCGACCGATGCCCCGCCCGGCGCCGGTGACGATCGCGACCTTCCCGTCGAAGTGCCCCACGCTGTCCTCCTCCTCCTCCTCCTCGGGTCGGCTCCGGCGCCGGGCCTCGGACCGTCGTGGCCTCTCGGCACCTACGCCTCCTCCTCGAATCTGACGTGAGCGTCAGAGACTACGGATGGGCCGAGAGGCGCGCCAGGTGAGCAGCGCCGGCCTCAGCTGCCCTCCGGGTTTGTTGCGAGAAGAGCGCTCTGCGCTCCTCAACGCACGAACCTGGGCAACGAGTGGGCGGGAGCGGAGCGGTGAGGCGCTAGCGGCCTTCGAAGCGGGCGTCGCGCTTCTCGCGGAACGCCGCCATGCCCTCCACGAGGTCGGCCGAGGCGGTCGCGAGGCTCTGGTACGCGCCCTCGAGCTCCAGCGCGTCGGCGAGGTCGGTCTCGAAGGTCGCGTTGAGCAGGCGCTTCGAGAGCCCGAGCGCGCGGGTGGGGCCCGCGGCGAGTCGGGCCGCGAGCGCGTCGGCTTCGGCCCGAAGGGTGTCGACGTCGTCGCAGCACCGGTAGGCGAGCCCATCGGCGACCGCGTCGGCGCCGGTCACCCCCTCACCGAGCATGACCATCGCCTTTGCGCGGGGTAGCCCGACGAGGCGGGGGAGCAGGTACGCCCCGCCCGCGTCGACGACGAGGCCCCAGCGGTGGAACGACCACAGCAACCGGGTGGCCGGCTGCACGAGGACGAAGTCGCATGCGAGCGCGAGGTGCGCGCCGGGCCCGACCGCGGTGCCGTTCACCGCGGCGACGGTCGGCTTGTCCATCTCCCACAGTTCGCGGATGAAGGCCTGCACGCCGACGCGCAGCGCCTCGGCGGTGGTGCGCGGGTCGAAGCCGGGCTTCCCGGCCTGGGCGACCGTCGAGGCAGAGAGGTCCATCCCCGCGCAGAACGCGTCACCGGTGCCGGTGAGGAGGAACGCGCGCACGGTCGGGTCGGCCCGCCCGTCTCGCAGCGCGTCGACGATGGTGTCGCGCATCTCGACGGTGAGCGCATGCTTCGCCTCGGGCCGGTCGAGCGTGATCCGCAAGACCCCGTCGCCGCCGGTCTCGACCCTGACGTGCTCGCTCACTCGTCCCCCCTCGTCCCGGTCCTCTCCCCGGTTTGTGCGCGAAGGAGCGGTATTCGCTCCTCGACGATCAAACCCGGGGATGGGCGGGTCACGGGGCGGGTCACGGGTTGGCGGTCAGGATGTTGACCACGCTCACGCCCGAGCCGCGGCCGCCGACGTTGTGCTGGAGCGCGAACCCGTTGCGGATCGCCACCTGGCGCTCACCCGCGTCGCCGCGCAGCTGCCACCAGCACTCGGTGATCTGCGCGATGCCGGTCGCGCCGATCGGATGTCCCTTCGCGAGCAGGCCGCCCGATGTGTTGACCGGGATGCGGCCGGTGAGTGACGTCTCGCCCTCGAGCGAGGCCACGCCGCCCTTGCCCTTCTCGAAGAAGCCGAGGTCCTCGACGTCGAGGATCTCGGTGATCGTGAAGCAGTCGTGCACCTCGCACATGTCGACGTCGGCCGGGCCGATCCCCGCCATCGCGTACGCGCGCTTGGACGCGTCGACGGTGGCTTTCAGGCCCACGAAGCTCACTTTCTCGTGGAGGTACGGATGGTCGGTGGCGACGCCGAAGCCGGCCACGAACACGGGTCGGTCAGTGAACTCGTGCGCGCGCTCGGCCGGGGCCAGCAGCACCGCGGCCGCGCCGTCGGTCTGGGGGCAGCAGTCGAGGAGATGCAGTGGCGAGCACACGGGAGGAGATGCGAGCACCTGCTCGATGGTCACCTCGTCCTGGAAGTGCGCGTACGGGTCGAGCGCGCCGTTGTGGTGGTTCTTCACCGCGACGGAGGCGAGCATCTCGCGGGTCGTGCCGAACTCGTGCATGTGGCGCGTCGCGAACGGTGCGAATAGCACCGGCGCGGTCTCGCCGCGGGTGAGGATCGGATGGCCCGCCGCGGCACGGGAGAGCAGACCCTCCTCGGTCGACTTGTCGCGCATCTTCTCGACGCCGATCACGAGCACCAGGTCGTGCACTTCCGAGGCCACCGCCATCGCTCCCACCCGGAACGCGTCGGAGCCCGACGGGCACGCGTTCTCGATGCGGGTGCAGGGGATGCCCGCGAGGCCGATGGCGGAGGGAACGGTGTTGCCGCCGATGCCCTCCTGACCCCACAGCGTGCCGCGCTGGGTCGCCACGAACGCGGCCTCCACGGCCTGCGGGTCGAAGCCCTTGTCGACGGAGGCGACCGCGGCCCGGAAGGCGCCGGCCGCCATGTCCTCGTAGGACTGCTCGAAGAGCTCGCCCATCTTGATGAGACCGGCCCCCACCACCGCGACCTTGTTCCAGCTCATGTGGAGGCCCCGATCGCTCGCGCTTTCCACCCGTAGACCGGGACGCCGCGTTCGTGGGCGTAGCGGCGCAGCACCAGCTCCACCTCGGTACCGATCGTAAGGTTGTTACCGTTGCCGACGACCTGCAGCATGATGCGGGCGCCGTCGTCGAGGTCGATCACCGCGATCGGTAGCGGCGCCACGAACGGCGCGGGCATCGTCTGGTTGACGACGAAGGTGTGCACCGTGCCGTGATGGGCGAGTGGTACCGGCTCGAGCTTCGCGCCGCCGCACGCCAGGCAGACCGGATGGATCGACGGGGGTGTGTTGATCGTGCCGCAGTCGGCGCACCGACCACCGAGCATCTGGAGCATCTCGTCGGCGCCGCGTGCGAACAGGGCGCTCTCGGGGGGGACGCCCATCGGGATCGTCTCACCCGCGGCGACGAGCTGGGCGCGGGAGCGCAGCACCTCGGCATAGGTCGCGTCGCGGCCGTCGTCGAGCACGGCGAGCAGCCCGGCGGCGCCCGGCACCGGCGCGTCCGCGGTGATGGTGATGCCGGTGGTCCGGCCCCCGCCGAACGCGACGGCGGCGACGGTGCCCGCGCTGTTGAGGGCGGTCGCCGCGCCGAGCAGGGGGGCGGCCGCGCCCGGGTCGCCCAACCGGCCGTAGACCTCGCCGGAAGTGACCGCCGAGGCGCCGAGGCGCTTGGCGGCCACGCTCCCGAGGCGTCCGTCGGGGTCGGGCAACGACCAGGCGGTGGGCTCGAGCGTGGCGAGGTGCTCGCCGACCTCGGCGACCCCGGGGAGGAACATCTCCTCGCGGAACAGGCGCGCGTCATAGAGGTCGCGGGTGGCGAGCTCGCCGTCGCCGCGGTAGCGGTCGAGAAGCGGGTGGCTGCGGGTGACGCGCGCGGTGATCGTCGCGGTGCCGCCTTCGGCCGCGAGCACGAACGCGACGGCGCCGGCGCCGCAGCGAGCCTCGTAGGCGGTGCCGAGGCCGGGCACCAGCGCGTCGGAGGCCACGACGAGCGCGACGCGAGCGGAGCCCGCACCCACCGCGTCGGCCGCGGCGAGCAGCGCCTCGACGCCGGCATGCGGCGAGCCCGCGCAGAGCGCACCGCCGGCATGGTGGGAGATCGAGAGCGCGGAGGCCAGTACGGCGTGGCTGGGTCCCTCGGCGAAGGGCGGCCGGGTGGTGCCCCACCACAGCCCGTCGACGCCCGCGGGCTCGATGCCGG
>VGBT01000012.1 GCA_016870395.1 Actinomycetota bacterium | reverse complement strand
GTTGCGCGCGACGAGCGGCAGGTTGGACACCGACCACAGGTGGACCGCGTCGATCTGGTTTCCCGGGCGGCGACCCATCGCGCCGAGCTCCGCAGGCGGACGTGCGGCCGCGATCGACCGCATCATGTCGGGATAGCGCCGGTACGCCTCGACGCACGAGATCACGATGTAGGCAGTCACCGGGATCAGCGCCGACTCGAGCGCGGTTCGGGCGCGGGTCATCTCGCCCGAGATGCGCGCATGGTACGCGATCGTGGCGTTGACCGCCTTCTTGTCCATGAGCCCGCCTCGCTAACCGTCGAGACTGACGAGCGTTCGATTCCTGTCTGCCGTCGGCATGCCGAGCCGATCACTCACTACCGTCGTCGAGCGCCGACGAAGCGCGTCGAGCTAGTTCGTCAGGAGTGGAGATCGACAACCGCGTTGTCGCGGTGGGCTCGAGGGCCCGGCGCATGATCGCCTGCAGCTCACCCTGGTCACGAAGGACCTTGGCGACGTTGTGACCGGCGTCGTGGGCGAACAGCCGAACGTTGGAGTGGCGTCGCAATCGCCTGGCGTGCACACGGTCAACGCGGACGCGATCGCCGTAGTGCACCTCGATCTTCGTCGCGTGAGGACTTCGAGCGGACCGGCGCACAACCGGGAGAAGATCTCGACACACCGCGGTCTGGTCAAGCCGATCGATGTTGGCGATCTCCGGTCCCCAACGATGATCGCGATACAACCACCGCAGCCGGTGGCTCGTGAACGTCTGTGGTCCGAACGCGAGCACCGCGTCTGCCGCGAGCCGGCAGCCGAAGTACAGCGCCGCGAACCCGCCGGCCGACGTGCCGAGTGTGACGAGCCGCGAGCAGCCACTCTCGTCGACCAGAGCACACAGGGCGGCGGTCGTTCCCTCGAGTGTCTCGGACACCCCCCGGACGCCGCGCTGGTACCAGCACTGGTCGAGATCCCGCACGAAGGCCACCCGAGCAGACAGCGAATCGAGCGCCGAGAGGAACTCGAAGGGAGGGACGCCGTCGAGCATGCTGGCGATTCCCCCGAAGGCGACGACGAGACGCTCGCTGCTCGCGACCGGATCGACCACGAGTCCGATGCTCTGGTCCTGCATCAAGGCCTCGAAGTCAGCGCGACGCACGCTCAGACCTCGTCATCGCGTCGGGATCGGCCACGCCCGTACTGCGCGATGCGACGCGCAAGACGCGCTCGGGAGGTCGCGATCTCGCACCGCAGTGCCTCCAGTCGACCGGAAACCGGCACGCCGAACTCCTCGGCGATTCTCCCCTGCACAGGTTCCCTCCGTCCCCGGGCCGCGAGCACCCGCGAGAAGTTCTCCTTCGTCCCCACCTCGGCGACAGCTCCAGGAAAGGGCAGCCGGTCCAGCGGTGCCCCGAGCGCCTCGAACGCCTCCACGATCGGCTTGTGCCTGCCCATGATCGCGACGACGCGGTCGCGGCCGAGCTCGTCGAGGACCTCATCGCGCGTCAACCCCGAGTCCAGATCGGCGGGAACCCCCAGCAGGTCGGACCGAAGGATGTGCGAGGTCCCGTTGCGCTGATGGAAGTCGTGTTCGACGAGCGTCACCGTGCGCGATCCGTGTACGTGGAAGTAGCCGGAATCGAAGAACCACCCGGATGCATCCGGCTCGCGTGACGCGAACGCGGCAAGGTCACGGTGCACGTAGTCGTCGGAATCTGCGTACATGACATGGCAAGCGCCGGCACGGACTGCCGCCGCCGTACCAACGGCAAGCTTTGCACCCTTGTCCTCGTAGATCGCCCACGTCGCCGTGGGCTTCCCGATCGGACTCCCGGCGGGTTCGAAGTCGACGACGACGATCTCGAGGCGAGGATCCGACGGCATCACGCAATCGGGCTCCTCGTTGGCGACGACGACCGCTCGGACGCAGGGCTCGCTCTGGCGAAGCATCGACGCAACCGTGTCGCGGAGCATCGACGACCGGTCGCGATAGGAACTGCAGTTCGCCGGGTGAGGCAAGGACGTTACGAACGCGAACATGTCCGGCAAGGGTAACGACCGCAGGGCGCGTGCGTCATCGGGTCACACGGACGACGCCCTCGGGGCCGGAGCAGTCGACCTCGACCTCGGTGCCGTCGACGGGCGGGCCGTCGGGGAGATCGGTCGCCATGACGCACGGCACCCGGTACTCCCGGCTCACGATGCCGATGTGACTGGCGGGCGTTCCCGACAGGCATACGACCGCGGCGAGCTCGTCGAAGATCGGAGCGAGGAAGGTCGCCCCCGCGTCCTGCACGCCGACGACGATGCCCTCGGCCGAAGAGTCCATCAGCTCCAGGACGTCGTCGGGCGTGTGGAGCATGCGCCAGCGGCCGCGCACCGGCGCGGCGTCGAACACCTTCGTCCCCGTCCCGATCACGTCGCTCATCAAGCGGGTGACCCTAGTCTGCTCGCCGTGGCCAGCCGCTGGCCGTCTCTCGGTGGCCGGGTCCGGGACCCATGCCGGCGCGTCCTACGATCGAGCCGGCATGGAAGGTACCGACGCGTTGCTGCACGCCCTCCGGGTACGAGGGATGGTGCCCGACCCCGGCGACGCCGTTGCCGACGCCGTGGTCGCAGCCGGACAAGCCGTTCGCAAGCACAGCTTCCTCGCGCTCACTCCGGCCGGGCGGGCCGAGGCCGACGCTCGCCTCCGGCTCGCCCATGGCAGCCCCGAGCGTGAGGCGACGGCTGCGGCCTACGAGGGCTTCGTGCCGCTGAACACGACCCTGATCAAGGTGTGCCACGACTGGCAGGTGCGGCCCGGCGGCGCGCCGAACGACCACCGGGACCCCGCGTACGACTGGGGCGTGATCGACCGACTCACCGCGCTCGACGAGCAGGCGGGGGCGCTGGTGCGCCGGCTCGCCAAGCGCGTCGAGCGCTTCGCCGACTACCGCGAGCGGTTGCACAAGGCGCGGCACCGCACGGCCGACGGCGAACAGGAGTGGCTCGCCTCTCCCCGTTGCGACTCGTACCACACGGTCTGGATGCAGCTCCACGAGGACCTGCTCGTCGCGCTGGGACTCGAGCGCGGGACGTCGGACGCCGAGAGGGTCTCGTGATGCGCGAACGGTGGATCGACTGCGACGGATGCTGGATCCACACCGTGGACTGGGAGCCCGCGGCCGCGAGCGTGGGCGCGGAACCCATCGTGCTCGTGCACGGGCTCGGCGGCAGCACCGTCAACTGGGACCTGGTCGGACCGACGCTCGCGATGGCGCTCGGGACGCGCCTGACCGCCCTCGACCTCCCGGGGTTCGGGCGCACGCGCACCCACGATCGGCCCGCCTCGTCCCAAGTGCATCACGAGCTCTTGGTGGAGCTCCTCGGAGCCCGCGAGCCCGGCATTGTGATCGGCAACTCGATGGGCGGCGCACTCGGGGTCGCCATCGCCGTGTCGAACCCAGAGCTCGTGACGCGCCTCGTACTCGTAAACGCTGCGCTTCCGCGCCGGCGCGGCAACGCCGAACAGCTCGACCGCACCGCCAAGCTCGCCACGCTCATGCTGCCGATCGTCGCGACACCCCTCGTGCGCACCCGCGCGCCGGCTTTCGGCCCGGAGGGGCTCGTCGACGCGACGCTCGGGAACGTGCTCGCCCGCCCCGACGCGCTCGACCCTGAGGTTCGCCGGCGGCTGGTGGCCCTCGCTGCCGAGCGGATGCAGCACCCCGGAGCAGCGCCCGCGTACGCGCAGAGCGGCGGCACGTTGTTCCGCTACCTGGTGGGCAGGATGACCCGCGACCTGGCCGAGGTGTGCTGCCCGACCCTCGTGCTCCACGGTGCCCGGGACCGTCTCGTGCCAGTGGACTTCGCGCGGGCGGCTGCCCGGCGGCGAGCCGACTGGCGCTACGTGGAGCTCGCCGACATCGGTCACGCCCCGCAGCTCGAGGTACCCGAGGCGATGGTGCAGGCGGTGACCGGCTGGCTCGAAGCCGAGCACACCCCGATCCCCACCGGTTGGTGATCCAGACCGTCGCTACGACAGGTTCGATCACCAACGCCCGGTTGCGCGGCTAGATCAGGCCGAGGGCCTTCACCTCGTCGCGCTCGGAGACCAGCTCCTCGGTGGTGACCCGCAGCTTCTCCTGCGCGAAGTCGTCGTGCTCGAGGCCCTCGACCACCGACCAGCCGCCCGACCCGTCGGCCACGACCGGGAAGCCGTACTGCAGCCCCTCCGGCGTGCCGTACTGGCCGGAGCTGCACACCGCGAGGCTCGACCACTGCCCTTTCGGGGTCTCGCGCCACACGCTGTTGACCGAGTCGATCGCGGCGTTGGCCGCCGACGCCGCGGACGACAGCCCGCGGGCCTCGATGATCGCCGCGCCACGCTTTTGCACGATCTCGATAAACGGGCCACGCAGCCAGTCGGCGTCGCCGATGACCTCGGGCGCGGGCTTGCCGCTGATCTGGGCATTGGCGAAGTCGGGGTACTGGGTTGCCGAGTGGTTGCCCCAGATGGTGACGTTCGTGACTTCACTGACCGGCGCGCCGGCTTTCCGCGCGAGCTGGCTCTGCGCGCGGTTCTGATCGAGGCGGGTCATCGCGAACCACCGGTCGGCGGGCACGTCGGAGGCATTCGACCGGGTGATGAGGCAGTTCGTGTTGCACGGGTTGCCGATGACAAGGATCCGGATGTCGGACGCGGCATGCGCGTTGATCGCCTGGCCCTGTGGCTTGAAGATCCCGCCGTTGACGTTGAGCAGATCGCCACGCTCCATGCCCGCCTTGCGCGGGATCGAGCCGACGAGCAGCGCCCAGCTCGTTCCGTCGAACGCCCTCTTCAGGTCGGCGGTGGGCTCGACGCCGGCGAGGAGCGGGAACGCGCAATCCTCGAGCTCCATCACCACCCCGTCGAGCGCCTTCATCGCGGGCTCGATCTCCAGCAGACGCAGCACGACCGGCTGATCGGGGCCGAGGAGCTGTCCCGACGCGATGCGGAACAGGATCGCGTAGCCGATCTGACCGGCAGCGCCGGTGACAGTGACGTGGACGGGTGCCTTCGACATGGTTTCGAATCTAGCGGCGCGCCCTGTTCACAGCCCGATCCCGGACCACCTCGACTTCGCGGTCGAATGGTCGCCCAAGACGACCCTGACGCTTGGAACGTCAGGGGCGGTGGCGGGTGAGGAGGAGCTCGCGGGCCTCGCTGAGCTCGGCGATGCGCTCCGCCGCGCCGGCTCGCTCGCCGCCGTGGTCTGGATGCGCGGCTCGCAGCAGGCGCCGGAACCGCCGCTGCACCTCGTGGGCGTCGAGGGGTCCGTCGCGAGCGTCGGGCGCCAGACCCAGCACCTCCATCGCCCAGCGCTCCTCAGCCGGCACGCCCTTCCACCGCAGGTCGATCACGTCCGCGACGGGCACCGCGCCCACCCCGGCTACGGCAAGGGGAGGTGGTGCACCCGGGATCCCGTCCAGCAGGCGCCGCACGCAAAACGGCTCGGGAATCACGCCGGGGCGTCCGATCGCGGCTTCGATCGCCTGCAGGACGCGGCGTCGACTCGTGGCACCCATCGCGGCCGCGGCCATCACCGCACCGATCACCTGCGGCGCCGAGCGGCCGTGCACGTCGAGCTCGACCACCAAGTGTCCTCGCTCGTCCACCAGCCGGTGACGCGAACGGTCGAGACCGTGCACGTCGGTCTGGAGGCGGTAGCGCAGGGCGATGCGCGGCACGGAGAGCCCATGGCGGGCGGCGTGCAGGAACCGAGGCAGCAGCTCGGCTTGCTCCTCGTCGAGCCCGGTCACGTGCTCGGCGACAACGGCCGCGAGCAGCGCCGCGCCGTGCGCCGCGCCGTGCACAGGCAGGTAGCTCGCGTCGAGCGCCACCCGGCGCGTCGGCATGTGCCGCCGCGTGTGCCGGACGTTCAGCTCGGCGAGGATCATCTCAGAGGCGGTCGACGATTGCCTGGGCGAACTCAGAGCACTTCACCTCGGTCGCCCCCTCCATCAGCCGGGCGAAGTCGTACGTGACGACCTTGTCGGCGATCGTGGCCTCGAGCGCGCGCACGATGTCGTCGGCCGCGTCCTGCCAGCCGAGGTGCTCGAACATCATCACGCCGGAAAGCAGTACGGAGCCCGGGTTCACCTTGTCCTTTCCCGCGTACTTCGGCGCGGTGCCGTGCGTGGCCTCGAAGATCCCGTGGCCGGTGACGTAGTTGATGTTGCCACCAGGTGCGATGCCGATGCCGCCGACCTGCGCGGCGAGCGCGTCGGACAGGTAGTCACCGTTAAGGTTCGTCGTGGCGATCACGTCGAACTCGTCGGGCCGGGTAAGCACCTGCTGGAGCGTAATGTCGGCGATCGCGTCCTTCACGAGCACCTTGTCGCCGGGCTGGCCGTCGCAGTCATCCCACCCGACAGCCACATCGGAGAACTCGTCGCGCGTGAGCTCGTAGCCCCAGCTGCGGAATGCTCCCTCGGTGAACTTCTGGATGTTCCCCTTGTGCACGATCGTGACGCTCTTGCGGCTCTTTCGCACTGCGTACTCGATCGCAGCGCGGATCAACCGCTTCGATCCCGTCTCCGAGATCGGCTTGATCCCCACGCCGCTGTCGGATCGGATCGTCCAGCCCATCTGCTCGTAGAGCGCCTCGATCAGCTTTTTGGCTTCGGCTGTGAACGCCTCCACCTCGAGACCGGCGTAGATGTCCTCGGTGTTCTCGCGGAAGATCACCATGTCGACCTTCTCTGGGTGCTTCACCGGCGACGGCACGCCCTGGAACCAGCGCACCGGACGCAGGCACACGTACAGGTCGAGGATCTGGCGCAACGCCACGTTGAGGCTGCGGATCCCCCCGCCGATCGGCGTGGTGAGCGGGCCCTTGATGCCGATGAGGTAGTCGCGGAACGCTTCGACGGTCTCGTCGGGCAGCCAGCTCCCCGTCTCGTTGAACGCCTTCTCCCCCGCGAGCACCTCCATCCAGGCGATCTTCTTGCCGTGCTTCGCGGCGGCCGCGTCCATCACCAGCTGCGCGGCCGGCCAGATGTCGACACCGGTCCCGTCGCCCTCGATGAACGGGATGATCGGATCGTCGGGAACCGTCAGCACGCCGTCGGTGAGGGTGATCTTCTCGGCCATCGAGCTCCCTTCTCGTCGTACTCGTCGTTCAGCTCGTGATCGCGACGACGGTGAGGGTGATCGCGTAGACCACCACGAGCCCGGCCGCCATCGCCCACAGGGTCCCACTCCGGAACGGGCTCGGACGATTCGGGCCGAACCCGGCCGTCATCGCGCAGTCGGGACAGTGGTCGCCGGCCGGGTACGCCCGCCCGCACAACCCGCAGGTGGTCATCCGAGCCCCGCGTTCCGCTCGGCGATCTCGACGAGGTTCCGGAAGAGCATCGCGATCGTGGTGGGGCCGACGCCGCCGACCCGGGGGGTGATCCAACCGGCGACCGCCTCGCAGCGCTCGTCGACGTCGGGCAGGAGCTTGCGGCCCTCGTAGCGGACGCCACCGCCGACCACCACGCACCCGGGAGTGAGGTGCTCTGCCTGCAGGATCCCCGGCACGCCCGCCGCCGCGATCACGATCTCGGCCCGTTTGGTGTAGCGCGGCCAGTCGGCTACCCCCGTGTGCACCACCGTCACCGCCGCGTTCGCCGTCGGCCGCTTCTGCGAGAGCAGCAGCGCGAGCGGACGGCCCAGCGTGGCGCCACGCCCGAGGATGCACACCTCCCGCCCCGCGACGGGCACCTCGTAGTGCGCGAGCAGCGCCTCGATCCCCGCGGGAGTGCACGGGACGGGCCCCGGCATCGACAGCGCGAGCCGTCCCATGTTGAGCGGGTGGATGCCGTCGACGTCCTTGTCGGCGTCGAGCGTCTGCAGCGCGGCGTCGAAGTCGACATGAGGAGGCGGCGGGTACTGGAAGAGCACCGCGTCGACGGCCGGATCCGAGTTGAGGTCGGCGATCGCCGCCAGCACGTCGGCCTGGCGGGCGTCGCTCGCGAGGTGAACGTCGCGCGAGGAGCAGCCGAGCTCCTGGGCCTTGGCGTGCTTCATGCCGACGTAGCGAGCGCTCGCGTCGTCGTCACCCACGAGCAAGGTGGCCAGCCCCGGCGTGCAGCCCTTCTCGACCAGCCGCTCGATGCGCGGCACGAGGTCGGCGAACACCGCCTCCGCGACGGGCCCTCCCGGCATCATCACAGCGGCCATCGATCGAACCTTCTAGTGGAGGAAGTGGCGTTCACCGGTGAAGACCATGGCGAGGCCGAGCTCGTCCGCGCGGGTGACGATCTCCTCGTCGCGACCGGATCCGGGCCCGGCCGGCCGGCCCGGTTGCACCACGACGGCCACGCCGGCCGCGGCCGCCGCCTCGACGCCGTCGGGGAACGGGTAGAACGCGTCGGACGCGCACGCGCCGCCTGCCGCGCGTCCGGCCGCCTTCTTGGCCGCGATCTCGCCCGACTCGACCCGGTTCTGCTGGCCGGCGCCGATCCCCACCGCCTGTCCGTCCTTCACCAGCACGATGGCGTTCGACTTCACGTGGCCGCAAACTCGCCAGGCGATCTCGGCATCGGCCCATTGCGCATCGGTCGGCGCCGCCTTCGTGACCACCCGCCAGTCGCTGCGCGTCGCCGCGAAGTGCGCGGCCTCCTGCACGAGGAACCCACCGGAGATCTGGCGTAGCTCGAGCGCCTCCCGCCCCGGGTCCGGCGCCTCGAGCAGGCGGGTGTTCTTCCGCTTCTTGGTGAGCGCCTCCAGCGTGCCGGCTGCGTATCCGGGCGCGATCACCAGGTCGGCCTGCGGGCCGGCGACCATCGCCGCCACGGTGGCCTCGTCGATCGGGCGGTTGAGGGCCACGATCCCGCCGAACGCCGAACGCTCGTCGCACTCCAGCGCACGCCGGTACGCCGTCGCGAGGTCGTCGGCAACCGCGACGCCACAGGGGTTCGCGTGCTTGATGATGGCGCAGACCGCTCGGTCGCCGAGGTCGTGCGCGAGCTGCCACGCGGCCTCGGTGTCGTAGAGGTTGAGGTAGCTCAGCGCGAGCCCCCCGTGCTGCGCGACGCCGTCCCACCAGCTCGTCCGACCCGCCAGCCGGTAGCGCGCGCCCTGCTGGTGCGGGTTCTCGCCGTAGCGCAACGTCTCGTCGGTCCGGGTCAGCGGGAGCACGAGGTGGCGCGGCAAGGTCTCGCCGGCCTGGAGCCATTCGACGATCGCCGCGTCGTACGCGGCCGTGCGTGCGAACGCCTCGAGCGCGAACGCGCGCCGGGTGGCGTCGGACAGCGCGCCGTGCTCGCGCAGCTCGACGAGCACCGCGTCGTACTGGTCGGGGCTAGTCACGATGCCGACGAACGCGTGGTTCTTCGCGGCTGCGCGCGTCATCGCCGGGCCGCCGATGTCGATGAGGTCGACCGACGGATCGAGGTGGAACGGATAGAGGTTCGACACCACGAGGTCGAACGGCGCGATGCCGTACTCGTCCAGGTCGGCCCGGTGCGTGGCACTCGTGGGATCGGCGAGCAAGCCACCGTGGATCTTCGGATGGAGCGTGACGACGCGGTGGTCGAGGATCGGAGGCACGCCGGTGATGTCGGCCACGTCGGTGACGGGCAGTCCGGCTTCGGCGATCGCCGCCGCGGTGCTGCGACTCGACACCAGCTCCCAGCCGAGATCGTGCAGTCCACCCGCGAGCTCGGCGATCCCGGACTTGTCGTACACCGACAGCAACGCGCGGGGCATCAGGCGCGACCTTCCTCGTTGGCGACCAGCTGCGCGAGCACCGTGGGATAGAGACGGCGCTCGACCTCCTTGATGCGCTCGTGGAGCGACTCGACCGTGTCGTCGGGCAGCACCGGCACCGGCTCCTGGGCGAGGATCGGCCCGTCGTCGACCTCGAGCGTCGCGTAGTGGACGGTGCAGCCGGTGACCTTCACTCCCGCGGCGAGCGCGTCCTCCACTGCGTGCCAGCCCTTGAACGCGGGCAGCAACGCCGGGTGGGTGTTGACGATCCGACCCGGGTACGCGTCGTGGATCGGCTTCTCCAGGATGGTCCCGAAACCGGCCATGGCCACCAGGTCGACCCCGTAGCGCTCCAGGACGTCGACCACCCGGTGGGTGTAGGCGAGCCGGTCGAAGTCGTCGCCGAACGAGTCGCGCTCGACGATCTCGGCGGCGATCCCGGCGGCGCGAGCCCGCTCGGTGGCAGCGCAGGGCCGATCCACGAGGACCACGACGATCGGGAGATCCGCGTCCAGGAGGGCCGCCAGGATCGTCCCGCTGCCCGACGCCAAGACCCCGATCCGCATCGAGGCTCAACCTAGCCCGCTGGTGTGCCGATGCGCGGAGCGGACGATCCGGCAGGAAATGGGTCCCGCCGGCGCCACGACCGTGGCGACCACCCCCGGGGGTGGGCCACCGGAGGTCAGCAATGGACAAGCTCAAGGAGACCAACCTCGGCGAGCGGGTGATCCTCGCCGCGGCGGCGGTCCTCTTCCTCGACTCGTTCCTGCCGTGGTACAGCATCGACCTCGGCACGTTCGGCTCGTACTCGAAGAACGGTTGGGGCGAGCCCGACCAGTTCATGTCGATCGTCGCGATCCTCATCGGGATCGCGATGGCGACCGGCATCCTGCTGCACCGGCTCGAGGTGACGCACCTGCCCGAGCACGTCGGTGGCGTGAGCTGGGGCGTGGTGCACCTCGTTGCCGGGTGCCTGGCGACGCTGCTCGTCTTCGTGAAGTGGATGAGCAACACGGACTACACCGCGATCGGCCTGTACGTCGGCATGCTCTGCACGATCGGGCTCGCGGTCGGCGGCTTCCTCAGGATGCGTGAGGAGCACGCGCCGGCACCGACCCAGCAGCCCCACGCGCCGGGCGGGGCGGTCTGACCCTTCCGGGGACCGCGCCCGGCTCCGGCCGGGCGCAGGCAGGGCTCCAGACGGGCGCCCACCCTCGCCGCTCTACGCGGCTGGGTGGGCGCCCGTTGCACGCCCGGGGCCATTCCCGACGGTGCGCACGACGCTGCCGTAGCCTGCGGCCACTCGACGTTGGGGGGCAACCGATGGCTCGGAGTTCTCGCATGGCACGCGTCGGCGTGGCCGGGATCGCCGTGGCGGCGGCCGTCGTCGCGCTGGCCACGCCCAGCAGCGCGAAGGGTTCCGAGACGGGACCGATGGGCTTCACCCCGATCTCCGGATCGGCCTACGACCCCGCCGTCGACCTCGACGCACCGTGGACGGTGCCCGTCGGCTACCGCCAGGAGGTCGTCGTCGACGAGCACGACCTCGACATCTACCCCGGCCAGCACGACTGGTACGACATGAACACCGTCAACGAGACGGGCCGGCGCGCGGGCCGCTACCTCTACTCCACCCACGAGGTGCGCGGCGCGCCCGGTGGCGGCTCGGTCTCGGTGGTGGACCTGCGCACCGGTGAGGCGTCGGTCGTCGCCCAGGGCGCAGACTGGACCGCCGTCGACGGCATCCACTGGACGCCGTGGCGGACGCTGCTCGTGGGCGAGGAGATCGAGGGCGGCCGCTTCTTCGAGATCCGGCTCGACCGGCGCGACCCGACGAAGGGCACCGCGGTCGAGCGTCCGGCTGTCGGCGCCATGGCCCACGAGGGCATCACGATGGACGCGAAGGGCAACGTGTACGTGGTCGACGAGTTCATGGGTGGCTCGATCTACAAGTTCGTGCCCGAACGGCCTGGCGATCTGTCGAACGGGCGCCTGTACGCGCTGAAGGTCACCGAGCCGGGATCGTCGTACGGCACCGGCGCCTTCACCTGGGCGCTGCTCGACGGGGAGGCCGCGGCCGCTGACGCGCGGGCCGCGGCCGACGCGGTCGGCGCGACCGGCTACGCGCGGCCCGAGGACCTCGAGATGATCGGCTCCACGCTCTACGCCGCGATCACCGATGCCGACGAGGGTGAGACGGCGGGCCGCGTGCTCGCGATCGACCTGAAGCGACGCGAGGTGTCCGAGTTCGTCGCGGTCGGAACCAACGCGCCGGCCGAGAACCACGACGCTCGCGTGACGGGCTTCCAGAACCCCGACAACCTGGCCGAGGGACCCGGCCGCAAGCTCTGGGTCATCGAGGACAACAGTCCGAGCGACGTGTGGGTCGCCTCACCCGACCGAGACCGCGACGGCGATGCCGACGAGCTCTTCCTGTTCGCGTCGCTCGGCGACCACACCGCCGAGGGAACCGGCATCTACTTCGGAAAGGATCCCCGGACCCTGTTCGTGAACGTGCAGCACTCCGGCAACGGCAACGACAAGGTGATGGCGATCAAGAAGGGACGCTGAACGCACCGGCATCGGAATCCGTGCAGCGCCCCGGGTTCCGTGATTGACTGACGCGGCCTACCCGGGAGGTAGCTACCGTGGACAAGCTCAAGAACCTGACCGTCGGCGAGCGCGTGATCGTCATCGCTGCCATCGTCCTGCTCGTCGACTCGATCCTGCCGTGGTACAGCGTCGACCTCGGGCCCTTCGGCTCGCACTCGAAGAACGGATGGGGTGCGCCCGACAGCTTCTTCTCGATCCTCGCGATCCTGATCGGTGTCGCGATGGGCGTGCAGGTGATCCTGCACCGTCTCGAGGTCGTCGAGTTCCCCGACAAGCTCGGCAATCTCGCCTGGGGGATGGTGCACACGATCGCAGGAGGGATCGCCTTCCTGCTCGTGTTGCTCAAGTGGCTCTCGAACAGCGACTTCACCACGTTCGGCCTCTACATCGGGCTGCTCAGCACCGCGGCGCTCGCCGCCGGTGGCTTCCTGTCGATGAAGGAGCAGGGCGCGGCACCTGCGAGCCCGCCGGGGCCCAGCGTCTGAGTCGGGCGAACCGCGTGGTCAGAACGCGGCGACGATGCCGGCCATCAGCTCGCCGGCCTCGGTGGGGTTGAGGCCCACCTTCACCCCGGCGTCGCGCAACGCGTCCATCTTCGCCGCGGCAGTGCCCTTGCCCCCCGAGACGATCGCGCCCGCGTGGCCCATCTTCTTGCCCGGCGGTGCGGTGACACCCGCGATGTAGGACACGACCGGCTTGGTCATCGACGACTTCACGAACGCGGCCGCCTCTTCCTCGGCCGAGCCACCGATCTCGCCGAACATCATCACGGCCTTGGTCTCGGGGTCGGCCTCGAACGCGCGCAGGCAGTCGATGAACGAGGTTCCCGGCACCGGGTCGCCGCCGATTCCCACGCAGGTGGTGACACCGATGTCCTTCTGCTGGAGCTCGTAGAGCGCCTGGTAGGTGAGCGTGCCCGAGCGGCTCACGATCCCTACCGGCCCACCCGGCTTCGCGATGTGGCCGGCGGTGATGCCGATGTTGGCCTTGCCGGGGCTGATGATCCCCGGGCAGTTCGGGCCGAGCAGGCGCACGTCGGGGAAGTCGCGCCGAAGCTTGTTGTAGAACCAGGCCTCGTCGTGCGCGGGCACGCCCTCGGTGATGACCACGATGAACTTCACACCGCCCTCGGCCGCGTCGATGACTGCGTCGCGCACACCGGGCGCGGGGATGAAGATGCACGAGGCGTTCGCACCGGTGGCGCGCACCGCGGCGCCGACGTTGGCGAAGATCGGCACCCCGTCGACCTCTTCACCTGCCTTCTTCGGGTTGGTGCCCGCGACGACCTGCGTGCCGTACTCGCGGTTGAGCTTGCCGTAGAAGCGGCCCTGCGAACCGGTGAGTCCCTGGTAGACGACCTTCGTGTTCTCGTCGACGAAGACGCTCACCGAGCCCCTCCCTTTGCGCCTTGGATGGTCGACTCCGCCGCCGACAGCGACCGAGTACCGGCGGCCTGGGCGGCTTCGTCTCGTGCGAGCTCGACGGCGGTGCGCGCCGCTTCGAGCATGGTGGGCTGCATCTGCAGCTTGTCGGACAGGCGCGGAGCGAGGATCTCGCGCCCCGCCTCCGCGTTGGTGCCGTCGAGGCGGATCACGATCGGAGCGTCGAGCGCGACCCGCTCGAGCGCCTGAACGATCCCGTTCGCGACCTCTTCTCCCTTCGTGATGCCCCCGAAGATGTTGATGAAGATCGACCGGACGTTGCGGTCGCTGTGGATCACCTCGAGCGCGCCGGCCATCACGTCGGCGTTGGCGCCGCCGCCGATGTCGAGGAAGTTGGCCGGCTTGCCACCGACCTGGCTCACGATGTCGACGGTGCTCATGGCCAGGCCGGCGCCGTTGGCGATGATGCCGACCGAACCGTCGAGCCCCACATACTGGAGATCACGCTCGTGGGCCATCTGCTCCCGTGCGTCGCGCACCTGGGTGGCGTCGTAGACCTCGTAGTCGGGATGGCGGAAGACCGAGTTGTCGTCGAGGCTCACCTTGGCGTCGAGCGCGTGAACACGACCGTCGGGCGTGAGGATCAACGGGTTGATCTCGACGAGGTCGGCGTCGCCCTCGGCGTACGCGGTGTAGAGCTTCGTCAAGATGTCGACCGCGCCCTCGGTGGCCGCGGGGTTGAGGTTCGCAGCGGCCACCCACGCACGGCACTGCACCTCGGTGAGCCCGTCGACCGGGTCGACGTGGATCTTCGCGATCGCGTCGGGATCGGTGGCCGCGACCTCCTCGATCTCGACCCCGCCCTGCGCGGACAGCATCCCGAGATGCAGCTTCGCGGCGCGGTCGAGCGTGAAGCTCGCGTAGTACTCCTCGGCGATGTCGCTCGCGCGCTCGATCCAGACGATGTCGACACGATGGCCCTTGATGTCCATTCCGAGGATGTTCGACGCGTGCTCGCGGGCTTCCTCCGCGTTCGACGCGAGCTTGATGCCACCGGCCTTGCCGCGCCCGCCGACCTGTACCTGGGCCTTGACCACCACCGGGTAGCCGATGCGCTCGGCGGTGGCGACGGCTTGGCCGACCGTCGCGACTGCGTCGCCGTCGGACACGGGGATGCCGTAGCGCGCGAAGAACTGCTTGCCCTGGTACTCGAACAGGTCCACGGTGCTCCTTGATGGACGGGTGGGTCGGCGGTCAGGCGGCCTCACGCCGGTCGAGCGCGGCCTCGAGCCACTCGCTGATCGACGCGAGCGCGGCCCCCGGGGTGAAGAGCGCGCCGACCCCCATCTCCTGGAGAGCGGGGATGTCGGCATCGGGGATGATCCCCCCGCCGAACACGACGACGTCGCCCAGCCCACGCTCGCGCAAGAGCTCGATGACCCGCGGGAACAGCGTCATGTGCGCGCCCGAGAGCAGCGACAGCCCGACCGCGTCGGCATCTTCCTGGAGGGCCGTCTCGGCGATCTGCTCCGGCGTCTGGTGCAGGCCCGTGTAGATCACCTCGAACCCGGCGTCCCGGAGCGCGCGCGCGATCACCTTGGCCCCGCGGTCGTGCCCGTCGAGGCCGGGCTTCGCGATGACCACCCGGTACCGCCGCTGCATGCGCCGGAAACCCTACCCAGGCACCCGGCTGGACTCCACCTCGGACCAGTGACGACACTGCGCCAGTGGCGATCACACGCAAGGACACGCGACTGCTCGTCGGTGCGGCTGGGGCCGTGATCGCCGCCGGCCTGGTGATCCTGGTGATGCTCCTGGCGCTGACCTCCCGTGGCGGAGGCAGCGACGGCCAGCTCTACGATCAGCCGGTGCCCTTCGGCGACGCGAAGGCGCTCCGCCGTGACATCGAGGCCGAAGGTCCGATCAACTACGCCGGATCCACCGGAGACAGCGGCTTCTGGGTGACGCTCGAGGACGGCCAGCTCGTCGCGGTGCTCGTCCGACAGCCCGGCCGGGGCGACTGCCACGTGCGCTGGGCCGAGTCGAAAGGCGGCTTCGTCGACTGCGACGACGAGCGGCTCGAAGTCGCGGAGCTGGCCCGCTACCGCACCGAGGTGCCCGACCGGGGCACCAACAAGGGCAAGCTCGTGGTGGACCTCACCGAGGTGGTCCCGGCACCACGGGCACCGGGCGGCCCCAACTAGGAGCTCGACGCCCTGGCCAGCCGGGATTGATGCCGGAGGAGCGGTATGCGCTCCTCAGCGCACAAACTGGGGGAAGGGGGTGAGGGTTGTGGCCTAGAGCTTCTGGAGGGGGGCCCAGGCGAGGAGGAGCCGCTTCTCCCCGGCGTCGCGGAAGCGCACGACGGCCTCGGCCTTGTCGCCCGATCCGATCACGTCGAGGATCACACCCTCGCCGAACTTCTCGTGCGCGACGTCGTCGCCCACCCGCAGCCCGATGCCCTCGGCACCGCGCGCGCCCTCCGGCTCGCGGCTCGCGCTCGACATCGCCGCGGACACGACCGCGTCGCGGTGCGTACCGGGCGAGCCGCCGCGACCGCGCCGCCGCTCCTCGCCCTGCGCGTGCACGAGCTCCTCGGGGATCTCGCCGAGGAACCGGCTCGGCGGGTAGTAGTCGGTCGCGCCGAAGAGCTGGCGGCACCAGGCGTGGCACAGGTACAGCCGCTCCCGCGCCCGGGTGATGCCCACGTAGCAGAGGCGCCGCTCCTCCTCGAGCGCCTCCGGGTCGCCGAGCGCGCGCATGTGCGGGAAGATCCCGTCCTCCATCCCGGTGAGGAACACCACCGGGAACTCCAGCCCCTTCGCACCGTGCAGCGTCATCAGCGTGACGAGCGACTCCTCGCCGTCGGCGTCGTCGAAGTCGGTCACGAGCGACACGGCCTCGAGGAACGCCTGGACGCGGGCCAGGCCGAGCGGCGGCTCGGTGGCCTGCTCGACCCCGGCGATCGCGACCAGCCCCGAGACGTCGCCGGCGTCGATCTGGTCGTCGAACTCGCGGGCGACGCCCACCAGCTCGGCCAGGTTCTCGATCCGACCCTGCGACTCGATCGTCTGCTCGGCCTCGAGCTCGGCCAGGTAGCCGGTGCGCTCGAGCATCGCCTCGAGCACCTCGGCGACGCCCGCCGCGGCCGCGAGCTCCTCGAGCCCGATCATCACGCCGAGCAGGTCACGAATGCCGCCGAGCGCCTTGCCGGTGACGCCCGCCGCGGCGCCGTCGCGCAGCGCCTCCCGGAACACGACGCCGGCACCTTGCGCGTATGCATCGACCTTGCGCACCGACGTGTCACCCACACCGCGCTTCGGGACGTTGACGATGCGCTTCCACGCGACCTCGTCGTCGGGGTTCACGAGCGCACGGAGGTACCCGAGCGCGTCCTTCACCTCACGGCGGTCGTAGAACTTCGTGCCACCGATGATCCGGTACGGGATGCCCGCCCGCACCAGCGACTCCTCGACCACCCGGCTCTGTGCGTTGGTCCGGTAGAAGACCGCGACGTCGGAGAAGCGCACGCCCTCGCCATCGGTGAGCCGATTGAGCTCGTGCACCACGAACGCGGCTTCGTCGTGCTCGTCCTCGGCCTGGTAGCGAACGATGAGCTCCCCGCCCACCTGCTCGGTCCACAGGTGCTTCGGACGGTGGGACGCGTTGTTGGCGATCACCGCGTTGGCCGCGTCGAGGATCCGCTGGGTGGACCGGTAGTTCTGGTCCAGCACGATCACCGACGCGTCGGGGAACGCCTCCTCGAAGCGCATCAGGTTGCGGTAGTCCGCGCCCCGGAAGCCGTAGACGCTCTGGTCGGCGTCGCCGACCACCATGCAGTTGCGGTGGCCCTCGGTGAGGAGGCGCACGATCTCCCATTGCACGACGTTCGTGTCCTGGAACTCGTCGACCAGGACGTGGCGGAACCGGTGCTGCCAACGTGCCCGCGCGTCGAGGTGCTCCCGGAACAGGCGCACGACGAGCAGCAGGAGATCGTCGAAGTCGACCGCGGAGGCCTCGGCGAGGCGCTTCTGGTACTCCTCGTACACGTCGGCGACGTGCACCTCGTGGGGCGTCATCGCCTTGGCCTTCGCCTCTTCGGCGGTGACGAGCTCGTTCTTCATGGCCGAGATCGAGGCGTGCAGCCGGCGGGGCGGGAAGCGCTTGGGGTCGAGGTCGAGGTCGCGCCGCACGTAGTCGACGAGGCGGTTGGCGTCGGCGTCGTCGTAGATCGAGAACGACGTGCGGTAGCCGAGCAGCGTGGCCTCCCGGCGCAGGATGCGCGCGCACGCCGAGTGGAACGTGGAGACCCACATCTTCTGCGCGACCGGACCGACGAGCGCACCGACGCGCTCCTTCATCTCCCCCGCCGCCTTGTTGGTGAACGTGATGGCGAGGATCTCGAACGGCGAGACGTTGCGTTCCGCAATGAGGTACGCGACCCGGTGGGTGAGCAGGCGGGTCTTGCCCGATCCCGCGCCCGCGATCACGAGCACCGGACCGTCGGGTGCGGTGACGGCCTCGTACTGGACCGGGTTGAGCCCCGAGAGGAGCTCCTCGTGTTGGGAGGCGAACGTCATGGTGCGGCCATCGTACAGACGTTCGATGTCCGGACCGCCGTCCGGCGCGGGGCTCAGGTTCCCTGGTCGGGGATGCGCAGCTCGGTGGTGGTGACATCGGGCGGGCGCCCGTTCGCCGGCTCCGGCGCCGCGCGAAAGGCGCGCAGCAGGCGCGTCCCGGCCTCGTCGAGGGTCACCGTGAACGCACCGGTGGCCTCGTCGACGTCGAGCGCGTGGTACGACTCCCAGTCGACGTCGAGCGCGAGGGAGTCGGGGTCAACACCGCGCGGGAGACGCCGGAAGCGCTTGCGCTCGGTGTCGAAGAGCCAGAGGCTGTGGGCGGACTCGATCCGTTCCACGAGGCCAGGAACGCTACCGGCTCCTGCCGCTCACGTCTCCATCATCAGGGTGACGGGCCCGTCGTTGACCAGGTCCACCTGCATGTCGGCGCGGAACCGGCCGGTCGCGACCGTGACGCCGAGATCACCCAGGGCGGTCGTGAACACCTCCACCAGCGGCTCCGCGTGTTCGGGGGGCGAGGCAGCGCCCCACGAGGGCCGCCGGCCCTTGCGGGTGTCGGCGTAGAGGGTGAACTGGCTGACCACGAGCGCGGCGCCGCCGATCTCGAGCAGGGAGCGGTTCATCGCCCCCGCCTCGTCGGCGAACACCCGCAGGTTCGCGACCTTGTCGGCGAGCTTCGCGGCCGTCGCGTCGGTGTCGTCGTGCGTGACGCCCACGAGCACGCAGAGCCCCGGCCCGATCTCCCCCACCGTGGCCCCGTCGACGGTGACCGACGCGCGCGCCACGCGCTGGACGAGTGCCCGCACCTAGATGACCGCGAAGGCGTCCGGCAAGAAGGCCACGCCTCCCGATGCCGGTCCCGCACCCGAGCCGTTGTCGACCAGCAACGGAGTTCGCGGTCCTGGGACTGCGTTCGGGGCGACCGAGATCGAGACCTCGATCTGCGACGGACTCACGAAGACGACGTTGGTGACGCTCACTCCCTCACCGAGCAGGATCGTCGACCCGGGAGCAAGGTCGGTGCCGAGGAACGACACCGTGGTCGATGCTCCCCGTGGAACGCTCGCGGGGGACAGCCCCAGGACCAAGGGATTGACCGTCGATCGCAAGAACACGTCGAACGTGGACCCGTTTCCGTCGGGCTCGACGGCGGACACATCCCGCGACGCGAGCAGCAAGTACCGACCGTCGTCGCTGATCGAACCGAGGAAGCCCTCGTCGAGCAAGTTCCCGTCGGCCCGGGATGTGACCTTCAGCGTTCGCCCACCGGTGCGGTCGCGCACCAGCGCGACCGGCAGCGACGCGCTCTGGCCCGCGGCAATCAAGCTGGTGCCCGTGGTCGAGAACAGCGCGAAGCGTCCGTCCCCACTGATGCCACCCGGAACGCTGATGCCGCTCCCCAAGGCCTGGGATCCGTCTCCGGCGACACTCACGCGCTCGGTCGTGCCCGCCACCCGGTCACGGACGAAGACGTCCAGCAGACCGTTGGTGTCCCCGGTCACGAGGTCGGTCGCATACGACGCGAACAACACGTAGCGTCCAGCGCCGGCGATGAACGGGGTCATCGAGCTCGAGTTCGCCTGGAGTCCCGCGCTCGTAAGGCTCGCGCGTGACAACGTGCCGCCCGAACGATCCTTGACCAGGACGTCCTCCGCTTCGTTCGTGTCGCCGGTGATCAGGTTCGGAGCCGCCGACGCGAAGGCCACGTAACGACCCGCAGGGTCGATCATCGGTTCGTAGGACTCGCCCTCACCTTCGACGCCGTTGCCGCGCTGGCTCATCCGGGCGACCGCGCCGGTCGCGCGATTCCACACGAAGACGTCCCGGAAGCCGTTCTCGTCGACGTCGATGAGGTTGCCCGCGAAGGACTCGAACGCCACGAACGCTCCGTCGGCACTGATCGACGGATGATGAGAACCGTCGTCGGGCTCGGTCTCGTTGTTGCCGAGCACGCGAACGGTCGTCTGCGTCTGTCGATCTCGCACGAAGACGTCGGACGCGCCGTTCGTGTCGTCGGCAACCAGGTTGTCCGCGACTGACTCGAAGACGACGTATCGCCCGTTCGTGGAGACCGCGCCCGGACCCGCGAGGCTCTCGTTGTTGGGATCGGGGTCGTTCGCGAGGTCCCAGCCGACGCTGATGCGCTCCGTCACGCCGGCCACGTGATCGCGCAGGAACACGTCGGTGAGCCCGTTGGCGTCAGCCCCCGCCGTGAGGTTCTCGGCGTCGGACTGGAACACGGCAAAGCGTCCGTCCGAGCTGAGCGCCGAACCGAAGCTCACCGACCCGACCTCGGGCTGCTGACCGCTCGGGGAGACGGCCGAGCGAGCCACGAACGCGCAACCGCTGCTGCCTACGACGATCGCGGCCGCCAGCGCGAGCCCAGCCCATCGCCGCATGAGTCCCCCTAAAACGGATATACAAGACAATTTGCGTATGATACTCGGCTACAGCCTAGACGCGGCCGGCCGCGCTCCGGTCGTCGCCGACCACGCAGGGTGGCACCTCACCGCGGCTCGCGCTGAACCCAGGCGGGGACCGAATACCGGGCGAGCAGCTACTCCCACTCGATCGTGCCGGGAGGCTTGCTGGTGACGTCGTACGCGACGCGGTTCACGCCCGGCACCTCGTTGATCACGCGGCTCGCGATCCGCTCGAGCACCTCGTAGGGAAGGCGCGCCCAGTCGGCGGTCATCGCGTCGTCGCTGGTGACCGCGCGGATGACGATCGGGTACGCGTAGGTGCGATCGTCGCCCATGACGCCGACCGTGCGCACGGCGGGCAGCACCGCGAAGCTCTGCCAGATCTCCCGGTACAGCCCGGCCCTGCGGATCTCCTCGACGACGATCGCGTCTGCGCGCTGGAGGATCTCCACCCGTTCGGGCGTGATCGTGCCGATGATCCGCACACCCAGCCCCGGCCCCGGGAACGGCTGGCGCCACACGATCTCCTCGGGGAGGCCCAGCTCCTCGCCCACGGCGCGCGCCTCGTCCTTGAACAGGTTGCGCAACGGCTCGACCAGCTCGAAGTCCATGTCTTCGGGCAGCCCGCCGACGTTGTGGTGGCTCTTGATCACCGCGTTGTCGCCACCACCCGACTCGACGATGTCGGGGTAGAGCGTTCCCTGTACCAGGAGGCGCACGTCGGACAGATCGCGGGCGACCTCCTCGAACACGCGGATGAACGTCTCGCCGATGATCTTGCGCTTGCGTTCCGGTTCGATGACGTCGTTCAGGGCGCCGAGGAACCGGTCGGCCGCCTTCACGTGCACGAGGTCGACGTGGAACTGGCGGCGGAACGTGTCCTCCACCTGCTCGGCCTCGCCCAGGCGCAGCAGCCCGGTGTCGACGAACACGCACGTGAGCTGGTCGCCCACCGCCTTGTGCACCAGCGCGGCCGCGACCGCCGAGTCGACCCCGCCGGACAACCCGCAGATCACCTGCTCGGCACCGATCTGGGCCCGGATCTCGGCGACCGCGTGCTCGATGATCGACACGTTCGTCCACGTCGGCCGGCACTCGGCAACCTCGTACAGGAACGCCTTGAGCACCTCCTGGCCCTGCTCGGTGTGCACCACCTCCGGGTGGAACTGCACGCCGTAGACGGCCCGTTCCGGGTCACCGAACGCGGCCGCCGGGGTGTCGGCGGTGGCCGCGAGCACTCGGAACCCGGGGGGGGCCTTGGTGATCGTGTCGAAGTGGCTCATCCACACGACCTGCTCGACCGGCTGCTCGCGGAACAGCGGCCCGGCCTCGGCGACGGCAAGATCGGTGCGGCCGTACTCGCCCCGACCAGTCTTGGCGACCTCGCCCCCGAGGTCGCGCGCGACGAGCTGCGCGCCGTAGCAGATGCCGAGCACGGGGACGCCCGCGTCGTAGAGCGACGGGTCGACCGACGGCGCGCCGTCGACGTGCACCGAGGCCGGACCACCGGAGAGGATGATCGCCTTCGGCTCCTTCGCCAGCATCTCGGCGACGGGCATCGAGCGCGCCACGATCTCCGAGTACACGTGGGCCTCGCGGACGCGTCTGGCGATCAGCTGCGCGTACTGGGCCCCGAGGTCGACGACGAGGACGAGGTCGTGGTCGGAGTGCAATGCGCTATCGACCCATCCCGATGCCTTGTGCGCGCTGCAGTGCCTTGCCTTCGGTCTGCAGCGACGGCGCGACCATCACCTCGGCCTTCTGGAACTCCTTCACCGTCTCGTAGCCGGTGGTGGCCATCGAGGTGCGCAGCGCGCCGAACAGATTGAGGGTGCCGTCGTTGTCGTGGGCCGGGCCGACGAGGATCTCGGCCAGCGTCCCCTTCTGACCCGCGTGGACGCGCGCGCCGCGCGGGAGCGTGGGGTGGAACGTCGCCATGCCCCAGTGGTACCCGCGTCCGGGTGCCTCGTACGCGCCGGCGAGCGGCGAGCCGATCATCACCGCGTCGGCACCGCACGCGATCGCCTTGGCGACGTCGCCGCCCGTGCGCATCCCGCCGTCGGCGATGACGTGGACGTAGACACCGGTCTCGTCGAGGTGCCGGATGCGCGCGCCGGCGGCATCGGCGATGGCGGTCGCTTGGGGCACGCCGATGCCGAGCACGCCGCGGCTCGTGCACGCGTGGCCGGGCCCGACGCCCCCGAGGATGCCGACGGCGCCGGTGCGCATCAGGTGCAGCGCGGTGCTGTAGCTCGCGCAGCCGCCGACGATCACCGGCAGCTCGAACTCGCGGATGAACTTCTTGAGGTTGAGCGGCTGGCGGTCGGGGTCCTTCGAGACGTGCTCGGCGCTCACGACGGTGCCCTGCACCACCAAGATGTCGAGCTCGGCCTCGAGGACGTGCGCGGCGTACTGCTCGACGCGCTGAGGCGTGAGCGACGCGCAGGTGACCACACCTGCGTCCTTCACCTCGCGGATGCGCCGACCGATCAGCTCTTCCTTGATCGGCTCCTGGTAGAGCTCCTGCATCCGGCGGGTGGCCTTGTCGGGGTCGAGGCCTGCGATCTCCTCGAACACCGAGTCGGTGTCGTCGTAGCGGGTCCAGAGGCCTTCGAGGTTGAGGCAGGCGAGCCCGCCGAGCCGGCCGATCTCGATCGCGGTCTTGGGGGACACGACCCCGTCCATGGCCGAGGCCACGAGGGGCAGGTCGAGGTGGAACGCGTCGAGGTCCCACGAGATGTCGACATCTTCCGGGTCCCGTGTGCGCCGGCTGGGCACGATCGCGATGTCGTCGAACCCGTACGCCCGCCGACCCGACTTGCCGATCCCGATCTCGACTTCCACCGCTGCTCGGCTCCCGTCGCTCGCGCCCGCCTCGAAGCAATCAGCCTAGTGGGCCGGCGGCGGGGAGGGCGGCTCGACGAGCGGCAGCGCGCGGCTGCGCCGGCGCCGCCAGACCGTGCGCCCGACCGCGAGGAGGGCCACGGCCACCGAGACCCAGAGCGCGGCCCTCGCCCAGGCGTTGGGCCCGTACCGGATCGAGAGCGCGCCGCCCGACGCGAGCACCCAGGCGTTCGCGTACCCGTTGACCTCCGTGTGACCGCGGACCTCCGCCCCGTCCACCTGCCAGCCGGAGCCGAACGACTCGTCGAGCACGACCACCGCGGGATACGGGCCGCCGGCCACCCGGGCCGAGAACCGCGACCCGCCGTCCTGCTCCCACTGCACGGTCGGCGTCGAGGCACTCGGCACGGCGGGCCTGATGTTCACGATCTCGGGGGCCACCGGACGGGCCGCGAGATCCCGGTACTCGACCACGGTCCCGCCGTCGACACCGTCGGCGTAGAGGTAGAGGCGAGCCGAGGTGGTGCCGGGCTCCAGGGTCACCTCGACCCGGTAGGGTCGCCAGCCCGGGCTCGCGGGCAGCGCCGCGAGCGTCGCACACCGGTTCGGCCCCTCCTGCCAGAGGCAGACGCGCGCGGCGCGCCCGCTCACCGTGCGCACCTCCATCGAGAGCGCGACCTGGCCCGCTGCAACCTCCGCCGGGATCGCCGCCGTCACGCACGCCGAGTGGGCCCGCGCCCGCAGCTGCACGCCGCGCTCGATCGGCTCGACCGCCAGGCCCGCCTCCGCGAACGAGCGGTCGTCCAGCCGTTGGCAGTCTCCGAGTGGCGAGTCGGCGACGAGCGCCGAGCTGGCGATCGGCTGAATGAGCGCCGTCCGGTGGTCGCCACCCTCGAGGTACCGGATCTCGGGTTCGCGCGACACCGGCTCGACCTGGCCCTCCCCGACGAACTCCAGCGGCACCATCGAGACGTCCCGGTACTGGCCCACGACCGGACCGCCGGTACCGTTCGCGTACAGGTACAGCGTCAGGCCGGTCGTCCCCGGCGCGACCCGGACCGCGGCCTCGAACCGGCTCCACTCCCTGGTGCTCTCCAGCGCGGGCATCTCGGCACACCCGCCCGGCCCGTTCATCCAGAGGCACGCACGCAGGGCACCGTCCGCAGACCCGCGCGCCTCGAAGCGCACGCGGTAGAGATCCTCGGGCGACAGCGAGGGACCGGGAAAGGTGACGCACGCGAGGACGCCGTCCGCGCGGAGGCGCCGCCCGTCGGGAATCCGCGAGCTCGTCGGTGACGGGGACCCCTCTGCACGTGGGCCGCACTCGCCGACCGGACCGAAGCGGTCGCCGCGGGCCGCCGGCGCGGACGCGCCGAACGCCTGCACCGTCGTCGGCCCGACCACGTCGAGCTCCGCCAGCCCGCGCTCCACCATCATTATCCGGTCACCCACCGCCACTGCCCGCACGGCTCCGCTGCGCAGCGGGATCGTCTGCACGGGCGCGGCCCCGACGACCTCGCCGTCCAACGTCAGGTTGACCGGGTCGAACACGCGCGCCATCGCCTGCTGCCCCCGCTCCACCACCCGGAGCTGGTAGCGGGTCGGCGTGGTGTCCGCCAGCCCGACCTCGTAGCGCCGCCCGCGCCGGAGCTCGAAGCCCACCCCGGCACTCGTCCGGTCGGGCGCCTCCCACGAGAGCGCGTCGATCGGCGCGTCGCCCGGCGCGACCGCGGCCGCGTCCGTCGGCAGCGCGGCGAGCGCGTCGACCATCCGTGCCTCGTCGCGTCGCACGATCCCGTGCACCTCGCTCGGCGCCCACACGATCGCCGCCGGCGCCGTCAGCGGGTACACGTCGGCGACGGAGAACGGCCGCGGCGAGCCGACCCCCGGCGTGAGCGCCAGGCCGAGCGCGAGCCGATCCCGATCGGAGACAGAGCGCACCACCTGACCTTCGGCCAGGTCGCTGCGGAGGATCACGTGGGACACGCCGAGCAGCTGCAGCAGCTTCGCCGCGCGGTCGCCCTCGCCCCGAAGCAGGTCGTCTTCCAGCGTGCGCAGCATCTCGGGCAGCGCGCCCGCCGGCTTGAAGTACCCGTCGGGCAGGAGCGACAGCACCGGCCGCTCGACGAGCTGGGACGGGAGCGTGTCGGCGCCGTGGAACCCCCATGAGGTCGTGACCTGGTAGTAGGGGTCGAGCGGGAGCACGAGGGCCTTGCCCGGCTGTGACGACGCGTTCACCGCCGCGGCGACGTGGTGCCAGGCCTCGGGTACCGACACCCGCGCCGACGGCAGCCCGCCGCGACCGTCGGGTCCGATCCGGCCGAGCCACAACGGGTACGGGAACGCCAGTGCGAGGCAGACCGCGCCGGCAAGCGCGATCGCCGCGCCGCGCGCGAGCCGTCGCGACGTCGCCTCGGCGCAGCGGGCGAGGACCGTCTCGACGGTCATCGCCGCGAGGACGACCATCGACAGCACCAGCACGCCGCCGACCTTGCTCACCGGATCGCGCAGCAGCCAGAGCCCGGGCAGGTGGTGGTACGCCCAGAGATTCACCCCCTCGAACGGCCAGTGCAGGCCCTTCGCGAGAAACGTGGCGACGACGCTCGCCCCCACCAGCGTCCACGCCGCCACCCGCCGCTGGCCCCGCACGAGGAAGAGCGCGGCGACCGCGAGGAGCGGCAGCGTCCAGCGCAGGAGGCTCACCGGGTACGCGTCGAGGGTCTCGGCGTAGGGCATGTACTCCCGATGCACCCAGCCCCAGTCCGCGGTGAACGAGAGCACGTTCGGGATCGAGTTGCGTGCGTGCGACCACGACCAGTCCTCCACCCGCGTGACGGCCGAGACCGCGAGGCCCTCCCGGGCGACGGTGGCGAGCACCGTCGGGACGATCCACCAGAAGTTGAGGCCGAGCACCCACGGCGCCGCCCGGCCGAGGAACCGCCATGCGCGGCGGGCACCGCCCGAGCCGACGAGCAGGCTCGCGCCGCTCGCCACCGCGAGCAGCACGAGTGACGCCGTCGCGAGCAGCGGAGGGTTGAGCGAAAGGTACGAGGCGGCGAGGGTCACCACCGCGAACACCACCGGTGACATCGGCGCCCCGCGCGCGACCCGGACGAGCATCCCTCCGCACGTACCGACGATCCCCAGCCAGATCATCGTCAGTGGGTTGGGGAGATGGATGAGCACGAACACGTTGAACGCTCCGAGCAGGCCCGCGGCCGCGACTGCGAGCGGGTCGCGCACGAACGCGCGCGCCAGGTAAGCCGCACCGAACGCTGCGAACGCCATCACGAGGGCGTAGAAGAGGTGTTGGGCCACCATCTCGGATCCGCCGAACCACCCGGTGACCCGGAGGAGCAGCACCTCCAACGCCCGCGCCACGGCCGTGGACGTGGATCCGGCCCCGCTCGCCTGGTGGTTCCAGAGGTCGAACAGCTCGTTGCTCTCACCCGCGCGGAGAAACGGCGTCACGTCGCCGGCGGCGAGGAAGCGGTCCCAGGGGAACCACCAGAAGGTCACGATGCCCGCGACGAGGCTCGGTACGAGCAGCGCGAGGCGGTCCCCTCTCCGCTGCCGGGCGCGCGTGCGGCTGCTCGGCTGGGGCGAGGTGGGACGCGCCGCCGCCGGGGCGGTCGCGGTCATGCGACGGTTCCGGCCAGCGTGCTCACCGGCTCGGGGGCGGGGACGTCGTAGCTGCGCGTCACGTGGACCCGACCCGCGAGCACCAGCGTCTGCCAGAGCATCGACCACGCGGTGCGGAGCGAGATGGTGCTGCGGAAGCGATGCTCGACGCGCACCGGGGCTTCGATGACCCGCCGCCACCGCCGGCGCCGCGCGATGACCAGCAGCTCGAGGTCGAACACGAAGCCGTCCTCCACGAGCAAGGGCAGGACGTCGACGAGCACCTCCCGCCGGAACAGCTTGATGCCGGTCTGCGTGTCGGTGACGTCGACTCGGAACAGCGCGTGCACGAGCGCCTGGAACACGCGCGAGTAGACGCGCCGGACCGGTGGGTAGCTCACGTCCGAGAGTGCGTGACGCTTCGACCCGACGATCATGTCGGCTTCGTAGAGCTCCATCAGGGTGAGGAACGAGTGCCAGAGCTCCGGGGGGATGTCGCCGTCGGCGTCGATGAAGCCGAGGTAGCGGCCCCGAGACACCTCGAGGCCCGCGCAGAGCGCCGCGCCCTTGCCCCGGTTGCGACCGAGCACGACCGTGCGCACACGATCGCCGAGGTCCTCGATCAGCTGCTCGGAGCCGTCGGTCGACCCGTCGGACACGGCCACGACCTCGAAGTCGACCCTCTCCGCCTCGAGCGCGTCGACGAGCGCGAGGACGTTCTGACGCAACGCGTCGCCCGGGTTGTAGTACGGGACGATGACCGAGAGCTCGAGCGCAGGGGTTCCGGGTTCAGGACCCCGCCGGCGTTCGGTACCCGCCCACTGCGCCGTCGGGCCGACGAGCGCCGGTCCGGCGAGCATCCGGGCCAGGGCCAGCAGCCCCACGACCACGACCGTCGCCGCGAGGGCGGCAAGCGACGGGTGCCAGACGAGCGCGGCCGCGATCGCGACACCGAGCGCGCCGAGGACCGTGCCCGCCGCGTGCAAGCCTCGGGCGACGTGGTACGTGACGAGCACCCCGAGGAGGCCGAGCGTGCAGGCGGCAAGGCCGAGCAGGAGCAGCAAACCGCCTGGCACGGCCGCGGCGTTCGCGGCCAGCGACCGCGCGAACGGCGGGCGGACGAACGCAAGCACGAGCGCCGTGGCGAGGCTGGACACGGCGGCAATCCGCAGGGTCACCCGCAGCGCCTCGACCGCGCCCGGGCCACCCCGCGCGAAGCGGGCCAGGCCGACCACCGCGATCGCCTGGGGGAGGAACAGCATGATGCGGGCGGCCTCGTAGGCAGCCACGAACCGGTCTTCATCGAGCCCACCGAGGTAGCGGTGGGCCAGGACGGTCGGCAACACGCCCAGCGCGGAGAGCGCTACGAACGCGACCACCGGCTCGAACGCACCCCGGAACACGTCGAGCGCGGGCGCGGGCGAGCCGCGCGAGCAGCGCGTGGCCCCGTGCCACAGCAGCGCGGTGGTCACCACTTCACCGACAAGCAGGGCCACGGTCGCACCGGCGAGGCCGGCGCCGAGGCCGAGCAGCGCGACCACGAGCCCGAAGCGCACGGCCGTACCGATCACGAGCGCGACCGCGACGGGAACGAGCCGGCCGCTCCCGACGAGGACCCCGCGCGGGACGATGCCGGCACCGATCGCGGCGACCACGGCGACGAGCCCCGGGCCGACGGCGAGGATCCGCTCCTCCCGGCCCCCGAGCGCGAGGAAGGCCGCCACCCCGAGCGCGACCGCGATCGCCCCGCACGCGACCTGGACCGCGGGCCGCCTCCATGCGGGCACCCGCCCGTCCGCGCCGGCCGCCCGGCGCACCGTGAGCACGAACAGCGCCTCGAAAGGCGCCGCACAAACGAGCAGCACGCCGAGCAGCGTGGCGAGCGCCTCGCGATCGGCGAGGACCAGGCGATCTCCGACGACCGCGTGGAACCCGACGACGCCGACGCCCGCGACCACGAGCGCGAGCGCGAGCAAGCTGGCGCCGCGCCCGTAGACCGCTTCGAACGTCCGCCGTGGTGAGACGACGGAGGTGCTGGTCCTCATCACCGCCGCTCCCAGCTCGGCGGATCAGTCAGCCGGCAATCAGCCGGTGACTGCCCGCCGTCGGGTCACGACCACGAACAGCCCGCCAACGGCGAGGATCGCGATGGCCACTCCGACGAGCAGACCCGTGTTCGCACCCGTGAACGCGAACCCACTCGAGGACGAGACGGTGCCGCTGAGCGTCAGCGTGCCGCCCTGCGGGTTGAGACCCGTCGCGATCACGGTGCTGCCGCCGGAGGCCGAGACCGTGGTGCTGATGCAGCCCTCGGCGCTCGCCGTGGTGGTTCCGGCGTCGGCACCGTCGACCTTGATCTGCACCGTGGCCCCGGGCGCGAACCCGCAGCCTTCGATGCGGGCCGAGTTGCCGTCGGCGGTGACCGTCAGCGTTCCGGTGGTCGCCGGATAGTCGACGGCTCCCGCGGTCCCCGCCCCTACGGCGAGCAACCCGGCGGCCATCACTGTCGCGAGCAACAGCTTGCGCATGTGTTCCCTCCTTCGGGATACCTGGCTCCGACAGAGCCGCCCCCGCGTTCGAGAGACGTGCCTGCCTACGCGCACAACTACGACAGGAGGGCCCCCGGACTTGAGCCCCTGTTCAGGCGGGTTTCCGATCCACGCCGCCACCGCGCGCAACCGTGACGTTTCGCGCGGTCAAACCCTGACAAATCACCCAGGCCTGGGCCGCCCGCGGCCGGCAGAGCCCTCCAGGTCCAGCCATCCGGCGCCGATATCCCGCCGAGAGCTGCGGGGCGCAGCCGAAGGAGGCGCAGGCGCAGCCACAGCCTTGGTCGACACGGCCGGCGCCGAAGCCACCAATGCGGGAGGAGGCATCGAGTGGGAGAGCGCACCGCGCGAGCGGCGTCGACGCGTCCGTGGGCGACCACGCTCGCGGGTGGCGGCGCGCTCGTGCTCGTCGCGGTCGTCCTCCAGAACGTCGGCAACTTCGCGTTCCACGCGGTGTCGGCCCGGATCGTCGGGCCCGAGACGTACGGTGCGCTGGGCACGCTGCTGACGCTGACGGTCGCCTTCACGATCCCCCTCGCCGCCCTCCAGACCGCGGTCACCCGATCCGTCGCAGAAGCCGGGCGTCTCGCCGACCCGAACCGCTTCCTGCGCCGCGCCACGCTCGGCGCCGCCGGCCTCGCGGTGGCCCTCGCCGCGGCGGCACCACTCGTGGACGGGTTCCTGAAGCTCGGGTCGGTCAGCGCGGCCGCGCTGCTCGGCCCGTACGTGGCCACCGCCGCGCTCGCCGCCGTGACCCGCGGCGTGGCCGTCGGACGCACCCGCTTCGCCCTGGCAGCGGCGTCGATCGTGGGTGCCGTCGTCGTTCGCATCGGAGCCGGGATCGTGCTCACCACCTGGTTCGGCATCGAAGGCGCCATGCTCGCGACGTTCGCCGCCGAGGCGGTCGGGGTCGCCGTCGCCTGGCGCGCGGCGCGCACCGCCGACAGCACGCCACCCCTCCACGTCGCGTGGACGGCGATGGCCGACACCCTGGCCATGACCCTCGGGGTCTGGATGCTCGGCTCGATCGACGTCCTCGTCGCCGGTCACGTCCTCGGCGGGCGCGAGCGCGCTGTCTACGTGGCCGCCGGCACGGCCGCACGAGCGATCCTCGTGCTCCCCCAGGCCGTCGTCATGGTTGCGATGCCGCGCTTCGTCGCCGCGCTGCGCGATGAAGACGGTGCGACGGCACCCTGGCCCGCGCTGCGCGACGCGATGGGCCTCGCGCTGGCACTCACCGCGGTCGGTGTTGCCGGCGTCGCCCTCGTGGGCGGGCGCCTCCTCACCGCGACCTTCGGCGCCGGCTTCGCGGACGGCGGCACCGTCCTCCTCTACTGCGCCCTTGCGACCGTGCCCGTGGCCCTCGCCTCCATGCTGGCGACGTTCCATCTCGCGGCCCACTCGCGCGCCTCGCTGCTCCCCTGGATCGGCGTCGGTGCGGAGGTGGTCTCCACCACCATCTGGCACGGCTCGGCCGTGCAGCTCGCCCAGGCCGCACTGGCCGGCGTCACGGTGCAGCTCGCGGTGACCGCCGTGGCGGTGATCCGCGAACGGCGCCGCGCCGCGCACGCGGCGACACCGGACCCGTCGATCGCAGCCGAGCCTGCGCGCGCTCCCGGTGCACCGGTGCGCATCCTGGTGCTGGCCTGGCGCGACCTCGCCCATCCCGCCGCGGGTGGATCCGAGGTGTACGTGGAGAGCATGGCGCGGCGCTGGGCGGCCGCCGGCCACACGGTCACGCTCTGCTGCGCTGCAGTCGCGGGGCGCCCTGCCGATGAGATGGTGGAAGGCGTCAGGGTCGTGCGCGCCGGCAACCGCTTCAGCGTCTACCGGCATGCGCGGGCGTTCGTGGCGCGAGCGCGCGACGTCGACGTGATCATCGAGTGCGTCAACACGAAGCCCTTCGACGCACCTCGCGTCGCCGGGACCACACCGGTCGTCGCGCTGATCCACCAGGTCGCGCGCGAGGTCTGGTGGTACGAGGCACCGCTGCCCGCGGCGGTGCTCGGCCGCTTCGTCCTCGAGCCCCGGTGGCTCCGGCGCTACCGCGACGTGCCCACCCTCACGATCTCCGCGTCGAGTCGCGAATCGCTGCTCGCCTACGGGCTCAGGGACGTGACGGTCCTGCCCGTGGGCATCGACCCGCCCGATCCCGCGGTTCCTTCGGAGAAGGCCCCGGTCCCCACCCTGGCCTTCTGCGGACGGCTCGTCCGCTCCAAGCGCCCCGACCATGCGGTGGAGGCGTTCCGCCGGCTGCGCGCGCAGATGCCAGAGGCGCGCCTCGTGCTGATCGGCTCGGGCCCGATGTCCAAGCGGCTCGCTCGCCAGGCACCGCCGGGGGTCACGCTCGCCGGTCGATGCTCGGCCGCCGAACGGCAGCGCCTCGTCGCCGCGGCCCACGCGCTGCTCGTGACCTCCGTGCGCGAAGGCTGGGGACTGGTCGTCTCGGAGGCCGCGGCCGTGGGGACGCCCACCGCCGGCTACGACGTGTCGGGCCTGCGCGACTCGATCGCGGCTGCGGGTGGGGTGGCCACGACGCCCGACCCCGCGGCACTCGCCAGCGCGCTCGCCCACGTGCTGCCGCGCTGGGTCGAGCACCCGCCGGCACCGCTCCCGTTCGGTGGCGCGGCATCTTGGGACGAGACGGCCGACGCCGCGCTGCACGCGCTCAGCCTCGCCGCGGGTCACACCCCAGCCGCCGCACCCCAGCCGGCTGCCGCGCCCAGCGCACCGGTGCCGAGACCGACCCTGGAAGGGGTCCCGGCGTGAGCGCGCCGCTCGTCTCCTTCGTGGTCCCCACCAAGGACGCGTCCCGCACGATCGAGGCCTGCCTGCGCTCGCTGCGAGCACAGACCCACGAGGCGGTCGAGATCGTCGTCGTGGACAACCACTCCCGCGACCGGACGGGCGAGATCGCCGCCGAGCACGCCGATCTCGTCGCCACGTTCGGTCCCGAGCGCTGCGCGCAGCGCAACCGCGGTGCATCCCTCGCGCGGGGCGACATCCTCGTCTTCGTCGACGCCGACATGGTCCTCGAACCCGAGGTCGCGGCGCAGTGCGCGGCCGCGTTCTCCCACGGGCCGGCGGTGGGCGCCCTCGTCCTGCCGGAGCTCTCCTTCGGGACCGGCTACTTCGCTCGCTGCCGCGCGCTCGAGAAGCAGTGCTACCTCGGCGACGACCGGGTCGAGGCGGCGCGGGCGTTCCGGCGGGAGGCGTTTGCCGCCGTGGGCGGCTACGCCGAGACCATGAACAGCTTCGAGGACTGGGAGCTGGCCGACCGGGTGCAAGCGAACGGTTGGCGCGTCGGGCGCATCGAGGCACGCATCCACCACGACGACGGCCGGGTCTCTCCCCGCCAGCAGTTTCGCAAGAAGCGCTACTACGGGCGCCAGAGCGGTCGCTACCTCGCGCGCCACCAGACACCCCGCCGCCGGTCGCTCGTCCGGACCAGCCTGCTGCGCAGGCCGGGGCTCCTCGCCCGACGCCCGGACCTCGCGATCGGGCTCGGCTACCTCAAGGCCTGCGAGGCCGCGGGGATCGCACTCGGCGGATACGAGGCCGTACGCGAAGAGCGACTCGTCCATGTGGCCGAGGTTGCGCCGCACGACGGTGCGACCACCCGAGTCCTGCACGTCGTCGGCGAGTTCGACTGCAACGAGGGCATCGGCCGCTCGATCATCGAGCTCGTGGACCGCTGCCCGGGCGAGCATCATCTCCTCAGCGCCAGGGTGGGGTCGGGTCGCGAGCACTTCGACTCCGTGCACGCCGTCGGTGGCTCGATGTCCGGGTTCCCGCTGTCGCGGCGTGCCCGTGTCGCCGACGTGATCGATCGCGTGCAGCCCGACGTCGTCCACCTGCACGGCGGCCCCCTGCTCAGCCTGTGGGCGCCGCTGCGCGTCTGGAACGGCCGCGCCCAAGTCGCGTCCATCTACGTATGGCCTCGGGTGCCTTCGCTCACGAAGCTCCGCCGGGTGCCGTGGAGGGCGGCCCGTCGATCGCAGGTGCTGAAGGCGCGTGTGCTCTTCTCGACCTTGGTTCCCGGTCGGGTCTTCGCCGCGCTGCTGCGGCGCGGCGGCACCCGCGTCGTGCTCACGCCCGACCGCGCGGTCGCGGCCAGGCTGCCCGGGCTCGACACCCACCTGGTCGGCACCGCCGGCGCCGCACCCGACCCGCGTCGCGCTCGGCTCGACCGGGACGCGCCGACGGTCGTCTTCGCGGGCCGGGGGGAGACGGTGCGCGGGATCGACACCCTGCTCGACGCGATCCCATCGGCTCGTGCCCGGGTACCCGGCCTGCGCGTCCGCCTGCTCCTGCTCGACCGGCCCGAGACCGACGACGTGCGCGCGTGGGTCGAGCGCCACGAGCTCACCGACACCATCCAGGTCGTCACCGAGCCGAGCCCGGACCTGCACGCGGACTTCGCCGCGGCGTCGGTGGCGGTGTTCCCCTTCAAGTTCGACCACGTGACGATCCCTCCCGCGCTCACCGCGGCCGAGGCGATGTCGGTCGGGCTGCCGGTCGTCAGCACCGACGTCACATGCCTCACTGCCATCGTGCGTGACGGCGTCAACGGGCGGGTCGTCCCGATCGCCGACCACGCGGCGCTCGGCGCCGCGATCGTCGACGTCGTCTCCTCTCCGGCGCGCTGGACCCGGATGTCGGAGGCCGCGGTGCAGACGATCGCAGCTGCCGACAGCTGGAACGGCGTCGCCGAGGCGGCTGCCGCCGCCTACGGGATCCGGACGACGACCGCCGGAGCCGACCATCAGAGGGCGAGGCGCAGGCGCCCCGGACCGGCGACCGACCACACGGCAGGCGCCGGAGCCGACCATCAGAGGGCGAGGCGCAGGCGCCCCGGACCGGCGACCGACCACACGGCAGGCTCCGGAGCCGACCATCAGAGGAGGAACGCGGGATGAGCGAGCCGGCCCAGACCGAGACCACCGCCGAGGCGCACTTCACCCGCCTCGGCGCGGGCTACGACGACGAGGCGTTCGCGGGCGCAGGGCTGCGCTGGGTCTCCGAGCGCGAGCTCGACGCGGTGCGCGCCGCATTCGCGGATCTCCCCGAAGGCGCCCGCGTGCTCGACGCGGGCGCAGGCAACGGCCGCGTCACGCGCGTGCTCGACGCCGAGCTGGGCCTCTCCGTAACCGCGCTCGACGCGGTCCCCGAGATGCTCACGACGATCGAACGCTGGAACCCCGGGACCCGGACGGTGCTGGCCCGCCTCGGCGAGCCGCTCCCGTTCGAGACCGCGTCGTTCGACGCAGTCGTCTCGCTGCGCGTGCTCAAGTGGGTCCCCGCCTGGGAGCACGCGCTCACCGAGCTCGCGCGCGTCGTGCGACCCGGTGGTCGCGTCGTGGTCGAGATCACGAACCGCAACTCGCTGGCGCGCCTCGGGTACCGCCACGCGCCGGTCACCCCTGTCGCGCGCCGGTCCGTGCGCGAGGTCGGCGCCAGGGCCGGGATCTGCTGGACGTCCGAGGCCGCCGGGACGCACCTGCCGTTCGCGCTGTGGCGCGCCGCGAGCGGTCCGTCGGCATTGCGCGCCGTCGCCGCGGTCCAGCGCGGCGCCGATCGGGCACTCGGTCCGGTCGGTGCCCGCAGCATCGTCCTCGTCGGGGAGCGCCGTCCCAGTACGCTCGAACCGTGACCTCGGTGGCGAGTCGGTGGCGTCGCGCCGGTGCCCGGATGTTCACCCGCGCCATGGACGACAACCTCCGCGAGATCGCCGACGCGCTCGGGGGCCATCCCCATCTCGAGCGGCTGCTCGACCTCGGGTGCTGGGACGGCACCAACACCTTGCGATACGCGCCCGCAGGAGCCACCTGCTTCGGCGCCGAGTTCTCCGACGCAGCAGCCGCGACCGCTCGCGGCCGGGGCATCGAGACCGTGGCGGCCGACCTCAACGCGCCGCTGCCGTACCGCGACGCGTCGTTCGACGCCGTCTGCTCGAACCAGGTGATCGAGCACCTGCACGACACCGACCGGTTCGTGGCCGAGAGCTTCCGGGTGCTGCGCCCCGGCGGTCGCCTGGTGTGCTCCACCGAGAACCTCGCGAGCTGGCACAACATCGCGTCGCTCGTGTTCGGCTGGCAGGCGTTCTCGCTGACGAACGTCAGCCGCACCGGCTTCGGCCTCGGCAACCCGCTCGCGAACCTGCGTGGCGAGGAGCCGCTCGATCCCGGCTGGGAGCACCTCCGGATCTTCTCGCACCGCGGACTCGCCGAGCTGGTGGCCGCCCACGGCTTCACCGGCGTGCGCGTGGTCGGCGCCGGCTACTACCCGCTGCCCACCAGGTTCGCCCACGCGGACCCCCGCCACGCGGCGTTCATCACCGTGCAGGGCACCAAGCCCTGATCCCGGCGCACGCGAGCTACGCGCGCTCGGCCGTGAGGAACGCGAGGAAGGCGCCGAGGATCCGCGCGGTCGCGCCCCAGACCGTCTCTCCCGGCAGCTCGAAGAAGTACATGGACCGCCAGTCGCCGTAGAGCTGCCAGAGCTCCTCTCGGAACGCGGCCGGATCGAGCAGCTCGGAGAGCGGCACCGCGAAGGCCCGCACCACCTCCCGCGGGTCGGGGTCCAGCACCGGAGGACCGGCCAGCAGCCCGACGAACGGCGTGATCGTGAAGCGCGACGCGACGGTCCCGCGGCTGTCGAGCTCGGCCACCACGTCCACGATCGTCGGCTTCAGGCCGATCTCCTCGTGCGCCTCTCGCAGCGCCGTCGCACGCAGGTCGAGATCGGTCCGGTCGCGCTTGCCGCCCGGGAAGGCGATCTCGCCCTGGTGCGACGGCATCGTCTCGGGACGCTTGGTGAGCACGAGGTGGGCCTCACCGCGGTCCTCGAACATCGGCACCAGGACGGCCGCGTCCCGACTGTCCGCCGCGATCAGCTCGGCGGGCCTCGGCGCGGGAAGGTCGGCCAGGCGGGTCCGCACCTCCCGGAGGGTGAAGAGGCGCTGCGCCGGGTCGAGCCCGCTCCACGGTGGCGGGGCGCCGGGACGGACCCCGCTCGGGCGCGGGATCCGTTGCGTTCCCCCACGCTCGCGCACGCGGGCAGACTACCGGGGCCGTCGACCAGGGGGACCCGACCGAGATGCACACGAGCTGGAACTTCGCGACCTGCTGGGAGCTGCTCGCCGACGCGCAGCCCGAGCGACCGGCGCTGCTCCAGGGGGAGCGCTCGCGCACGTGGCGGGAGTGGGACGACAACGCCGCGCGGCTCGCCGGCGCGTTCGGCCGCCTCGGCCTGTCCGAGGGCGGCAAGGTCGCGAGCTACCTCTACAACTCGATCGAGTACCTCGAGGGCGTGTTCGCGACGTGGAAGTGCCGCGCCGCGCCCGTGAACGTGAACTACCGGTACCTCGAGGACGAGCTGGCCTACCTGCTCGAGAACTCCGACACCGAGATCCTCCTCTTCCACGGCGTCCTGGGGGAACACGTCGCGCAGGTCCACGACCGCATCCCCACCTTGCGCGCGATCGTGCAGGTGGAAGACGGCTCGCCGCTGGTCGACGGCGCGCTCCGGTACGAGGACCTGCTGATGGGCGAGCCGGCGGCGCGCGTGGAGAAGTCGGGGGACGACCTCTACATCCTCTACACGGGTGGCACGACCGGGATGCCCAAGGGCGTGATATGGCGCAACGACGACCTGTTCCTCGCGCTGGTCCCCACCGTGCTCACGATGAACGGCGAGGCGGTCCCCGACGGGCCCGAGGCGTTCCCCGGCATCGCGGCGCGGGTGGCGGAGGCGGGCAACGCCCCGGTGCACCTCCCCGCGTCACCGCTCATGCACGGAACCGGGTTCATGACGTCTCTCCAGGCCGCGACGGTGGGCGGTGCCGTGGTGACGCTCGAGTCCGCCCACTTCGACGCGCACGAGCTCTGGCGGGCCGTCGAGCGCCACCGGGTCACCCAGATGGCGATCGTCGGCGACGCGTTCGGCAAGCCGATGGTGCGCGCGCTCGAGGAGGCGGCACAGCGGGGAACGCCGTACGACCTTTCGTCCCTGCGCCTGGTGATCAGCTCCGGGGTGATGTGGAGCGCCGAGGTGAAGGAAGGGCTGATGGCGCACGGCTCGTTCGTGTGCATCGACTCCCTCGGCTCGAGCGAGGGCGCGGGGTTCGCCACCCAGGTCTCGGTCCCGGGAACCAAGGCGACGACGGCCAAGTTCTCCGTCGGCGAGCACACGCGGGTGCTCACCGAGGACGGTCGTGAGGTCGAGCCCGGCTCCGACGAGCGCGGGCTGCTCGCGCTCGGCGGGCCGATCCCGCTCGGCTACTACAAGGACTCCACCAAGACCGACGCCACCTTCCGGACCTTCGGCGGACGCCGTTACTCGATCCCGGGCGACTGGGCCCGCGTCGCGGCCGACGGCACGATCGAGCTGCTGGGTCGCGGGAGCGTCTCCATCAACACGGGCGGCGAGAAGGTGTTCCCGGAAGAGGTCGAGGAGGCGGTGAAGCTCCACCCCGCGGTGCTCGACGCCGTCGTCGTCGGCGTGCCCGACGAGAAGTGGGGCGAGGCAGTCACGGCGGTCGTCGCGCTGCGCGAGGGCGAGCACGCCGAGCCCGCCGTGATCGCCGAGACCGTCCACGAGCACCTGGCCGGGTTCAAGCGCCCCAAGCACGTCGTGCTGGTCGACACCGTCGTCCGGGGTCCCAACGGCAAGGCCGACTACGCCTGGGCCGCCCAGGTCGCCCGAGACCGCCTGAGCGGCTAGCTGTTGTGCCCTGGGACGCCGAGCGAGGTGCGAGGCGCGGTCGCGGCGAAGTACCGGCCGGGCCCGTTTGATCAGTGGCCGCTCGAGCAGCGCGTCGCCCGCGTCGACCCAGCTCCCGACCCGGGGCCCGAGGCCGACCGTCGCATCCGCCCCGATCCGATCCGAGCCGGCAGCGACGCGACGAGCCGGCAGCACGACCGCGAGCGTGACCGCCCAGGCCCCAACGACGAGCGCGACGAACAGCAGGCCGTTGCCCCACCCCTACGAGCCCAGCAGCGACATCACCGGCGCGTCCAAGAGCGCCGTAGCGAGCGCGACGACCCCGAGGAACGCTGGCGCGAACGTCGCCGCAACGTCGCGGGCAATCGCGACTCGTAGCGCGACGACGAGGCCGCGGCCCAGCGCCACGAGGGCGAACGCGGCCTTCGGGGTGAAGAACCAGCCGAAGACCTGCGGCGCGAAGACGATCGGCAGGAGGAATGCACAGCCCACCACCAGCAGCGGCGGCGCACCGATCTCGACTCGCCGCTCGGCTCCGGTCCCGCAGGGCTCGGCGTCGCGGGACAAGGGCACGGACGCGGTGCCGTCCGATGCCGCGCTCATCCGGCTTCGGGCCTAGGGCCCGGAGGCGGAAGAGCCCCGGACCCGAAGCCCGGGGCTTGCACCGCTACCGGTCGTCGACCGGTCAGGTCGTGCAACCCTTGCTGGTTCCCTCGGTGGTCAGCGCGAGGTTGCCGTTCGAGTCCGACAGCGTGTACCAGGTCGGGGCCCTGCGGAGGAACTCACCGCCGCTGCCGCTTCCCTTCACGAGCTGGTCCATCGACGCCGGGTAGGAGCCGACGGACGCGCGATAGGCCTCGACCGCCGCCTCAACAGTGCTGCGCTCGGAAACGCACGCGTTCGACTGCGCCCTTTCCGTGGTCGCGCCGACCGAGAAGACGACCACCGCGGCGAGGATCCCGAGGATCACGATGACGACGAGAAGTTCGACGAGCGTGAAGCCCTTCTGCGACAGGCTCTTCGCTTCGAAGTCCTCACGATTGTGGAGGTGCTTCAACACGGTAGATGTCCCTTCCCGGCACCGTTCGGGGCTTGCTCGCGGTGCCGTCCGAGCCCGTGGACCGGGCCCGCCGCAGAAACAGGAGTAACGGGCGTCGCCGGCGCCGGGTGAAGCCAGGATTCGGCCCCGGAGGCGGAAATGGGTCGTCCGGCCCACGCCAGGAGATCGACCACCGCTCACGATCCGGTGCCGCCCGCCGACCTAGTGCTTGGCCATTCGCGCGACTCGGGAGTCTTGACGGCTCGAGCTACCAGGTGCCGGAGCTCAGCCCGGAGGAGGCCACGCAGCTGATCCTGTCGGTGCTCGGCTACGTGAACGAGCATCGCGAGCGCCACATCCTCACGATCGAGGACCCGATCGAGTACGTGCATCGCCGCAAGCTCGCCGCGGGCAGCCAGCGCGAGGTCGGCGTCGACACCGACTCGTTCGCCCGCGCACTGCGGGCGGCGCTGCGCGAGGACCCGACATGATCCTCGTCTCTGAGATGCGCGACCCCGAGACCATCCAGTTCGCGCTCACCATCACCCAGACGGGCCATCTTGTGTTCGCGACGCTGCACAGGAACGACACACTGAGGAGCGCATACCGCTCCTCGATCATCAAGCCGGGGGGAGAGGGAGGGGGGAGGGAGGGGGCTACTGCATCTTCGTCTGGTTGAAGACGCCGTACATCGCGGAGACGAGGACGACTGCGACGCAGCCCACGAGCACGCCCATGAACACGATGATGGCGGGCTCGGCCAGCGACATGAGCCGCTTCAGCTTGTAGTCGGGCTCGCTCGCGGCTCCGCGATCTCCTCGCCCTCCGGCATCGCGTCGCGAACCTCGCCGAAGGCCTTCGCGAACACTTGGTTGTTGGTGCCTTCGATCGCGCCCTGCATGGTCTCGGGCAGAGGGACACCGGCCTTCATCATCGCCGAGATCAGCCGGCAGAAGCGCTCCACGGCGAGAACCGGCCGTTCTCGCAGATCAGCGGCGTCCGCAGGATCATGCGGTCGAGCAGCATCCGGGTGGGCAACGGGAGCTCGGCGTCGAGTTCCTCGAAGAACGATGTGAACCGGGGCAGGACCCACGCGACAAGGATCACGACCGTCGCGATCGACATCACGAAGATGGCCATCGGGTACGTCAGCGCCGACTTCACCTTCTGGCGGGCCTCGACATCGCACTCGAGGTACTCGGACAGCTCGTCGAGCGCCACATCGAGTCGGCCCGTCACCTCGGCCGAGCGCAGGATCCCCAGGTAGTAGCTCGGGAAGCCCGGCCACGGCCTCGTCGTCGGGCACTTGCTCGCGGAGGTCGACCACCTCGAGGTCGAACTGCTCGGCCAGCGCGCCGGCGAGGTCGCGCTCGTCCAGGATCCCCGTGTCGACGAGGTACTCGCCGAGGCGCTTGCCGCTGCCGGCCTCGCCAGCCAGCGCGTCGTCGAGCGCGGCCTGGGTCAGCAGCGCTCGCTCGACGAGCACCTCCCCGAGCCTGCGTGTGCGCGGGGCGGCGCCCGGTGCGGCGCCGGGATCGGGCGGGTGGGCGTCGGCATCGGCCCGGCGCTGCGCGAGCTGCGAGCGGGCCTCCTCGAGTGCCTCGAGCTCGCTCCCGGGGTCACGGCCCGCGCTGCGCGGCTCTCACGGCTCTAGTCGGGCTGGTCGTTCGCGTCCTTGCGGAACTTCAGCAGGCCCACGTTGGTCACCGTCCGGTCAACGCGAATTGCAGCCGTTGCGCCTCCCGAAGCCCTTCTTCGACGCGAAGCGGCGGTGCCTCAAGCAGGCACCGCCGTTTCGGAAAGGGCCCGGGTCCGGCCCCGGCGGGCACACCGCGCCCGCCGGGATCATCCGGGTTGTCCCTGGATCGCTACTACTTCTTGCCCTTCGGCTCGACCTTGGCCAGCACGTCACGGCTCGACAGGATCAGCAGGTCCTCGCCCTCGACGGTGATCTCGGTTCCGCCGTACTTCGAGTAGACGACCGTGTCACCGACCTCGATGCCGAGAGGGACCAGCTCACCGGTGTTCTCGGCGCGCCGGCCCGGGCCCACCGCGAGCACCTCACCCTGCTGGGGCTTCTCCTTGGCAGTGTCGGGGATGACGAGGCCCGAGACGGTGGTCTCCTCGGCCTCGGCGGTCCGGACGACGATGCGGTCCTCCAGCGGCTGCAGCTTCATCGATTGCCTCCTGGCCGGCGGGTGCCGGCGGTCTGACGGGCGATCCACCCCGTGGGCGGACCCGCCCCGGCTTCTTGGCACCGGGGTTCAGCCGGTGTCGGGATGTGTTAGCACTCGGAGTACGGGACTGCTAAACGTAACATCGGCCCCCCCGGACCCGCAACTCGCCGGGGCGCGTTTCCGCCTCATTCGGAGGTGGGCAGGCGCAGCGACGGATCGGCGCCGGCCGAGAGCGGAGTGGGGCCGTCGGATCGGAGCCGCCACCAGGCCGTCGCGGCGATCATCGCGGCGTTGTCGGTGCACAGCTCCAGGCCGGGGAGCAGCACCCGGCGCCCCGTCTCGGTTCCCGCCTCCAGAGCCCGGGCCCGCAAGCTCGTGTTGGCGGCCACCCCGCCGCCGATCACGAGCGTCGGTGCACCAGCCCCGTCCGCGGCGCCGAGCAGCTTGTGCACGAGCACGTCGACCACGGCCTCCTGGAACGACGCCGCGAGATCGCGCACGTCGGTCTCGGGGTGCCGGCGCACGTGATTGAGCACCGCGGTCTTCAACCCGGAGAACGAGAAGTCGAAGCCATCGGTGAGCATCGGCCTCGGGAACGCGATCGCCCGCGGGTCACCCTGGGTCGCGAGCCGGTCGATCACAGGACCGCCCGGATAGCCCAGCCCGCAGAATCGGGCCACCTTGTCGAACGCCTCGCCGGCGGCGTCGTCCACCGTCTCTCCGAGCAGGCGGTAGCGCGCATCGGCTTCGACCACGACCACCATCGTGTGCCCACCCGAGGCGAGCAGCACCGCGAGCGGCAGCTCGACCTCGGGGTCTTGCAGCCAGGCCGCGTGGAGGTGCGCCTCGAGGTGGTTCACCCCGACGTAGGGCACCGCGAGCACGAGACCGAGCGCCTTCGCCGCGCTCACCCCCACCAGGAGCGCGCCGGCGAGCCCAGGACCGTGGCACGCCGCGACTGCGTCGAGGTCGCGGAAGTCGACGCCGGCCTCGACCAGCGCATCGGCGATCACAGGGTTGACGAGCTCGGCGTGCGCGCGACTGGCGATCTCCGGCACCACCCCCCCGAAGCGCTCGTGCAGATCGACCTGGCTCGACACCACGCTGGAACGGATCGACCGGCCGTCCTCCACCACCGCGGCAGCGGTCTCGTCACAGCTCGTCTCGATCCCGAGGATGAGGGTCATCGCGCCGGCCGCCCGTCCATGTCCGCAAGGCTGCGTTCGATCAACGCGAGCAGCCCGGAGTACTCGGGCTCGTCGACGCGGTTCGCCCACATCACGAGCGCGTCCTCGTTGCTCTCCGCGTAGTACCCCTTGCGCAAGCCGGCAATTTCGAACCCGAAGCGTCGGTACAGCTCCTGCGCCCCGCGGTTGCTCTTGCGCACTTCGAGGGTGAGACCGGTCGCACCTCGCTCGATGGCCTCGCGAGCAAGCGCGAGCAGCAGCCGGGTCGCAACCTGATGGCGCTGCCACCGGGGCTCGACCGCGATCGTCGTCACATGGGCCTCGTCGACCGCGAACATCAGGCCGGCATACCCGACGACCTCACGGCCGGCACGGGCGACGACGTACACGCGCGAACCGCGCAGCCCGAGTTCCGAGAGGAACAACGAGGCCGACCACGGCCGCGTGTACACCTGGGCTTCGATGCGCAGCACGCCACGCAGGTGTCGACGACGCATCGGCACGACGTGCACCGCCAGCGCGACAGGGCGAGGCTCCGCGGCCATCAGCGACCGAGCCGATCCCACTCGATCTCGGCGTCGCTTCGGCGCAGGTACAGCGGCTCGAGGTCGGCCGGGGCGCAGAACTCCTCGCGCTCCACTCGCGCCGTCGCCAGCTCGATCAGGGCCGCGGCACTCGGATACGCCGCGCCGGGCCCGGCCCGCTCGGCCCGCTCGAGCGTGAGGAACACATCCCAATGGGCAAGCACGCCGTCCCCCACGAGCAGCACCTCCTCCCCGCGCGCGTCGAAATCGGAGACCACGGCCGCGGGGGTCGCGATCGCGTAGTCGCCCTCCCGCTGGACGCCCCCGGGAACCGGCCGGTACGCGGCGTAAAACACCTCGTGACGGCGGGCGTCGGCGACCACGACGACCAGCCGGTCGGTGTGGCGCAGCGGGTAGGCAACGAGGTCAAGGCTCGGCACCCCCACGACCGGGATGCTCAGCGCCTGCGCGATCGTCCGCGCGGTGGTGATCCCGACCCGCAGACCGGTGAACAGGCCCGGGCCGAGGCCGACCGCAACCGCCGCGAGGGAACGCAGCCCGATGCCCGCCTCACGACACAGGTACTCGATCGCCGGCACGAGCTGCTCGGCGTGGCGCCGCTCACCGATGAGCGCGACCTCGCCGACCGCGCGCCCGTCCCGACCGAGCGCAACCCCGACCCTTGGCGTCGCGGTGTCGATCGCGAGCAGCTGCAATTCAACGCCCCCCGAACGGCGCCACCGCCGCGGCAAGCGCAGCCGAGCGCGCCAACCACCGCGGGCCGAGGCCGCAGATCGTCACGACGCGCGTCTCGTCGTCGGCTTCCTCGGGCGGGAGCACCTCGAGTCGCACCTCGAGTCGGTCGGCGGGGAGCAGCGCGCCGACGGCGTCGCCCCACTCGACCAGGGTGACGCCGCGGTCGTCGATCAGCTCGTCGAGACCGATCTCCATGAGCTCCTGCAACGAGTCGAGCCGGTACACGTCGAGGTGACGCACCGGGCATCGACCCTCGTACTCGCGCACGATCGTGAACGTCGGGCTCACGACCGGCTCGGTGACGCCCAGTCCGGCCGCGATGCCCTTGGCCACCACCGTCTTGCCAGCCCCGAGGTCGCCCGCGAGCACGATCACGTCTCCGGGTGCCGCGAGTGCCCCGATCGCCTCTCCCAGGGCCCGGGTCTCGCGCTCCCCACGGGTGCAGACCTCCATCAGGACGCCGCCGGTCGGTACGCCTGCCGGTCGAGCGCGCGCTTGGCCACCACGAAGTCAGCTCGAGTCTCGGCCAGCGCCTTCCCACCGTTTCGCAATACCGCGGCCGGGTGCAGCATCGGGATCAGGACCGCGCCGTCGTCGCCGAACGGGACCTCGCGGCCACGCAGACGGGTGATCCCCTCCTTCGTCGCGAGCAGCAGCTTCGTCGCGAAGTTCCCGAGGGTCACCACGACCACCGGCCGGATGAAGGCGACCTGCGCCGCGAGGAACGGGCGGCAGGCTTCGATCTCGGCGGGCAACGGGTCGCGGTTGTTGGGCGGGCGACACTTCACGACGTTCGCGATGTAGACCTCCTTGCGACTGAGGCCGATCTCCTCGATGCAGCGGGTCAGCAACGTCCCGGCGCGCCCGACGAACGGCTCACCCCGGCTGTCCTCCTGCTCTCCCGGAGCCTCGCCGACGAACATCAGCCGGGCCTGCTCGTCACCGACGCCGAACACGACCTGCGAGCGCGTCGCCGACAGCGCGCAGCGCGTGCAGCCGAGGGCCTCGGCCCGCAACGTATCGAACGACGCGAACGGCCCCGCGGCGGGGACGAAGGCCATCTACGACGGCCGCGGCGACGCGGCGCTTCCGGTGGCGGTCTCGACAGGCGCCTGCCGCACGGAGCGGGCGAAGTCGGCCACGAGCTCGTCGAGGACCTCAGCGCGTTCGAGCATCACCATGTGGCCGGCACCCTCGACGAGCTCGAGCCGGGCTCCGGGGATCGCGCGCGCGATCCGGCGGCTCTCCGCCGGAGGGGTCAGAAGATCTGCCGTTCCTACGATCACGAGCGTGGGGACGCGCACGTGCACGAGCTCCGGGATCAAATCGAGACCGATGAGCGACCCCGGTGCGGCACGCCGCGTCTGCGGATCGCAGGCGAGGATCATTTCGCGGGTCATCTCCACGTGACTCGGTGCCGGTGACCGGCCGAAGCCGAAACGGGTGATCGCGAAGCCGAGGTCGCGCGCCGCGAGCACGCCGGACGCGTCGGGGAGCCGCTCACCGATCCGATCGAGGAACCACGCCCACCGGCGGCTCGCGGCGAGCGGCGTCCGCGCCAGCGTCGAGAGCAGCACGACGCCGGCGACGCGCTCGGCGGCGACCTCAGGGAAGCGGACGCAGAAGGACTGCGTCGCCACCCCGCCCAACGAGTGACCGACCACGACCGCGTCGCGCAGATCGAGGCCCTCGAGCACGGTCCGCACGTCCCAGGCGAGGGTGTCGAGCGTGTACCCGTGCTCGCCCACAATGGAGGCGCCGTGGCCGCGATGGTCGAACGCCAGCACGCGGAAGCCGAGCGCGGGTAGCACCTCCATCTGCTTGACCCACGTGCGCGCCGAGAGGGTCACTCCGTGCGAGAAGAGGATCGGCGGGCCCTGGCCGCGCTCGATCACGTTGATCACACCACCGTCGTGACTGACCAGCCGATGTTCGCGGTCGAAGCGCGGGAGCAGCGCCGTACCGGCGTCGGGATCGGGGCGAACCCTCCCGCGACGCGCGACCGCCCGCTGGGCCGCGAACACGGCACCGGCCGCGACCGCGCCGACACCGGCCGCGACGCCGAGACCGCGCACGAGACCCCTAGCCATCGAGATACGTCCGCGGTACCCGGCCTCCGATGCCGCACACGATCTCGTAGGCGATCGTGTCGAGGCGTTCCGCCCACTCCTCGGCAGTCACACACTCGCCGTCCTGCCGGCCGATGAGCACCACCTCGTCACCTACCGCCACGGGGTCGCCGCCCATGTCGACCATGAGCTGGTCCATTGTGATCGTCCCGGCGATCCGCCGACGCCGCCCGCGCAGCAGCACCTCACCTCCTGCGGCCGCAAGGCGCCGCGGAACCCCGTCGGCATAGCCGATGGGGACGGTGGCGATCCACGAGGGCGTGGTCAGCGAGTACCGCAGGCCGTAGGACAGACGCGCCCCCGCCGGCAGCTCCTTCACGTGCGTGACCCGCGCCTTGAGCGAGAGGGCGGGGCGGAGCCGTGCGCACTCGCTCATGGCGGGCGCCGGGGGAATGCCGTAGGCGGCGATCCCTGCGCGCACGAGGTCGCGACGAGACTCCGGGAAGGCCAGCAGACCGGCAGAGTTCGCCGCGTGCACGAGGGGTGGCCGCAACCCGGCCTCGTCGAGCGCGGCCAACACCGCGTCGAAGCGAGCGAGCTGTGCATGTGTGTACGGATCATCGGACTCGTCGGCAATGGCGAGATGCGTCCAGAGCGCGTCGAGGCGCAGCTCTGCGTGTTCGGCGACCCGGCGGGCCAGTGCCAGCGCCTCGCCGGGGGCCGCACCCACGCGGTGCATCCCGGTGTCGACCTTCAGGTGCACCTCGAATGGCCCCGCGCCCGCGTCGGCGACGGCCTTCGCCAACGCGTCGATGCCGCCGGTCGTGTACACGGTGGGCGTCAGGCCCGCGCTCACCACCACCGGTGCGGCTGCCGGAGGTGGCTCGGAGAGCACCAGGACGGGAGCGTCGATCCCCGCCGCGCGCAGTGTGGTGCCCTCCTCCACGAGTGCGACACCGAGGCCCCACGCTCCGGCGTCGAGCGCGGCGCGGGCTACTGGCACCGCGCCGTGCCCGTAGCCGTCGGCCTTCACGACAGTGAGCAACCGGGCGGGCGCCGCGATCCGAGCGAGCTCCACGACGTTTTCGCGGATCGCGCCGAGGTCCACCTCCACCCACGTGGGGCGGATGCGCCGGGACGCCGGCTGCTGTTCCGGGAAGCTCGCGGTCACGTGCTCCTCGCGAGGAAGCGGACCAGATCACCACGCGCCACAATCCCGACCGCAACGCCGTCGTCCTGCACGACGACGTGCGTGACGTCGCGCTCGTGCATCAGCGTCGCGAGGTCCTCGATCGTCGCGTCGGGACGCACCTTCGGGTAGTCGCGTTCCATGAGGTCGGCAGCGGTCGACGCCGCCGCGCGCTTGAGCTCCTCGTCGTAACGACGGATGTCACCCGGGAAGGTGAACTCGACGCCCGGGAGGATCGCGATCGTGGTCGGCACATGGAGGCGGGCCTCGGTGACGAGCAGGTCCTCGTCGCGAAGCAGCCCGATCACGTTGCCCGCGTCGTCGACCACCGGCGCCGCGCCGATGCCGTGCTCCGCGAACACGTCGGCGACCTCGGCGGGACTCTGGTCGGGGCGCAACGTCACCACGTCAGTGGTCATCACCTCGGTGACAAGGGTCTGCTCCGGCATCAGTCCTCCAGCTGCTCCCGCGGCTCGCGCAGGACGGTAGGGATGGCGGCGACCAGGTCGCCGGCGACCAGCCCAGTATGCCCGGCCACGTCTGCTGCGCGGCCATGGACCCAGGCCGCGGCGGCCGCAGCCTCGAACGCGCCGACGCTGCGGGCAAGGAACGCCCCCACCAGCCCCGAGAGCACATCGCCGGTCCCCGCGGTCGCGAGCCACGGTCCACCCGTGGGATTGCAGGCCACGCGACCACCGTCGGGCTCGGCCACCACCGTGGTCGGCCCCTTGAGGAGCACGACCGCGTGAGCGACACCCGCCAGGGTCCGTGCCGCGGCGATCCGGTCGACTCCCGGCGGTGCGCCGACGAGACGGGCGTACTCACCGTCGTGCGGCGTGAGCACCGTCGGACCCGGTCGGCCACGCAGCAGCTCCACCTCACCAGCCAGCGCGTTGCAGCCATCCGCGTCGAGCACGAGCGGCACCGGGGCTTCCGTCGCGATGTCAACGACGACGCGTGCCGTCGACTCCGCGCGTCCGAGCCCCGGCCCGAGGACGAGTGCCCGGAACCGGGCGAGATCGGCGAGCACCACCGCAGCCGCGCCAACGTCGAGAGCACCGTCGGGAGTGACCGGCAGCGCTTTCGTGATCACCTCGCTGCCCGGCGCCGACGCGGCCGCAGCGGCGCCGGCGAGGCTGCACCACACGATGCCCGCGCCGGCCCGCATCGCCGCGTGGCTCGCGAGCATCGGAGCGCCCGTCATTCCCGTGTGGCCGCCCACCACCATGAGCCCACCGACCGACCACTTGTGCGCGTCGGGCGACCGGCGCGGCAGCCAGGCGCGCACATCGCGCTCCTCGGTCACGCCGAGCGCGGGTGTGCCGACGTCGATCCCGATGTCGGCCACCGTCACCACGCCCGCGAGCGACCGACCCGGCTCGAACAGGAGCCCGGGCTTCTCTGCGGCGAACGTCACGGTGCGGTCCGCCTCGATCGCCGAGCCGGTCACGGCTCCAGTTCCTCCGTCGACCCCGGACGGGATGTCGACCGCGACGACGAGCACCGATGACCCCGCGACGGCCTCGGCCGCGGATGCGGCATTCCCCGTGAGCGGACGCCGCAAACCGGTGCCGAACATCGCGTCGATCACCGCGTCGGCACGCGTCAGCGCGCGCGGGAGTCCCTCGACGCCGTGGGCGAGCTCGAAAACGTCGACGCGTGCACCCCATGCACGCAGGACGCGGGCCGCTACGAGGCCGTCACCGCCGTTGTTGCCCTCACCGCAGAGAACCACGACCCGCCGGCCGTACGTCCCGCCGAGCACCCGGCGGACCTCCCGGGCCACCGCTCGCCCCGCACGCTCCATGAGCACCTCGATCGGAGCCCCCGCCACGATCGCCCGCCGGTCGGCCTCGCCCATCTCGGCAGGCGTCAGCACCGCCCTCACGGGTGGTCCCCGACCCGCCCGGGCCCGAGTGCCACCGCCACGGCCATTGCCATGGTGTCAGTGTGCGCGAGCGTGAGGCGCCAGGCGGTAACCCCTCGCGCGGCCGCCAGCTCCGCAGCCTTCCCGTGCAACACGAGCTCGGGCTGGCCACTCGGGAGCCGACCTACCTCGACATCGCGCATCGCGAACTTCCAGAGGCCGACGCCGAGCGCCTTCATCACTGCTTCCTTGGCTCCGAAGCGCGCCGCGAGGTGTGAAGCCGGCTCGCGGAACCGGGCCGCGTACACGCGCTCGACGTCACTGAAGAGCCGCTCGGCGATACGAGGGCGCCGACCGAGCGCGAGCCGGAACCGATCGACCTCGACGAGGTCGGCACCCAACCCGACTACCCCGCTCATGCGGCTCCGTCGCAGGCCGCTCGGGCCCCGCCGCGGACGCCGCACCATCCTTGCGGCGCTGACCCTCGGCTTCGGTCACCCTTCACGCGCGGGCGCGCCACCAGTCGGCAAGGGGGCCGATGGGCAGCGTGAGCAGGTCGGCGACGGGAATTTCCACGAGCAACGCGTCGTCGAAGGCCGGTTCCGTCTCGGTAACCGCGCCGCGCAGCGCGGTGTAACGGTGCCGGTAGCCGGAGAGCACGCCACGAGCAACGTCAGGGCTGAGGTGGTCGCGCAGCTCGAGATGTAGCAGCACGAGACCCACGGTCTGCGCGCCCTTCACCTCGGGGACGATCGCGACCGTCCGGCCGTCCACCCGGCCGCGAGTGACGAAGACCTCGCGCTCGGCCGCGACCGTCTGTTTCGTACCGCGCAGCGCGGGGTTGTCGTCGGTGCGCGAGCGCAGCCGGGCCCCGAGCCCGCCACGGTCGACCACCGAGATCGTCGCGTCGTCGCGCGTCGGATCACCGTCGATCCGGTAGCGGGTGAACCCGACGACCTCGTCGACGGCGGCGTCGAGGTCGACGAGCGTGCGCAGCACTCGGTAGCTCAGCTCGTCACGAGAAGCCCCCGCGGCGAGCACCTCACGCACCAGGCGCGACTGCAACAGCGTCTCGTCAGACCTGGAGATGCCGACCGTCACCGTCTTCGCCTGGTGCTTGATGGCGTCGACCGGTCGCGTGAGCGCCTCGATACCCGAGGTGAGCGCGGCCGTGAGATCCTCGACGACGGTTCCCGGCGTGCCGACTTTGCCGTACTCGATCGCGTACGCGTCGAGCGGCAGCACGCCGGTCGCGTACCGGAGCAGCGACGCGAGCCGCACCGCGGTCGCAGCCTCGAGCGTGCCGTCGTAGGCACCGGTGCGCAGGCCGTCGAAGAAACGGGCGGTCGGCGCCTCGAGGTCGGCAGGCAGTCGTTGCAGCCGTACCACGGGGTCGTCGTCGGCGATGGCGACCGCCTCGATCGCAGCCCGCGCTTCACGGAGTGGACGCGCCGACGCGTCGATCGCGAGCGCGGCCTCGTAGCCGAACAAGTGGCCGGCCATCGCGCTGAGCACGAACGCCAGCTCGGGATGCACCGCCGGAACCCGGAGCACGTCGAGTGCAGCAGCGAAGCGTCGGTCGCCCTCGGACGCGATCGCGACCGGCGCGGCCTTGTGGGCGCGGTAGATGGCGAGCTCCTTGGCCACGTCGTCGGCGTTGGATCCGGAGAGCCCCGCTGCGCAGACCAGCACCAGAGGCTCGGCCGAGAGGTCGATGTGCTTCTTGTCCTCCGTACCGTCGCAGGCGATCGACTTGTAGCAGAGCTCCGAGCACTTGATCCGGATCTCCTGCGCGGCGATGCGGTTGCGACCGTTGCCGACGACGGCCCAGTACCGCCGAGAGGGTGCGAGTCGGTGAGCCGCCATGGCGATCTCCGGGCGTCGGTCGAGCACCGCGGCCATCGCGTCGGGCAGCTCCCGCAAGGCACGCAGCAGCTCGTCCCGCTCATCCCCGACCGGAGCCCCGACCTCGTCGGCGAGGGCGAACGCGAGCAGGAACCCGGCCGCGACCTGCGCGTAGAACGCCTTGGTGGACGCGACACTCATCTCGACGTCGCGCCCATCTGACGTGTAGAGCACGCCGTCGCTGCGATCGACGAGGTCGCTGTTGCGGCGGTTCACAATCGAGATGACCGCAGCACCACGGGCGCGCGCGAGGTCGACCGTGCGGTTCGTGTCGGTCGTAGTACCGCTCTGACTGATGGCCACGACGAGCGTGTCCGACATGTCGCCTGCGAGCCGGAACCCGGACAGCTCGGTGGCGAGCATGGCGTCGACCTGGACCCTGCTCTGCACCCCCAGCGCGTCGCGCAGTGCCGCGACGAGGCTCTGGCCGGCCACCGCGGCAGTGCCCTGACCCACGACCACGACCTGGCGGACCGACCCGTCGCGCAGGCGGACGCGCAGCGTGTCGGGCAGCGTGTCGCGCCCGAGCTCGACGGTCAGGACGTCGGCTCGCTCCACCAGCTTGCCTCGCAGCGTCTTGCGGAACGATGCCGGCGCCTCGGTGATCTCCTTGAGGAGGAAGTGCGCTGCGGTGCCGCGGTCGATGTCGCGGGTCGTGATCTGTGCTTCGGCGATCTCGTCGATGCCCACGGGCAGGTGGGTGCCGTCGTAGGCCAGCCGCTCGATCCCGTCGACGCTCCCGGCCCGGGACGCATCGAGCGCGACGACCTGGCCGCGGCTTCCGCCGGGGTTGTCGGGGTTCCCGGGCATCTCACCGTCGAGGCGCAGGTAGCGGCCGGTCTCCTCGACGAGGCCGTAGGGCTCCGATGCGACGACGAAGCAGTCCTGCGCGAGCCCGACGTAGAGGGCCTGACCGCTCCCGCGCAAGGCGAGCAGGACACGCTCGGGCTCGGCCGCGCTCTGCGCACCGATCGCCACCGATCCCTCGAAGCTCGCGACCGTGGTTCGGAACGCCTCGAGCGGTTCCTGGCCGGCCGCGATGCCGCGTGCCACCAGCACCGGGATCACCTTCGCGTCGGTAGTCACTTCGGGCGGGAGAGCGAGCCCGTTGAGCGCGACGAGGTCGGCGAAGTTGTCGACGTCGCCGTTGAGGGCCGCTGCCACGTGCGGGCCCGCGGCCCCGCCGGTAGCGGGCTCCCCCTCGCGCTGGTCGAGCGGGTGCGCGTTGGCCTCCGAGATGATGCCGACGCTCGCCCATCGCGTGTGACCGAGCACGGTGACGCGCGCGCCTTCGCCCGTTAGCGCGCGATGAAGCAGCGCGTCGCCAGTGACCGCTCGTCGCAAGGCCGCGACGTTGTCGCCGAGCTCGCCGATCTCGGCCGCGGCCTTGTAGACGAACGCCACGCAACCGGGGGCCGGTACTCGCATTGCACCCGAACGCAGCTGGCGATCCTCGACGCGGCGCGTGAGCTCGGCCGCGATCACAGGATCGTCGAGGTCGAGCCCATGGCCCTGGACCAGCACCTGCACTCCCGCCGAGTCGCGACCCCGCACCTCGAGCCGGTCGATCGACGCGAGCGCGACCTGGATCGACGCGAAGCCTTCGATCGCGCCGGGGGAGCGCAGTCCCACGGCGAGCTCGCCGACGGCACGAGCGTTGCGCAGTCGGTCGCGCTCGACCGCCCAGTGCGCGTCCTTGACCCGCACCAACGCGGCGTTGACCGCCTCGAGCTCGTCAGGCGCGAGGCCGAGCCCGTCGGCGTCGAGACCGGCCTCGAAGGCGTCGAGCAGGCGCAGCTGCTCTTCGAGTTCCGCGGCGAGGGCGCCCACGCCTTCGGGGTCGTCGAGCAGCGCGACGATCCCCGGCACGCCGCGCAGGGCCGCGTCGACGGACTCCAGGTGGGAAGCGGCGGCCTCGAGGGCGATGCCGTCGAGGTCTGCTCGCAGGTGGCCGGTGCCCAGCCGGAGCTCGGCAAGGAGCTCCGGAAGCGCCGGGGGAGTGCGCTCGGAGGGGCGGCGGAGGACCGCCACGATGCCGCACATGAGAGGACCAGCCTACCGGCCCACATGGCTACCGAGAGCGGGAAACGGCCTCGGATCACCCGGTGCAGGTGATGCCGGCGGGTCCGGCGCGCCCTAGTATCGGCTCGTTGCGATCGCGGTAGTCCGCTACGAAGGGGAACCGGACGTGACCCTCGCAAGCGAGTTCGGCACCGGGCAGGCCTTCTGGTCGATGCTGTGGTTCTTCTGCTTCCTCATCTGGATCTGGCTGCTGATCGTCGTGTTCGGCGACATCTTCCGCAGCCACGACATCGGCGGGTTCGCCAAGACCATGTGGGTGATCTTCGTGATCGTCCTGCCGTACCTCGGCGTGCTCGTGTACCTGATCGCACGCGGAAACAAGATGAGCGAGCACGCGATGGAAGCGGCCAAGGCCCAGGACCAGGCCATGCAGGCCTACATCCGCCAAGCCGCGGGCACGGGTGGCAGCGCCGCCGACGAGCTCCAGCGCCTCACAAACCTGAAGGCCCAGGGCACGATCGACGACGCCGAGTACCAGAAGCTCAAGGCCAAGGTCATCGGCTGAGGGCGCTGAGGAGGACGGCCTCGAGCCGGTCGACCATCGCGACCGCTCGGATCGGGTCGCCCGCCTCCACCATCACCCGCACCACCGGCTCGGTACCCGACGGGCGCACGAGCACCCGGCCGTCGTCACCCAGCTCGGCCTCGACGGCACGCACCTCGGCCCAGAACCGCTCGGCCGCGTCGAGGCCCGAGCGGTCGCCGACCCTCACGTTGCGCAGTACCTGCGGGTACTTGACCACCACCGCGGCGAGCTCCGAGAGCGGCCGCCGGGCCCGGGCCAGCGCGTCGAGCAGGAGGACCGAGGTGAGAGGGCCGTCGCCGGTGCTCGCATGGTCGGCAAAGATCACGTGGCCCGACTGCTCGCCACCGAGCCGGTAGTCGCCGGCCTCCATCGCCGCCAGCACGTGGCGGTCGCCCACAGGCGTCTCCACCACCACGATGTCGTGCGCGGCGAGGGCGCGGCGCAACCCCAGGTTCGCCATCACCGTGGTCACCACTGCATCGCCGCGCAGCACGCCGCGCTCGCGCATGTCGATCGCCATGACGGCGAGCATGTGGTCGCCGTCGACGACGCTGCCCCGCTCGTCGACGGCGATGACCCGGTCGGCGTCGCCGTCGAACGCGACGCCCGCGTGGGCACCGAGCTCCACGACCGTCGCCGCGAGTCCGGTCGGGTCGGTGCTGCCACAGCCGGCGTTGATGTTGGTGCCGTCGGGCGCGTCGTTGCAGACGGTCACCTCCGCGCCGAGCCGGCGCAACGCCTCGGGCGCGGCTCGGAACGCGGCGCCGTGGCCACAGTCGAGCACCACCGAGAGTCCGTTGAGCGCGCCCGGCGCGACCGCGTCGACGAGGTGGTTCACGTAGGCGGCCGTGGGCACCGGGGCGCGGGTGGCCTCGCCGAGCTCGACGCCGGAGCGCGCGGCCCCGCCCTGGGCGAGGACCGCTTCCAGCGCGTCGGCCACCTCGGCCTCCTGGGCGTCGGTGAGCTTGCGGCCGCCCGGCGCGAACAGCTTCACGCCGTTGTCGGGGAACGGGTTGTGGCTGGCGGAGATCATCACGCCCGGCGCGCCGTGGCGCCGGCAGACGTTCGCGAGCCCGGGCGTGGGCAGCACCGAGTACGACTCGACGTCGCCGCCCTCCACGCAGATGCCCGCGGTCAGCGCCGCTTCGAGCATCGGCCCCGAGCGACGAGTGTCACGGGCGACGAGATAAGGCATCGACCTGCCGAGCACACGAACCGCGGCGCGCCCGAGCGCGAGCACGAGCTCCGGGGTGAGGTCGACGCCCGCGACGCCGCGGATGCCGTCGGTACCGAAGCGGGGGGTCACGCGGCGCGCACCCGCAGGGCGACTAGCGCTTCGAGTACTGCGGCGCCTTGCGGGCCTTCTTGAGCCCGTACTTGCGCCGCTCCTTCTCCCGCGCGTCGCGCGTGAGCAGGCCTGCCTCCTTGAGCGGCGGCCGCGCCTCGGGGTCGAGTGCGGCGAGCGCACGGGCGAGGCCGAGGCTCAGGGCACCGGACTGGCCGGCGACACCGCCGCCGCGGATCGTCGCGTCGACGTCGTACACGTCGGCGGTCTGGGTGAGCCGGAGCGGCTCGATCGCCGCGTTGCGATGGGTGGCGATCGGGAAGTACACCTCGGACGCGCGGCCGTTGATCACGACCTTGCCCGTCCCCGGGCGCAACCGCACGCGGGCGACGGCCTCCTTGCGGCGACCGGTGGTCTGGATGAGGGGCTTCGACACGGCGTCCGTCTCCGTCAGTCTGCGGCCCGGCGCGAGACGAGCTCGCGGGCCTGCGGCTGCTGGGCCGCGTGCGGGTGGGTCGGGCCGGCGTACACGCGCAGCTTCTTCAGCATCGCCCGGCCGAGACGGCTCTTGGGGAGCATGCCCTTCACCGCGAGCCGCACGACCCGCTCGGGGTCGCGCTCGAGCAGCCGTCCGAGCGACTCGGAGCGGATGCCGCCCGGGTAGCCCGAATGCCGGTAGTAGGTCTTGGCCTCGGCCTTGCGGACCGACACGTCGAGGCGCGCCGCGTTGACCACGATCACGTGGTCGCCGGTGTCGACATGCGGAGCGAAGATCGGCTTGTGCTTCCCGCGCAGCAGCGTGGCGGCCTCGGTGGCGACGCGACCCAGCACGAGTCCCTCGGCGTCGATCACGTGCCAGGCGCGCTGGATGTCGGATTGCTTGGGGCTGAAGGTCCGCACGGGCTCTCTCGCGGTCTCTCTCGTCGTCGTCGGCGACCTCTCGGGGAGGGATGCGCCCACAAGGAAGCTCCCCCGCACGGGCGGGAGGCGGAGAAGCAGTCTACCGGCCCGGCCCACCGACCGGCAATCGGACGCCGGCGGCAACCCAGCTGTGGCGCCTCCGGCGCCGGGTCGCAGGGCCTCTGTACCCTGGGGGCCCATGACGCAGGCCTCGACCGCCCACCGTCTCCCCGCCCACCTCGAGGCCGACGCCGAGGCTGCCCTGGAGGTGCTCCTCGAGCGCGACCTCGACTCCATCCTCGACATGGTGCTGGTCAGCCGGGACGGCCACTACGAGGCCCACAGCCACGACGGCGTGGTCGCCTTCCGCCGCACCGGCCCCGGCCCCGACGGCTACGAGCGGGTGTTCTCAGAGGGGAGCGACCCGCTCGGCGACCAGACCACGGACCGCTTCTCGCCCCTGCAGGCGGAGCTCGAGTCCCTGCACCCGCACCGGTCCGAGAACGCCTACCCACACGCGTTCGACTCGGTGGCCCAGCTCTTCGACCACCCCGCGGCCCCCGACCTCTGTGTGATCCACGCCGCGGCCCACAACTGGGAGGACCAGGGCGGTCACCGGGGCGAGCACGGCTCGCTCGGCGTCGTCCAGGCCCGGGCGCCGTTCGTGATCGCCGGCAAGGGCGTGCGCGCCGACGGCCCGGTGCCCCGCTCGGCCCGTCTGCTCGACGTCGCGCCGACGGTGGCGCACCTTCTGGGCTGCGCGCCCCACGACGACGACGGCACGTACCTCGCGCGCCAGGACGGCGAGGTGCGCCTCGACGTGCTCGACGTGGAGGCCGGCCGACCCGAGCGCGTGATCGGGTTCCTGTTCGACGGCACGAACCCCAACGTCCTCTACGCGATGGCCGCAAGCGGCGAGGCACCGAACGTAGCCCGCCTGATCGAGATGGGCACCGCGTTCGAGCACGGCGCGATGGCGAGCCTGCCGACGGTGACGCTCGCGAACCACACGTCGATCCTTACCAGCCGGCACCCAGGCCACCACGGCATCCTCAACAACGCGTGGTGGGACCGTGCCGCGGGCCGCCAGGTCATCACCAACTCGTCGGCGACCTGGCCCCAGGCGATGGCGACGCTCGATCCCGGCGTCGAGTCTCTCTACCAGAGCGTGACCCGCTCGTTCCCCGATGCCTTCACCGCCGCGGTCAACGAGCCGTGCGACGTGGGTGCGGGCTACTCCACGTTCGACTTCTTCCGCCGGGGCGACGTGCCGCCGATCCCGAAGGACCCCTTCGGCCTGCCGCACACGACGGAGCGCTTCGTGCGGCCGTCGAAGGACTACTCGTGGTCCTCCGTGGTCGACCACATGGGCACCGAGCAGGCCGTGGGCGTGCTCACCGGCCACTACCGGGGTGAGTCGTATCCGCTCCCGCGCTTCATGTGGGTCAACTTCACGCTCACCGACTCGGCCATGCACGAGGGCGGCCCCCATTCCGAGATCGCCGCCGCGAGCATCCGCGACTCCGACGCGCGCCTCGGCGAGGTGCTGGCCGCGCTCGAGGGCCGGGGCGGCTTCGACGACGCGGCCTTCGTCCTCGTCGCCGACCACGGCATGGAGGAGAACGACCCCTCGGTCCGGGGCGACTGGGACGTCAACCTCCGTGACGCGGGGCTCACGTTCCGTGACGAGGGCTACTCCTTCCTGTACCTGGGCGAGTCCTAGCGCCACCTCGGTCCCGCCGGTCCCTCCCCGGTCTAATCGGACGGGTTACCGTCCGATCAGAATGCGATCCCCCGGGTGAGGAGTGGAGCATGCGACGGTTCATCGCGATCGGTCTGGTCGGCATGGCGAGCATCGGCTTGGTCGCCTGCAGCAGCGACGACGTAAAGGACAAGCTCAAGGACGCGGCCAAGGACCAGGGTGTCGACATCGACACCGACAACGGCAAGGTGACGATCGAGGGCAAGGACGGCGAGGGCTCGGTGAGCTTCGGCAAGGGCTCCGAGCTGCCCGACGGCTTCCCGGAGGACGACGTGCCGCTGCCCGATGGCGGCAAGATCGTCGCCGCGTTCTCGAGCGAGGACGGCGGCCGCGAGACCTACAGCGTCACGTACCAGATCGACGCGTCCGACGCGAAGTCTGCGATGAACGACTACAAGTCCACGCTCGAGGACGCGGGCTTCACCGTCGAGAACTCGATGAGCTTCGGTGGCGACGAGGGCTCGTTCTCCGGCTTCTCTGCGCAGAGCTCGGACTGGGACGTGGCGGTGAGCACGGTCGGGGGCTCGGACAAGGACGAGGCCGTCCTCTCGATCGCGGTGTCGACCCACGAGGGCTGAGCACGCCCATCCGGGACGGCGCCGGCTTCAGGCGTCGAGACAGTCCGCGAGGAACGCCATCAGCGCCGGGGTGATCACCGTGTCGTCGGCCTGACCGATCTTGGTGTTCACCTGCGCGTGCGTGTACATGGGCGCAGCAACCGCGGTGACCGGAACCCCGGCCGCGCGCAGAACGTCCGCGAACCGCTGCGTCTGGCCCACGCGCACGGGCCGCCCCCGCTCGACGAGGAGGACATCGCCGGCCTTGGTCCCCGGCGTCGCGTAGGTGACCGGCGACGCCTCCACCCACACCTCGGGGTCGGTCCCGAACACGTCGGCGTACACGGGGTTGCTCGCGACCTCCTGAACTGCGAAGCCCTCGGTGTCGAGCGGTCCGATGCAGGCCAGCGTGTCGAGCCCGAGGTCGTGCGCGCGCAAATAGCGGGGATCGAGCCCCACCGACGCGGCGATCTGCGCACCCGCGGAGTGGCCGAGGAGCGCGATGCGGTCCGGGTCGCCCCCGTAGTCGCCGATGTGGTCGTGCACCCAGGCGAGGGCCGCCGCCACGTCCTCGTTCGCCGCGGGGTACACGGCCGGGCGGGTGTCGTCGGCGTCGTAGAGCCGGTAGTTCACGGAGACGAACACGTAGCCGGCCTGGGTGAACAGCACCGCCTTGGGAATCGCACCGTTGGCCTTGTCGCCGGACCGCCAACCCCCTCCGTGCACCCACACGACCACCGGTGCCTTGCAGCTGCGCAGCGTCGGGTACACGTCGAGGCTGTTCGCGCCGGCGGGAACGCCTTCGCGCTTCGCGTAGCGCAGATCGCGGCGGACGAAGCCGCCGTCCGGGCATCTCGAGGGCGCGATCCTCGACGAGGTGGACGACTTCGAGGAGACCCGGTCGCCATCGGATCCGCTGCACGCCGGCACTGTTGCGGCGAGGGCGAGCACCACGGCGAGGGCAAGCCTGGACACGGCGCCCAGACTGTCATGCCGACGCGCGCCCGCCGGATCACGGCCTTCGGGCCGGACCGGGGCGGCGGGTGCCACCCACCGACTACCTTCTGCGCTCGTGAAGCGACCCTCATGGCTGCGCCGCCGGCGCCGGTCCAGTGCGGCGGGGCCCGGGAGGGCCGAGCTCGAACCGCAGGACGCGTGGCAGTCGGCGATAGACGGCGAGATCAGCTTCTGGCGCGAGTACCTGCGCACGCAGGGAGCCCGCTACCCCGGGAGCTACGAGACCCGTCTCGACCCGCGCCTGCCGCTGCAACCGGAGATCGCCGAGCTGATCGACGCTCCTGAGGGCAGCACCGTGAAGCTCCTCGACGTCGGTGCCGGTCCCCTCACGTTCCTCGGGCGAACCGATCCCCGCTGGCAGGTCGAGATCACCGCCGTCGACGCGCTCGGCACGCAGTACGCCGAGCTCCTCGACGAGGCCGGCGTCGTGCCCCCGGTCCGCACGCAGCCGTGCGAGACGGAGCGGCTTTCCGAGATGCTGCCCACCGACGCCTTCGACCTGGTCGCGGCGCGCAACACGCTCGACCACTCCTACGACCCCGTGCAGGCGATCCTCGAGATGGTGCACTGCGCCAAGCCGGGTGCACCGCTGCTCCTGGTTCATCACCGCAACACCGCCGAGGACGAGCACTACCGCGGCATGCACCAGTGGAACTTCGAGGCGACCGACCACTCGCTCACCGTTTGGCGACCGGGCAAACGGACCGACGTCGGCGAGACGCTCGGTCGGCGGGCTCAGGTGGAGCGGAGCTGGATGGACGGCGCATGGGAGCACGTCGTGATCCGCAAGGCTCGGACCGACATCTAGCCCCTGCACGGGCCCGTCGGTCGTGGCTCCGGAGCGTGCGTATCATGTCACCCCTCGCTGTCGACCAGCGCCGATCCGACAGGACCGACCCGTGACCGACCCACTGCCCGACGCACCGCCGCCCGAGCTGCGCTATCGGCGCGGGCTGAAGTTCGGCACGTCGCTGCGGGCGCTCTGGACCTCGCGCCACATCGCCTTGAACCTCGGGCTCCGCGAGCTGCGCGTCCGGTACAGCCAGGCGATCCTGGGCTTCGCCTGGGCGCTGCTCACCCCGTTCGTCCTGATGGTGGTGTTCTCCGTCTTCCTGAACCGGGTCGCGCACGTCCCGGTCGAGACCCACGGCATCGCCTACCCGGTCTTCTCCTATACGGGGTTGCTCGCCTGGACCTTCTTCTCGAGCGCCGTGGCCTCCGCCGGGACCAGCCTCGTGTCCAACCCCCTGCTCAACAAGGTGTATGCCCCCCGTGAGGTGTTCCCGATCGCGACGATCGGGACGTCCGGCGTCGACACGTTCGCCGCGTCGATCGCGCTCGTCGTGCTCTTCGTCGTCTACCAGGACTGGCCTCAGCCGACGTCCGTCTGGGCCCCGGTGCTGCTCGTGGTCCTGTTCGCGTTCACCACCGGGCTGGGCCTGATCTTCGCGTCACTCACGGTGTACGTGCGCGACCTCCGCCACGCGCTCCCCTTGCTCCTGCAGGTCGGGCTGTTCGTCACGCCGGTCGTCTACGGACTGAACGCGATCCCCTCGGAGTGGCGCGCGGTCTACGTGTTCTGCAACCCGGTGGCGATGGTGATCGACGGACTCCGCGAGACCGTGCTGTACGGGGAGAGCCCGAACTTCACGTACCTAGGCCTCGCTTCGCTCTCCTCGCTGATCACGCTCGTGGTCGGGTACGGCCTGTTCAAACAGCTCGAGACCGGGTTCGCCGATGTCTCCTGAGGGAAGCGTCCGCGTCGACCACGTCTGGAAGCGGTTCCGCGCCGATCGCGGTCGGCGACTGCTGCGAGACCATCTCTCACGCGCGACCCAGGTCGGGCGGCGTAACGGGCGGGATCCCTGGCGGTGGGTGCTCAAGGACATCGACTTCGAGGTCGCCCCGGGCGAGGCCGTCGGCATCGTGGGCGTGAACGGCTCGGGCAAGTCGACACTGCTCAAGATCATCTCCGGCGTGATGTTCCCTCACTCGGGCCGCGTCGAGACACGCGGCCGGATCGGAGCGCTCCTCGAGGTCACCTCCGGCATCCACCCCGACCTGACGGGTCGGGAGAACATCCTCGTCTACGGGACGCTCCTCGGACTCAGCCGGAAGGAGATCGGCCTGAAGTTCGACGAGATCGTCGCGTTCGCCGAGGTCGAGGACGCAATCGATCGACAGGTCAAGTTCTATTCGAGCGGCATGAAGATGCGCATCGGCTTCGCGATCGCGGCGTTCCTCGAGCCGAGCATCCTGATCGTCGACGAGGTGCTGGCTGTCGGCGACTCGTCGTTCCAACAGAAGTGCCTCAATCGGATGCGCGAGGTGCTCCAGAGTGGCACCACCCTGCTCCTCGTGTCACACGACCTTGCCGCGGTCGCGGCGACGGCACAGCGCGGTGTGTGGCTCGAGAACGCACACGTCGAGGCTGCAGGCGCCGTCGACGAGGTGCTCTCCAAGTACCGCACCGCGATCGAAACGCGCGCTGAGGCGAACGCTGGCGTGCAGGGCAAGGTCCGGATCGCCGACGTCCACGTGTCCGGGCCTGACTCCAGCCTGGTTTCCACGAACGCGCCGTGCGTGATCTCTCTCGACGCGGAGACCGACGAGAAGGTCTCGGTGAACCTCTACATCGGTGCAAGCGAGGGAGCCCCGACGCCGATCTTCGTGGTGCGTCGCGAGGTCGTGCTCGAACCGGGCACGACCTCGATCACGCTCGAGCTGCCGCGCCTTCCGCTCCCGGCCGGCAAGTACTTCCTGTGGTGCGGCGTCTACATGGTCATGTCCCGCATCGAGCTCACGCCCTGGCACCCGATCGGGGCGTTGCCGGTGATCGGCCGGCACCGCCTCGACCCGACGCCACAGGCGATCGTGCGGCTCTCGCCGGTGTTCGTGGAGTCACAATGGACCGTCGAGCGTCGCAGTGGCGGCGACCGGTGACGAGTCGTCCATCGGCGCGGCAACCGCAGGTCTCGATCGCGCTCTTCGACCCGTCCGGCACGGCCCACAGTCGCACGGCGCTCCCCGGCCTGACCCGCGCGGCAATCGGGCAAGGACTGCACGTCACCGTCTTCGCGCCCGAACGCGACCTCGGTCCGGGCGCTCAATGGACGCTCTCGCAGAGCAAGAACGTCCTCAACGATCGCCGCGCGCGCGACCTCCACCGAACATGTCTCAACGTCGCGCTGGAGGCCTTCGGACCGGGAGCGAACCGGGTGTTCTGCGACCTGGGCCTCGATCGCACGTTGCTGAGCCAGGGTTCGAAGATCCACGCGTCGGACGCAACGGTGTTCGTATGTCATCGGACGGCCTCGCTGGACCGTCCCCCGAGCAGCCTCGCTCAACGCTGGCGCCGTGCCGGCAGTCGTCGACTGCTCCGGAAGCTCGGGGCCGCGGGCGCTCACTTCGTCACCCACACCGAGCTCGTCCGGGCTCGCCTCTCGGACTTCACCGCTTCGGAGAACGTGCACCGCCTCGGTTGGCCGGTGGTCTCGCGCGAGGATCCGTGCCTCGGACCGAGCTGGCGTCCGAGTCCCGAGGATCGAATGCTGCTGGTCCCCGGGAGCGCACGAGCCGAGAAGGGCCTGGCCCAGCTCGTCCGTGGCGTCGGCAGCGTGACGGCGTTCGACCGGCTGGTCGTCCAAGGCCGACTCAACACCAAGCTGCGAGCTCAGCTCGAAGGAGCGGATCCCAGGGTGCAGCTCTGGGATCGCTGGCTCGAGACCGAGGAGTACCGGGAAGCGTTCCGGGGCGCTTCCCTGGTGGTGCTCCCGTACCAGGATCACTACCTGACCCGAGGCACGCTGTCCTCCGTGCTCCTCGAGGCGATGGCGTTCGGGAGGCCGCTGGTCGTCTCGAAGGAGATCTCCGACCTCCTCCCCCCTGGCTACCCGGGCGCGGTGACGATGGACACCTCGACCGAGCGCGGGATCGCGTCCGGGCTCGAGGAGGCGTTGGCCACGATCGACGAGCTGGAAGAAGCCGCGATGCACGTGGGGCGCGCCTACATCGCCGAGCACCACACCTACGAGGGCTATCTGGCGGCGCTCGTCTCGATCGCATCGCGTGGGGCGCCGGGATCAGCGGATGCCGAGGTCGACGCTCGAGATGGAGTCCCGGAGCGCAGCACGCCGAGCCAGTAGCGCCCGGCTCCTCCGGCGCGTACCGCGAGGCGCTGAGAGCGCGAGCCGCGCCCTGCGGGCCCAGCACAGCCGAGGCCGCGGGTAGCCGAACCGTTCGAGCAAGGATCCGCAGACGAGGTTGACTCGTTCCGCCTCGACGGTGCTCAGCGCTTCGGCCCACGACGACACCCGATCCTGTCGGATCTCGCCGCCCGCGTCGTGCTTCCAGGTCTCCCACGGCAGGTAGAGGGGTGACTCCGGTCGGACGGCAGACCCGGCCTCCGTCCGCAACTCGTCCCCGACGACTCGGGCATCGGTGCCTCCCTCGGAATTCCGTCCGAGCGTCCGGCGAATCAAGGTACGGGCGCGAGCCGGGTCGGCGACCACGTCCTCGTAGCGGAGCGTCAGCATGCGATGGCCAAGCTCTGCACCAAGAGCAACCACCACTTGCTGATCGTCGAGCCACCGCAGCGCGAGCAGATCCACCGGGGCCTGACCCCACGAAACGCCGAGCTGCGAGGCAACCACCGCTCGCGGTTCGCGCACCACGGCAACGACACGGAGGTCGGGTCGAGCCTGGACGAGCCGACCCACCCAAGGGAGATGGCCGGGTGTCTTCTCGCCGAGCAGCTCTGCATCGCCTGCGAGCTCCGAGACGACGGCGTCGAAGACCTCGAGCGCGTTGTTCGCCCGGGCGTGCAATCGCTCGAAGATCCCCGACGCGACGACCCCGGCACCCTCGAGCTGGGGGATCCTCACGTACTCCTCGATCGAACCGAGCAAGACGCTGTCCTGCTGCGGGAATCCGCCACGATCCCGGAAGATCGCCAGTCCCCTCGTGAAGAAGTGCGTCTCGATCGGAACGCTCACTCCGGGGATCTCGCACGCGAGGCGCTGCACCAGCGTCGTGCCGGAGCGAGGCGAGCCAACGATGAGAAATCCGACGCGAGCCATCGAAGCCCGGAACGCTAGCAACGCCGACCCGAGTATTGTCATCGCCGCGAGGACACGACGAGTCGACAGCGAGCGCGGGAAATGAACTTCCTCTTCGTCTCCACCGTTGCCGGTGGAGGTTCAGGTCTGAGCCAGCGACAGCTGGCCAGACGCTTGCAGGCTCGCGGCCACCAGGTAACGGTACTCGCCGCCCGGGACCAGAGCCGGGTGGTACGCCCGCTCTACGAACGCCAGGTCGATCTCTCCACCCGGTTGCACGGCAGTCGCCTACGCCCGGCGCTGCTGGCGCTGCAGCGGCCGATGGGCCGGCGGGTCGAGCAGCTCGACACCCCGGACCATCCGACCTGGGTCGCAACGGTCCCCGAGAACGGCTACCGGGCACTCCGCCGGCGCTTCCGTCCGCAGGTCGTCGTCGCGAGCAGCATCGACCGCGTCACCTGGCGGCGTCTGCGCGCACAGCTACAGGCGGAGGGCATCCCGAGCGTGCTGTACCTCCGCGAAGCTTCGGGCCTCGGACACCTCACCGTGACGAAGGCACCCCCCGACCTGCTCCTCGCAAACGCACAGAGCCACGCCGAAGCGGCGCGCGCGCTCGGCTATGCGTGCGAGGTGGTGCCCTCCGTCGTCGAGCTCGACCGCGCGCGCACCAGGAGCGCGCGTGAGGTGGTGCTGCTCGTGAACCCGATCCAGCTGCTCGGAGGCGACCGCGTCTGGCTGCTCGCTGCGGCCCGACCCGACATCAGCTTCGTGCTCCAGGAGTCGGGACTGCTCAGCGACGCGCAGCGCGACGAGGTGCTACGCCGCCTGCCGGAGCACCCGAACGTGACCGTGCGACCCTTCACCACCGTGCCCGCAGACCTCTATCGCGACGCACGCGTGCTACTGGTCCCCCACCACGTCGACAACCGGCCACGTGTGGTCCTCGAGGCGCAGGCCAACGGCATCCCGGTGCTCGCAACCGCGTTCCCCGGCCTGGCCGAGTCGGTCGGGCCCGGAGGGATCCTCGTGGACGACGACGCGCCTGCCGAGGCGTGGATCGACGCGCTGGGCCGGATGTGGGACGACCCCGCCAAGTACGAGCAGCTCGTCGCCGCCGCACTCGCTCACGCGGCCCGTCCCGATGTGGACCCCGATGCGGTCACGGCCCGCTTCGAGGAGCTGGTTGGCACGCTCGTACGCGACGGGATGGCGCGCACCGGCTGAGCCACCCCGCTCAACACTCGCTACCGGACACACCCTCCGCGGCGTCGATGAAGCGCGCGACCGCCTCGACCCATGCGGCCCGAGCCTCGGTGCGCTGGGCTTCGGGGCCCTGCGCAGAGAACCAGTTGTGGTACACGATCCCTCCGTACACGGTGCCGATCACCCCGGGGCCCCGAACCTCGGACGGCTGGATAAGCCCGACCCGCCCGCGCTCACGCATCGAGATCCGTTCGGCGACGTCCCAGGATTCGCCGTGTACGAACGTCCCGCTGCGCCAGTGAGACCGCACGAAGGTGTGGTGGCGGTCGAGGAAGTCACGGGTGCGCATCGCGAGCATGCTCGGGTGGGCGAAGCCGCGGTGCATGTGCCCGCCCACGACGACGTTGCCCCGGTCCAGCTCTGAACGCAGCACGTCGAGCCAGTCGCGCCGCACCGGGAACGCGTCGACGTCGAGCGTCGCGAAGTACTCCGTACGCACCAGCGACGCACCGAGGTCCAACGCGGGGCCATGACCCAGGTTGACCGGCAGCAGCAGGGCTCGCACACCGGCTGCACGGATCACCGCACGTGAGTCGTCGCTGGACGCGTTGTCCACCACGACGACGTCGGCCTCGGGGCTGAACAGCTCGACCGCCCGCAACAGGTCGCGCACGAACTCGGCGGTGTTCCAGTTGACCGTGATCACCGTGAAGCGGCCCGGTTCGAGCTCGCGGTGCCGGTGCCGGGCGGCCAGGCGAGCGCTTCGCGCCGCGGTGCTCCCCACCACCCGCGTCGCCCAGAACTTCGCCCTGGACACGAGGTGGCGGCCGGACATCCGGCGTACGCTACCCGACGCCGCGGCCGGCGCGAACGGCGCGACCGGCAACATCGGCCCTACGGAGCGATGTCCGAACCCGAACCCGAACCCGACGGCGACGCCCGGGCCCGGCCCGACTCCCCACCGAGACCGCACGCGCTGTCGGTGGTGATCGCGGCGCACGACGCCGCGGCCACCCTGCCGGCTCAGCTCGCTGCCCTGGCCACACAGGACTGGGACCACGAGTGGGAGATCCTCGTGGTCGACAACGCCTCCACGGACGACACCGCCGCGGTGGTCCGGCGCGCTGCGCGGACCATGCCCCGCCTGCGGCTGGTGACGGCTCGCGACGGGCGTGGCCCCGCCTACGCCCGCAACCAGGGGGCAGCGGTCGCCCGCGGCAGCGTGCTGGCCTTCTGCGATGCGGACGACGTGGTCGGCAGCCGATGGGTCGGGGCGATGGGCGACGCGCTCGCGCAGTCGTCGTTCGTGTGCGGGCCGGTCGAGCTGCACCGGCTCAACCCGGCGTGGATCGCCGATTCGCGGGGCAGTACCGGTACCGCGTCGGCGGCGTGGTTCGAGGACTGCTTTCCCTTCGCGAGCTCCTGCAACATGGGCGTGGCCCGCGATCGGTTTCTCGCTCTCGGCGGGTTCGACGAGCTGTTGCAGGTCGGCGAGGACATCGACCTGTCGATGCGTCTGCACCTCGCGGGCGTCACGCTCGCCTATGTGGACAACGCGCTGGTGCACTACCGGCTCCGCCCGACGTTGCGCGCCACCTTCGAACGTGCGGTCGCGTATGGCGCGTCACGCCCCGTGCTCGCGGAGCGCTGGCGGGAGCGGACCGGCTCCTCGGTCTCGCGCATGCGAGGCCTGCGGAACTGGGCGTGGCTCGTACGCCACGCTCCGGAACTTCGTACGCAGGAAGGTCGTGCACACTGGTGTTGGGTTGCGGGCCAGCGCGTCGGTGCACTGCGCGGGTCGTGGTCGGTGCGCCGCTGTTACTTCTGAGCCGATCGACCGGGCGGTCAGCCACCGATCCTGCGTCGTAGCCGGCCGACCGCGGCCCTGGCCTTTCGCTCCAGCGCCTTCACCCGCAGCGCGGTGGGCTGGAAGAACTGCTGGCTGGTCCACTCCTCGTCGAGCGAGCCACTGCCGACGCGGCGAAACGCCACCCATTGCGAGCCGACCCGTACCCGCGACCAACGGGGGTCCGCCTCGAGGTAGCGCCGCAGCTCGTACGGCGCGGGGAGCTGCGTGTCGTCGACGACGAGGATCCCCCCGTCCACGAGGTTCGCCGCGGCGTAGTACCAGTCGAGCTGCGGAAAGGGGAAGCCGTGACAGCCGTCGACCATCACCACGTCGAGATCCCCCGGGGCCAAGGCGGGGAGCACCTGGCTCGACGACCCCGCCCGGAAGTCGACCACCGTGGTGTCGATGTCGTGCTGCGCGCACCACCGTTGCACGGCCTCACCCTCGTGCACCTCCAGGAACACCGCGGTGTGGCGGCACTCGGAGGCCGCGAACACGACGGTGGACGCCCCGCATCCGGTCTCGAGGGTTCGCATTCCGGGCACGAGAACCTCGGCAAGGAACTCCAGGCAGTCCTGCGCCGCGGCCCACACGCCGTGCGGCGCGCCCTCGTGCACCTGAGGCGGATCTGCGCCGAGCGCCTCGAGGGCAGCGTGCACGGCTGGAGCCGGCGTGGCGGGCTGCGAGGTGCTCACGAGGCGTCCTCCGCGCACTCGGGCACGAGCGGTGCCGCGGGAACGGCCGCGCCGTCGTCGAGGAACTCGGCGACGGATTCCCGCCACGCACATTCGGCATCGTCGCTGGTCAGACCGTCGATGCGGACGTCGGAGCGGAGCCTCGTCGATGCACCGTTGTGGTACACGAAACCGCCGAACACGGAACCGAGCTGCAGGGGTCCGCGCACCCGGGTACGAGGAAACACCTGCACGCGCTTGAGGCCCTCGCGTCGGGTGATGCTCTCACCGGTGTCCCACTCGTCGCGACCGAGCCGCTCGGAAGCCCACGAGCCGACGTGTGGGGTGAAGGTGTGACGACGCTGCGCGAAGTACTCGGTGCTCATGGCCAGGCAGCACGGATGAACGTACCCACGAAGTGCCTGCGCGCCGGAGACGTAGCGATCGGCGCGCAGCGGGGACAGCAGGGTGTCGAGCCAGTCATCCGCGACGGGGAACGCGTCGACGTCGAGCGCGACGGCGAACTCGGTTCGGCTCATGAGGAACGCCAGGTCCATCGCAGGTCCGTGGAAGATGTTGCTGGGGAGCAGGAGGCACCGAAGCCGGCCCGCGGCGCGCATCTCCCGCAGATACGTCCGGCTGTCGTCGACGGAGCCGTTGTCGACGACAAGCACCTCCAGACGCGCTCCACTGGGTGGTCCGAAGCGCTCGAGCGCGCGGAGCACGTCACGCAGGAGGTCGACCGAATTCCAGTTGACGATTGCGACCGTGACGCCGCGCCGCAGCCGCAGCCCGGGGATCGGCGACCGAGCGAGGAACAACGTCCGAACCCGCAGGATCCGAAACAACAGGTTCAGCGGGCGATTCAGCACCACGTCGTCGATCACCGACGCCCGCCACGGAGGCACGAAGACCTCCTCACGCGGTCGGCGCAGCCGCCGCGCCACGGCCCGGGCCATGCTCCACACGGTCGCCGCGGACCCGGCGAGGGCGACCCGCCTTTCCGTGGGGCTCATGGGCCGACATCGTAGGGGATCGGGCCGGATGCCATGCCCGGCGAGGCGTCTGGCTAGACGCCGGAGTCGCCGAACACGACGCCGTACCGCTCGGCGAGCCGCGCGTTCGATGCGGCGTACCGGGCTCGCAGGCCCGCCCGCGTCTCGGCGTCGAGCAGGGGGCGCCTCGGCGCCGGTAGGCGCGAGGCGAGCCACCACAGCGGACCCCGCCAGACCGGGGGCAACGCGACCACCGGGTGCGGGTTCAACGGTCGACGCTCGAAGTGGTTGAGGAAGCGGCGCAGCCCGAGCAGGCGGCGGGGCAGGCGAGGGTTGACCCGGCGCGACAGCACGTCCGTCGGGAGCGTCGGCCAGGGATCGATGCCCAGGTACCCGGCCACGTCGTCGAGGAAGCGGCGCGGATCGCCGACGACAGACCGGAACTCGAACACGCGCACGCGCTTCGGCCCGAAGAGCTGCGCGTAGTGATCGGCAAGGCGGTCGTACTCGTAGTGACCGAGGTCGAAGCCGGGCACCGTTGCTGCCGTCGGGGTGAACCGAAGCAACCAGTCGAGACGGGCCGACGATCCTTCCTGCACGAGCTGGAGATACTCGGACTCGATCATGTCGACCTGCTCACGTACCACGAAGAAGACGCGAGCGTCGGGCGCGACCTCAGCGAGACGCTCGGCAATCTGGAACGTGTCGAAGCCGCCCGTAGCCACGTGGCCCGACAAGCGCTCCTCGGAGACGATCGCGACACCACCGTCGGGAATGGCAAGCCCCTCCATCCGGCGGTCGAACACCTCTCGCACGCGATGCGCGTCGTAGTCGCGGCGGGACGCGAGGATCACCTCGCGCAGGAACGGATCCTCCCAGGTCGCCCCCGTGAGGAAGCGGCGTACGTCGGGATGACGGTGGAGAGCCTCGCGCTGGAACCAGGTGGTGGCGGTCTTGTGGTAGCCGATGTGGAATGCGACGCTCCGGGACACGACGGCGGAGTATACGATCGTCGGCTTGAACGGTGACGCGGAGCCGCACCGGGAACCACACCGCGAACCAGGCCGCGAGCTCGGCGTCGAGTGCTCGGTGATCATCCCGGCACGCAACGAGGCACGCACGATCACCGAGCAGCTCGACGCGCTCGATGCCCAGGAGTGGGACGGCACCTGGGAGGTGGTCGTCGTCGACAACGGCTCCACCGACCAGACGGCGACCATCGTCGACGCGTACGCGCGGGACCATCCCCGCGTCCGTCTGGTGAGCGCCCACGCACGAGCTGGTCTGAACTACGCGCGCAACGCCGGCATCGAGGCGAGCCGCGGCGTCGCGTTCGCGCTGTGCGACGCGGACGACGTCGTGGCTGCCGGCTGGCTCGCCGCGATGGGCGGCGCACTTCGCGACCACGATCTGGTCACCGGGCCGCTCGAACTGGATCGACTCAACCCCAAGTGGCTGGCCGACTCCCGCGGGCGCGGCGACGAGCGCGGGCTGCCGACCTTCCACGGCATCTTCCCGACTGTCCACGGCAACAACATGGCGATGCGGCGCGACCCGTGGGAACGCCTGGGCCGGTTCGACGAGGATGCGCTCATCGGCTCCGACGACGTGGAGCTCTCGATGCGGGCCTGGCTCGCCGGCGTGCCGGTGCACTTCGCCGAGGGGGCCGTGGTGCACTACCGCTACCGCCCGGAGCCGGCCGCGCTCTGGCGCCAGGGCCGCAGCTACGGACGGTCGCGTCCCCTCGTGGCGCGGAGGCTGCGCGCGGCAGGGCTTGCCTGCCCGGGTCCGTTCGCGGGCTGGCGATCCTGGGTGTGGCTCCTCGTGCACCTTCCCGGCCTGCGCAATCGCGAGGGCCGCGCCGCGTGGGTATGGGTGGCCGGGAACCGGCTGGGCCAGGTGGAAGGATCCATCCGGTATCGTGCCCTCTTCGTCTGAACGCCGCGTCGCCGCCTCGCGGTGCCGGCGCAGCGTCATGATCGAACGAGGCCCATGACCATCCGCCTGCCGAACTTCTTCATCCTCGGAGCCGGTCGCTCGGGTACCACCACGCTCTACTTCGTCCTGCGAGATCACCCCGAGGTGTTCCTGCCGACGCCGAAGGAGCCGACGTTCTTCTCCGAGCCCTTCCAGGTGATCCGCACCCCGATCCGCTACGCCAAGCTCTTCGAAGGGGCCTCCGACGCCAAGGCGGTCGGGGATGCCAGCCACGCGTACCTCTCCCACCCCGACGCGGCATCCACCCTGCGCGCGTTCTTCCCCGACGCCCGCTTCGTGGTGACCTTCCGCAACCCGGCAGATCGGGCGCTCGCGATGTACTCCTACATGCTCGAGAACGGCTACGAGTGCTACCCGACCTTCGAGCGTGCCCTCGCCGCCGAGGACCACCGGTTCGCGAGCGCGCGCTTCGAGCGCCGGTGCCCCCATTACTTCTGGAACTTCATGTACTACCGGTCGGGGCTGTTCGGTGCGCAGGTCGCTCGCTACCTGGAGCTCTACGGGCGCGACCGCTTCTACTTCACCACGCTGTACGACCTGCAGCGTGAGCCGTCGCAGGTCATCGGCGAGATCGAGGCCTTCCTCGGCGTGACCCCGACGTCCGTCGGCGACCTCCCCCGCTACGGCTCGAGCAAGGGTGTCCGATCGATCCCGCTCCAGTACGTCGAACGCACGGTGATCCGCCGCCTGGCGCGACGGCACGTGTGGCCGACGCCCGCCCTCCACCGATGGGTGAACCGGTGGAACCGCGGCAGTCCGCCGGTCATGCGACCCGAGACTCGCCATATGCTCCTCGCGCGCTTCGTTCCCGATCTCGCTCTGCTCCACGAGCTGACGGGGATCGACGTGCTCGCAGCACAACGCGGCGACGACGCCGCTGCGGACGACGCGGTCAGCTGAGCTCCAGCACGCTCCTGTACACGGCGCGCAACGCGACGCCCGTCGGCTCGGGTCCCTGTTCGATCGCGACGGTCCGCGCGCCGTCAGCCGCTCGCTGCCAGGCGCCCGGATCTGCGAAAGCGCGGCGGATCGCCGCCGCGAGGTCGCGATGCGATCCGGGCGGCACCGCCCAGCCGGTGCCGGTACGCTCGACCGAGGCCCGCAGCGCGCCCACGTCGCTCACAACCGCGGGAAGGTGACTGCCAAATGCGTCGTGCAGCACACCGCTCTGCGAGCTGAACGACGTGTAGGGAAGCACCGCGAGGTCCGCGACCCGGAACAGCTCTGCCTTGCGCTCCGGAGTGATCCATTCGACCTCGGCGGTGAGGTTTGGGAGCTGCTCGGCCGCCTCGAGCACGCGGCGCTCGATGTCGGCGTCGCCGCGCCCCGCCAGGTGGAACCGGATCCCGGATCCCGGGCCGAGCTCTGCGATCGCAGCGAGCAGCACCTCGACGCCCTTGTTGGCCCGGAGCGTGCCGAAGAACAGGACCAGGTGCTCGTCGGAGCAAAAGCGCCGATCGTCGGCCGCGCGGAACGGCGACACCCAGTGCGGAACGACGTGCACGCGTGCCGGCGCGACGGCGAAGCGCTCGATCAGCTCCGCGGCCACGTCCTCGTGATGCACCACGATCGTCCCGCACACCCGGTAGAGCCGAGCAAGGAGCCGGTGCTGGATCGCGGCAGGTAGTCGCGACCGGTGCGGGACCACGTCGTGCACCGTCGTCACGAGCGGGACGCGCCGGGCGATCCAGGGGAGGTCCACCAGGTCGGTGTACTGGTTGAGGAACGCGACGTGGCAGACGTCGAAGTCGCCGGTGGACAACGCCTCCCGCCGCATCCTCGCCCGTACCCGGTACGTCCGGACGCGGGACGCAGCCCAGCGCGGGCTGTGCTCCGCCACGCTCGGTACCTCGGGCAGGCGGGCCCGCACCGACACCCGTTCGGTCGTCACGCGCGGCGCACCGGGACGGTCGAGCGCGTCGACCGTGAGCGTGTCGCCGGGGCCCGGGGTGGCGAGCGCGAGGGCGACGTCCTCCTCGCGCGCGAAGGGCCAGTACCAGTAGATGCGCATCGTCCCGCCTGTCGGAAGGCGGCGAGCGTACCGGAGGCCGGGATCCGGCCTCGCGGCGCGGAAAGTAGGCTGGCTCGATGCCTCGGTTCCTGCTCGTGGGCGTACCTCGCTCGGGCACCTCGTGGACCGGGACCGCGCTGGGCCTCACCGCCGGCACCCGCTACGTCGACGAGCCCGACGGGTTCCGGGACGCCTTCGCCTTCCGGGTCATGATGCGCCGCGGCGAGAACCCGGTCCTCGACCCGGCCGATCCTGCACCCGACTACGAGCAGCTGTGGTCCGGCGCGTTCGCGGGCGGGCTCCCTGCCGGGGGCCT
>VGBT01000011.1 GCA_016870395.1 Actinomycetota bacterium | reverse complement strand
GCCGATCTTCACGATGTCGGCAAACGCCTTCGCCTTCGCGTCGAGCGCGTCGCGCAACGCACGCACTGATGGCACCAGCTCGTTGCAAGTCTCCTCCACCGCGGCGATGTTCATCGCGGTGGGGAACGTGTCGTTCGAGCTCTGCGACATGTTCACATGGTCGTTGGGATGGATCGGGCCCTTGTTCCCGCGCTCACCTCCGGCGAGCTCGATCGCGCGGTTCGAGATGACCTCGTTCACGTTCATGTTCGTCTGCGTGCCCGAACCCGTCTGCCAGACGTAGAGCGGGAAATGGTCGGCGAGGTCGCCCGCGATGACCTCGTCGGCCGCGCGCACGATGAGTCCCGCGTCGCCATCGGACAGCTTGCCGAGATCGCGGTTGACCATCGCCGCGGCCTTCTTCAGCACCGCCATTGACCGGATCACCGGCTCGGGCATCCGGTCGTCGGCAACCGAGAAGTGTTGCAGCGACCGCTCGGTCTGGGCACCCCAGTAGCGCTCGCGGGCGACGTAAATCGGGCCCATGCTGTCGGTCTCGACGCGGTGCGTGTCGGTCGGCTCGAGCGTCATGACTTCCTCCGTGGGTCGGACGCGCGGACGGTATCGCGCTAGGTGGAGCGGTCGAGAACGGTGACCACTTCGACGTGACTCGTGTGCGGGAACAGGTCGACCGGCGTCACCGAACGCGGCCGGTACCCGTGGCCGGCGAACAGGCCGAGGTCCCGGCCCAGGGCGGCGGCGTCGCACGAGATCAGGACGACCCGACCGGCACCAGTCCCGGTGATCCGCTCGGTGACCTCGGCCCCCAGGCCGGTCCGGGCCGGATCCGCGATCACCACGTCGGCCGGCTCGGGCTCCCAGCGCGCCACGTCACCGCGCGTCACCGTCACGTCGAGGCCGCGCAGGTTGTGCCGCGCGTCGCGCACCGCGGTCGGGTTGCCTTCGATCGCGTGCACGCGCCTGCCGGCGCGAGCCAACGTACCTGCGAAGAGGCCGACACCTGCGTAGAGGTCGACCACTGACTTCGCCCGGTCGGGGACTGCGGCGCGCACCAGCTCGGCCAGGACCTGGGCCCCTTCCGCGTGCGCCTGGAAGAACGACCGCGCGGAGATGCGCCAGCGGCGACCGGCGGCCTGTTCCGTGTACGAAGCCGTTGCACCGCGCTCGAGCTGGTCGGAGCCGATCCGCACGACGTCGTCCGGTAGGTCGAGATAGCGGGTGGTCGGATGCGCAAGCACGAGACGCTCGCCCGTGTGTGCGCCGCAGCGAAGCTCCACCTCCGTAACGCCGTCGAACGACGCGTGCCGCAGCAACGCGTCGAGCAGCGGATGCGCCACGAGACACGCGTCGACCCGCACCGCGTCGTGTGAGTGGGCTCGCCGGAACGCCGGACGGCCTTTCTCGACGAGCACGCGGACCGTCGTTCGGTAACCCTCGGTCGCGAGGGCCACTGGCTCCGAGACGAGTGCCTCGGCGTCCGAGACCTTCCCGATCCGAGTGAGCGCGTCAACCACCACCTCCCTGCGCAGCCTCCGCTGCGCGCCGGGCGAGACGTGCTGCCAGTCACAACCGCCGCAACCCGAGGCCACGTATGGGCACGGCGGCGAGACCCGCTCGGGCGACGCGTCGAGCACCTCGACGAGACGCGCCCGGGCGAACGACTTCTTCGACGTGGTGATCTCCACCCGGACCCGCTCCCCGGACAGCACGCCCGGCACCATCACGACCCGGCCCTCGGGGTCACGCGCGAGCGCATCGCCACCGGCCACGACCCGCTCGGGCACCACCTCGAGCACCCGTTCGAGCTCGGTCATCGGGTGAGCGGCTTGTACGTGAGGCGGTGCGGCTGGTCCGCGTCGGCCCCGAGGCGCCGGCGCCGGTCGGTCTCGTAGTCGGAGAAGTTGCCTTCGAACCAACGCACCGCGCTGTCGCCCTCGAACGCGAGCACGTGCGTCGCGACCCGGTCGAGGAACCACCGGTCGTGGCTGATGACCACGACGCAACCCGCGAACTCGAGCAGCGCGTCCTCGAGCGCGCGCAGAGTGTCGACGTCGAGATCGTTGGTGGGCTCGTCGAGCAACAGCACGTTGCCACCCTCTCTGAGGACCTTCGCGAGCTGTACCCGGTTCCGCTCGCCACCCGAGAGCTCGCCCACCTTCTGCTGCTGGTCGGAGCCCTTGAAGTTGAAGCCGGCGACGTACGCGCGCGAGTGGACCTCCCGCCCACCCACCACGATCCGGTCGGTCCCGCCCGTGATCTCCTCGAACACGGTGCTCGACGCGTCGAGGCTGTCGCGGCTCTGGTCGACGTAGGCCAGCTGCACGCTCGGGCCGACGCGCAAACTGCCGCCGTCGGGCTGCTCCTGACCGGTGATCATCCGGAACAGCGTCGTCTTCCCGGCACCGTTCGCCCCGATGACCCCGACGATGCCGCCGCGGGGCAAGGAGAAGGAGAGATCGTCGATCAGCAGGCGATCGCCGTATCCCTTCGAAAGATGCTCGGCCTCCACCACCACGTCACCGAGGCGGGGCCCCGGTGGGATCGCGATCAGGAGCTGGACAACGCGCTCCGGCGCCCCCTCGGCATCCGCGACGAGTGCCTCGTACGCGTTGACGCGCGCCTTGCCTTTGGCCTGGCGCGCCCGGGGCGACATGCGGATCCACTCGAGCTCGCGCGCCAGCGTGCGTCGCCGGGCCTTGTCCTGGGACTCCTCCTGCGCGAGTCGGGCTTCCTTCTGCTCCAGCCACGACGAGTAGTTCCCCTCCCAAGGGATGCCCCGGCCGCGGTCGAGCTCGAGGATCCAACCCGCGACGTTGTCGAGGAAGTACCGGTCGTGAGTGACCGCGACCACGGTGCCGGGGTACTCGGACAGGAAGCGCTCGAGCCAGGCCACCGACTCGGCGTCGAGATGGTTGGTGGGCTCGTCGAGCAGGAGGAGGTCGGGGCGGGACAACAAGAGACGGCACAGCGCGACGCGTCGGCGTTCGCCACCCGAGAGGACCTCGACGTCGGCGTCGCCCGGAGGCAGGCGCAACGCGTCCATCGCGATGTCGATCGTGCGCTTGAGGTCCCAGGCGCCGCTCGCCTCGATCTTGCGCTCGAGCTCGGCCTGCTGCTCGCCGAGCTTCTCGTAATCGGCATCCGGGTCAGACCATCCGGCGAGGACCGCGTCGTACTGCTCGAGGAGCGTGGCGGTCTCCCCCACACCGTCCATCACGTTGCCGAGCACGTCCTTGGCCGGGTCGAGGTGGGGCTCCTGATGGAGCATGCCCACGGCGAACCCAGGTGTGAGGCGCGCCTCGCCGCTGTAGCCGTCGTCCTCGCCGGCCATGATCCGCAGCAGGCTCGACTTCCCGGCACCGTTGGCGCCGAGCACACCGATCTTCGCGCCCGGGAAGAAGGAGAGGTTGATGTTCTCCAGCACTTGGCGGTCGGGTGGGTGGAAGCGCGACAGGTTGCGCATGGTGAAGATGAACTGCGGGGCCACACCTCCGACGGTAGCGTGCCCGCGGCCGCACTCACCCAGCCGGAGGACCCGTGACGAGCGAGGTCTACGCCCTTGCCGACCGCTACGTCGAAGACCACGCCCGCCTCGACCCGATCGCCGCGACCTTCGAGGGGATCACGGGCCACGACGCGCTTCTCACCGACTTCTCCCCCGACGCGGCCGACGAGCGCGCGACCTTCGCTCGCACCGCGCTCCACGCCCTCACGGTCGCGCCCCGCGACACCGAGGCCGACCGGCTCGCGGCCGAGGTGACGGCTGATCGACTGCGCGTCGCGATCGATGAGCACGAGCGGGGAGAGCATCTCCGAGCTCTCCGCGTGCTCGGTTCGCCGGTGCAGTACGTGCGCGAGGTCTTCGATCTCATGCCCACCGAGACCGTCGACGACTGGGAGACGCTCACCGCGCGCGTCGCCCGCGTGCCGGAGTCGCTGATGAGCCTGCAGGCCGCCTTCGGTGCCGGCGTCGCCCGCGGGCTCGTCGCGTCGCGACGACAGGCAGTCGGGTGCATCCAGCAGTGCGAGGTGTGGGCCGGCGTCGACGACGACCGGACCCGTCCGTTCTTCCACGGGCTGGCCGATCGGTTGGAGGCGAGCGGACGATCCCCGGCCCTCCTCAGCACCCTGCGGCGCCACGCGGAGCGTGCCACCGACGCGTACGCCGCCTTCGCGCGCTTCCTGGCTCGCGAGTACGCCGCGCACGCGACCGATGCCGACGCCGTCGGTGAGGAGCGTTACGCCCTCGCTGCCCGCGTGTTCAACGGCACCGATCTCGACCTGCGCGAGACCTACCTGTGGGGCTGGGAGGAGCTGGCCCGCATCGAGCACGCGATGGGCGTGGTCGCCGAACGCATCCTCCCGGGTGAGCCGCTGCCCGCGGTGTTCCAGCTCCTCGAGACCGACCCGGCGCGCGCGATCGACGGCGAGGCGAACCTGCGCGCGTGGCTGCAGGACCTCATGGACCGCACCGTCGCCGCGCTCGACGGCGTGCACTTCGACATCCCGGAGCCGGTGCGGCGAGTGGAGGCGATGATCGCACCGCCGGGCGGCGCGGCCGCCATGTACTACACGGGACCGTCCGAGAACTTCTCCCGACCGGGGCGTACCTGGTACCCGACACTCGGGCGCACCCAGTTCCCGCTGTGGGGTGAGGTGAGCATCTGCTACCACGAGGGCGTCCCGGGCCACCACCTCCAGGTCGCGCAGGTCCGCTACCTCGCCGACCGGCTCAGCCGGTACCAGCGGACGCTCGCATGGGTCAGCGGGCACGGAGAGGGCTGGGCCCTCTACGCCGAGCGCCTGATGGGTGAGCTCGGGTACCTCGACGTGCCGGACTACGAGCTGGGGATGCTGCGCGCGCAGGCGATGCGTGCGGTGCGGGTGATCGTCGACATCGGGATGCACCTCGAGCTGCCGATCCCCGACAACGCCGACTACCACCCGGGCGAGCGCTGGACACCCGAGCTCGCCCTGCCCTTCGTGATCGAGCGTTCGCGCTTCCCCGAGGACTTCATGCGCTCGGAGGTCGACCGCTACCTGGGCCTGCCGGGGCAGGCGATCTCGTACAAAATCGGTGAGCGGGTGTGGCTGGAGTGCCGCGACGACGCCCGCCGCCGCCACGGTGCCGGCTTCGACCTGAAGGCCTGGCACGCCTACGCCCTCGACCTCGGGAGCATGGGCCTTGACTTGTTCCGGGCCAAGATGGCGCGCTTCTGAGAGGATCCCGTCCATGCGCGGCGGGCGTCCGGTCATCGTCCTCGCGCTCGCACAGCTCGTCATGGTCCTCGACAGCACCGTGATGAACGTGTCGATCAGCGACGTCGTTGCCGATCTCGACACGACGGTGTCGAAGATGCAGCTCGCGATCGCCTGCTACACGCTCGCGATGGCAGCGTTCATGTGGACCGGGGCGGCGCGCGTTCACCGGCGGCCTGCTGATCTACGGCGTCGGATCCGTGATCACGGCGAGCGCTCCGACGTTCGGGGCGCTGTTTCTCGGCTCATCGATCGTCGAGGCCCTCGGCGCAGCGCTCGTCGTCCCGGCGACCATGGCGCTGGTGGCCGCGAACTACGAGGGTCGTGACCGGGCGCTCGCGTTCGGCATCGTCGGCGGCGCCGCCGGCGCCGGAGCTGCCGGCGGACCGATCATCGGCGGGCGGGTCACCACGACCCACACCTGGCGAGTGGTGTTCGCCGCAGAGGTCGTGATCGTGCTCGGGATCCTGGCCTGCACGAAGGTGACCGCCGACGGGCCACGCAAGCCCGTGACCGGGCACCTCCGACCTGATGGGGACGCTGCTCTCCCCCGTCGGGTTCGGCGTAATCGTAATCGCGCTAGTGGAGTCGAGCAGCTGGGGCGGGGTGCGGCCGCTCGACCCGGCCTTGCTCCGAGTCGTCCAGCTGCAGTCGAGCCTCTCGAGGCTCGCCGTGCAGCAGTTCGCGCGCGCGGTCGGTGCGCTGACGGGGCCCCGTTGAGTGGTCCAGCGGTCATGGGAGTGCTGGTTGGTTCTCGGTGGTCCACTGCGCCGCGTATTCGGTGGGGGTGAGCCCGCCGAGCGACGAGTGGGGTCGGTAGGTGTTGTACTCGACGCGCCAGGCCTCGACCAGGACCTCGGCTTCGAGCAGCGAGCCGAACTCCTCGATGTTGAGCAGCTCGTCGCGGACGCGACCGTTGAAGCTCTCGACGAAGGGGTTCTCCCACGGCGATCCCGGCTCGATGTAGGCCGTCGTGGTGCCGGCGAGGCGGCACCAGTCGCGCAGGGCCCAGGCGATGAGCTCGGGGCCGTTGTCCATCCGCAGGTACGTCGGCGCGCCCCGTTGCGCGACGAGCGCTTCGATGACCGCGACCACATCGTCGGCGACACAGTGCCGTCCCACGCGCATGGCGAGGGCTTCGCGGGTGTGTTCGTCGACGACGTTCAACAGCTTGATCCTCCGGCGATCCGCGGTCTCGTCGAACTGGAAGTCCAGCGCCCACACGTGGTTCGGCCGCTCGACCCGCAACAGCTCGCCACCGCCTGGCGGCCGGGTCCGCTTGCGCTTGCACGGCGCCGGACGGCGCAGACCCTCATCCCGCCACAGCCGTCTCGTGCGTTTGCGGTTCACCGTCCAACCCTCCCGACGCAGGATCGTGTGCGCCGTCTTCCAGCCCCACCGCGGGTGCCGTCTGGCGATCTCGCGGAGGCGGCGGCGCAGCTTGTCCTCCTCAGCAGGCCGCGGCCGAGGGGCGAGTCGCTGGGTGGAGCGATGCTGGCCGCACACTCGACACGCGCGGCGTTCGGAGACCCCGAAGCGATCGACGAGCACGACAACGGCCCGTCGGCGACGCTCCGGGGTCAGAAGTTTCCCTCCGCCAGCTCCTTGAGCATCGCCTTGTCCAACTCCGCCTCCGCGAGCAGCTTCTCGAGCCGCGCGTTCTCGGACTCGAGCTCGCGGAGCCGGCGTGTCTCGTTCGCCTTCATCCCCCGTACTGGGCCCGCCACCGGTTCCGCGAGCTCTCCGAGACCTCGAGGTGGCGCAGCACCTCGGTGAGGTCCGTGCCTTCGTTGAGCATCCGGTCGCCCTCACGGAGCTTCCGCACGATCTGCTCGGGCGTATGCCGACGTCGCTTCATGGTGTCCTCCATCCCAGCATGCTGGGATGGAGGACTCCCACAACACGTGGACCACTATCCGGGGGCCGGGTCGTCGTCAGACACCGAGATCCGCAAACGCCAACTCGTAGAAGTGCGGAGAGCCGGCCTGAGCCGCCCGAGACTGGTGGAGAATCTCGGGCCTACTCCCGGCGCTTCATTGCCGGCTCAGCTGACCACGGGGCGATTGGTCCAGGTGCCGTCGGGACGCCGGAACCAGCCCCCCGCCGCGAGGCTGCCGCCGTCGGCGTGGACCGTGGTGCCCGTGACGAAGGCCGAGAGGTCGGACGCGAGGAACAGCGCAACCCGCGCGATGTCGTCGGCGGTGCCGAAGCGGCCCACGGGCACCCAAGCGGGCACCAGCTCGCGGTGCTCCTCGGGCACGATGCGCGAGTACGGAACCTGGAGCGTCTCGGTCAGGTCCGGCGCGATCGCGTTCACCCGCACCCCGCGGTTGCCGAGCTCGACCGCCAAGCTCCGCGTGAACCCGGTCAACGCGGCCTTGCACGCGCTGTAGACCGGTCGGCGCGGGATCGCCCGGAACGCCTCGACGCTCGAGACGTTGACCACGCTGCCGCCGCCGCGCCCGATCATCGAAGGCACGATGGCGCGGGTACACAGCAGGACGTGCTCGACGTTGATCCGCCACAGCGCGCGCCACTCGTCGGCCTCGCTCGAGAGGAACTCGCCGTCGCCGGGCAGATAGTGACCGACGTTGTTCACGAGCACGTCGGCGCCCCCGAACGCCGCGAGCGCCGCGGCCCGGAGCCGCTCGACGTGTACCTCCTCGCAAACGTCTGCGTGGACCCCGAGCGCCTCGCCGCCGGCGTCATGGATCGCCCGCTCGGTCTCGCGCAGTCGGTCGGCGTCGACCTCAACGACGACGACCCGCGCCCCGTGCCGCGCGAACAGCTCGCTGGTCGCGCGCCCGATCCCGCCACCGCCGCCCGTGACCACGGCGACCTTCCCGACCAGCAGCGGACCGACGTCGCTCACGGTGCCAGCGCCTCCGTCCTGATCATGGCGCCGGCATCTCCACTCGGCCCGTCGCCAGCGCCGCGGCTTCGGCGGCTTCGAGCTGTTGCTCGACGATCGCGAGGCCGCCCACCCAGAACGCGGGATCAGCGAGGTCGCAGCCGACGATCGCGCCGAGCTCCTCGGGCGAGCGCGAGCCGCCCGCGGCGAGGAGCTCGAGGTAGGCGGGCACGAAGGCGTCGCCCTCCCCCTCGTAGCGCCGGTACACCGACAGGGCCAGGAGCTGGCCGTACGCGTAGGCGTACACATAGCCGGGCGTCGCGATGAAGTGGGGGACATAGGACCACCACGAGCGGTACCCATCGGTGATCTCCACCGAGTCGCCGAGCATCGCGTGCTGGGTCTCGGCCCAGTGCCGGTTGAAGTCTTCGACCGCGAGCTCGCCGACCTCGCGTCGATGCGTGTGCACCGCGTCTTCGAAGCGGTTCATCGCGATCTGGCGGAAGACGGTCGCGATCTGGCCTTCGAGGCTCTCGGCGAGCAGCGCGAGCCGCGCCTCCGGTTCGGGCGTCTGCGCGAGCACCCTTCCGAAGGTCACCGTCTCGCCGAACACCGACGCCGTCTCGGCAAGAGTGAGCGGCGTCGACTGGTGGAAGACGCCCTGATCGCGCGCGAGGTACGCGTGCAGTCCGTGGCCGAGCTCGTGCGCCAAGGTCAGCACGTCGCGGCGGCGCGACGTCCAGTTGAGCAGGAGGAAGGGATGCTGGGAGGGCACGGTGTACGCGCAGAACGCCCCCGGGCGCTTCCCCGGACGCACCGGGGCGTCGATCCAACCCTCGGCGAAGAAGCGGCGGCCGGCATCGGCCAGCTCGGGCGCGAACGACGCGTACGCGTCGAGCACGAGGTCGCGGGCTTCCGACCAGCCGAACGACTCTTCCACCTCGGCGACGCTCGCCATGCGGTCGTAGTCGGCCAGGCGCTCGAGGCCGAGCAGCTGGGCCTTCAGCGCGTACCAGCGCTGTGGGATGTCGGACCGGCGCCCGACGGCCTCGACCAGCGCGGCAACGGACTCGTCGCTCGCCTCGTTGGCCAGGTTCCGCGCCGCGATCCAACCGGGGTACGAGCGCAGGCGGTCGTCGGTGCCCTTGTCGGCCAGCAGCGTGTTGAACACGAACGCCCGGGTGCGCAGCCCTGGCTCGAGCGCGGCCGTCACCGCCTCGGCCGCGGCGCGCCGCACGTCGCGCTCGGGCGACATCAGCATCGACAGACCCTGCTCGAGCGACACCTCGTTGCCGTCGAGCAACACCGTGATGGCCGACGTCAGCTCGCTGAACAGTCGCGACCAGGCGGAGGAGCCGGTCACGTCCTTCTCCGCCAGGACCTTCTCCTCCGGCTCCGAGAGGAGGTGCGGGCGGTACCGCCGCGCCGAGCGCAGGTGGTGGCGGCAGAACGCCAGGCGGTCGTCGGTGAGGAGCGCCTCGGCCCGGTCGTCGTCCACCGCCGCCCACTCCAGCTCGAAGAAGAGCACCCGGGTCTGGACCGCCGTCGCGCGCTCCTCGACCCGCTGCATCAGCGCACCGCGCTCCGGGTCGGCCGTGTCGACGGCGAATCGGAGGCCGGCGTAGGAGCCGGCGCGACCCACGCGCTCGGCGAGGTCGGCCATCTCGTGCATCAGCTCGGCCAGCTGACCGGCGTCGAGTGCGGACACCACTCCCCGGCGGGTCTCGATAGCAGCCGCGAGCGCGTCGGCGTCGTCGAGCAGCGCGTCGACCCCGGCCGCGCCGCGGCCGTCGACGAGCGGCTCGAGGTTCCACGCGACGTCGGCGGCCGTCAGGTCGGTGTCGGTATGGGCCATGGAGCCCGAGGCTACGCGAGCGCCTCGGGGAGTCCACGCGCGTGGAGCACTGCGAGGGTCTGGGTCGCCCGGGTCAGGGTCACGTACAGCAACCGGAGCCCGGCACGATCGCCGGTGACGAGGGCGGCCGGCTCCACGACGATCACGTGGTCGAACTCGAGGCCCTTGGCCGCCGCGGGACCGAGCACTCCGACTGGCGCGTCGAGGGCTTCGGGTGAGTCGGCAACTGCGCCGACGTCGGCCAACGCGGCGGTGATCGGGTCATGGAGCTCGTCGGGGGCGATCACCGCGATCGTGCCGCCATGCAGGGCGGCGTCCCGGGCTCGCGCCGCGGCCTCACCCACGAGGTCGTCGACCCGGGCGAATTCCGGGGCCACGCCGGTGGCGCGCACCGACCGGGTCGGCTCGACCTCCGGCGCGGCCACCGCGAGGAGCCGGTTCGCGACTTCCATGATCTCCGTGGGGGTGCGGTAATTGACGGTGAGCACCGCGTGGCGCGGCGGGTCGTGCTGCACCAAATGGGCGAGGACGTCGTCCCAGCCGCTCGCGGCGCCCGGCCTCGACGCCTGACCGAAGTCGCCGACGATCGTCATCGATCCGTTGGGGCAGCGGCGGGCGAGCATTCGCCACTGCATCGGTGAGAGGTCCTGGGCCTCGTCGACGAGCACGTGACCGAACGTGCGCAGCTCCGGCACCTCGCCGTTGGTCCGCTCCGCGGGGTCGGCGAACCGCTCCTCGAGCGCCGCGGCGGTCATGAAGCCCCCGAGGCCGAGCTCGCGCACAACGTTGGCGGCTGTGCCCCCGTCGGCGGCGCCGCGTTGCCGTCGACGACGCGGGCGGGCCGCAGCCACCGGGCCGCAGAGCGCGTCGGCCTCGTCGACGAGCGCGACATCGGCCTCGGTCCAGGGGACCTCGCGAACCCTTGCGGCACGAGGTCGCACCAGCACCTCCTGCTCGAATCGGCTCAGCACCCCGCGCGCCGCGGAGCGCACGAGCTCGTCGAAGGACATGAGGTCGTGAACGAGCTCGGCGCCCGACAACACCGGCCACATGCGCGCAAGCAGCGCTCGGACCTCGGGCGTGCGCCGCAGCCGGCGACGAAGGTCTGCTTCGAACTCGGGCGGGAACGCGTCGCCACGCGCGACGGCGGTGGCGACAACCGCGTCGTACGCTCCTTCGGCTTCGACGGGCGGGAGCCGTGTGACCTCGCGGTGCGTGCGCGCCATCGCGCTGCGGTACTTCGCCACCAGCCGATCGAGCACCATACGCTCGACAAGCGGGCGACGGGAGTTGTGGGTGCCGCGCTTGGCTCGGGCCCGGTCCACCACCTGGCAGCACTCACGCCGCGACAGGCGAAGTCGCATGCCGTCGATGGAGAGCTCCACGTCGCGACGTGGCGGCCGTTCGCGGTCGGTCAGCGCGCGCTCCAGCACGGTCGCCATGCGGGCGTCGCCCTTGACACGCGCCTCGTCGTAACCGGCGGACGCGGCGAGACGCAGCCCGGGCCTGAGTCCCGTGACCGTGGCGAGCTGCACCTCGTGCTCGCCGAGGCTCGGCAACACCTGCTCGATGTAGCGCAGGAACACCGTGCTCGGCCCGACGAGCAGCACCCCCTGCGGCCCGAGGCGTTTGCGGTGCGTGTAGAGCAAGTACGCGGCACGATGGAGCGCCACCGCGGTCTTGCCGGTGCCCGGGCCCCCGGACACGACGAGCACGCCCGGGAGATCGGCGCGCACCGCGGCGTCCTGCTCAGCCTGGATGGTCGCGACGATGTCGCCCATGCGACCGGTCCGGCGGCGCTCGAGCGCGGCGAGCAGGGCGCCCTCGCCCATGACGGCGAGCCCGGCGTGCTCGATCGCCTCGGCGTCGAAGACCTCGTCGTCGAGCCCGACGACCTCACGGCCCTTGTGGGTGAGCAGATGCCGACGGCGCAGCACTCCCATGGGTTCCACCGCCGTCGCCCGGTAGAACGGCTCGGCGACCGGCGCCCGCCAGTCGACCACGAGCGGGGTGTGCTCCTCGTCGTCGACCCCGAAGCGGCCGACGTAGAACCGGCCGCGGTCACGCAGGTCGAGCCTCCCGAAGCAGAGGGGGGTGTCGCCGATGTCGAGCGAGGCGAGACGCCGCTCGGTGGTCTCCACCGCGATGTCGCGCTCGAGCCGGGCCTGGTGCGTACCGCCGCGGCGGACGTCGGCGTAAACCTCTGCGACGCTCGCGGCCGCCCGGCGCATCGCGTCGAGACGCTGGTAGACGACGTCGAGGTACTTCTGCTCGGCGGCGACCTCGGGATCGACGTGCGGGCGAGCGTGCTGGCCTTCGTGCACCCATCCTCCGACGCTCCGGCGCAACTGGGAGAACCGGAGAGTCTACGGGATTCCCACGTCGGGTGCTCAGGGTCTCTCGCTGAGCGACCCTTACCGCGGCTGCTCGGCCCTGAGCACCGGTGAGCGGTGACCGAGCGGCGATCGCCGTTGCCCCAGCTCAGAGCTGACGGGGGGCGGTGACCTCGACGGAGTCGGGATCCAGGAGCAGCAGACGGTCACCGAGCACCAGGCTGCCGGCGCTCGCGACGAGCTCCCGACCGCCCAGGTTGGCAACCGGCGGCGCGTCCCCACCGAGGCTGCGCTCCACCACCCGGATCAGCCCGCCGTGGCTCACCACCAGCGCGGTGGCCCCCGCGCACGCAGCCGCGATCTCGTGGAGGACCTCGAACGCGCGACTCGCGATGGCGTCGTCGGGCTCGAAACCTGCAGGCCGGCGACGGTCGGCGAGAAAGCCCGGCCAGCCGGCCTCGATCTGGTCGCGGGTGAGCCCGGTCCACTCCCCTGCGTCACGCTCCATCAGGCGGGCGTCGAAACGGACTTCGAGTCCCCGGCCGGCAGCGATCACCGCCGCGGTCCGGCTGGCGCGCTTCAGCGGCGACGCCCACAGGTGCGCGACGGCTTCGGCGTGCTCGCTCGTCACCGCGGATGCGGCCTGACGCTCGCCGAGCTCGGAGAGCGGCGGGTCCGCTCGGCCCTGCCAGCGGCCGTCGGCGTTCCAGGCCGACTGGCCGTGCCGGACGAGCAGGATCTTGCTCACCGTCAGCCCCGAGGGCTGCCGGCGTCGACGAGCTCAAACCCGCCGTTGCGGTACACCAGGGCCGTGGGCTTGCCTTCGAGGGGCGGGCGCAGACTACCGCGGGCCGGGTCGACGTAGACGCGGACGGTCCGCTTGCCGGCGGAGGTCGGCAGGGAGACCCGGTCGGTCGCCGGCCACTTCAGGGCGGCGGGCGGGAGCACCAGCGTCTGGTAGGTCCCGAACCTCTGGCCTCGCAGACTCGCCGCGACCCGATCTGCCGACGGCGCGTTGAAGGTGGCCGGCAGCTTGAAGCGCTCCAGCTCCTCTCTGACCAGGGCGCGCAGCTCGGCCTTGCCGGTGACCTTGCGTTCGAGCGCCCTCGTGCGCGCCGCGTTGCACGCCTTGTTGACCCGCTCGAGCGTGGCCGCGAGCAGGTCGTGCTGGTCGGGGTCGGGCAGCAGGCGAACTGTGATCGGCGTGGGCATGGCGGCATAGATGGTGCCCGATCGGGACGACCCGGGGCGAACGGGTTGCCCGGCGGCTACCAGTGGGCGACGAGCTTGCCCCAGGTGCCCCGCGTCGCGAGGCTGGCGAGCCCGGCCGGAACATCTCGCATCGGCAGCTCACGTGAGATGAGCGGCGCGATCTTCCCGGTGGCGTGAAGCGCCATGAGCTCGTCGTGGGTGCGGCGGATGAGCCTCGGGTCCATCAGGTTGTAGAGGCCCCAGTGCACCCCGACGACCGCGTAGTTCTTGATGAGCACGTGGTTCGTGCGCGCCTCCGCGAACCGTCCGCCCGTGAAGCCGATCACCAGGATCCGACCTTCGAACGCGACGCACTTGGTCGACCGGTCGAACGTGTCACCCCCGACCGGGTCGTAGATCACGTCGGCACCACGCCCGTCCGTGGCCCCCTTCACCAAATCGACGAAGTCGCCGGAGCGGTAGTCGACCACGAGCTCGGCACCGAGGTCCCGGCACACCTGCACCTTCTCGGGGCCGCCCGCGGTCGCGAGCACGCGCGCTCCCGCGGCGAGGCCGAGCTGGATCGCCGCCGAGCCCACCCCGCCCGCGCCGGCATGCACGAGAAGCACCTCGCCCGGTTGGATCGCCGCCCGGCGGTGCAGCGCGACGTGACCCGTCTGGTACGTGATGTGGAGCGCGGCTGCGGCCGCGTCGGGCAGCGCGTCGGGGATCGGGAAGACCGTCGCCGCTGGCGCGACCGTCCGTTGGGTGAACCCGCCGTCGCCGAAGCGCGGGATCGCGATCACCCGGCGGCCGAGCAGGTCCGGATCCGCGCCGTCGCCCAGTCCAACGACCGCGCCCGACACCTCCGAGCCGGGCGTGAACGGCAGCGGGGGCTTCACCTGGTACTCGCCCCGGCACATGAGCACGTCGGGGAAGTTGCACGACGCCGCGGCGACCTCGACGAGGACCTCGTTCGGCCCGGGCTCGGGCTCGGGGATCTCGACCAGCTCCAGCACCGACTCGGGCTCGCCGAGCTCCGACACCCTCCATGCACGCATCGCCCTACCGTAACCTCGCTGCCCCGGGACACCACCGAGACGAGGGGGGACGGATGGGTCGGTTCAGCCGCGAGGAGATCGAAGACGCCTACGCGCACTACCGCGAGGTCGCGGCGCGCTGCGGGGCGTCGGGAGACTGGGACGAGTGGGCCGACCTGTTCACCGAGGATGCCGAGTACTTCGAGCACCTCTACGGCACCTTCAAGGGCCGCGAGGCGATCCGCCAGTGGATCACCACCACGATGGCCGAGCCGATCAACCGGGAAATGACCGAGTTCCCGGCCGACTGGTGGGTGATCGACGAGGAGCGAGACCGGGTGATCTGCGCGGTGTGGAACCGTATGCAGGACATCGGCGACGGCCAGGTGCACCAGGCGATCAACTGGTCGCGGCTCGACTACGCGGGCGACGGGGAGTGGTCCTACGAGGAGGACCTCTACAAGGTCGAGGAGTTCGCCGAAATGATCAGGGGCTACCTCGCCTCCAAGCGGTCCCAGCCGAACTGACGCGCCCACCGGATCCCATCGCGTAGGGTCGGCGGGCCCGCACCTGCATTCGGCATCCTGGAGGACCCGATGCGTGCCGCCATCTTCACCGGCGAGACCAAGCTGTCCGTCGAGGACGTCACGTCAATCGAGCCGGGACCCAACGACGTGGTCGTACGGATCGGGGCGAGCGGGGTGTGCCACTCGGACCTGTCGTTCATGAACGGCACCATCGCGATGCCGCCGCCGTGCATCCTCGGCCACGAGGGCACCGGCATCATCGAGTGGGCCGGCCCCGAGGTGACGCGGGTGAAGGTTGGCGACCACGTGGTCGCGTCGTTCGTCCCGTCTTGCGGCCACTGCTTCTGGTGCCTCAACGGGCAGTCGAACCTGTGCTCGCTCGGCGAAGAGACGATGCTGAAGCCGAAGGCGACGCGCGGCGACGGGTCGGTCGCGATCAGCCTCACCGGGCTCGGTACCTTCGCCGACCAGATGACCGCGCACGAGGCGAGCGTGGTCAAGGTCGACACCGACCTCCCCGACGAGCAGCTCGCGCTGATCGGGTGCGGGGTGACCACGGGCGTCGGCGCGGCGCTCAACACCGCGCAGGTGACGCCGGGCTCCAGCGTAACGGTGATCGGCTGCGGCGGCGTGGGGCAGGCGGTGATCCAGGGCGCGCGCATCGCCGGCGCGGCGCGCATCATCGCGGTCGACCCGGTGGAGCTGAAGCGCAAGGCCGCCGAGCAGCTCGGGGCCACCGACCTCGTCGACCCGAGCGCGGGTGACGCGATCGCGCAGGTCCAGGCGCTCACCGGCGGGCGCGGCGTCGACTACGCGTTCGAGGTCATCGGCCTGCCCGACACGATCGTGCAGGCCTACGAGATGGCCCGGCGCGGCGGCACCGCCGTCGTCGTCGGGATGCCGCGCATGGACTCGTCGGTGACGCTGGGGGGCTTCTCGCTGTTCTACGCGGAGAAGAAGCTGCTCGGCTGCGTGTACGGCTCCGCGCAGGTGCGCCGCGACTTCCCGCGGTTCGTGGAGCTGGTGGAGACCGGTCGCCTCAACCTCGCCGACATGGTGAGCCGCCGGATCGGCCTCGACGAGGTGAACGACGCGTTCCGGGCGATGGTCGCCGGCGAGGTGATCCGCTCGGTGATCACCCACACGTGACCAACCCGGTGAGCCCGCCGTCAGGGGTGCCACGCGGGCTGGGCTTCGATCGCGCCGGCCTGGAGCGCTGGGCGACGAGCAAGGACGTGGTCGAGGCGATCCCCGCGGCCACGGTGATCCTGCTGCGGGACAGCCCTGACGGCGTCGAGACGCTGATGCTCAAGCGCAACTCCAAGATCGCGTTCGGTGGGATGTGGGTGTTCCCAGGTGGCCGCGTCGATGCTGCGGACGTCGTTGCCGACGCTCCGGACGACCCGTTCGCCGCGGCACGGCAGGCCGCGGTGCGCGAAACGATGGAGGAGACCGGTCTCGTGGTCGCGCTCGACGCACTGGTGTGGCAGTCCTACTGGGTTCCGCCGCCCCAGACCCCGAAACGGTTCGCGACGTGGTTCTTCGTCGCGCGAGCCCCGGAAGGCGCCGTCGTCGTCGACGAGGGCGAGATCCACGACCACATGTGGGTCTCCCCGGCCGACGCGATCGCCCGCCGCGACGCGGCGGAGATCGAGCTGGCCCCGCCCACGTGGGTCACGCTGCACACCCTGAGCCTGTCCCCCACCGTCGAGCACGCGCTCGAGCGGGCCGCGGGCTCCGAGCCCGAGCACTTCACCACGAGGGCCGCGGTGACCGACGAGGGCGTCGTGACGATGTGGCACGGCGACGCGGGCTACGAGTCCGGCGACCCGTCGACCCCGGGCGCCCGCCACCGGCTCCGGATGACCGAGTCCGGCTGGCGCTACGAGCGCACGATGTGAGGGGTCGGGGTGGCAGAGCCGTTCGGACCAAGTACCATACAGGCCATGCAGGACGAGCTCGCCATCGCCCGGGGGCTCCTCGGCTCGGCCGCGGTCGGCGCCGGACCCACCGAGGAGCAGCGTCGCATCATCGACTGCCTCATCCACGGGTACTTCGGGCTCGACGCCGCGGTCGACGCGCTCGACCCGCTCGACCCGGCCGGCCTCGCCGCTGCGGTGCCGACCGAGGACCGCACCCGCGTCATCGACCTCCTCATCGCGGTCGAACTGTGCCGACACCCCGCGGATCCCGCCCAGGCCGCGCGCACCGAGGCGTACGCGCTCGCACTCGGCGCCGAGGGTGGCTGGCTCGAGGCGACGCACGACGTGCTCGCCGGCGCCATCGATCGCGTGGCGGCCGACTACCGACGCCTCGCCGACACCCCGATGCACGAACCCGCACTCGACGACGTGATCGGCACCGATCGGGAGGCCGCCGCGGCGATCGAGATCTTCGAACGGATGCGTGCCTCGGCACCCGGGGCGCTCGGCGCCGAGGTCGTGGCGTTCTACGACCGCTGGGGCTTCCCGATCCCCGGGACCGGCGCGGACCCGTTCGGCCTGAGCCTGCTGACCCACGACATCACCCATGTGATCGCGGGGTACGACACCGATCCGAAGGACGAGATCGCGCTCCAGGCGATGCTCCTGGCGTCGGCCGACTGCGAGCACCACTTCTCCAGCTTCATGGCGGCGCTGCTGCTCAGCGAGGCCGGGGCACTCCCCTTCCCCGGCATCGACCCGGTCGTCGGCGCGCTCGCGCGGGCCGGTGCCCCCGAGGAGCTCGCAGATGCCCTCCGGCGCGGCCGGGCCTGCCACCGCGACTTCTCCGACGACGACCACCTGGCGCTCATCGACGAACCGCTCGAAGCCGTCCGCGCCCGCTACGGCGTCGTCGCGCGGACCGCCTGATCCCTCAGGCGGGATAACCGGCCCGATCCCTCAGGCGCGGTGCGCCTCCACGAGGCGCCGCATGCCGTCACGCCACTCGATGCGCGTGGGCCCGACGAGGTCGATTATGCGGGTGGTGTCGATCGTGACGCCGCCGATGGTCGCCTCGGTCTCCACGGAGGCGGCCTCGACGCCGGCGGCGTCGGCGGCGTCGGCGAGCTCCTCGCACCACGTCTCGAGCGCGACCTGCTCGACCCCGCCCCAGTTCACACTGGTGGCCGGTGTCGTCGCGGCGTCGAGGAGCGCGGGCACCATCCGGACGATGTCGTCGTGGTGGACCGGGTTGAAGAGGTTCGGACGATCGGGGTGCACCGGCACCGGCTGGCCCTCCTCGATCATCGCCAGGTGGAACGCCGGCCACCCGCCGTTGTCACCGTAGGGGACGTTCAGCCGGGCGATCGTCGTGGGCAGGCCGTGCTCCCGGGCGCCGGTGCTGGCCACCACCTCGGCCGCGATCTTCGAGAGCGAGTAGGTCTCCATCATCACCCGATCATTGTCGCCGAGCGGGTCGGTCTCCCGTAGCGGGTGCTGGCCGGCAGGCTGGTACACGCCGGTGGAGGAACACTGCAACCACGCCTTGGCAGCGCAACAGTGGGCCATCAGGAGCCCGATCCCTCGGCGTTCGCCGCGAGGTCGAGGTCCCAGCGGTTGCTCTTCACGACGGCGAGGTTCAGCACGTAGTCGACGTCGGCCGGCACCGTGCCGAAGTCGCCACCCGCGAGGTTGGCCTCGACGCAGGTGACCCCCGCCGCCTCCAGCCGGGCCCGCGCCGCAGCGTCGCGGAACCGGGCGATGCCGATGACGTCGTTGCGCTCGGCGAGCGCGAGCGTGACGGGGAGAGCCACCTGGCCGGTAGGACCGGTGACGAGGACGCGGGCGTTCTCGAGAGGTGCGATCATCGGGGCAGACTACGCGGACCCCTTACGCCCTACGGCCTCGTCGATGCGCGCAACCAGCGCCGCGTCGAGTGGCCCTCGCGCCGCGGCGGCCACGCACTCCGCGAGCTCGACTCGGTTCTTCACGCCGAGCACGACGGTGTCGACGCTGTCCATCGCGAGCGCGTAACGGTGTGCGAGCGCAGCCGGTGAATCCCCGACCTCGGTCGCGAGGGTCCGGAAGGCGGCGGCGCGTCGGTAGTCGGCCATCTCCGGTTCGTCGTCCGCGAGCTGCCGGTCGACGCTGTCGGTCAACGCGCCCGCCTGCACCGCGCGAATGCCCAGCACGCCGATGCCCCGGCCCGCTGCGGCGGCGATCACCTCCCGGTGCCGGGGCGGCTCGTCGTGCACGTAGATGCTTCCGGCGGAGTCGAGCAGGTTCGCGATGCACTGCACGGCCGCCGGAGCGGGTGCGTCCGCCAATGCGTCGAGCACGGTCCGGGGCAGCGCGACGCCCGTGATCCCCCAGGCCCCGATCCGACCCTCGGCGACGAGTCGTTCGAACGCGGGCCGCACCTCGTCGACGTAACGGGTCCATGGAGTGGCCAGCCGGTGCTGCACCTCGGGATGGCGCGCCAGCACATAGCCGTCGGGCACGAGGTTCGAGTGCAGGAAGCAGCAGTCGACCCGGTCGAGGCGCAAGGCCTCGAGGCTGCGTGAGAGGGAGTGCTCGATCCGGTCGGCCACCGCGCCGGGCCCGGGATCGCCGACCATCACCTTCGTGCCGATCCGGACACCCTCGGGCAGGCGCCCCGCGAACGCCTCGCCGATGACGCGCTCGGCCTCGCCCCGGCCATACCCGGGCGCGACGTCGAGCAGCGTGATTCCCGCGTCGACCGCCGCCCGCGCGGTGGCGACCGCTTCCTTGCGCGAGGTCTCACCCCAGATCTGGCCGAGACCTCCGCCGCCGAGGGTCAGCACGCTGACGGGCCCGAGCGCACCGAGCGGACGGGTGTCCATCAACGTCCGCCGCGCACGAAGTGGTTCAAGAGGGCGTCGGCCTGCGCGTTCGGCAGGAACGAGCCGCCGTCGACGAGGACGTTCTGCCCGGTCACGTAGGCCGCGAGCGGCGACGCGAGAAAGACCACCACGTTCGCCACGTCGTCGGCGGTCCCCACCCGGCCCAGCGGTGTCGCCGCTTCGACGACCGCCCGCAGCTCGTCGTTCGCGAGCACTCCCGCGGTGAGCGGCGTGTCGATCATCCCGGGTGACACGCAGTTCACCCGGATTTCCGGCGCGTACTCGAGTGCGGCGTCCATCGTCAGCGAGATGACGCCCGCCTTCGCCGCGGAGTACGGGCCCTCGAAGCGGGTGGGCCGCACCCCGCTGACCGACGCGTGGTTGACGATGCTCCCGCCGTGCTCGCGCATGAGCGGCACCGCCGCGCGGATGCAGTGGAACGTGCCCGCGAGGTTGACTCCCACCAGGCGCTGCCACTCCGCATCGGGGTACTCGTGCAGCGGCATCGCGCTGCCCACCCCGGCGTTGTTGAACAGGACCGTGAGACCGCCCAGCTCCTCCGCGGCCCGCGCGACCGCGGCCGCGCACGCCTCGGGGTCGGCGACGTCGGCCACGACCGCGACCCCGCCGATCTCGGCGGCGGCCGCTCGCGCACCCTCGGCGTCGACGTCGAGCACCGCGACCCGGGCGCCCGCCTCCGCCATGCGCCCGACGGTGGCCCGCCCGATGCCGGAGGCGCCCCCCGTGACCAGTGCCAGCTCCCCTTCGAGCATCCGCATCGGGCGCATCCTTCCAGAACCGTCACCGGCCCGGACGCGGCCCAGACGCGGCGAGGGGGCCCGAAGGCCCCCTCGCAGAGGTTCGCAGGCGCCCGGACGGACGCCAGGCGCTACCTGCTGGCCAGGACGGCGTCCTTGAACGCCTTCAGCGGCGTGATTCGGACCTTGTTGGAGGCCTTGATCGTGATCGTCTCGCCGGTCGCCGGGTTGCGGCCCTGGCGCTCCGGGCGGAACACCTTCGCGAACTTGGCGAAGCCGCTGATCGCGACCGGGTCACCCTTGGACACGCTCTCGGTGACCACCTCGGTGAAGGCGTTCAGGAAGGCGGTGGCCGTCTTCTTGTCGGACTCGGTGCGCTCGGCGAGCGCACCAATCAGCTCGGTGCGGTTCACGGAAGCTCCTTCTCGTGGGAGGCAGGTTGCCGGCTGGCTGTTGGCAGCCTTGCACGGAACCGCCGAGAAACCGTGGATTTCCAGGCTCTTTCGCGCCCCGTGGTCGATCGGGAGCCCTGAGTCGCGCGCTGGTGTTGCTGCCGTGGCCCATGTTGTGAATGTGGTGGCGGAGGCCCGGTGCGAGACCCGCTGTCCCAGCCACGGCGTACCCTCCCCGCCGCGAGGGGAGCAGGATGAGCGAGGACCAGGACCCGCCGCCGCCGGAGGCATCAGAGGAGGAGGCGGAGGCGCCCGAATCAGCCGGCGCGCACGACCACCGACGCCGAAGCCGACCATCAGAGGAGGAGGAGGCGGAGGCGGCCGCCGAGGTCCTCGCGCTCGCGGTGGCGGCACTCGGGGGCGAGGACCGACCGGGCCAGCAGGAGCTGTGTGCCGCCGTCGCCGCGGCCTTCGCGACAGGCCACCACCTCGTGGCGGAAGCGCCGACGGGCTCGGGCAAGAGCCTCGCCTACCTCGCCCCTGCCGCCGTCGCCGGGCGCCGCGTGGTGATCGCTACGGCCACGCTCACCCTCCAGGACCAGCTGTGGAGCAAGGACATCCCACACCTCCAGACCCACGGGGGCGCGCCGTTCACGGCGGCCCTGCTGAAGGGCCGCTCCCAGTACGTGTGCCGCACCAAGCTGCGGGCGGCCCTGGACGGGCGGCCACTCTTCGACGAGCGGCCGGGTCCCACGTTCACTCGCGATCTCGAGCGGCTCGAAGCCTTCGCCCGCACGTCCGACACCGGCGACTTCGCGGCGGTCGACATCGCGGATGCGTCCCGGCGCGCCGCGAGCTGCGCGCCCCGAGAATGTCCGGGGCGGGGCAAGTGCGCCGACGGGGAGGAGTGCTTCGCCGAGTGGGCCCGCGACCGGGCGGCGAAGGCCGACGTGCTCGTGGTGAACCACGCGCTCTACTGCGCGCACCTCGCGTCGGGCGGCAACGTGCTACCCGAGCACGACGTCGTGGTCTTCGACGAGGCGCACGGGCTCGCCGACGTGGCCACCGACGCCTTCGGCCTCGACCTCGCGCCGCTCGGGCTGCGCCAGCTCGCGACCCGCCTCTCAGGGGTGGGCGTGTCCCGCAGCGACACCGACCCGATCGCGGCCGCGGCCGACGCCCTGGAACGCGCGCTCGACGGCGCGGAGGGCCGACTGGATCCCACCCGAGGCGCGCTGGCCGACGCGCTCGGGTCGGCCGCGGAGCACCTCGCCACCGCGATCCCCCGCATCGAGCCCGGCCCCGACCCGGCCGCAGCCGCGCAGACCACGCAGCTCGCCACGGCCCGCCTCGAAGCTCTGCGACGCGCGCAGGCGCCGCGCGTCGGCGACGTCGTATGGCAGGAGCACGGCTCGCTGTGCCTGTCGCCCGTCTCGGTGGCCGACACGCTCGCCGACCGCCTGTTCACTCGGGTGCCGACGGTGCTGTGCTCCGCCACGCTCGGCGCCGGCAACCGGTTCGCGCCGCTCACCGAACGCCTTGGCCTCGACCCGGCCACCGACCCGGGACCGCTGCCGCTCGATCCCGACGCCGACCACGAGTTCGGCGACGAGCCCGGCGATCGGCCCCGACCCGGTCGCGGCTACGCGGCGTTGCGGGTCGACTCGCCCTTCGACTTCCGCAGCCAGGCGCTGCTCTACGTCGCCCGCCACCTCCCCGAGCCCCGCGACCCGGCCTGGCCCGACGCGGCCACCGCGGAGATCCACCGGCTCGTCGACGCCGCCGGCGGCCGATCGCTCGTCCTGTGCACGTCGCGCGCGGCGGTGACGCGCATTGCCGACGCGCTGCGCGACACCGACCACCTGATCCTCGTGCAGGGCGACTCCTCGAAGGCAGCGCTGCTCGAGCGCTTCGCAACCGAGGAGGCCTCCGTGCTGGTGGCAACGCGCAGCTTCTGGATGGGCGTCGACGTGCCCGGGCCGACCTGCGTCCTCGTGGTCATCGACCGGCTGCCGTTCGCTCGCCCCGACGACCCGCTCTCGGAGGCCCGGCGGGAGACCGTCGAGCGCGAGGGCGGCAACGGCTTCCGCGACGTCGACCTGCCCGGCGCGGCGCTCGTGCTCGCGCAGGGCGTCGGCCGCCTGATCCGGTCGCGCTCGGACCGGGGCGTGGTAGCAGTGCTCGACCGCCGCCTCGCGACTGCTGGCTACCGCGACGTGTTGCTCGACGCCCTGCCGCCAATGCGCCGCGTCGTCGACGCGGACGTGGTGCGAGCGTTCCTGGTCGAGGTGACGGCCCCGCCGCGCTGAGCGCGGCGGACCGGGCCGTGACACGTCCTAGGCGAGGAAGCGAGACACCGTGTCGACGACGGCGGCGGGCTTCTCCGAACCCTCGAGCTCGATCGTGAGCCGCACCACTGCCTGCGCCCCGCCGGGCACCTCGGTCACCGACACGACCTCGCCGTGGGCGCGCACGCGCGAGCCCGCGGGCACCGGGGCGATGAAACGCGCCTTGTCGATCCCGTAGTTGATGCCCATCGAGATGCCGCCCACCTGCACCAGCTCGCCGAGGAACGGCGCGCACAACGACAGGGTGAGGTAGCCGTGCGCGATCGTGGCCCCGAACGGGCCGGCCTTCGCGCGCTCAACGTCGACGTGGATCCACTGGTGGTCGCCGGTCGCCTCGGCGAACTGGTCGATGCGGTCCTGGGAGAGCGTGGTCCAGTCGGTGGTACCGACCGGCGCGCCCGCCGCGCCGAGCAGCTCGGCGATGGATGCGTAGGAAGCCATGCCCGGTTCTACCACCACCTCCCGCCCCTCCCGCCCCTGTCGTCCCCGGTTTGTGCGATGAAGAGCGAATAGCGAGCATCGCGTCACGAACCGGGGGGAGGTCGGTCGGTGCGACCGAGGTCCACCGACGGGCCGGCGCGCCCGCGTACGGTCGACGGCATGTTGCACAGGCACCCCGGTGGGATCCTCGGCGGGCCGGTCGACGGCCCGGCCCGTCTCGCGGCCTCGTTCCCCGCGGTCGTGGCGACACCCGGCCTGCGACTGCTCCACCGCGCGTCCGGCTTCGCGGGCGAGCTCGTCGCGTTCGCGCCCGACCGGGTGGTGCTGCGCGGCACGACCGGGGTCGAGCGCGCGTGGCCGCACACCCCGGGCGCGTTCGCGCACGACGGCCACGCGGTGCGGCTTGTCCCGCCCGCGCTTGGCGACGCAGGCGGGACGGACTTCGGGACCGACGGGATCGACCTGCGCGGTGGGCGGGTCACGGCACAGCGCACCGCGTCGGGGAGTCGGGCGGTGGAGGGGGCGAAGGCGCGCACTGCGCGCGGCAGTCGCATCTGGGTCGAGGGCGTGCACGACGCGGAGCTCGTGGAGATGGTTTGGGGTGACGACCTGCGCGTTGAGGGCGTGGTGGTGGAACGCCTCGACGGCATCGACGACCTCGCGGCAGCCGTCGCCGCGTTCGGTCCCGGTCCGGGACGGCGTCTCGGGGTGCTGGTCGACCACCTCGTACCAGGGAGCAAGGAGGCCCGGCTCGCCGCCGAGGTGCAGCACCCGCACGTGCTCGTGACCGGCACGCCCTACGTCGACGTGTGGCAGGCGGTCCGCCCGAAGTCCGTGGGAATCCTCGCCTGGCCCGAGATCCCTCGGGGCACGCCCTGGAAGGAGGGCGTCTGCGCGGCGCTCGGCGTCGGCGACCCCCGCGACTTCTGGCGGCGCGTGCTCGCGGCCGTCGACGACTGGGGTGACCTCGAGCAGCCGCTGGTGCAGGCCGTCGAGGAGCTGGTCGACTTCGTCACGGCACCGGGCGGCCCGGCGTCCTAGTCTTCCCCGGATGAACCGGATTCACCGTGCCCTGGCCCTGCTGACCCTCGGCGCCCTCGTCCTGAGCGCGTGCAGCAGCGACGGAGACGACGACGCGAAGGGGTCGTCGACGACCACCGTTCCGGGCCCCAAGGGTACCGCACCGTTGGAGATCCTGGTCACGAACGACGACGGCTACGCGGCCGAGGGCATCGACACGATGGTCGAGGCCCTGCGCACCCTTCCCGACGTAAAGGTCACGGTCGTCGCGCCCGCGGAGAACAAGAGCGGATCCGGCGAGACGACGACGCCGGGCACCCTGACCGCGACCGAGCAGGAGACCAAGAGCGGCTACCCCGCGACGGCGGTCAACGGCTTCCCCGCGGACACGATCAACTACGCGCTCGAGAACGTGTACACCGACGGCAAGCCCGACCTGGTCGTGTCGGGGATCAACCAGGGTCAGAACCTCGGGCCGATCACCGACATCTCCGGCACCGTCGGCGCGGCCAAGACGGCCGCGACCCAGGGCATCGTCGCGGTGGCGACGAGCCAGGGGTTGGCCGACGTGCCTGACTACCCGGCGTCCGCGGCACTCGTGAAGGAGTGGATCGAGGATCACCGGCAGGCGATCGCTCGCGGGAAGCTGGAACCGACCGTGCTGAACTTCAACGCGCCGACGTGCGCAGCGGGTCTGAAGATCCGGGGGTTGAAGCAGGTGCCGCTCGCGGTGGATGGCGCCGGTGCGGTGGATCCGGCGGACTGCGCTTCGACCGCCACCGACGTGACCGACGACATCGCCGCGTTCCTGGCCGGGTTCGCCACGCTCACGGAGCTGACCGCCGAGGGCGCCGACGTCACCACCACCACGACCTGGCAGCCCGCGGGCTGACCCGCCGCGGGCACGGCCCGCGCCGGAAGCCGACGAAACACCCACGTTCCGCTCAACGCGGGCCCGCCGCGGCCCGACACGAGGGGGATGGCGGAGAGGGGCCCGAACGGGCGCTTCGGATGGACGAAGGCGGTCGGCATGGCGTTCGCCCTGCTCCTCGGCGCATGCGGCTTCGGCGCCCCAACGGGCGCTGCTCCGGGTCAGGTCGTGCTCTACGGCGACTCCCTCGCCGCCGAGTCGGCCGGCTTCACCCGCGAGGCGGCGGCGCCCGCAGCGTGGGTCGCCGACGTGACCGGCGCGCGTGTCGTCTCCTCGACGCGGCCCTCGGGTGGTGTGTCGTCCCGGATCGATTTCGTGGTCCTGACCGACCGCGACGGAGCTCGGCGTGAGGTGGTGCTGCGGCGCATCGCGTACGACGCGACCTGGCACCCCGACCCGATCGGCGAGGCGCGCCGAGAGGCCGAGATGCTCGAACCCCGTGCCGGGTGCCCGCACACCCCGGCCCTGCTCGCAACCGATCTCGCCGGCGGTGGCTGCGGGCTGGCCGCGGTGCTCGCGACCCGCCTCCCGGGCGAGCCGCTCGTCGCGCCCGACGACGTCGACGCATGGGTGAACGGCCTCGCCGACGCGGTGCGGTCGGTACGGTCTTGCCTCACGAGTACCAGCGGACTCCTCGGTTTCAAGCCCTGCTTCACGGTGGCCGATGACGCGCCCGCGTGGACGACGGTGCCGGGCGCATGGCGGGTGCTGCGCGAGCGGATCGACGCGGGGCGATTCCGCGGAACCGCCCCTGGTGGGGTCGGCTACGAACAGCCGCTCGTGGTGCCGCACGACGGGCACGCGTAGCACGAGCCGGCCCGCTGCATGATGTCGCCGCAGACATAGCAGAGCACCGTGTCACGCGCCTCGCGTGAGGCCGTGGGTGGAGGCGGTGGCGCGGGCGCGCTGGGCGCCGACGGGGCACGGTCCTCGGGCGGGAGCAGCTCGAGGCCGGGCTCGGTGACCGTCGCCGCGGCGGCCTCCTCCACGCCGGGGAGGGTCGGCTGCAGCCGCTCCCCCACCGTGAGGATGCCGAGGTCGCGCCGGTCGTCCTCCGAGAGGTACTCGACCGCGAGCCGCCGGAAGATGTAGTCGGCGAGGCTCGTCGCGAACCGCAGGTCGGGGTCGTCGGTCATGCCGGCGGGCTCGAAGCGCATGTTCGTGAACTTCTCCACGAACGCCCGCAGCGGCACGCCGTACTGCAGACCCAGGCTGATCGAGATCGCGAACGCGTCCATGATCCCGGCCAGCGTCGAGCCCTGCTTGGCGACCTTGAGGAACACCTCCCCCGGGCGGCCGTCCTCGAACTCGCCGACGGTGGCGTAGCCGTGGCAGTCGGCGACCCGGAACGAGAACGTCTTCGAGCGACGCACCCGCGGGAGCCTCTGGCGGACCGGCTCCTGCACGATGACGTGCTCGACGATCCGCTCGACGATCCGCTCCGGGCCCACCTCCACCACAGTCGTACCGGCCGTGGTCGCGTCCACCTCCCCGTCCTGCGACTTCGTCGCAGCCTTCTGGCTCGAGAGGGGCTGGCCGACCTTGCAGTTGTCGCGGTAGATCGCGACGGCCTTGAGCCCGAGCCGCCACGCCTCGATGTGGAGCTGCTCGACCTCCTCGACCGTCACCTCCTCGGGCATGTTCACGGTCTTGCTGATCGCGCCCGAGATGAACGGCTGGACCGCGCCCATCATCGTGACGTGGCCCATGTAGTGGATCGTGTTGTCGCCCATCGAGCAGGCGAACACCGGCAGGTGCTCGGGGTTGAACCCGGGCGCGCCGACGATGGTCTTGTGCTCGTCGATGTGGCCGATGATCGCGTCGACCTGCGCCTCCGCGTAGCCCAGCTGGCGCAGCGCCCGCGGCACCGTCTGGTTGACGATGTACATCGTGCCGCCGCCGACGAGCTTCTTCGCCTTGGTGAGCGCGAGGTCGGGCTCGATGCCGGTGGTGTCGCAGTCCATCATCAACCCGATGGTGCCGGTGGGCGCGAGCACGCTGGCCTGCGAGTTGCGCACGCCGTGGCGCTCGCCGAGCTCGACGGCGTCGTCCCAGCTGCGCTGCGCCGCCGAGAGCAGCTCGGGCGGCACGAGCTCCTCGTCGATCTTGGCGGCCTCGGCGCGGTGCATGCGCAGCACGTCGAGCATCGCCTCGGCGTTGTCGGCGTAGCCGGCGAACGGGCCCATCCGCCCCGCGGTGCGCGCGCTCGTGGCGTACGCGTGGCCGGTCATGAGCGCAGTCAGCGACGCCGCCCACGCGCGGCCCTCGGACGAGTCGTACGGCAGGCCCTGGGCCATGAGCAGCGCGCCGAGGTTCGCGTAGCCGAGGCCGAGCTGGCGGAATTGCCGGCTCGTCTCGCCGATCGACGGCGTCGGGTAGTCGGCGTTGCCGACGAGGATCTCCTGCGCGGTGAAGATCACCTCGACGGTGTGGCGGTACGCGGCGACGTCGAACGTACCGTCGTCGTTCAGGTACTTCAACAGGTTGATGCTCGCCAGGTTGCAGGCCGAGTTGTCCAAGTGCATGTACTCCGAGCACGGGTTGGATGCGTTGATGCGGCCCGTGTTCGGCGCGGTGTGCCAGCGGTTGACGGTGGTGTCGAACTGCATCCCCGGGTCTGCGCACTCCCAGGTCGCCTCGGAGATCTGGCGCATCAGCTCCCTGGCGCGCACCGTCTTGATCGTGTCACCGGTGGTGACGGCCTTGAGGTCCCAGTCCTTGTCCTCCACGACCGCGCGCATGAAGTCGTCGGTGACGCGCACGGAGTTGTTGGCGTTCTGGTACTGGATCGAGTGGGAGTCCCTGCCGTCGAGGTCCATGTCGAACCCGGCGTCCTTCAGCGCGTGGGCCTTGCGCTCCTCGTGCGCCTTGCACCACACGAACTCCTCGACGTCGGGGTGATCCGCGTTGAGGATGACCATCTTCGCGGCGCGCCGCGTCTTGCCGCCGCTCTTGATCGTGCCGGCCGACGCGTCGGCGCCGCGCATGAAGCTCACCGGCCCGCTCGCGGTGCCGCCGCCCTTCAGGCCCTCGAAGCTCGAGCGGATGTTCGACAGGTTGATGCCCGAACCCGAGCCGCCCTTGAAGATGACGCCTTCCTCGCGGTACCAGTTGAGGATCCCGTCCATCGTGTCCTCGACCGCGAGGATGAAACACGCGCTCGCCTGCTGCGGGACGTTCTTCACGCCGATGTTGAACCAGACCGGCGAGTTGAACGCGGCGCGCTGGTGCACGAGCAGGTACTTGAGCTCGGCGCGGAACGCCTCGGCCTCCTCGTCGTCGAGGAAGTAGCCGTCGCGCACGCCCCAGTCGGTGATCGTGTCGGCGACCCGGTCGATCACCTGGCGCAGCGACCACTCGCGCTCTGCCGTGCCGAGGGTGCCCCGGAAGTACTTCTGGGCGACGATGTTGGTGGCGTTGACCGACCAGGTCACGGGGAACTCGACGTCGGCCTGGAAGAAGGCGTCGGTGCCGTCCTTGAAGTTCGGGATCCGCGCGTCGCGCCGCTCCCACTCGACGGTCTCGTACGGGTGTGCACCCGCCTTCGTGAAGTACCGGCGGATCCCGATCCCGACCTGCTCCGGCGCCATCGCCATGGGTGCGTCCCTTCCCCGAGTTCGAATCGTCGTGATCCCCCCGGAGCCCCGTGACCACAACATCTTGTGGTTCAGAAGACCGGAACCGCGAGGGGTGGTGAATTACAACACTGGAGTTCCACCGTTGTCAACGGTCGGAACGGGCTCGGCCGCGAAAACCCCGCGACCTGCGCCAACGCCGAGGCTGCTCAGGGCGAGGCCGGGGCGCGACGCTTCGGCGCGGTGTGCTTCTGGAGCTCGGAGACCTCGGCCTCGAACTCGGCGATGTCCTCGAAGCCCTTGTAGACGGACGCGAACCGCAGGTACGAGATCGGGTCGAGTGCCCGCAGGTGCTCGAGGACCGCCAGCCCCACGGTCTCGCTGGTCACCTCGGGGCCGGCGGCACGCACCTGCTCCTCGATCTCCTGGGCGATCGCGTCGACCGTGACCGGCGCGATCGGCCGTCCCGCCACCGCCTGGGCGATGCCTCGCGCCAGCTTCGCCCGGTCGAACGCCTCCAGCTCGCCACCCCGCTTGCGCACCTGGAGCGGCAGCGGGTCGAGCCGCTCGTAGGTGGTGAACCGTCGGCCGCAGCCCAGGCACTCCCGTCGCCGACGGATGGCGTCGCCCCCGTCGGCGAGGCGGGAGTCGACCACCTTGTCGTCGAGCTCGGAGCAGTACGGGCAGCGCACGGCGCCACGGTAGCGCCACGTCCCTGCCCCTTCCCGGCCGGCTCCCCGGCCCGCGTCACCGCTGCCAGCGGATCACCTCGCCCGGCAGCAGCGGCGCCTCGCCGCGGGTCCTCGTCAGCGCGTCGACCACTGCCCGCGGGTCCGCGTCGGGCGCGAGCTCCCCCGCGACCGTCCAGAGCGAGTCGCCGGGCTCGACCACGTACTCGGTGACCGACGGGCGTCGCTCGGGAGCCGCGAGGGGTGAGCTCCCGAGCGACGCGCCCGCCCGTCCCGCCGTCAAAACCACGGCCGCGACAGCCAGCGCGACGGCGAGGCGCCGCCGCCGGAACGTCGCAGCCGTGACCCGCGGACGGCGCCGGAGCACGACCCCGGGGGCGGGGGCGGGATCCGGCACCGCGTGCAGGTGCGCCCGGCGAGGGGCAGCGGGCACACCCGTGAGGCTTCGCCTCGACACGTAGCCGAGGCTTCGCCTCGACACGTAGCCGAGGCTTCGCCTCGGTGCGGGCTGATGGGTGGTCATGACGGCGGCCATCTGGGTCTCCTGGTGGGGGGAAGTCCGTACCCGCAGGGAACCACGGGGGTGTGACATCCATTGCGAACTGGACAGGGCGCCGACCGCAACCACTCGAACGGAAGCGACCGGACACCCGGCGCACCTGCCGCCACCCGGCCCCTCCGCCCGAGGCCCGGCAACCGCCTCTTCGGTGCCAGCCAACCACGAACGTCCGTTCGTAGTCAAGGATTTTTCGAACAGATGTTTGCCCCGAACGCCTGATCGTGATATTTTCCCGTCATGACGACCCGCCGAACCACCCAACGCGCCGAGCTCCACCAGCTCCAGGCGCTCACCCCCCGCCAGCGCCAGGTGCTCGAGTTCATCGACGCCGAGGTTCGCCAGCGCGGCTACCCACCGAGCGTGCGCGAGATCGGCGAGGCCGTGGGCCTCTCCTCGAGCTCCACGGTGCACGCCCACCTCGCCGCCCTGCAGGACAAGGGCTATCTGCGGCGCGACCACACCAAGCCCCGCGCCCTCGAGGTCAGCTTCGACCCGAGCTCGGGGGCGGCGGTCGACCGCCGCCCGGTCCGCCACGTCCCGCTCGTCGGCGACGTCGCGGCGGGCACCGGGGTCCTCGCCGCGGAGAACATCGAGGAGTCCTACCCCCTCCCCGAGGACCTCACCGGCGACGGACAGCTCTTCATGCTGCGCGTCCGGGGCGACTCCATGATCGAGGCGGGCATCTTCGATCGCGACTACGTGGTGGTCCGCCAGCAGGAGACGGCCGAGAACGGCGACACGGTCGTCGCCGGCATCCCCGGCGAGGAGGCCACCGTCAAGACCTTCCTGCGCCGCAAGGGCAAGATCGTCCTGCGACCGGCGAACCCCGCCCTGTCCGACATGGTGTTCGACCCCGCCGAGGTCACCGTCTACGGCAAGGTCGTCACCGTCCTGCGGCGCCTCTGAGCGTCGACGCTCGCGTGACGGTCCGCGCGCGCGCGTCAGCCTCGTCACCCCCGGGGTGGCCGATCTCGGGCGCGCGACTGCGTTCTACCGAGCGCTCGGCTGGGAACTCGGCGCCGACTCGAACGACGCCGTCACGTTCCTGCGCACCGCCGGACCGGTGGTCGCGCTGTTCCCTCTCACCGAGCTCGCGGCCGATGCGCACCTCTCCCCCGAGCGCAGCGGCTTCTCCGGGGTCGCGCTCGCGATCAACCTCGGGTCCCCGGACGCCGTCGACGCCGCCATGACCGCGGCCGCGGGGGCGGGCGCGACGATCCTGAAGCCAGCCGAGTCGGTGTTCTGGGGCGGCTACTCGGGCTACTTCGCCGACCCCGACGGACACTGCTGGGAGGTCGCCCACAACCCCGGGTGGACCCTCGACGAGCGCGGGATGCCGCTGCTCCCATAGGCGCCGCCGAAGTGGGCCGCGATCGATGCCGCAGATCTGCGTTCGGGTTGATCTACGCCGACGGGATGTCACCACCGGAGGTCGCGGACTGCCCTGTTCCGGCCTCCTCGATGGCGATCAGCTTCTTCTTGATCGACGTCAAGTAGACGATGCTCACAACGAGGCTTGCCACACCGCACACCACCAAGAGGACGAGTGGAAGCACGATCCACACGATCCGGTTCTGACCGGCCTGCGCCCAGACCGCCTCGGGATGTCGTCCGGTGTCGACGACGACGACGATCGCGAGCACGAGCGTCGTGATCCCGGCTGCAATGAACAGGAGCGCGACCAAGGATGCAATCGCCGAGCCGCTGTCCACATCGATGTATGCCACCCGCCAACCCTATTCGTGCGCAGCTTGGCAGCACGCCAATCGATCACTCCGGGGGCATCTGAAACGTGAGCATCCGGTCGGCGTCGATGCGCGCGTAGACCGGCCCCGAGTCGAGGAAGGTCTCCCACTCCGGGCCGTACCGGGGCACGTAGACGTCGAGCAGCGCCCGGCGGAACCCGGCCTGGGTCGGGCTGGCGACGTCGATGATCTCGGCCCGCCCGTGCACCGTGACCGAGTACTCCTCCCCCGGCAGGTGCGTCGCGCTGACGGCGGGCCGGACCCGGATGTGGCGGAACCGCACCGATGCCGGCGACGACCCGAAGTACCAGTGGCCCCGGTAGAAGATCCCGTCGACCGGTCCCACGAGCGGTCGCCCGTCGGCGGTGACGGTTGCCAGTGAGAGCAGGCACATGCCCTGCAGCCGCTCGACCACGCCGGCGGCGTCGAGGCGCCGTTCCGGGGTGATCACCTCGTGGAGGTGCACGCCCCCGAGCTCGTAGCTGCGGTCGAGGAGGTCCCGCAGCGCGACCAGGTCCTCAGGCGTCTCGTGCACCGCGCCACCATAGGTTCACGCGCGCGAGGGGCGCTCGACCCGCGGCTCAGCGTCCGGGCGCGTAGCCGCACACCTCGGCTGCCGCGCCGAAGAGGAGCCGCTTGTGCTCCGCGATCACCCGGCGGTCCTTCGTCGCGACCTCGGCCGCGAGCGCCACGGCGACGTCGAGGACCTCCGCCTCGGGCACCGCGGCCGACACGATCCCGGTCGCCAGGGCCGCGGGGCCGCCGTACCGACGACCGGTGAGCATCGCGTCCTGCGCCGCCGGCGCCGGCAGGCGCGCGGTCACCACCGCCGCCATCGCTTCGCTGAGCGGCAGGCCGAGGTCGACCTCGGGCAGGCACCAGTAGCCTCGGTCCTCGCGCATGACCCGGGCGTCGAACGCGCAGCTGAGCATCGCCCCGGCCGCGAACGCGTGCCCGTTGATCGCCGCCACCGTGTACGCGGGGAACAGCAGGAGGCGCCCGAACAGTCGCTGCAGCGCCTCGACCGTCGGTCCGGCCTCGTCAGGCACGGCCGCAAACCGGTCGAGGTCCAACCCATTCGAGAAGAACTTCCCCGCGCCCGTCACGACCAGGGCGAACGGCTCGTCGATGTCCTCGAGCTCGTCGAGCAGCTCGTGCCACGCCTGCATCGACGCGTGGTTCACCCGGTTGTCGCCGTCCTCCCAGTGCACCACCCGCACCGCGTCACGCGGCTCGACCCGCAGGGTCATCGTCGGCTCGTCACGCCACACCCAGGAAGCGGCCCAGCACGGCATAGCAGCTCTCGAGCGACGCACGGGTGACGTGCTCGTCGGCGGTGTGCGAGATCGCCGGGTCGCCCGGCCCGAAATTGAGGGCAGGAACTCCAACTGCCGCGAAGCGCGCCACGTCGGTCCATCCGAGCTTGGGTCGCACACCGAGATCGAACGTCCCGATCAGCTCGGCCACCAGCGGGTCCCACAGGTTCGGCGGCGCAGCCGGGGACGCGTTCACGACCTCGATCTCGTCGGCACCGGCGAGCAGCGCGCGCACCTGCAGCGTCGCCTCCTCGACCGAGTAGCACGGAGCGAACCGTCGGTTGACCAGGAGTGACGCCTGGTCGGGCACGACGTTGTTCGCCACTCCCCCCTCGATCCCCACGACCTGCAGCGACTCCCGGTAGGCCAGGCCGTCGAGGTCGACCGTGTCGGCTTCGTGTGCCGCGATCCGAGCCAACACGTCGGCGAGACGATGGATCGCGTTGACCCCCGTCCACGGCCGGGCCGAATGGGCCCGCGCACCTCGGAAGGTGGCCCGCACGTGCAGCGTCCCCTGGCAGCCTGCCTCGACCCATGCGCCCGTGGGCTCGAGCAGGACCGCCAGGTCACCAGCGACCCACGCCGGCCGCTCGGCGAACAGCTCCCGCAGGCCGTTGTGCTCCTCGGCGATCTCCTCGGCCGCGTAGAACACGAGCGTCGCGTCGAAGCGCGCCGACTCCGGCGCCCGGTGCAACGCCTCGGCCAGGGCGAGCAGCACCGCGAGGCCGCCCTTCATGTCGGCCGCGCCGAGACCGTGCACCACGTCGTCGGCCCGTCGCGGCCGCTCGTTGCCGTTGGCCGGCACGGTGTCGAGATGGCCGCCGAGCACGACCCGCTGCTCGCGTCCGAGCTCGGTGCGGACCACCACGTTGTCGCCCTGGCGATCCACGCGCAGCCCGGACGCGCGCTCGCGCAGGCGCGCTTCCACCAGGTCGGCGAGTGCCGTCTCGTGCAGGCTCTCCGACGGGACGGCGCAGAGCTGCTCGGTGAGCGCCAGCAGGTCGACGGCAAGGGCCGGACCGGTCATCCTTCCCGCTCTCCGGCCTGCAGCCGGGGCCGCTCGGGCCACGCTCGCTGCTCGGCGGGATACCCGCCTCGCGGACGCTCGCTCACGTGGTCACGCCGCCTTCGCGGAGGACCTCGTTGAGCTGGGCCTTGTCGTGGCGTTCGCCCTCGGTGAGCCGCTTGATCACCAGCACGCACGGCAACCCGAACTCGCCTCCCGAAAACGCCCGCGGTCTGGTCGCGGTGACGCAGACCGTCCAGTCGGGAACGACGCCGCGATGCAGCTCCTCGCCGGTCTCGGCGTCGATCACCGGCACGGAGCCCGAGAGGATCGTGCCCGCGCCCAGCACCGCACCGGTGCCGACGCGCGCGCCTTCGACCACCATCGAGCGCGACCCGATGAACGCGTCGTCGCCGACCATGATGGGCGCGGCCTGCGGTGGCTCGAGCACCCCTCCGATGCCGACCCCACCGGAGAGGTGCACGCGCGCCCCGATCTGGGCGCACGATCCCACCGTCGCCCAGGTGTCGACCATCGTGTCGGCCCCCACGTGCGCGCCGATGTTCACGTAGCTCGGCATCATCACGACTCCGGGCGCGAGGTACGCGCCCCACCGAGCCGAGGCCCCAGGCACGACCCGCACCCCGGCGGCCTCGTAGTCGCGCTTGAGCGGGATCTTGTCGCGGTACTCGAACGGCCCCACCTCGGCGACGCTCATTTTCGTGGTGCGGAACAGCAGCAGGATCGCGAGCTTCGCCCACTGGTGCACGACGACTTCGCCGTCGACGACCTCGGCAACCCGGACCTCCCCGCGGTCGAGCAGGTCGATCGCCTCTCGCACGGTCGCCGCGACCTGCGCCTCGGGCATCACCGATGCCAGGTCGTCGCGATGCTCCCAGAGCTCGGTGATCTGTGCTTCGAGGTCGGCCATGCGGGCCAGGCTACGTGGCCCGGACCGCTCGGAGCCGAACGTTCAGGCGCGGGCCGCCGACTCCGCGAGGCGCGCCAACGACAGCTCGAGCCGTTCCCGCGGCTGGGTGAGCGCCAGGCGCACGTGGTCGGCCGCCGCCGGGCCGTAGAGGTTGCCGGGCGCGACCAGGGTGCCCGCCTCGGCCAGACGCGCGGCGATCTCCCAGCCGTCGTCGGCCGCGCCCTCGGCGCGCAGCCACAGGTAGAACGGTGCCGGACCGCCGTCGTGCACGAGCCCGTGGGCCGCGAGGCCCTCCAGCATCAGCGCGCGGCGATCGGCGTAGCGCGCGCGCTGGTCGTCGACGTGATCGTCGTCGCCGAGGGCGGCCGCCGCCGCGGCCTGGATCGGGGTGGGGACGATCAACCCGGCGTGCTTGCGGGTCTCACCCAGGTAGCGCACGAGATCGCCGTCGCCGGCGACGAAGCCCACTCGGAAGCCGGCCATGTTGGACCGCTTCGACAGGGAGTGCAGGGCGAGCACGCCGTCGGTGCCGGCGAGCAAGGCAGTCGCGGGCGGACCACCTGAGAATTCCGCGTAGCACTCGTCGGCCGCGAGCACGACGCCGCGCTCGCGCGCCCAGGCGACCGTCTCCTCGGTCCGGGGCCCGTCGGCGACCGCCGCGGTGGGGTTGCCCGGGCTGTTCGTCCACAGCAGGAGCGCGCGGTCCGCGTCCGCCTCGCGTACGCGTGCGAGATCCGGCTGCCAGCCGTCGTCGAGCGGCACCGGCACCGCGCGCAGGCCGGCGAGCTGGGCCCCCATGGCGTAGGTGGGGTACGCCACCGCCGGGTACAGCACGGTGTCGCGGCTCGGATCGCGCAACGAGAGCAGGCGCGGCAGCGAGGCCACGAGCTCCTTGGTGCCGACGCACGCGACCACGTGGTCCGCCGGTATCCGCACGCCGAAGCAGCGATCCATCCAGTCCGTCGCGGCCTCACGAAGCTCGGGGGTGCCGATCGTGGGGGGGTACACCATCGCATTGGCCCCCGCCCGCGCCAGCGCGACCAGCGCGACCTCCGGGATCGGGTCGACGGGGTTGCCGATCGAGCAGTCGACCGCGCCCCCGGGCGCAGCATCGGCCAGACGGCGCAGCGCGTCGAGACGGTCGTGCGGGTACGGCGGCGGGACGAACCCCTCGGGCGGCGCCACGCGGCGAGACTACCGGCCGCCGGCCGCGGCCCCGGGCTCTCCGGTCGCGGGCGGGTTTGCAACCAGGTCTCGGTACCGGCTCGCCACCGCGTCGGGCAGCCGCGCCCGGACCCGCGTGCCACCCTCCTCGTAGACCTCGACGAGCACCTCGCCTTCCCGATGCAGCGACGCGAGCACCTCGCACCGGTCGTAGGGAACCCGCAGCTCCACGACCTCCTCGAGCGCCCGCAGTCGTTCGCCCAGCAGCGCCACGAACGCGTCGACACCCTCGCCGGTACGAGCCGAGCACCCCACCGAGTCGGGATGCGAACGGAGCAGGCTCGCAAGATCGGACCCGGAGACCCTGTCGGACTTCGTGAAGACGAGCAGCTCGGGGACCCCACCCGCGCCGATCTCGCGCAGCACGGTGCGAACGGCCTCGATCCTCCCGTAGGGCTCGGGTGCGCCGGCGTCGACCAGATGGACCAGGTAGTCGGCGTCGCACACCTCCTCGAGCGTCGATCGGAACGCCTCGACGAGCTGATGCGGGAGCCGTCGCACGAAGCCGACCGTGTCCGACAGCAGCACCGTCTCACCCCCGGCCAGGCGAAGCCGCCGCGTGGTCGGGTCCAGCGTCGAGAAGAGCCGATCCTCGACGAGCGAGTGCGCATGCGTACACCGGTTCAGCAGCGTCGACTTCCCTGCGTTCGTGTAGCCGACGAGCGCGACGGTGGTAAGCGCGCGCCGGTCGCGTGCTTTGCGCTGGGTGGCTCGAATCTTGCCCAGGCGCACCAGATCGTGCTCGAGCTTCGTGATGCGCCGCTGGATACGGCGCCGGTCGACCTCGAGTTGGGTCTCACCGGGACCGCGGGTGCCGATGCCGGCTCCCTGCTGCGACAGCGTGATGCCGCGGCCGCGCAGACGCGGCAGGCGGTACCGAAGCTGCGCAAGCTCGACCTGGAGCATGCCTTCCTGGCTGGCTGCGTGCTGGGCGAAGATGTCGAGGATCAGCGCCACCCGGTCGACGACGTCGCGCTCGAAGAGCTGCTCGAGGTTGCGCTGCTGCGCGGGCGACAGCTCGTCGTCGAAGATCACGACGTCGACGTCGAGCCCCTCCGCGAGCTCCGCGATCTCCCGGGCCTTGCCCTTGCCGATGTAGGTGGCCGGGTCGGGCAAGTCGCGCCGCTGCAGCTCCGAGGCCACCGCGTCGGCCCCGGCGGTGTCGGCCAGGAGCGCCAGCTCCTCGAGGCTGGCCTCCGCCTCCTCCGCCGAACGGGTCCCGGCACCGGTGCCGACGAGCAGCGCGCGCTGGCGGACGACGCCGAGATCGGTCTCGGTGGCGGTGAGCCGGCGCCGCTGGCGGTCGAGGTGCGCCCGGCTCATCGGGATTCGCGACGCAGTGCCGCAAGGTCGACGTCGACGTCGAAGACGTGCACCACCGGCCCGCCGAGCCGGATGGTTGCCCCCACGAGCACCGAGAGGTCGCCGCCGGGCACGTGCACGGTCACGCGGTCTCCGACCAGCCCACGCCGACGGGCGGCGGCGGCCGCGGCGCACGCGCCCGTGCCGCACGAGAGCGTCTCGCCCACGCCTCGCTCCCAGACCCGCATCGTGAGCGCATCGCGCTCCCCGGGCGTCGGCGCGACGAACTCGACGTTCGTCCGTGCGGGGAAACGAGCGTCGTGCTCGAGGCGCGGTCCGTGCTGGGCGACGCGCGCGGTGGCCGGGTCGTCGACGAAGAGGACGAGGTGGGGGTTCCCCATCCCGGCGGCGTCGCCGTCGTACGCGACGCCGTGGACCTCCGCAGCGAGTCCGAAGGAACTGGGCGCCGCGAGCGGGATCTCGGCCGGCTCGAAGGTGACCGGACCCATGTCGCACACCGCGTGCGCCACGTCCTTGTCGGCGTCGAGCGTGAGCTCGAGGACGCGGCGACCGCCTCCGGTGTCGACGACCAGCCGCTCCGGCTCGCCATAGCCCGCTCGGCGCGCGGCCCAGGCGAGGCAACGGGCACCGTTGCCGCTCATCTCGGCGAAGCCACCGTCGGCGTTGTAGAGGGTCATCGTCGCGTCGGCGCCGTCGCCCCCCGGCCCCAGGACCAACAGCCCGTCGGCTCCGATCCCTCGATGGCGGTCGCAGAGCGCGACGGCGTCGGCAGCGGTGAACGCAGCCGCGTCGGCAGGTACGACGACGAAGTCGTTGCCGGTGGCGTGGAGCTTCGAGGCTCGGAACGTGGTCATGGGCGACACCACCATGCCAGCAACTCCGCCTCGGTCGCGCCGCATTCCGCGTTGAACCAGGTGATGCGGGGATCACGGCGGAACCAGGCCCGCTGCCGCCGGGCGAACGAGCGCGTCCGGCGCACGGCGGCGTCGAGGGCCCCATCGAGACTCGGCTCGAATCCCTGGAGGTGGGCGAGCACCTCCTTGTAGCCGATGGCCTGCCGCGCGGTGCGCGACCAACCGCGAGGATCGGCGGCCAGCGCCTCGACCTCGGCCAGCAGCCCGGCCGCCCGCATGCCGGCGAACCGTGCCGCGATCCGTTCGCCGAGCCGGCTCGTGGCCAGGCTCAGCCCGGCGAGCCGTACCGGGAAGACCGTGGCGCCGTACTCCCCCACCCCCGGCCCGGAAGCGGAGAACGGCGCGCCCGTGAGCTCGATCACCTCCAGTGCGCGCACGATGCGGCGCGTGTTCGCGGGTTCGATGCGAGCAGCGGCCTGCGGATCGAGCGTCGCGAGGCGCGCGTACGCGCCGGCCAGCCCTTCGGGCTCGGCGACCTCGGCCTCCAGCCGCGCGCGCAGGACGAGGTCCTCGCCGGGGAAGCGCAGGGCGTCGATCACCGCCTGCAGGTAGAGACCGGTCCCGCCGACGAGCAGCGCGCGGCGCCCGTGCGCCTCGATGGCCTCGATCGCCGCGCGGGCCTCGGTCTGCGTCCGGGACGCCGACCACGACTCCCACGGCTCCACGACGTCGATCAGGTGGTGCGGCACCAGCGCCCGCTCCGCCTCCGAAGCCTTTGCGGTACCGACGTCCATGCGCCGGTACACCTGCATCGAGTCGAGCGAGACGATCTCGACGTCGCCGAGCTCCCGCGCCAGGCGCAGCGCCAGCGCGGACTTGCCGACCGCGGTCGGCCCGACGAGGGCGAGGTGCGTGGCCGTGGCTCAGCCTGCCGTGACCGGGATGCGGACCCGCCGGGCCGAAGGCGAGGGCTCAGCGTCGAGGAGCTCGCTGCGCAGCCAGTGCGGCGCGGCGCCGGTGACGCGGACCCGGGCGTACGTCCCCGGCGTCAACGCGGATTCCGGCGCGGCGAAGTGCACGAGCTTGTGCTGCCTGGTACGCGCGGCGAGCACCGCAGGGTCCTTCTTCGACGGTCCATCCACGAGCACCTCCTCGACCTGGCCGATCCGCGCCTCGTGTCGAGCGAGCGCGTGACGCTCGACCAGTTCCGCGAGTCGATCCATGCGCTCGCGGACGACGGCGCCGTCGACGAGCTCGTCGGTCATCGCCCCGGCCGGCGTGCCCGGCCGGGGTGAGAACACGAACGTGTACGCGGCGTCGTACGAGGCCTCTTCCACCACAGCGAGGGTGGCCTCGAAGTCGGCGTCGGTCTCGCCCGGAAACCCCACGATGAGGTCGGTCGTGACTGCAAGGTCGGGGATCGTGGCGCGAGCGGCCGCGAGCCGCGCGAGGTAGCGCTCGGCCGTGTAGCCGCGATGCATCCGCGCGAGCGTGCGATCGCTTCCGGACTGCAATGGGAGGTGCAGGTGCTCGCACACGGTCTCGCACTCGGCCATCGCGGCGATGGTCTCCGGGCGCAGGTCCTTCGGGTGCGGCGACGTGAACCGGACACGCCGGATGCCGTCGACCGCGTCGATCGCACGCAGGAGGTCAGCAAACTGCGGTCGCCACTGGCCGGCCCCGAGGTCGCGGCCGTACGAGTTGACGTTCTGGCCCAGCAGCGTGATCTCCGAGACCCCGTCGGCGGCGAGCTCCTCCACTTCGCGGACGACGTCGCCGAGCCGGCGACTCACCTCGGGGCCACGCACGATCGGCACGATGCAGAACGCGCACGCGTTGTCGCAGCCGATCTGGATCGTGACCCACGCCCGGTGGTCGACCTCGCGGCGAGCCGGGAGCGCCGAGGGATAGGCCTCGTGCTCGTCGAGGATCTCGACGACCGGGGCACCGGTGCGGCGCGACTCGGCGAGGAGCGCGGGGGCGTGGGCGAGGTTGTGGGTACCGAAGACCACGTCGACGTGGTCGGCACGGGCCACGATGAGGTCGCGGTCCTTCTGCGCCAGGCAGCCGCCGACCGCGATCTGGAGGTCGGGCCGGGCCTCCTTGAGGGAACGCAGGTGCCCGAGGTGCCCGTAGAGCTTGTTGTCGGCGTTCTCGCGGATGCAGCAGGTGTTGAGGATCACGACGTCGGCGTCCTCGACCCGGTCGGTGGGCTCGAGGCCGTCGGCCGCCAGCAGCCCGGCGAGGCGCTCGGAGTCGTGCTCGTTCATCTGGCACCCGAAGGTGCGGACGTGGAAGCGACGGGTCACGACCACCGATCCTACGGGGACCGGGGTCCTAGGATCCGCCCGATGCGCGAGCCCACGCCCTGCCGCCTTCGCGCGCGGGCTCTCTGAGCTCGATGCCCCTCGACGTCGGCGGCTGGGAGCTCGCGGGCTGCCTCGCGATCGTGGTGGTGGGGGCCGTGGTGCAGGGCTCGATCGGCTTCGGGATCAACCTCATGGTGGCGCCGGTGATGGCGGTCCTCGCCCCCGGGTCGGTACCGGGCTCGATGGTGCTGCTGTCGCTGCCGCTCACGATCACGATGCTCCTGCGCGAGCACCACGCCATCGACTGGTTCGGCGTGCGCTGGATCCTGACCGGTCGAGTCCCCGGCACGCTGCTGGGGCTGCTCGTGGTGGCCCTGGTGTCCGACGCGCTGCTCGCCACCGTCGTCGGCGTCGTGATCGTGGCGGGGGTGGTGCTCTCGCTGGTACATCCCGGCGTGGGGGTCAACCGCCACAGCGCCCTCACGAGTGGCTTCGCCGCCGGGGCGATGGGCACCGCCGCGGCAGTCGACGGCCCGCCGATGGCGCTCCTCTACCAGCACCACGAGGGACACACGATCCGGGCGACGCTCGCGGTGTGCTTCGTCGCCGGCGCGGCGATGAGCGGCATCGCACTCGGGATCGCCGGAGACCTCACCCTCGAGCAGCTCGCGCTCTCGCTCGTGCTCCTGCCGGGCCTGCTCGTCGGCCTGGCGATCAGCCACTTCATGGGCCCGCGGCTGCACCCGAAGGTGCTGCGCCCGGCCGTGCTCGTGTTCGCCGCCGCCGCGGGGACCGTCGCGATCGTGAACGGCCTCAGCTCCCTCTGAGCCCCCGCCAGACCCACGCGTCCCGGCACCCGACGCGAAGACTGTCGCGGCTTGCGCACGCTGGGGCGTGAGATGGCCGCGACAGCTTCGTGACCGGGTTCAGTGGCTGGTGCTTCAGCTGTCGACGTCGACGTCGACCTCGTCCTCGGCCAGGTCGACCTCGGGTGACTCCTCCACGTCGCCGATGCCGACGGCCTGGCGGATCTTCTCCGAGATCTCGACCATCAGGTCGAGGTTGTCGGTCAGGAACTGCTTCGCGTTCTCGCGACCCTGGCCGAGCTGCTCACCCTCGTAGGTGAACCACGCACCCGACTTCTTGACGATGCCGAGGTCGACGCCGATGTCGAGCACCGAGCCTTCACGGGAGATGCCCCGGCCGTACATGATGTCGAACTCGGCCTGCTTGAAGGGCGGGCTGACCTTGTTCTTCACGACCTTCACCCGGGTGCGGTTGCCCGTGACCTCGGTGCCGTCCTTGATCGCCTCGATGCGGCGGATGTCGAGCCGCACCGACGAGTAGAACTTCAGCGCCCGCCCGCCCGGAGTGGTCTCGGGACTCCCGAACATCACCCCGATCTTCTCGCGCAGCTGGTTGATGAAGAGCGCGATGGTGCGCGACTTGTTGAGGTTGCCGGTGAGCTTGCGCAGGGCCTGGCTCATCAACCGCGCCTGGAGGCCGACGTGCGTGTCGCCCATCTCGCCCTCGATCTCGGCCCGGGGCACCAGTGCCGCGACCGAGTCGATCACGAGCACGTCGAGCGCGCCCGAGCGGATCAGCATGTCGGCGATCTCGAGCGCCTGCTCCCCCGTGTCGGGCTGGGAGATGAGCAGGTCGTCGACGTTGACCCCGATCGCCTGCGCGTAGACCGGGTCCATCGCGTGCTCGGCGTCGACGTAGGCGCAGATGCCGCCGTTGCGCTGCGCCTCGGCCACCACGTGCATGGCGAGCGTCGACTTGCCCGAGGACTCCGGACCGAAGATCTCGACGATCCGGCCACGGGGCAAGCCGCCGATGCCGAGCGCGAGGTCGAGCGCCATCGCGCCCGTCGGGATCGCCTCCACGCCGACGTGGCCACGCTCCCCGAGGCGCATGATGGCGCCCTTGCCGTAGTTCTTCTCGATCTGCCCGAGGGTCATCTCGAGCGCCTTCTCACGGTCCACCGTGGACTCCTTCTTCGCTTCGGCGGCCTGTGGCCGGTGTCGATCGGTCGGGGGAAGCGGTGCTCGGGGAACCTACGACGGGGGTGTGACACTCATTCGACGGCGGGAGGCCCGGGGGCTCCCGCCAAATCCGGTCTATCGGGTGAATCCCACCGGTGGAACTCCATGCGTGTGAGCAGCCTAGAGCGAACATTCGTTCGATGCAAGCACCGGCCAGAGCACGGCCCAGCGAACGGGCCGAGCGCGCCGGCTCCGCGAGACTCGTGCGATGGTCACCCGCCCCACCCGTGCTGCCCACCACTCGGCGGCGGTGCCGGCAGTGCCCGCGTTCACGGTCGTGCTGGCGGTGCTCGTGGTCCTCGTGGCCGGCTGCGCGGGCTCCGAAGCGCCGAACCGCGCCGACCCCGCGGCGGCGAGCACCCGACCGTCCCCGGCTCTGGAGACGCCGACCGACCCGCGGGCCATCCTCCCGCGCACCGGCCCCGCCGAGGCGCGGCGGTTCACGGTCACCGGCGACCGCGCCGGGTTCGCCCACGGCTTCGAGCTGAACCGCGCCGTGCCCCCGGCAGACGTCGAGCGCGACCTCGACCTCATGGCGGGCACCGGGGCCCGCTGGCTGCGCGCCACCGTCGACTGGGGACACGTGGAGCCGACGCCCGGCGGCTTCGACTGGACGGGCACCGACCGCGTCGTGGACGGCGCGCGTGCTCGGGGCATGTCGGTGGTCGCGGTCGTCACCTACGCGCCGCCCTGGGCCGCCGACCCTCGATGCCGCCACTACGAGTGCGCGCCGCAGGATCCCGACGCCTTCGGCGCGTTCGCGGGCCTCGTCGCCGCGCGCTACGCGCCGCGTGGCGTGCATCACTTCGAGGTCTGGAACGAGCCGAACCACGCGGTGTTCTGGAGCCCGGGTGCCGACGCGTCCGCCTACGCGCGCACGCTCGTCGCCGCCTCACGCGCCATCCGCGCCGCCGACCCCGAGGCGATTGTGATCTCGGGTGGCCTCTCACCCGGCGGCGACCACGACGGAGACCTCTCTCCGCTTACGTTCCTGCGTCGCGTGTACGACGCCGGCGCCGGCCCCGCCTTCGACGCGGTCGCCCACCACCCCTACCAGTACCCGAACCACCCGCTCTCCCCCGAGGACACAAACGCGTTCCGCCAGACCGAGCGCCTCCACCTCCTGATGGCCGAGCGCGGCGACGGCGACAAGCGCATCTGGGGCACCGAGGTGGGCGCGCCCACGCGCGGCTCGGGCGCGGTGAGCGAGCACGACCAGGCCGAGTGGCTGCGCGCGTACTACGACCTCTGGGACCGGTGGAAGTTCACGGGACCGCTCCTGTGGTTCTCCGCACGCGACAAGAGCGCCGGCCGCGACGTCGAGGACGCGTACGGGCTGGTGCGCCACGATCGAACGCCCAAGCCCGCCTTGGAGGCGTTCGTCGCGATGGTGGAGGGTTCGCCGCCCGTCTCCGAGCGCGCCGTCAGGCGCCGTTAGCCGGTCCGCGCAACGGGATCCTCGCCACCTCGTGGTGCAGCGCGCCCTCGCGCCGCGTCTCGCTTTCGAAGAGCACGAGCTCGCGCACGGTCCAGGCGGGCCCGACCGCGACCCCCTCGAGCGTGTCGACCTCGGGGCGCAGGTCGGCGGCCCGCCGCAGCCGGGCCAGGGTCAGGTGGGGGGTGAACACCACGCGGTCACGCGGCGCCACGAAGGCGGCGCTCGCGGCGCACACCGCGGCGTGGAGGTCGGCGAACGCCTCGGGCACCTCTAGGCCCAGCCAGAACACATCCGCGCGCTTGGCGTCCCGGAAGGCCCCCGCGCCGCGCAGACGCGCCGTGACCGGTTCGACGGCGCCCAGCGCCGCGCGCAACGCGGCGACGAGCTCGCCGGCGTCTCGCACGCGGCCGTAGAACTGCACGGTGACGTGCCACTGGTCGCGCGTCGTCCACTTGAAGCGCCGGTCGGGGGACCGCTCGAGCAACCCGTCGACGGCGTCGAGCACCTCCCCCGGCGGTACGACGGCCAGAAACGCTCGGCGCAGGGACGCCCCGGTCACGCGCCGAGGTGCTCCAAGGCGTCGAGGCGCACCCGCAGCAGGTTGAGCAGCGAGATCGTCGAGAACTGGCGGATCCGCTCGCGGTCACCCGGGAGACGGGTCGACACCGCTTCCACGGGGAGGCCGGGCAAGGCGAGCGCGAACCACACCGTCCCCACCGGCTGCCCGTCCTGCTCCTCGGGCCCGGCCACGCCGGTGGCCGCGATCCCCACGTCGGCACCGAGCGCGCGCCGCGCGCCATCGGCCATCTGCTCGGCACACTCCTTGCTCACGACGTGCTCGGCCGTCACCCCGAGCAGCGATCGCTTCACGTCGGTCGCGTAGGAGGCGACGGAGCCGCGAAACGTTCGGCTCGCACCGGGCACGTTCGCGATGCGGGCGCCGATCAGGCCTCCGGTGAGCGACTCGGCGACGCCGAGCGTCCAGCCGCGCGCCTCGAGTCGGCTGAGGACGGCATGCTCCATGGTCTCGTCGTCGACCGCGAACACCAGCTCACCCAGCACCTCGCGCAGGGTCGTTTCCTCGGGCTCGATCAGCGCGCGCGCCTCGGCTTCGGTCGGCGCCTTGGCGGTGAGGCGCACCACGATCCCTTCGATGCCGCGGGCGAGGAACGCGATCGTGGGGTTGGTCTGCACGTCGACCCGGTGGGCGATCATCTCCGCGAGCCCCGATTCGGAGGCGCCCCAGGTCTTGAGCGAGCGGCTCACGATCGCGGACGACTCCCCCGAGCGCGCGAGCAGGTCGGGCAGGACGTGCTCGATCACCATCCGTTGCATTTCGTAGGGGACGCCCGGCACCGCGTACACGACCCTGCCCGCGATCTCCGCGCGGATGCCCGGCGCGGTGCCGATGGGGTTCGGGATCACCTCGGCGCCGACCGGCACGTCCGCCTGGCGCAGATTGTTGGCCGGCATGTCGCGCCCGCGCGAGCCGAACATCGCCGCGATCTGGGCCACCAGGTCGTCGTGCCGCTCCAACTCGACGCCCATGGCCGCGGCGATCGCCTCGCGCGTCACGTCGTCCTGAGTGGGCCCGAGGCCGCCGCACACGACCACCGCGTCCGCCGCGGCCAGCATCTCGCCGATCGCGGTGGTCATGCGACTGAGGTTGTCGCCGACCTTGCGGTGCTCCATCGTGTCGATGCCGACGGCCGCGAGCTGCTCCCCGATCCAGCTCGAGTTGCTGTCGACGATCTGGCCGAGCAGCAGCTCGGTGCCGATCGCGAGGACGTCACAGCGCATCGGTCAGCTCCCGTTGTTGGACACCCGCCAGCCGCGCCGAACGATGTCGGCGCCCGACACGATCGTGAACGCCACGGCGACCCAGAGGACCGCGAGCTTGAGCCCGGTGAGGTCCTCGAACGGAGGGAGCACGTACGCGCCGACGGCCAGCATCTGGAGCACGGCCTTCCACTTCCCGAGCTGGCGCGCCGGGAGCGAGATCCCGCGCTTCGCCGCGAGCGAGCGGTACACGGAGACGAACAGCTCCCGCGCCGCGATCAGCGCGACCGGGAGCCACCACACGTCGCCGCGCCACACCAGCGCGACGAAGCCGCCGATCGTGAGGAACTTGTCGGCCAGCGGATCGAGGAACGCACCCGAGCGCGTGGTGCCCAGCCGGCGGGCGATCCAGCCGTCGAGCCCGTCGGTGACCGACAGCACGAACCACAGGGAGACGTTGAGCCAGGTCGCGCCGTCGCGCGCGATCAGGAGGAGTGTCGGCACCGCGAGCAGCAGTCGGGCGATGGTGAGGTAGTTCGCCGGCGTGGCCAGCGCGGTGTCGCCGAAGCGCTTGGGCCTCCGGCCGACGCTCACGCGCTCCTCCGAACGTTCGCCCGTGCCACGAGGTCGGGCCCGATGGCATCGGTCACCGTGGCGGCGACGATCGCCCCCGGGCGAGCGAAGGCATCAGCGCCGAGACGGACCACGCCGTCGATCTCGGGCGCCTCGCGATGGGTGCGACCGACGGGCTCGCCCTCGTCGTCGCCGTCGACGAGCACCTCGACCGTCTGACCCACGAGGCGGTCGCGCGCGGCCTGTGTGACCGGGTCCTGGACCTCGCTGCACTCACAGAGCCGTTCGGCCGCGAGCTCCGCGGGCACCTGTCCGTCCATCGAGGCGGCCGCGGTGCCGACCTCCTCGGAGAACGGGAAGAAGCCGGCCCAGTCGAGGGCGACATCACCCAGGAACCGCACCAGCGCGTCGTGGTCCGCCTCGGTCTCACCGGGGAAGCCGACGATGAACGACGAGCGGAACGCGGCCTCGGGCTCCTGCGCGCGGATCCCGTCGACGATCTCATGGAAGCGGTTGGCACTCCCCCAGCGCTTCATGCGTCGCAGCAACGGCGCGGACGCGTGCTGCAACGACAGGTCGAAGTACGGGACCGCCGTGGGCAGCTCGAGCATCGTCGCTACCAGCGGGTCGCGCACCTCGCTCGGGTACAGGTACAGGAGCCGGACACGGGCGAGACCGTTGGCCGCGAGCCGGTCGAGTCTGCGCAGCAGCGGGGCGAGCGCGCCCGGCTCGCCCGCGTCGCGCCCGTACCACGCGAGGTCCTGGGCCACGAGCACGAGCTCTGCGACGCCGCCGTCGACCAGGCCCCGCGCCTCGGCTTCGATCGCCTCCGGGGCGCGGGATCGCTGCGCACCGCGAAACGACGGGATCGCGCAGAAGGCGCAGGCCCGATCGCAGCCCTCCGCCACCTTGAGGTACGCCCACGGCGCGCGCGGCGCCGGGCGGGGCAGCTCGAGCAGGTCGCGCACCCCCGACGGCTTGCGGCCGCGCAGGACCACGTCGGCCAGCGCGCCCTCGCCGGCGAACCCGACCACCGCGTCGGCCTCGGGCAGCGCGGCCGCGAGCTCGTCGCCGTAGCGTTCGGCCATGCAGCCGGTGAGCACCAGGCGGGCCCCGGGACGCCTGGCGTCGGCCAGCGCCAGGGCGACGTCGATCGACTCCTGCCGGGCCGCCTCGACGAACGCGCACGTGTTGACGACCACGAGGTCGGCGTCCTCCGGCCGCGCGGCGGGCGTCAACCCGTCGGCGAGAAGGGACGCCGTCACCTTCTCGGTGTCGACGGCATTCTTCGGACAGCCGAGCGTCTCGACGTAGAAGCGCTGGGCCACCTGGGAATCCTACCGGCCGATCCTCCGTAGACTCCCGCCCCGTGCAAGTCGAAGGTCACGTCGAGCCCGGATGGGGTGCCGTCGCGGACGCGTTCCGCCGGAACTTCGAGCACGGCGACGTCGGCGCCGCGGTCGGCGTCTACGCCGACGGCCGTCCCGCCGTGGAGCTGTACGGCGGCCTCGCGGACGCCGAGGCGGGATCCCCGTGGCACGCCGACACGGTCGTCCCCGTCTTCTCGACCACGAAGGGCGTCACCGCGATCTGCGCCAATCTGCTGATCGAGCGCGGCCGCCTCGATCCCGACGCGCCGGTGGCCGCGTACTGGCCCAAGTTCGCCGCCGCCGGCAAGGAAGGTGTACTCGTCCGCCACGCGCTGTCACACCGCGCGGGGCTCCCGGCGATCGAGGGCGACTTCACCCTGGAGCAGGCGCTCTCCTGGGAACCCGTGGTCACCCAGCTCGCGCGGCAGGCGCCGCGCTGGCCACCGGGCGAGGGCGCGCCCGGCTACCACATGCGGTCCTACGGCTGGATCGTCGGCGAGCTGGTACGCCGGGTCACGGGGCAGACGATCGGTTCGTTCTTCGCGTCCGAGATCGCCGCGCCGTACTCGCTCGACTTCTGGATCGGGCTCCCCGAGGAGCTCGAGCCCCGGGTCGCGCGGCTCATCCCTCCGGCGAAGTCCGGCGATCCCGAGCTGGTGGCCCTGATGGACGCCTTCACCGCGCCCGGCACGATGACGGGCGACACGTTCAACGGCCCGTCGGGCTTGTTCGCGTACGACGAGATGTGGAACACGCGCGCGCTGCACGCCTGCGAGCTCCCGTCGTCGAACGGGATCGGATCGGCGAGCGCGCTGGCGCGGCTCTACGCGGCGACCGTGGGCTCGGTCGAGGGGGCACCGCGGCTGCTCGCACCGCCGACGGTCGAGCGCGCCCGCCGCCAGGAGTCCGACGGACCCGACCGGGTGCTCGGGCTGCCGATGCGCTATGGGCTCGGCTTCGGCATCGGTCCCTGCCTGCCACCGTCCTGCGGTCCGGGCGCCTTCGGCCACTCCGGCGCGGGCGGCTCCCTGGCCTTCGCCGACGTCGACGCGGGCATCGGGTTCGGCTACGTCATGAACACCATGAACCTCGGTGTGGGCACGGACCTGCGCAGCGAGATGCTCGTGCGGGCGGTGATGGCCTCGCTGTAACCCGGACCCGGGCCACGCGGTCTGAACCCCGAGGCCACCGCCAACGACGCCGGCGGCCAGGTACGAGACTCGGGGCGCCCCCACAGCGGGCGCCCCGAGTGCGTCACCGACTCGCCGGGCGCGGCGAACCGGCCGCGATGTGGACGCATCACCACGGCGCGAGCGCCGGACATGGACCCCGACCCAAGAGCCATGCCAACAGTTCCGGGTGCTCGGCACGATCCGGCAGAGCGCGCAGGCGACGGGCCAACTCGCCATCGACGAAGGTGCGCGGCCAGTCGGCCGGTCGATACCCGACGTCGAGGTCGACGTGGTGAACCTCGACGTTCCGCAGGTGATGACCCACGATCTCAGCCATCGTGCGTGACCCGGCCATCATGACCCCCCGAACATCCCACCGCCCTTCGTCGAGATGGTCCCAGGCCGCTTCGAGGGCAGCCAGGGAGCGTTCCAGCTCGGAACGAAGCTCGTCGCCGGGACGGCATGCTCCCTCCCTGGCCGCCTCGTCGGAGTCATAACCCTCTGGGTGGAGACGGCGAACCTCACCAGCGGCGGCACCGCCGAGCAACACAACATGAGCCCACGCCTTGTTCGCGATGTGCGCGATCACGTGCGCACGCGAGTAACCGGGCAGCAGGCTCGCCGCCCGCAGCTCACCCTCGGTGAGGGCAGCCACGCTGTTGAGCAGCCGAACATGGCCTTCACGGCAGGCCTCGATCTCGATGACAGGTCTCATGGCCAGACGCTACCGATGAGCACGCCGCCCCGAAGCGACGGAGAAGAACAGCCGGCGTCGGGGTCTCCTGCACGACAGCCTCGAGCTGAGCGGATGTCGTCAGCAACAGGGGCTGGCACGCTCAGCTCAGCTCGTCGACGACCCGCACGTAGCCCCGCCAGCGGGTCGCCGTGACGAGCACCTCCTGTCGCGCCGCGAGCCGCGCCCGATCTCCGGCCGCACCCGGTATGCGCGCAGGTGATCGTGCCGACCATCGTCGATCGCCACGTACCAGCGCGCGGGCAGGCGCGGCATCTCGGGCCACAGGAGATGACCCTGGCGCGACTGGATGCGCACGACCGTTCCTCGCTCGACTGGTACCGGGCCGTTCTCCAGCAGCAGCATCGCGAGCACCGAGAGCGACCACAGCACCGCCCATGCCGCAGCTGCCGCCAGCACCAGCTCGCCGCGACCGATCACCTGCCCTGCACCCGGTCCGAACGGTGGGCTGGGGTACGGGCGGCCCGCACGGGCCAGCACGAGCGCAAGCCAGGTACCGATCGTTCCGATCGCCAGCGCCATGGTGAGTGCCTGAACGGGTGGCCGTCCCCAAGCCGGTAGGACCAGGCGTGGGTAGGTGATGTGTACGCGCCGCCAACGGCCTGTCGCCGAAGACCGCGCGCGGCACCCGTCGTCGCCGATGGGGATCTCGGCCGAGGCACGATGCGCGACGCCGACGGCCACCGCGTAGTCCAGATGGCGATCCCAGACCGCCACCGCGGTCGGAGGCAGATCCTCGAAGGTCCCGTCGGCCTCGAAGGCCTCCCGCCGCGCCAGCCACTGCTGCGCCGCGCGCCGTTTGTCGCGAGAAGCGCGTTGCTCGTCCAGCGGCTGCGCACGAGCTTCCGCGCCTGGGCGTCGTCGACGACGGCGCTCCGGAATTGACGCATCCACGCGTTGGGCTGCAACCGAAGCTCCTTCGTCAGAACCTCCACGGGCAAGAAGCCGTGGTCCGCGGCCGCGACCACGGCCTCGTACACCTGGCGCTCGTACGGGACGAGCAGGTCGGCATCGCGCACCGGGACGCGCAGGAGAGGGACGCCCGGCTCCACCTGTTCGAGAGACAGCACGTCTCGCGCGACGAGGTCCAGGAGCGCCGCGGCCATCGCGGAGCGGGTCAGCTCGAAGTCATGGGTCAGCAGGTTGGCGATCGCCGGCGGCTCGTCGCCGAGCCGTGGCGGCCACTCCGGCGCGTCTGCCCCCTGCACGGGCGCGACGCTAGACGCCGGCTTGGGTGCTCTCGAGCTCCTCGACCGTCATGAGCACGGCACGGGCCTTCGAGCCTTCGCTCGGTCCGACCGCGCCCTTGCGCTCGAGCAGGTCCATCAGGCGGCCCGCACGAGCGAAGCCCACGCGCAGCTTGCGCTGCAGCATGCTCGTGGAACCCAGCCCGCTGCGCACCACCAGCTCCATCGCCTCGGCCAGCAGCTCGTCGTCGTCGTCACCGCTGCCGCCTCGGCAGCTGACGCCGGCACTCGACTCGTCGCCTTGGAGGCCCTCGACGTACTGGGGTGTCGGCACCTGCCGGCGCCAGTGCCCGACGACCTTCCGCACGCACTCCTCATCGACCCACGAACCCTGGATGCGCTGCGCGCGTGACGACGACGCGCTCATCAGCAGCATGTCGCCGTGACCGATCAGCTTCTCGGCGCCGGGCTGGTCGAGGATGACCCGCGAGTCGGCAAGGGTGCTCACCGAGAACGCGAGCCGACTCGGCACGTTGGCCTTGATGACACCCGTGATCACGTCGACCGAGGGGCGCTGGGTCGCGATCACGAGGTGGATGCCGACGGCGCGCGCCATCTGCGCGATGCGACAGATGCTCGCTTCGACGTCGCGCGCCGCGACCATCATCAAGTCGTTGAGCTCGTCGACCACGACGAGGATGTAGGGCAGACGCTCGTAGTGCTTGCCGCCGTGCGGATCCGGGTTCTCGGCAGTCGTCAGGTCGCCGCGGTCGTACATCGCGTTGTAGCCACCGATGTCGCGCACGCCGACCTCGGCGAGCAGGTCGTATCGGAGGTCCATCTCGCGCACGGCCCACTCGAGCGCGTTGGCCGCCTTCTTGGGGCTGGTGACCACTTCGGTGAGCAGGTGCGGCAGCCCGTTGTACGCGCCGAGCTCGACACGCTTCGGGTCGACGAGGATGAGCCGGACCTGCTCCGGAGTGCAGCGCATCAAGATCGACGTGACGAGGCTGTTGATGCAGCTCGACTTGCCCGCGCCGGTCTGGCCCGCGATGAGCAGGTGCGGCATGGTCGCGAGGTTGCACATGTGGGAGCGGCCGGCGATGTCGCGCCCGAGGCCCACTTCGAGCGGATGGGTCGCCTGCTTCGCCTCGGGCGAGGTGAGGATGTCGCCGAGCGTCACGAGCTGACGTTGCTTGTTGGGCACCTCCACACCGATCGCAGACCGACCCGGAATCGGCGCCAGGATGCGCACGTCCGGACTCGCCATCGCGTACGCGATGTCGTGGCTGAGGCCGGTGACTCGATTGACCTTCACGCCCGGCGCGAGCTCGAGCTCGTAGCGCGTGACCGTGGGGCCGACGGTCATGCCGATCATCCGGGCGTCGACGCCGAAGTCGCGAAGCGTTGCCTCCAGCACCTCGCCGCCCTGCGCGACGACCCGCTGGTCGAGCTCCTTGGCGGTGCTGCGCTTGAGGACGTCGCGCGGCGGCAGCGTCCAGTCGCCGTGCCCGTAGGCCGTGAGATCGATCGCCATCTGGCCCTTGTCGGCCTCGACCACGCTCACCTCGTCCGCCGCGACGGTGGGCACGACCGCGAGACGCGGCTCGGGCTCCGCCTCCGGCGCGTCCGCCGCATCGACGACGATCGCCTCGGCAGGCTCGTCGTCCTCCTTCTCGTATACGACGTTGTCGAGGGTCATCCGGCGCGTGGGCTCTGGATCGACGGGCGCCGCCGTGGTCGCGTCGGGCAGGGCGGTCAGGTCGAGCGAGGCGCGGAGCTTGGCCCGGAGGCGGGTGAGGGCCGTGCCCACGAGTTGGACCACGCGCCGCAGCGAGAGTCCCGGAGCGACCAAGGCGCCCAGCGCGAGCACGGCACCGAGGACGATCACCGCCCCTGCGGTGCCGAGGCCCGCGACGAGCGGATTCGCTACGACCGCACCGAGGTAGCCGCCGGCGTCGCGCAGCGCGTCGGTGCCAGCCGAGATGGCGGGTGCACCGCCCACGACCTGGATCAGCCCGACGGACGCGAGCACGACGAGCGTGACCCCGAGCCCGACGCGCAGAGGGGCCGAGGAGGGCTCCTCGTCGTCGGCGCGCCGCCACAGCAGGAGCAGCGCCGCCACCCCGAGCGACACGGGAACGAAAAACGCCCCGTTGCCGAGCAGCGCGGTGACCCCGTCGGCGAGCGTCCGGCCGACCGGGCCCGCGAGGTCGGTGGCCAGTGCGAGCGCGCTGATCGCGCCGAGCGCGATCAGGCCGAGCGCAACGGCGTCCGCGCCGTGACCGCGCAGCTGGGTCCGGGCCGCGTCGCCGAGCTGCGATCGCCGAGGCGCCCGCTTGGCCGCCACCGACCGACCGCTGCGCTTGGCCGGCCGCTTCGACGCGCGCGACGTCGGGCGGCGGGACTTGTTAGTCGCCACGGCCTCCACGGTAACAGCGGCAACATCAGCCACACAGGGATACCCCTATCCCCCGGTCCACCCCCACCTCCCCCGGGTTCGTTCGGAAAGGAGCGGTATGCGCTCCTCAGCGCACAATCTCGGCCGGGGTGACCGGCCGGCGGGGAGTGCGGTGGTCTCAGGCAGGCAGGAACTTCTCGAACCAGTCGTGCTGCTCGTGGATTCGCATCCCGGCGGCCTCGAACATCCGGACCATCTCGGGCGCCGCGTCGGCGTCGAACGAGATCAGCACCCGCATCTGGCCCCGCTCTCGCAGAGCCGCGAAGGAGTCGCGCAGCAATGCCGGGCCCACCCCACGCCCCCGCCAGTCGGAGCGCACCGCCAGGGAGCTCATGTACCCGGTGCCGCCGACGTCGTAGACGAGCGCGGCGCCCACCAGGCCCCCCTCGGCTTCGGCGACGCGCCAGAGCCCCGGGTCGAAGGCGGGATGCTGGAGCCGCAGGTCGAGCCACTCCTCGAAGCGGCGCCGCGTATAGCGGCGATGGCTCTCGAACACCTCGAGCATCGTGGCCCGGACTGCCGCCTCGTCCTCGGGCCCGAACGCGCGCAGCGTCACGCCCGCGGGCGGCTCGGCCGCGTCGGGCGGCCGGTGCTCGAGGTCGATCTTCAGCCGGAGCACGGTGTGCACCGGTGCGAAGCCGTGCTTCTCGAGCAGCGCGCGCTTTGCCTCGTTCACCTTCGACGCGTAGACGCCGACCCGCATCGCGCGGCCGGCCGCCACCTCGGCCGCCCGCTCCTCGATGACGTCGATCAGGAGGTTGCCGAGCCCACGGCCCTGGTACTCGGGCAGGACGAACGCGTCGGCTTCGATGTCCTCGCCCGGCTGGGCCTCCCAGACGAACGCGTACCCGACGATGCGCCCGGTCGGCCCGGCGAGGACCCACGCGTCGTACTCGAGGTCGAAGCGCGGACGCTTCCAGTCGTCGAGCAGGTCGTCCTCGGTGAAGTCGGGCTCGCCGAAGTCGGCGATGTCGCCGGCGACGACGACCTGCGTGACCGCCTCGGAGTCGCGTGGGCTCGGGTGGCGCACCACGTACCCGGTGGGGAGCTCCATCGTCATGTCACAGCGCGGGCGCGTACCCGCCGTCGACCGGGTAGACCTGCCCGGTTATCCATTCGGCCGCGTCGCTGCACAACAGCACCGCAAGCGGCGCGCAGTCGTCGACCCTCCCGATCCGGCCGGCCGGATACGCGCGCGCGAGCTTCGTCTCCAGCTCCGGTGCCTGCTCCAGCGCGGCCGCGAGCTGGCCGTGGTACATGGTGCCGAGCGCGATGCAGTTGACGGTGACGCCGTCGCGACCGACCTCGGCCGCCAGCCCCCGCGAGAACCCCATGGCCGCGGCCTTCGCTGCGCCGTACACCACCTGCTTGCGCTCGCCCCGCCGCCCCGCGTCGGAGACGATGGTCAGGATTCGGCCCCATCGAGCCTCGATCATCGCGGGCAGATAGGCCCTGGTGACGTGCAGCACGGCCGCGAGGTTCAGGCGCAGCAGCGGGTCCCACTCGGCCGGGCCCTGCTCCACGAAGGGCTTGACGGTGAAGCCTCCGGGCGGGATCCCGGCGTTGTTGACGAGGATGTCGACAGGGCCCGTTTCGGCGAGCATGCGCTCCACCTGCGCGGGATCGCAGACGTCGGCCACGATCGGGTGCGCGACGAGCTGCTCCTCCTCGATCTCGCGACACACCCTCTCGGCCCGATCGGGGTACACGTCGTTGACCCAGAGCTCGGCGCCCGCCCGGGCCATCTGGATCGCGATCGCCCGGCCCACTCCCCCGCCGCTGCCGGTGACCAGGGCCTGCCGGCCGGCGATGAAGTTGCTCCAGTCGCGGATCACCTAGACCTCCATGACCACGGGGATGACGGCAGGCCGCCGGCGGGTCCGCTCGTTGATCAGCTTGCCGAGCGCGCGCCGGGAGTGCCGGCGGACCGTCTCGAAGTCCGTCGCGCCCTCCTTGGCGGCCTCCTCGACCGACGCTCGCACTGCCGCCTTCGCCTCCTCGAGCAGCTCCTCGGCCTCGGTCGCGTGGACCCATCCCTTCGTCACGATCTCGGGACCGGTCACGATCTCACCCGTGCGCGCGTCGACGGTGAGGATCACCACCACCACGCCTTCCTCCGCGAGCTGACGACGGTCGCGGAGCACGCCCTGGCCGATGTCGCCGACGATCCCGTCGACGTAGAGGTAGCCGGCGGGCACGGCGCGACGCTCCACGGTGAGCCCGTCGGCGTCGAGGGCGAGCATGTCTCCGTCTTCGCAGACGAGCACGTGGTCGGACGGCACGCCACTCGCCGCGGCCAGCTCCGCGTGGTGGACCATGTGGCGGTACTCCCCGTGCACGGGCACGAACCAGTCGGGGTCCACGAGGCTGCACATGAATTTGAGCTCTTCCTGCGACGCATGGCCGGAGACGTGCACCGGCGCGTTGCCGCCGTGCACCACCTCCGCTCCCGCGCGATAGAGCGCGTCGATCACCCGGTTCACGTTGTGCTCGTTGCCGGGGATGGCGTGTGCGGAGATCACCACCACGTCGTCCTCGTCGACCTGCACGAGCTTGTGCTCGTGCGCGGCCATGAGCGACAGCGCGCTCATCGGCTCGCCCTGCGATCCCGTGCAGACGATGCAGATCTCACCGGGCGCGCAACGCACGGCCTCCTCGATGTCGATCACCCGGTCGGACGGCACGTCGAGGAGACCCATCTCGCGGGCGAGCGAGACGTTGTTGGCCATCGATCGGCCGACGAAGGCGAGCTGGCGCCCGTTCGCGAGCGCGGCCTCGGCCACCTGCTGGACCCGGTGCAGGTGCGAGGCGAAGCTCGCGACGATGAAGCGCTTGCCCTCCCGGTCGCGAAACAAGCTGCCCATCACCTGACCCACGGTCGACTCCGACGGCGTGAAGCCGGGACGCTCCGCGTTGGTCGAGTCGGACAGGAGCAGCCGCACCCCGCCCGGCCGGCGGGCGATCTCGCCGAGGCGGGCGAGGTCGGTACGGCGACCGTCGACGGGCATGAGGTCGAGCTTGAAGTCGCCGGTGTGCAGGATGGTGCCGTGCGGCGTGTGATACGCCGCGGCGAATGCATGGGGCACCGAGTGCGTGACCGGCACGAACTCGACCTCGACCGCGCCGATCCTGCGGGTCTCGCCGTCGGCCACGGGGATCAGCTCGGTGCGGTCGAGCAGGCCGGCCTCGGCGATGCGGTTGCGGGCCAGGCCCAGCGAGAGGGGCGACCCGTAGATCGGGCACGAGACGTCACGCAGCAGGAAGGCGAGCCCCCCGACGTGGTCCTCGTGGCCGTGGGTGAGGATGACGCCCTCGACGTCGTCGGCTCGCTCCCGCAGGAAGGTCAGGTCCGGCAGGACGAGGTCGATCCCGGGCATGTCGGGATCCGGGAACATGATCCCGCAGTCCACCACGAGGATCCGGCCCTCGACCTCCAGGCAAAAGCAGTTGCGGCCGATCTCGCCCAGCCCACCGAGGAACACGATCCGCACGGGAGCTGTGACCTTGGCCCGCTTCGAGACCCGCCGGGGTTCCGCCATCGCCCCGGAGGGTAGCCGCACACCGGAGCATCAGGGCCTGTACCTGCGCCGGGCGGCTGTGAGTTGCAGGAGCGCTCCGCCTACAAGTCGTCGGGTGCGTAGACGTCGATCACCCGACCCAACCCAGCGCTTCCGAGAAGTCTGACCTCGTCGCTGGAGAGCGCTGCCATCCTTCCCAGTTCTCGTCCTGTCAGCGCGACGACCAAGTCGGCGACGATTCGGGGCTTCTTTCGGCAACGCCCGGAATCGGCGAAGGGCGGGTTCGAGGGCTAGCACGTACGGACCGAGCTCGTCGCCTTCAGCTTGAGCCAACAAGATCCAAGTCGTTACGGAGCGGGCCCCTGCATCCTGAGTGCGAGAGCTGACGGGTGAGCCCACATCGACTGTGCGATGTGGCTGGAGGCCCATGAGCTTCGTCAGCTGCGCGACGGTAGGGTCCGGCGACTGGAGACGGAGACTCGCGGCGTCAGTAGCCATCAACCCGCACCAGAGGGGTAGTCCAGGATGTGCTTCTCAACAGCGGGGTCCAACTCCATCACGGCGTCGCGAACGCGGTGACCTTGCCGTCGCCGCCACCGACGAACACGATGCCGTTGGAGATCGCGGAAGCCGAAGTCGTCGTGATGGCGGCCGTCGCCGTCCAGACCGGCAGGCACACCACGGGCGACCCGCCGCAGCCCTGCACGCCGTTCGCGTCGTAGACCGGCAGCTCCCCGCCCGACGGCCGGAACAGCCGCGAACCTGCCACTGCGCTCTAGCCCTTTGTCGTAGTGAGCCGACCGTCTGTGGACCACAGCGGCGCACACACCTTCGGCGAGCTTGAGCAGCCCTGCAGGCCGGCCCGGTCGAACGCACGCACATCCCACCCGCTCGCCGACCGGCCCGACGCGTACACGAACCCGTTGCGAATCAGAGCCGACCCGAGGCCACCCAGCCCGAGGTCGTCCTTCCAGAGCAGCGGCCCCCGTGGCATCGGCGCCGTCGAACACGTACACGAAGCCCCCGCCGGCGTTCGAGTACGGCGGTGTGCCTCACCCACGAGCAGCCCGGTCGCGACGAGCACCGCCGCCAGCAATTACCCGATCCATGCCCGCATGCGCCCTCCCGAGGTCGGACGCAGCGAATTACGCGCTTTGCGCTTCGCGGTCCTTCGACACCTCGTCGAGCATGGCGTACTCCTCGCCCGTGTCGGTCCAGTCCTCGAACTGGATCACGCCGAGCTCGGTGAACCGGTCACGGAGCCAGCCGTCGCCCGCGTCGAGCAGACCGAGCTTCTTGCAGTTCGGCACGATCTTCGAGAAGAGCACCGCCTGGAACATCGGGCGCCTCTCGTCGGCGAGCACGAGCGGAAGCACTTCCTTCGGGTCGATACCCATCCGCTCCCACACCTCCTGCTGGAGAAACCGGTCGCGCATGCGCACCGCGGCCTCGAACGCGAACTCCTGGCGCTCGCGGATCTCGGGCGTGGTGAGCTCGGTGTAGTACTCCTGCAGCGACAGCACACCGAACGCGACGTGGCGCGCCTCGTCGCTCATGACATAACGCAGCAGCTTCTTCAGCAGCGGCTCGGCGGTGAGCTGGTGCATGAAGCCGAACGCGGCGAGCGCCAGGCCCTCCACCATGATCTGCATGCCGAGGTACGTCATGTCCCAACGGCTGTCGCTGATGATGTCGTCGAGCAGCAGGCGCAGGTGCGCGTTGATCGGGTAGTGGCCCGAGAGCTTGGTGTCGAGGTACTTCGCGAACACCTCGACGTGGCGCGCCTCGTCCATCACCTGCGTTGCGGCGTAGTACTTCGCGTCGATCCAGGGCACGGTCTCGACGATCTGCGCGGTGCAGATCAGCGCGCCCTGCTCGCCGTGCATGAACTGCGAGAGCATCCAGTTCTGCATCTCGATGCCGAGCTGCACCCAGTCGTCTTCGGTCCAGGACTCGAACGGCGTCCCGGTCATGTCCTGGTCGGCCGCCCCGCCGCCGGGGATGTTCGCCTGGTTCGCCATCGCGACCTCGGCCTGGTCGACCTCGATCGACCAGTCGAGGTCGGTCTCGGCGTTCCACTGCGAGGTCTTCGCCTTCTCGTAGAGCTTGATCAGCGACGGACGCGACCGGGTGTAGTCCCAGTTGAACAGCGCGTCGGCCTCGACCTTGACCGCGTGCACGACCGCGTCTACGTCGGTGTTGCTGACCGAGAGGATCGCCTCGAGGTCGTCGACGTTCTCGCGCCCGAGGATCTCGAAGTTGGTGGCCATGGGGGTCTACCTCCGGGGGTCAGGAAACGAACGCGGGCAGGACGAGCCGGCGGACGAGGTCTCGCACCGAGTCCTCGTCGGTCATGGAGATCGGGGCGCCGCTCGGGTGCAGGTACGCGAACAGCACCCGCGTGGACCACTCGGCGGCGCGCGCGGCCTTGTCGGACGGCAGGAACCGGGTCAGCGTCGGCGCGAACCGGAGGCTGGCGAACGCGAGCGTGCGGTCGCAGCCCTCGAAGGCGAGGTGCAAGAGGATCGCCTCGGGCTCCACCTCCAGCACGCGCTGGAGCGCCTCCTGCGCGCTGAGCTCGCGAGCCGCGGTGAGGAGCATCGCGCTGAGGGCGTCGCCGAGCGTGTCCGCGGATGCGCCCGCGGCGTCGACCGCGGCGCTGATGCGCTCGCGCTCGCCGTCGGCCGCGGCCCCGAGGAGGGCTGCCTTGCTGGCGAAGTAGCGGTAGACGGTGGCGCGGGCGCAGCCGGCCTCGCGCGCGACGTCGTCGAGCGTGGTCTTGGCGACGCCGAAGCGGGCGAGACAGACGAGCGCTGCATCGAGGATTCGCTCCTCGACGCCGGCTTCCGAGCCGGACTCGATGGCCTCCCCCGGGGCCTCGGCGCCGCGGACCCGAGACGCCTCACGCAGCGCAGACATGATCATGAGACGCTAAGGCAGCAAGTGTCTCAGCGTCAACGTGTCGCCGGTCACAGCCACGGGGCCAATGATGCCACCGCTGGTACCATATATGGCATGTCGAAGAAGACGACCATCTACCTGCCCGACGATCTGAAGACCGCGGTCGAGCACGAGGCCCGCCGGCGCGGCAGCTCCGAGGCCGCGGTGATCCGCGAGGCGGTACGGGCCGCAGTGACCCGACCGCGCCCGACGACCGGGCTGATCGAGGGCGCCCCGATCGCCGACCGGGTCGACGAGATGCTCGCGGGGTTCGGCGAGCGGTGATCGTCGCCGACACCAGCGGCCTGCTGGCGCTGTTCAACCGGAAGGAGCCCGCCCACGCCCCGGTCGCCCGTGCGGTGGCAGCGACCAGCCAGATCTTGGCCGTCTCGCCCTTCGTCGTCGCCGAGATCGACTACCTCGCCGCCACCCGACTCGGCGCCGAGGCCGAGCTCGCCATCGTGCGGGAGCTCGCCGGCGGCGCCTACGAGCATCCGCGTCTCGCCGACGACGACCTCCGGGTTTGCGCCGAGATCCTCGAGCGGTATCACGACCAGGAGATCGGGATCGCCGACGCGTCGCTCGTCGTGCTCGCGCACCGCTACGGCACCCGCGACATCCTCACGCTGGACCGTCGCCACTTCGACGTGCTCCGCCCACTCGACGGTGGCCACTTCACCCTGATCCCGACCGGCGCCGGGTAATGGACCGGACGCGCGTTCACCGACCCGCCCGGTACCCGCGGAGTCGAAGCGACGCGGGCGTTCTCGGCTGCGCTGCCGTAGCAGCGCTCCTCCTCTGGTTCGCCTACGTCGCCGTGCAACCGCGTGACTACGCGCGCCCCTGGGGCGCGCCCGATCGTCTGGATACCCTCTTCGGCTGGGGTGCGCCGGGCATCGATCCAGCAGATCTCATCGAGCGCGACCGCCTCTGGGTCGCCATGGCCGGATGGCTCGTCGTCGGCCTGGTGGCCGGCCGGCTCCGTCCGAGGCTCTGGCCCTTCATCGGACCGGCTGTGGTACTGCCGACCTTGCTCGTGTACTACGCGACGGCGCCGCACGATGCAGAGGGATGGTGGGCGCTCAACGCGATCTTCCTCCCGGTGGCAGCCGGTGTGGTTTCGGTTGCTGCTTTGACCGCACCAAAGCTGGACCGGCTGTTCGGGAATCCGGTGCTCCTGGCGTGTTCCGCTGGCGCGCTCTTCGCCGTAGGAGGCGTCAGCAGAGGCGAATCCAATGCCGCGGTGTTCGTGACCGCCGTCGCCACCGCCTCGACGGTCGGAGCCGTCCTTCTCGCTGCGCGGGCGCTGGCGTCACGGGACCAGCGCTGAGACGCGGACACAACGCGCGGTTCCCTTCGACCCGCGAGCGTCGGGGGGATCATGTCTCGGCGGCGAGCGCCTCCGGCGTGAGGACACCGGCGAGGAGCTCCTCGCGCACGACCTGGCGGACCTGGGCGGGGTCGTCGAGGTCCCAGCGACCCGGCGACGAGATCAGCGAGAGCAGCATGCGCGCCACGTAGTCGGAGGCGGTGTCGAGGTCGACACCGTCGCGCACGTGTCCGGCTCGGGCCTCACGCTCGAGGAACGGCAGCAGGTACGCGGTGACGAAGCGCAGCGGCCGCTCCTGCTCGGTGGTCATCAGCGGCAGCAGGCGTTCGGGCTCGGTGACCAGGATCGTCTGGAGCACCTCGTGCTCCCGCACGGCCCGGTGGGCGTAGACGAGGCCGGACTCCACGAGGCTCGCGAAGTCGGGCGCGCCCGCGGCGGCCTCGGCCAGCGCGCCGAAGAAGCGGCCCATCTCCCAGGCGACGACCTCACGCAGGAGCTGGTCCTTGCCCCCCGGGAAGACGCGGTACACGGTCGCCCGCGACACCCCGGACTCCTTGACGACGTCCTCCACCGTGGTCTTGGCCATGCCGAAGCGCGCCACGCACGCGTACGCGGCTTCGAGCAGCCGCTCCCGCGGCGCCGGGTCGTGGTTCGCCATTGGCCGTCGCGACCGAAGCTCAGCCGAGCAGTGAGTCGAGGCCCAGGGTGAGATCGGCCAGCTCCGCGACCCTGCGCACCGCGAGGAGCACCCCCGGCATGAACGACGTGCGGTCGAACGTGTCGTGGCGGATCGTCAGGGTCTGGCCCGTCGTCCCCAGGATCACCTCCTGGCTCGCGACCATCCCCCGCATCCGCACCGCATGGACCCGGATCCCGCCACCCGGCCCCGAGGCCACGAGGCCGCCACGGGCCCCCTCGGCAAGCACGGACTCGGTCGGGTCCTCGGCCCACTCGGCCGACGCCGCGGCCATGCGCTGGGCCGTGGCCATCGCCGTGCCCGACGGTGCGTCGGCCTTCGTGTCGTGGTGCAGCTCGATCACCTCGGCAGTCTCGAACCACGGTGCGGCCTGCTCGGCGAAGCGCATCATGAGGACCGCACCGATCGCGAAGTTCGGCGCGATCAGCGCGTTGGCCCGGGAGTCGTGGAACAACGCGGCGAACTCGTCGAGGTCGTCCTGGCTGAAGCCCGTGGTGCCCACGACGGCGTGCACGTCGTGGGCCGCGCACCAGCGCAGGTTCTCGCGGGCGGCCGCCGCCACGGTGAAGTCGATCGCCACGTCGGCACGCTCGGCGGCGATCACCGCCGGGTCGGCCGCGAGGGTGAGCCCCGTGCCCGCGACGGTCTCGCCCGCGTGCTGGGGGTCGACCGCGGCGACGAGGTCGGTGTCGGCGGCGTCGAGCACGGCGCGACACACCGTCGCCCCCATGCGGCCCCCCGCCCCGAACACGCCGACCCGGATCACAACGGCGAGCCTAGGCGTCCCGCGCCCGGAACTGTCGCGTGTTCCTCACGCCAGAGCACGAGATAGGCGCGACAGTTCCTGGGAGTGTGGGCCTGGTCGACGGTCAGGCGAAGTCTTCGGGGTCGAACGGGCCGACGACCGAGAGCACCTGCGCCTCGTTCGCGAGCACGCGCTCGATGACCCGACCGACGTCGTCGGGTTCGACCGCCTCCACCGAGGCGACCAGCTCGTCGACCGACGGCACCTCGCCCAACGTCAGCTCGCTGCGGCCGATCCGGTGCATCCGACTCGAGCTCGACTCCAGCGAGAGTGCCGTCGACCCGCGCAGATGACCCTTCGCCGCGGCGAGCTCCTCCTCGGGCAGGCCTTCGGCTACCAGCCGGGCCAGCTCGCCCTCGATCACCGCAAGCGTCTCGCGCACGCGCTCGGGGGCAGTACCCGCGTAGACGCCGAGCGCGCCCGTGTCCTCGTACGCGGCCCGATAGGAGTAGACGGAGTACGCGAGGCCGCGCTTCTCCCGCACCTCCTGGAACAGTCGCGACGACATCCCGCCACCGAACGCCTGGTTCATCACCGACAGGGCGTACCGGTCGGGGTCGTCGCGCGCGATCGAGCGCATCCCCACCACCAGGTGCGCCTGCTCGGTGGGACGCCGGCGGCCGATCACCGCTCGGGGCGCGACGAGCCGCGACTGTGCTCGCGCGGGCCGAGCCCCCGACTGCTGCGGGAGACGGGCCTCCACCAGCTCGACCACCCGCTCGTGATCGAGGTTCCCGGCCGCCGCCACGACCACGTTGGCCGGGTGGTAGTGCTCGCCGTGGTACGCCGCGATCGCCTCACGGGGCATCGCCGCGATCGACTCGCGCGTCCCGAGGACCGATCGGCCCAGCGGGTGCTCCGGGTAGAGCGCCTCCGCGAAGAGCTCATGCACGACGTCGTCGGGCGTGTCATCGCGCATGCCGATCTCTTCGAGGATGACCTGACGCTCGGAGTCGACCTCGTCGGGGCGAAACGCGGGTTCCCACACGACGTCGGAGAGGATGTCGAGCGCCAACGCGAGGTGGTCGTCGGGCACCCGCACGTAGAACGCCGTGTACTCCTGGGTGGTGAAGGCGTTCATGTCGCCACCCACCGACTCGACCGCGTGGGCGATCTCGGCGGCCGAGCGCGTGTCGGTCCCCTTGAAGAGCAGGTGCTCGAGGAAATGGCTCGCCCCGAGCTGCTCGCCGGTCTCGTCGACGGCGCCCGTGCCCACCCAGAAGCCGACGGCCACTGACCGAAGCTCGGGCATGGCCTCAGTGACGACGCGCAGCCCCGAGGCCAGCCGCGTCCGCTCGACGCCCCTGACCTCCGCTCCGCTGCTCACCATCTCCGCTCTCAGCCCTGGCGGGCCGGGCCGCTCGGGCCCCGCTCCGCCCATCGCCCGCTGACTCATCTGCGACACCGGGCTCGGCTCACCTGTCGCCTATCGGCGCGCGGGTGGCGCGCCTGAAGGATCGGGTCACCGGCTACGACGCCGACCTCCGCCACCACCGCCGCGACGGTCGCCGCCACGATCGCCGCGCCCCCCGCCGACCTCGGCCGGACCCAGGTCGCCGAACTCGTCACGGGCCTGGGCCTCCCACTCGGCTTCGAACGAGGCGGCGGCCGGACGATTACCCCCCGAGGCCCGCTCCCGAGGCTGGCGCTCGCCGTCGTCGGCGCTCCGCTCGCCGGTCTCGCCACCCTCCGGCTCCTCGCCAACCAGCGAAAGCGAGAGCTTTCCCTGGTTGTCGATGTCGTCGACGCGCACGCTCACCTCGTCGCCGAGGTTGAGCACGTCCTCCACCCGGTCGATCCGCTTGCCGCGGCCGAGCTTCGAGATGTGGAGCAGCCCGTCGCGACCGGGGAGGATGTTGACGAACGCGCCGAACTTGGTGACGTTGACGACCTTCCCGGTGTACTCGGCGCCGAGCTCCGCGGTGGGCGGGTCGAGGATCAGCTCGATGCGGCGCTTGGCCTCCTCGACCTTCTCGCCCTCCTTGGAGCCGATGCTCACGGTGCCCACAACGCCGTCGTCGCTCACCGCGATATCGGCACCCGTCTCCTGCTGGATGGTGTTGATGACCTTGCCCTTGGGTCCGATCACCTCGCCGATCTTGTCGATCGGGATCTCGAAGCTGATGATCTTCGGTGCGCTCGGACGAACGTCTTCACGCGGCTCGGCGATCGCGCCCTTCATCACCTCGAGGATCTTCAGGCGCGCGTCCTTGGCCTGCGCGAGCGCCTGGCCCAGCACGTCAGCCGGGAGGCCGTCGATCTTCGTGTCGAGCTGGAGCGCGGTCACGAAGTCGGCGGTGCCGGCAACCTTGAAGTCCATGTCGCCGAACGCGTCCTCCGCGCCGAGGATGTCGGTGAGGGTCGTGTACTTGCCCTCCGCGTACACGAGCCCCATCGCGATGCCCGCGACCGGCGCCTTGATCGGTACGCCGGCGTCCATGAGCGACAGCGTCGAACCACACACCGACGCCATCGAGGTGGAGCCGTTCGACGCGAGCACGTCGGAGACGACGCGCAGCGTGTAGGGCCACTCCTCCTTGCTGGGCACGACGGGCACGAGTGCCCGCTCGGCCAGAGCGCCGTGGCCGATCTCGCGGCGCTTCGGCGAGCCCACCCGACCGGTCTCGCCGGTGGAGAACGGTGGGAAGTTGTAGTGGTGCATGTACCGCTTGCGGTCCTCGAGGCCGAGCGTGTCGAGCATCTGCTCCATGCGGCTCATCCCGAGCGTAATGACCGACAGCACCTGGGTCTCGCCCCGCTGGAACAGACCGGAGCCGTGCACCGCGTTGACCAGGCCGACCTCGGCGGACAGGGGCCGGAGATCAGCGGTACCGCGACCGTCGATGCGCAGGCCCTCGTTGACGATGCGCGACCGCACCACCTGCTTCTGCAGCGACCGGAACGCCTTCTTGACCTCACCGCCACGGCCGTAAAACACGCCCGGGGCGTCGTCGGTGCCCACCAGGCTCGCGACCAGCGCAGCCTGGATCTCGCCGAGCCGGTCGTTTCGCTCGGTCTTGTCGGCGATCGCCATCGCGTCGGCGGTGGAGTCCCGCGACTCGCCCGCGACGGCTTCGAAAACCTCGTCGGCGTAGTCGACGTGGATGTCGTAGGTGATCGGCTCGATCGGGCCGCCGGCAGCCTCGACCGCCTTGCGCAGCTGAAGCTGCAGGTCGATCGACGCGCCGATCCACTGCTTCGCGGCCTCGAGGCCGTCGGCAATGACCTCCTCGGTCACCTTCGGCGCGCCCTGCTCGTAGAGCTCCCAGCTGGCCTCCGTGCCACCGGCCTCCACCATCATCACCGCGATCTCGCCGGCTTCGGTGCGCCGGCCCGCGACCACGAGCTCGAACGTGGACTCGTCGCCCTGCTGGTAGGTGGGGTGGGCGATCCACTCGCCGTCGTAGTGCGCCATGCGCACCGCGCCGATCGGGCCGTTGAACGGGATGCCCGAGATCATCAGGGCCGCGCTCGCGCCGTTGATCGACACGATGTCGTGCGGGTTCTCCTGATCGGAGCCCAGGATCGTCGCGATCACCTGCACCTCGTTGCGGAACCCCTCGGGGAAACTCGGGCGCAACGGGCGGTCGGTAAGCCGGCAGGTCAGGATCGCCTGCTCGCCCGGGCGCCCCTCGCGGCGGAAGAACGAGCCCGGGATCTTCCCGGCCGCGTACATCCGCTCCTCGACGTCGACGGTCAAGGGGAAGAAGTCGATGCCCTCCCGCGGCTTGCTCGTCGCGACGGTGGACAGCACGACCGTGTCGCCCACCTGCACCACGGCCGCGCCGTGGGCGAGGGCGGCGAGCTTGCCGGTCTCGATGGACATGGTGAGGCCGGCCGCGTTGATCGGGCCGGAGACTCGGATGGCGTCGCCCATGGGAGCGCGCTCCTCTCTCGTCGCACCACTCCGGGGCGACGTTCGTGGTGAGGCGCGGTTCCCAGTTGTCATCGCTCGGTACTCACCGAGCGGTGGCGACTGACAACCCCGGCTCATCTGGGATGTCACCGCGTCGCGGCGAACCCGCCTCGACGCGACGAACGAGCGGCCGCGCCGCTCGTTCGATGGTCCGCTACCGGCGGAGCCCCAGCTTCGCGATCAGGGCCCGGTACCGCTCGACGTCGTTGCGCCGCAGGTAGTCCAGCAGACGGCGACGCCGACCCACGAGCATGAGCAGCCCACGGCGGCTGTGATGGTCCTTCTTGTGGACCTTCAGGTGCTCCGTGAGGTGGTTGATGCGCCCGGTGAGGAGCGCCACCTGGACCTCCGGCGACCCGGTGTCGGTGTCGTGGAGGCGGTGCTCGGTGATCGTGGCAGCGGTGTCGGGCATACGAGAAGAAAGGGTCCTTCGGTGTGCGGAAGCGAAAAGGGTAGCACGACCCGCCCGATTCGGCTTTCTCAGGCCCGGGCGAGCAGCACCCGGGCCCGGGCGACGTCGGCGGTGATGGCCGCCACGAGCTCGTCGACCGACGCGAACCGCCGCTGGTCTCGGATCCGCGCCAGGAACCGGACTGCCACCGCCTGGTCGTAGAGGTCTCCGTCGAAGTCGAGCAGGTAGGCCTCGAGCATCCGGGCCGCGTCGTTGTCGTAGAACGTGGGTCGGCGCCCCAGCGAGATCACACACGGGCGCCACCGTTCGTCGACGCCCCGGAAGTAGCCTGCGTAGATCCCGTCGACGGGCAGACACGTCTCGGGCGGCAGCGCCACGTTGGCAGTGGGAAAGCCCAGCTCGCGCCCTCGCCGATCGCCCGCCACCACGGTGCCACGCACCTCGTGGAGGCGGCCGAGGAGTCCGGCCGCACGCCCGACGTCGCCCGTTGCCAGCGCACCCCGCACGCTGGTGGACGAGTACGGCTCGTGGGCCGGGTCGCTGCCCGGGGCGACGAGCCCGAGCCCGAGCACCTCGAAGCCGAGGTCGGTACCCATGTGCTCGAGCAGCGCCACGTTGCCCCGGCGACGGTGCCCGAAGTGGAAGTCGGCGCCCACCACGACGACGCGGACCCGCAGGAGGTCGACGAGCACCTCCTGCACGAACTCCTCGGCGGTCTCCTTGCTGCGCGTGTCGTCGAAGGCCATGACGCACACGAGATCGAGCAGGTCGGTGCCGACCAGGAGTTCGAGCTTCTGCTCCAGGGAGCTGAGCAGCAGCGGCGCCGACGCCGGCCGGACCACCTGCGCCGGGTGACGATCGAAGGTCACCGCGGACGCGTCGAGACTCCGTGCGTCGGCGAGCTCGCGCACCAGTTGCAACACCTTCCAATGCCCCAGGTGCAACCCGTCGTACGCGCCGATGGTCACGACGCTGCCGTCGCTCAGTGGAGCGCCGGAATCGCCGCCGTCGAGCCGAACGACCCGCGTCGTCACCATGGGTGCATTCTGCCTCGTCACTGGCGCTCCCCCTCGATGGTCGACTCCGGCGCCAACGTAAAAGGCCCTCGTACCTACTGGGCGCCTGCGTCTCCGCCGTTGACGATGACCACTGCGGGCCTCAGTGCGGCCCCCCGGCGCTCGTAGACGGCGAGCAGAGACCCCGACGCGTCGAGCAGCGCAAACGGGCCCACGCCCGCGACGGCGAGCGCGGACTCGGGGAACACCGCACCGTGTGCGACCGCGCGGGCCGTATCGGCGTCGACACCGAGCCGCGCGAGCCCGCGCATCGCGGCAGCCGGGCTCAACACCTTGGGGAACGGGTCAACTTCGATCTCGGCAAGCGGATGCGCGTCGGCAAGCGTGAAGGGTCCGACCCGGAGCCGCCGCAGTTCGGCGAGATGTGCGGGACCACCGAGTGCGGTGCCGAGGTCCGCCGCGAGCGAACGCACGTAGGTCCCGCTCGAGCACTCGACGTGCACGGTGGCCCGCGGGTACGGCCCCTCCTCGAATTTCTCCACCTCGAACCGTGCGACGTGGACGGTCCGGGGCTCGCGCTCAACCTCCTTGCCCGCGCGCGCCAACTCGTGCAGTCGCCGGCCCCCGACCTTCAACGCGGAGACCATCGGTGGCACCTGTTGGAGGGGGCCGAGGAACCGCCGGGTCGCGGCTTCGACCTCGGCCCGCGTCACCGGCATCGGACGTCGTTCCAGCACCGCCCCCGCGGCATCGAGCGAGTCGGTGGCGACCCCGAAGGCCACGACGCCGCGGTACTCCTTGGTGGTCTCCTGGAGGAACCGCAGCAGCCGCGTGACCCGGCCGAAGCCGACGAGCAGCACACCGGTGGCGACGGGGTCGAGGGTGCCGGCGTGGCCCACGCGCTTCTGGCGCAGCACCCCCCGGAGCTTCGCGACCACGTCGTGGCTGGTCCAACCGGCCGGCTTGTCGACCACGAAGAGGCCGTCGAGCGTCATCGGGATACGTCGAGCGTCATCGGGATACGTCGAGCGTCATCGGGATACGTCGAGCGTCATCGGGATACGTCGAGCGTCATCGGGAGCCCGCGGGCTCAGAGCGCGGCGCGGATGCGGTCGACGGTCTCGGCGATGCCGACCGTCGACGTGAAGCCCGCCGCAAATCGATGGCCGCCGCCACCGTAAGCCGAGGCCACGAGGCGCACGTCGGAGTCACCCACCGAACGCAGGCTCACCTTGACGCTGCCGTCGGCCTCCTCCTTGAGGACGCACGCGATGTCGGCCTCCGCAGTGCGCCGGACCACGTCGATCAGACCTTCGATCTCCTCGAGCGCGACCCCGTGACGAGCCAGCATCTCCTGGGTCACCGCGGTCCACACGAACCGCTGCTCACGCACGAGCTCGGCAGCGGCGAGGGCCTCGGCGAGCAGCTGGAGATACGCGAAGCGGTGCTCCTCGAAGAGCGTCCGGCTGAGCCGGGCCACCGGGACGTCGTAGCCGACGAGCTCGCCTGCGAGCGCGAACACCTCGGGTGTGGTGGTCTCGTACTGGAAGCGACCCGTGTCGCACACCAGCGCGGCGTACAGCGCGATCGCGGACCCGTCGGTGAGCGGGAGCCCAAGACGCCCGATGAGGCGGTGCACCACGACGCCGGTCGCGGCCGCGTCGGAATCGATGACGTTGACCGTGCCGTAGCGCTCGTTGGAGATGTGGTGGTCGAGCACGATCAGCTCGCCGGCGCGCTCGGCGGTGGGCTGCAGCCCCGCGAGGCGGTTCATTGCACCGCAGTCGAAGGTGACCATCACGTCGGGTGCCTCGGGAACCTCCGACGGCGGGACCAGGCGGTCCAGGCCGGGCAGCTCTCGGTAGTGGGGCGCGACAACGAACGGTGCCGGGAACGACGCGACGCTCCGACGTCCGGCGGCGAGCAGGGCCAGGTGCAAGGCAAGCATCGACCCGAGGGCGTCTCCGTCGGGGTTCACGTGGCACGCGAGGACCACGAGCTCGGCGTCGTCGATCACCTTTGCCGCCCGGTCGAGCGCGCTCGAGTAGTCCTCCCACTCGTTCATCGCCCTCCCGCCTCGTCGCGGTGCAGGCCACGGATGATGGCCTCGATGCGCTGGCCGGTCTCTACGGCGGGATCCTCGTGGAAGCGCAGCTCGGGCAGGTACTTGAGGCGCACCTGTCGACCGAGGACGGCGCGCAAGTGCGGACCCGCGGCGACGAGCCCGGCCGCGGTCTCGGTGTGGTTCTCGGCGGTGCCGAGCACCGAGTAGTAGACGTCGGCATGACGGAGATCGGGGCTGACCGCCACCCCCGTCAGCGTCACGAAGCCAACACGCGGGTCGGACAGCTGCTCGAGCTCATCGGCGAGCACCTCCAGCACCACCTCGTTGACGCGCGCGGTGCGCGGGTACTGCTTGGCGGGCTGGCGGGGGCGGGCCATCAGGCGTCCTCTAGCTCGAGCGCGGCCGTCTGGACACCGACGACCTCGACATCGGGTCGCGTCTGCACGAACCGGCCGATCGCGTCGAGCACCTCGCGCCCGTGCCGATCACTCTGCGCGACCAGCGCCACCGCGACCGCGACGCGCTGCCACTGATCGAGGTGGTCGACCTCGGCGACGGACACTCGGAACCGATGGCGGAGACCGTCGACGATCGGGCGGACCGCCGCGCGCTTCGCCTTCAGCGAACGGCTCTCCGGGATGTGGAGGTCGTAGCGAACGGCCCAGGCGTGCACGAAATCCATTGTTCCACGCCTCCCCCGCCCACGATGGTCAGGGTCACGTTCTGACGACCTCGCGCTCCTCGAAGGTCTCGATCACGTCCCCCGACTTCAGATCCTGGAAGTTCTCCAGTCCGATGCCGCACTCGAAGCCCTCCCGGACCTCGCGCACGTCCTCCTTGAACCGCCTGAGCGAGGCGATCGACCCCTTCCAGATGATCGTGCCCTCGCGCAGGAAGCGGACCTTCGACCCCCGGGTGATGACCCCGTGGCGCACGAAGCAACCCGCAACCTTGCCCACGCGGGGCACGCCGAAGATCTCGCGCACCTCGGCGTCGCCGGTGACGACCTCCTCGAACTCGGGCTTGAGCATGCCGAGCAGCGCCGCGTTGACGTCGTCGAGAACCTGGTAGATCACCTCGTAGAGGCGCATCTCCACCTTCTCGGCCTCCGCGAGCTCCCGGGCCTTGCGGTCCGGGCGCACGTTGAAACCGATCACGGTGGCGTTGGACACCGAGGCCAGGTCGATGTCGGACTCGGTGATGCCGCCGACGGCGCGGTGCACGAAGCTGAGACGGACCTCGTCGTGCTCCTGGTCGAGCTTGCGCAGCGCGTCTGTGACCGCCTCGAGCGAGCCGTGCATGTCGGCCTTGAGCACGAGGTTCAGCGTGGCGACCTCGCCCCGCTGAACCATCGCGAAGATGTCCTCGAGCCGTGCGCCACCGGCGAGCGTCATCGGGTGGGTCATGTTCGCGATGCGACGACGGCGCGAGCGGGCCTCCGCCACGGTTCGTGCGATCTTCTCGTTGGGCGCGACCCGCAGCTCGTCGCCGGCGAGTGGGACGTCGTCAAGGCCCAGCACCTCCACCGGCGTCGACGGACCGGCCTCTTTCACCTGAGCGCCCGCGTCGTCGAACATCGCGCGCACCTTGCCCCAGCCGCCGCCGGCGACCACCGGATCGCCGACCCGCAAGGTGCCCCGCTCCACGAGCACGGTCGCGACCACGCCGCGCCCGGGATCGAGGTTGGACTCGAGCACGAACGCCCGGGCCGGTACCTTGGGGTTCGCGCCGAGCGGCGGGTCGTAGAGATCCGCCACCAGCAGGATCGACTCGAGCAGATCGTCGATGCCGACGCCCTCCGTGGCCGCCACCTCGTTGACCACGATGTCGCCGCCCCATTCCTCGGGGACGAGCTCCTGCTCCACGAGCTGCTGTCTCACTCGCGTCGTGTCGGCGTTCTCACGGTCCACCTTCGTGATCGCGACGACGACCGGCACCTCGGCCGCGCGTGCGTGGTTGATCGCCTCCACGGTCTGGGGCATCACGCCGTCGTCGGCGGCGACCACGAGCACGGCCACGTCGGTGGCCTCCGCGCCGCGCTTGCGCATAGCGGTGAAGGCCTCGTGGCCCGGGGTGTCGATGAAGGTGATCAGACGGTCGTTCTTCACAACCTGGTACGCACCGATGTGCTGGGTGATGCCGCCGGCCTCGCCCGCGACGACATTGGTCTCGCGGATGCGATCGAGGAGGGTCGTCTTGCCGTGGTCGACGTGGCCCATCACCGTCACGACGGGCGCGCGCGGCTCGAGCAGCGCCTCGTCTTCTGCTTCCTCGTCGTCGCCGAGCAGCGCCTGGAGCTCGAGCTCCTGCTCCTGACCGGGCTCGACCAGCAGCACCTCGGCCCCGAGCTCCTGGGCGATCAGCTCGATCATCTCGTCGGCCATCGACTGTGTGCCGGTGACCATCTCGCCCGCGTCGAACAGGATGCGCACGAGATCCGCGCTCGTGCGGTTCAGCTTCGGCGCGAGCTCCTGGATCGTGATGCCACGCGCCACGACGATCTCGCCCTCGGGGACCGGCGCGTCGGACGGTGTGAGCGTCGGCGCCGACTGGGGCCCGAGCTCCTCCGCGTTGCGACGGCGCCGCTTCTTGCGCCGGGGCCGCTGCCCCGGCCCACCCGGACCGCGCCCACGGTTGAACCCGCCCGGCCCGCCACCGGGACCACCGCCACCGGGACCACCCCGACCGCCACCGGGACCACCCCGACCGCCACCGGGACCACCGCGGAACCCGCCAGGAGCACCCCCACCGGGAGCACCCCGGAAGCCGCCCGGGCGCGGCGGACCGCCATCGGTGCGGGGCGCG
>VGBT01000010.1 GCA_016870395.1 Actinomycetota bacterium | reverse complement strand
CCAGCGGCCGTCGTCGACGGACCGCGCGAGGTTGGCGATCACGACGTGGGTGTGCAGGTGCGGGTCGGCTGACCGGGACGTGCGATGCCGAAACGCCGCGGCGACGAACCCCTCGCCGGGAAGCACGTGGGCACCACCCCGACCCCGGCGCACCCGGCACGCCTCCGCCTCCAGGACGCCGAGCGCCGCGTCGACCGCGGCATCGTGCGCTGCGCCGACGTGACGACGGACCTCGTCGGAGCCGAGCGCGAAGAGAAGGGTGACCGACTTCGGCGCGTTGAAGGTGCAATCGAACCCCGGCATCCGCTCGGGACCCTGACGGGCGAGCAACGACTCGCCGGTGTCGTCGTGTCCGGCGAGCACGCTGCGGAGATCGCGACCGGCGACCTCACCCGACAAGCCGAGGCTCTCCGCACCGCGGCCGCGCCAATGGCCCGGTGCCTCTCCGGAGCCGAGGTAGTACTCCTCGGCGCCCCGAGCGACCGTGTCGAGGTAGTAGTCGGCCCGGCCCGGGCTGAGCTTGCCGATGCTCAACACGACGCCGCTCCCCCAGCGGACCGGACGGCTCGGTCGGGCGAGGGCACCGATGGTGCAAGTGCGTCGGCGCGAAGAGGGGTGCCGAACGGGAGGTCGCTCGAAGACGTCATGACGCCTCGGGAACGGCGCTCGTCGTCGCCTGGCGGGGATCGTGGTTGGAGGCAGTCTCGGCTGGGCGCGAGCTCCGCGTGGCTTCTCGCGTTCGCGTGCGCTTCGCTCGGACTTCGCCGGCGGCGATTCGCTCGAGCTGTTGGACCGGCACCCGGAGGGTTCGCCCGAAGCGGACGACCGGCAGGCCCTCCTCGCCCCCGCTGTCTTCCCATTGGCGGGCGAGGAGGTAGGCGGCCGTACGTCCGATTCGTAGGACCGCCGCGGCCTCCTCGACGGTCAGGAAGGTCGGCAGACCATCAGCGGGATTCGACAAGTTGGACGAGACAGCATGACGTTCCATGCCCCCGTAGGCCGTTCAGCGCCCGAGAAGTCGCCACGCGATTCGAGATCGCTGGCGGTCACCGCTTCGGGTCACAGCGGCCGCGCTGCGACCCTGCTACTCCCGGCCCCCACGGACGGTTCGGAACCTCAGGGGAGACCTCCCGTTCGACCTCCCGTTCGACCTCCCGAGGGGCGAGACGACATCCCGCCAGGCATCCCGTTCGACCTCCCGCCGCCACCGCGACCTCCCGTCGGACCTCCCGCTGGGCCTCTCGTTCGATGTCCCGGGGGTGTCTCCGGCAGCAGGCACTTCGGGGACGGTGCCCCACGGGGTTATGGCCGCGCGCTCGGTGACGCTTCGCATCCACGTTGACGCGACCCGAACCGCCGATCTGGTTGCGCTCGAGGCAGGCGACAGCTACGCGGCTCTCACCATCAGCACGCGGCCGGGCGTGCCCGTGCGACGTTCGAAGGTCGGGTGTGCCCTCTCAGCCGTCACGGCGAAGCCGTGGCGTTCGTAGAGACGTCGCGCTGGGTTGTCGCTCCGGGTCGTCAGCGAGATCGGCCGGTGCCCGGCCTCGGCGATCACGTAGGCAAGCAGCGCGGAGCCGATTCCGTTCCCACGGCGCGACGGATGGACTTGTAGCTCGATCAGCTTGATGCCGTCCGGCATGGAGATCTCGACCAGCTGCCGGGGCCAGCCGCGCGCAGCGAGCCTGATCGGACCCATCCAACCCAATCCGGTGACGGCAGCGCGAAAGCCAGCCCACATCGACACCCCTCGCTCGCTGAACCACGCGAAACCGACGACATCCCCACCATCGTCCGCGACGACGAAGTCATCCAGGTCGGCACGCTGCCAGAGGACCCGACTGAAGCGCCGTGCTCCTGCGATCGATGGCATGAAGACACGTTGTTCGACGCTTGGTTCGGCGAACATGACCTCGACCATCGCGTCGAGGTCATGCCCGCAGGCTGGCCGGACCTCCACCACGCAGACTGTAGCGAGAGGTGCGCTTCGAGCGGGCGGGACACCGACTTGGCCCGCGCCCGAATCGGCGATCGGCTCGCAGCTGACACCGGCACGGGTGTCACAGAACGTGCATCGCCGCATCGCGGCAGGAGTGTCCACCAACGCCGGGTCGGCGCGTGGGAGCATCTAGCGCGTCTCCGCCCGCGAATTCGGAGGCATCGTTGTGCCCCGGGCACAATCTGGGCACAATCTGGAGCGACATAGGCCGTCACGGCACGAAATCACCGAGGACGGCACGGCACGGCGACGAGCACCGTCACGGACGCGCAAGCCCAGGTCACAAAGAAGAATCCCCCTGCCGAGCAGGAGGTTTCGATGGAGCGGACGACGGGACTCGAACCCGCGACCCTCACCTTGGCAAGGTGATGCTCTACCAACTGAGCCACGTCCGCGTGAGGGAACGAGGATAGCGCGCTCCCCACCCCGGAACCGGCTCGACCGCATAGGGTCCCCGCCACGCTTCGAGAGAGTGAGGACCGGATGCGGATCGGGATCTTCGGCGGCGACGTGACCGCCGGCAACGACATCGAGATGGTGACCGCGGCGGCCGCCGCGGCGCAGGCCCAGGGCTTCGCCTCGTTCGCGATCCCCCAGATCTTCGGTGCCGACGCGCTCACCGTGCTCGCGGTCATCGCCACGAAGGTGCCCGACATCGAGCTCGGCACCGGCGTCGTGCCCACCTACCCGCGCCATCCCGTATCGCTCGCCGCGCAGGCCCTCACCGTGCAGGCCGTCAGCGGCAACCGCCTCATGCTCGGCATCGGCCTGTCGCACCAGATGGTGATCGAGGGGATTTTCGGCCTGTCCTACGACAAGCCCGTGCGCCACATGCGGGAGTACCTGTCGATCCTGATGCCGCTGCTGCGCGACGAGTCGGCCGACTTCGACGGCGAGACGCTCCACGCGCACGTCGGCGTGACCGTCCCCGGGGCAGAAGCACCAACGGTGTTGATCGCGGCGCTCGGCAGCCAGATGCTCAAGCTCGCGGGCACCCTCGCCGACGGCACGGTCACCTGGATGACGGGCCCGGCCACGATCGCCGAGCACACCGCACCCGCGATCAACGCCGCTGCACAGGAAGCCGGTCGGCCGGCACCGCGCGTCGCGGTCGCGCTCCCCGTGTGCGTCACCCACGACGAGCAGGCCGCGCGCGGCGCCGCCGCAGCCACCTTCGAGGTGTACGGGTTCCTGCCGTCCTACCGGGCCATGCTCGACCGCGAGGGCGCGGCCGGACCGGCCGACGTCGCGATCGTTGGCGACGAGGCCACAGTGCGCGCCGGCATCGAGCGGGTGCGCGACGCGGGAGCGACCGACTTCGTCGCCAGCGAGTACGGCAGCCGCGCCGACCGCGCCCGCACCCGCGACCTGCTCCGCTCGATGCTGTGACCGACGAAGCCGGCGCGCCCCGCTCGCCGCTCGAGCTCCTCGAGGCACTCGCGATGGAGGAGGTGGAGATCGCGCCCGGCCTACGCCACACCGAGGTCTACACGTTGCGCGGGCTGCTCACGCTCGTTGCGCATGGCCCACCCGACGCGGAGCACATCGTGCTGATGAGCGGCGGCGGCATGGGTGGGCTGCTCGGCCCCGCCGGTGGCCTTTACCACGACCTCGGCAACCGGTTCGCCGAGCTCGGCATCGGCACCGTGCGCGTCGGCTACCGCAAACCCAACGACCTCGGCCGCTGTGTGCACGACGTCGCCGCCGCGGCCGACCTCGCGTCCCGTCGGGGCGCGCGCCGGTTCGTGACCGTCGGACATTCGTTCGGGGGCGCGGTCGCGGTGCAGGCCGGGATCGTGCTGTCGGGGCACTGCGCGGGTGTGGTCACGCTCTCCACGCAGTCGGCCGGCTGCGAGGATGCATCGGCGCTCGGGGCGACCCCGCTCCTGCTGCTCCACGGCGACCGCGACGAAATCCTTTCGGCCGAGACGAGCGCCGTCGTGCGGATGCTCGCGGGCCAGGGCGAGGTCGTGATCCTGCCCGGCGCGGGCCACCTGCTCACCGAGGCGCACGACGAGCTACGCGAGCGACTCGGCACCTGGATCCCAGAGCAGCTCGGCGCGAGCCGATCGGCACCCGGGCCCTGATTGCGGAGGTACGCGCCGATCAGCTTGCGGCGAGGCGTCCCACGACCGGCGCGAACGCCTCGAAGGCGTCGTCGCCCACGACGATGCTGCTCACACCCCAGCGCTCGCGGCGCTCCACGAGGATGTCGCAGATCTCCTCCACGGTGCCGACGAGGCTGATCCCCGCGTCGAGCGCGTCCTGCGGCGAGAGCCCGAAGGCCGGCGCCATCGCCTCGGCCAGGCCCTGGCGGTCGTCGGTGACGTTGGCGAAGAAGTAGCGGATCTGGAGCGTCAGGTCGTCGAAGCGGGCACCCGCACCCTCGCGGATCCAGCCGACCTTTCGGTCGATGTTCTCTGCGACCGAGTCGGTCGCGGCGTCGTTCGTGACCGCGCCGGCGCGCAGGTTCGGGTTGATCCCCACGATGTCGGCCTCCCGTCCGGCGAGGCGCAGCAGCTTGGGTCCGCCACCGCCGATGAGGATCGGCGGACCGGGCCGCTGGGTCGGCTTCGGAATCGCGTCGTACTCGGAGATCGTGTAGTGCTTGCCGGCGAACGAGTGCGCTCCGTCGGCCCACGCGCCCTTGATCACCGCGCACGCCTCCTCCAGGCGCGCGATGCGCGTCCCAGCCGAGTCGTACGGGATGCCGAGCGCGTCGTAGTCGACCTTCATCCAGCCGGCGCCGATCCCAAGCTCGGCGCGACCGCCGGAGAGCACGTCGATCGTCGCGGTCTCCTTGGCGACGATCGCCGGGTGCTTGTAGTCGTTGTCGAGGACGAGCGCGCAAACCCGCAGTGTGGTGGTCGCCTCGGCCGCGACCGCGAGGCCGACCATCGGCGCCATCGCGGTGTCGACGAAGTGGTCGGGAAGGTAGAAGGTCTCGTACCCGAGGTCCTCGATCTTGCGGGCGTGGGCGCGGAAGTCGGCGCCGTCGCGCGTGCCTCCGACCTGGACCCCGAACGTGAACGGCTTGGTCATGTCACTCCTCTCGAACCCGGCGAGGGCCGGTGCACTCAGGTTCCGGCGAGCCGGGAGACAACGGGCGCGAGCGTGTCGACGAACTCCTCGGGCACGACGACGTAGCTCATCTGCCAGCGCTCGCGGCGAGCATGGAGCTCGTCGCAGATCTGGTCGCTCGTGCCCACCGGCGTGGCAGGGGTCTCGAGCGCGACCGACGGCTCCACGCCGAAGTGTGCGGCCATGCCCGCCGCCACCGCGTCGCGGTCGTCGGTGACGTGGACGAGGCCCGTGAGGGTCTGGATCTCGAGGTCGTCGAAGCGAGTGCCGGCGGCGATGCCGGGGATCGGGGCGAGCGCGTAATCGACGAAGTAATCAGGCATGAAGAACGTCGAGTACCCGAGGTCCTCGGCGGTGCGGCGAGGTCGCGGCACCCGGCCGCGAAACGCCCCTGCTTGGCGAGGACGGCGAAGCGGAACCGGCGTGGATGGGTCACGGCGCCGGACGCTAGCCCCTCACCATTCTCGGCACGTTCGAGGCCCCCATAGGGCCCGAATCGTTCCGAGATCGGCCGTCAGCGGCCGGTGGAACCGAAGCCGAAGGTGTCGCGGGTGGTCTTGTCGAGCGTGTCGACCACCGACCACTCCACAGAGGAGACGGCCTGGATGACCAACTGCGCGATCCGGTCGCCGGCGTGGACCTCGTAGGGCTCCGCCGGGTCGGTGTTGAGCATGAGCACCTTCAGCTCGCCGCGGTACTGCGGGTCGATGAGCCCCGGCGTGTTCACGAGCGTGACCCCATGCTCGAGCGCGAGACCCGACCGGGGCAGCACGAGCGCGGCGTAGCCCGGGGGCACCGCGATCGCGAGACCGGTGCCGACCAGTGCCCGCCCTCCACCTGCCCCGAGCACCGCGCCCGCGAGCGCGCACACGTCGTAGCCCGCGTCGTCGTCGTGGGCCTGGGCAGGGAGGTGGGCGTCAGGATGCAGGCGAGTGATCGGGAGGTGCACGCTGCGCAGCCTACGGTCAGGCGGCGAAGTCGCCGGCGATCTCCTCGCGTTGGTCCTCGGTCAGCTCCGTCCGGGCCTGATACGCCGGATGGTCCACCACGATCGCGACCGGGCCCTCGCCGAACGCCCGCCGCTGGGCCTCCGTGAACGCGAACCTGAGGTAGTGGACGGTCGTGGTCATCTCCTCCTCGCGGGTGAGACGGTCCTCGTCGGTCTCCTGGGCCGGGACACGCTCGCCGCCCACCTCGATGTGCACATAGTCCTGGATGCGGGTGAGGCGCGGAAGCCAGTACCGGAGCGCCTGGGGGTCGTCGATCTCGATGAACATCGTCCCCGACAGCTCGCCGTCTTCGGGGATCAGCTCGTTGTAGGTCGCGATCTCGTGCGCGATCTGCTCGTCGCGCAGCATCCGCTCCACTCGCGCCATCTCCTGGATCTGAAACCGCATCGTGGCCGCGTTCTCGAACACAATCGTGACGATGTCGCCGACGTGGATCCGCCGCTTCTTCTTCATCGCGATGATCTCGGACCGAAACGCGTCGCGCTCACGCTCGTACTCCCGCAGGTCCTTGATGTCGGCCTGGGTCAGCTTTCGCATCACGCCTCTTCGATGCCGTACGCGCGCGCCAGCACCTCAAGCGGGTGGGAGGGCGCCTGGCCGGTCGCCTCGCGGATCGCGGTGTTCGACAGGTGGCAGTCGCCCGTGACGAGGTCTGTCTCCGCCTTCTCGACGGCTTCCATCAACGGCTTCGCGATCTTCCGGGCCATCTCCACGTTCTCCGCCCGCAGGCCCCATGTGCCGTCGATCGCCGAGCAACGCTCCACGATCGTCACCCGCGCGCCGGTGAGCGCCATGAGGTCGCGGCTCTTGGGCCCGATCTGCTGCGCCCGGTAGTGGCACGCCGCCTGCCACGTGATCGTCTCGTACATGCGGCCCTGCGAGAAGTCGGCGTCGAGCGGCTCCTCGCGGTGGCGCGCCATGAGGTACTCGGACGTGTCATAGGTGTGCTCCGCGACGAGCCGGGCATCGTCGGTACCGAGGAAGTCGCGATACTCGTTCTTCACCACGTAGGCGCACGTCGGCTGCGGCACCACGACCGCCTTGCCCGCCTTGACCTCCGGCGCGAGCACCTCGACGTTGCGGCGCGCGTGCTGCGCAAACCTCTCGGTGTCGCCCGCGTCGAGCCAGGGCATGCCGCAGCACACCTGGCCCTCGGGCAGGTCGCAGCCGATCCCGTTGCGCTCGTACACCCCCACGAGCGCCCGGCCGATCGACGGCTGCTGGTACTCGACGAGACACGTCGGGAACATCGCGACGTGTCCACGGGTCGCAGGCGTCGTCGTGAGACGTCCACGCTCGCGGCGTCGGAACCACTTGCCGAAGCGCACCCGGTCGTAGGTGGGCAGCAGGCGGTCCTTCGCGATCCCGGTGGTCTTCTGCATCAGAGCGCGCACGACTCCGACGTCGTTCGTCCGGTTCACGATCGGCGCAAGGCTCGTGGCCACCTTGCCCTGCAGATCGGTGCGGGCCAGGAGCTTCGCACCCTTCGACACCTGTCCGGCGCGCTCCTGGATCGCGAGCGAGCGCAGCATCAGGCGCGGGAAGTCGATGACCCAGTCCTGCTCCTTGCCCGGCGTGTAGGGGCAGACGACATAGCAGAGCTTGCACTGGTAACACTCGTCGACGACCTGGCGGTGTTCCTCGTCGGAGAGGAACGACACGTCGTGCGCGCCGTCGTCGCGCGTGTCGATCATCCGGAACAGGTCCTTGAAGCTCGGACAGAACCGCACGCACACGCGGCAGTCCGAGCAGATCTGGAACGTCCGGTCGCGCTCGGAGCGCGCGTCGGTCGCGTCGAAGTAGGCGGGCGCGAGCGGGTCGTAGAGGTTCTTGGTGGTCACCGACCTGCCTCCTGGCAAAGGGAGCGGCCCCGGGAGCGATCCCCCGGGGCCGTTCGAACGAGCCTGGCTCGGGGTGGATCAGCTGACCGACTCGAGCCCCTGGGCGAAGCGACCCGCGTGGCTCTTCTCGGCCCGGGCAAGGGTCTCGAGCCACTCGCCGATCTCGTCGAGGCCCTCGTCGCGCGCGGTCTTGGCGAAGCCCGGGTACATCTCGGTGTACTCGTAGGTCTCACCCGCGATCGCCGACTTGAGGTTGTCGGTGGTGGGGCCGACGGGCTCGCCGGTCGCCGGGTCGCCGACCTCGGCGAGGAAGTCGAAGTGGCCGAAAGCGTGCCCGGTCTCGCCCTCGGCGACCGAGCGGAACAGCGCGGCGACGTCAGGGTAGCCCTCCACGTCGGCCTTCTGGGCGAAGTAGAGGTAGCGGCGGTTCGCCTGGCTCTCGCCGGCGAAGGCCGCCTTGAGGTTGCCCTCGGTCTTGGTTCCCTTGAGGTCGGGCATCTCGTGTGCTCCTTCGTTCGGGGGGACGGTTCAGGGACGGAGACAGGTGTCGCACACGCCACGGAAGACCACCTCGACGGACGTCGGGTGGAACTCGCCGCGGACGCTTCGGGGCAACGGCGGGACCTGGTCGGCGGCGAACTGCACGTCGCGCACCCTGCCGCAGGCGGTGCACACCAGGTGATGATGCTCCGCCTCGACGTTGGGGTCCACCCGGATCGAGCCGAGCCCGACATCGAGCAGGCGCACCTCGCCGAGCGCCTCGAGATCGTGCACCGTCTGGTACACGGTGCGCAGCGAGATCGTCGGCATCGCCGAGCTCACCCGCTCGTGGATCGCCTCGACCGTCGGATGACCGTCGTTGCCGTGCAGCGCGGCGAAGACCGCCTGGCGTTGCGGGGTGACCCGCAGGCCCTGCGCCCGGAAGCGCTCGGTGAGCTCCTCGACCGTCTGCACGACGAGAACCTTATCGACAAGTCTTGTTACCTGTAAAACCCTGACCCTGCGAACCCGTCCCCCAGGGTCTCGGCGTCGCTCGACCGCGATGATCGTGGTCTGCTGACGTCAAAGCGCCGAGGGGTCAGCGCCCTTCGGTCGTCCGGGCGAGGTAGGCCTCGCGGAGCTTGGGCTTGCGCACCTTGCCGTTGGGGTCGCGTGGGAGCTCCTCCACCAGCTCGACGACGCGCGGGCGCTTGAAGTCGGCCATGTGCTCGCGCACCCAGGCCACCACTCCGTCCTCGTCGAGCGCCGCGCCGGGCGCCGACTGCACGATCGCGTACAGCACCTCGCCCCACTCATCGTCGGGCACGCCGAGCACCGCGCAGTCCACCACCGCCGGGTTGCGCAGAAGGCACTCCTCGATCTCTCGCGGGTACACGTTCACTCCCCCGGTGATCACCATGTCGCTTTTGCGATCCGCCAGGTACAGGTAGCCGTCCTCGTCGAGATAGCCGGCGTCGCCCACGGTGAAGAAGCCCTCTCGGTGTTGCGCCGCCGTCTTCTCCGGGTCGTTGTGGTACTCGAAGCTCGATGCCGCGGGCTTCACCCAGACGGTGCCGACCTCGCCGGCCAAGAGCGCGTGGCCATCGTCGTCGAGGATCACGAACTCGTTGCCGGGGAACGGCCTGCCGACGCTGCCCGGGTGTGCGAGCCACTCCTCGGGCGAGATGACGGTCCCGCCGCCCTCGGACGCGCCGTAGTACTCCCATACCTTCTCCGTGCCCACGAAGTCCATGAACGCGCGCTTGAGCGGCACCGGACACGGTGCCGCCGCGTGCACCACCATCTTGAGCGACGAGAGGTCATACCGGCCGCGGACGTCGTCGGGCAGCGCGAGGATGCGCTGGAAGTTGGCCGGTACCATGTGCGAGTTCGTGACGCCGAACCGCTCGACGAGCGCGAGCGCCCCCTCCGCGTCCCACTTGACCATGATCACGACCTCGCCTCCGAAGGCCAGGTGCATCTGCGCCCAGTAGCACGGGCCCGAGTGATACGAAGGCCCGACCAGCAGGTGCACGTCGTCGGGGCCCAGCCCCCAGCGCTGCCCTCCCGCGGCTACGCCTGCGGCCAGGCGGCGGAAGTCGTCCTCCCCGATCGCCACGCCCTTGGGTCGCCCGGTGGTGCCGGACGTGTAGGCCATGGTCGTCGGCCAGCCGTCACCGATCGTCTCGGCGTCGTCCACCTCGCCCGTCTCGGGCACGTCGGCGAGCGCGGCCTCGTAGTCGCGCCCGACAACCACCTGGGCCACGTCGCGCACCAGCGCGAGCGCCGAGAGCAGCGACTCGTCGACCACGGCGGCGGTCGCGCCCGAGTCGCTGACGATCCAACCAGCTTCGTCTGCCTTCAAGTGCACGTTCACTGGCACCGCGATCGCGCCCAGCCGCCCACACGCATGCAGCGCCTCGAAGAACTCGAAGCCGTTCGGCAACAGCACGGCGACCCGATCCCCGCGGCACACGCCGAGCTTGTGGAGCACGCGCGCGAGACGCCGCGCGCGGTCGTCGAGCTCCGCATAGGTGCGCATGACGTCGTCAAGCCGGAGCGCGACGGCGTCGGGGCGCAGGCGGGCGTGGGCGATCAGTCCGGCATCCATGGCGGGCCATGATGCCGCGTCGCGATCCGGCGCGACAGTGGCGCGGGGCCCATACTTAGAATACAGTTCCGGATATGAAGAACGTCGTTTCCGACCGGGCGGGACGCACGCTCGCGGAACGCCATGAGGCCTACGCAGCCGAGATTCGCGCGCTACTCGACGCCGCCCTCGCGGTGATGCGCACCGAGCAGACCATCGACCCTCGGGTCAGCGACATCGTGCGCACCGCGGGCCTCTCCAACCAGGTGTTCTACCGGCACTTCAAGGGCAAGGACGAGCTCCTCCTCGCGCTGCTCGAAGACGGTCGCGAGCGCCTCACGGCCACCGTCGAGCGGCGGATGCAGCGGGCGAGCACCGACGCCGGGCGCGTGCGTTCCTGGGTCGAAGCCGTGCTCGCGCAGGCGCGCGACGCCAACGCGGCCGACACGACGCGTCCGTTCGTCGCCAACGCCGACCGCCTCACCGCTGCGTACCCCGACGAGGTACGCCTCTCCCGATCCCGTCTCGTCGGTCCGCTCGCCGCGCTCGTCGGCGAGGTCGCCGCCGACGCGGTGTACCACCTCGCGACGGGCAGCGCGCACGACGCCATCACCGAGCGTCGGGCACCGACGGCCCGCGAGGTCGACCAGCTCGTGCAGTTCTCGTTGAGGGGGTGCGGTCTTGGAGACTGAGGTGCTGTGCACCGGGATCGGGGGCCAGGGCGTGCAGCTCTGCGCGCAGGTCCTGGCCCGGGCGGCAACGATCGAGAGACGCCACGTCATGCTCTTCGGCGTCTACGCGGGTGCGATGCGCGGGATGAGCACCAATGCGACCGTGGTCGTCGGCGACGGTCCGCTCGAGTCGCCCCCACTCGTCTCCCACGCCGCCGCGGCTATCGGGATGCACGACAAGTTCTGGGAGCCGATCGCTCGCAAGCTGCGCGACGGCGCGCTCGTTTGCGTAAACGACGCGACCTTCGAAAAGCCGCTCGACACGGAGCGGTACCGGGTCGTGCGCGTCCCCGCGAGCGACCTTGCCACCGAGCTCGGCACACCGATTGCCGGGTCGATGGTCATGGCTGCCGCCTTCGCGACCGTCTCGGGCGTCGTCGGGCGGGAGGCGCTGGTCGACGGGATGCGGGCCTCGATCCCCTCGTACCGGACCCAGCACATCGAGGCCAACGAGATCGCGCTGCACGCGGGCCACGAGTGGGCAGCTGCCCTCACCGCGGGAGCACCTACGTGAGCAGCCACGTGGACAGCCAGACGAACGACGCACGCGACGCCAGAGGGACCGTCACCATCGCGACCGAGGTGTGCAAGGGATGCGAGCTCTGCATCGAGGCCTGCCCGCCCCGGGTGCTTGCCATGGGCACCGACGTCAACCACCTCGGGTATCACTTCCCCGAGCTGCACGACGGGTGCACCGGATGCGCGGCCTGCCAGCTCATTTGTCCCGACTTCGTGTTCGAGGTGTTCCGGCGCCCCCGGAAGACGGCCGCCGCCACGACCGCGGGGAGCACGACATGAAGCTGATGGAGGGCTCCGAGGCGATCGCTGAGGCGTCGATCGCCGCCGGATGCCGGTTCTTCGCGGGCTACCCGATGACGCCGTTCACCGAGCTGCTCGAGCACTTCGCGCGCCGCCTGCCCGAGGAGGGCGGGGTATGCGTCAACGCGGAGAGCGAGCTCGAGGCCGCGGGCATGGCGTGGGGCGCGCTCGCCACGGGTGCGCGCGCCGCGACCGGGTCCACCGGCCAGGGCCTCTCTCTCATGCAGGAGAGCTTCTCGGAGATCACCCTCGCGGAGCTGCCGCTCGTCGTGTTCAACATGGCGCGGGGTCAGCAGGACTACTTCCAGTCCACCCGAGGCGGCGGGCACGGCGACTACCGCCACATCGTCCTGGCCCCGATGGACATCCGCGAGGCAGTCGAGCTGACCCAGCTGGCGTTCCACCTCGCCGACAAGTGGCGGAACCCGGTGCTCGTGTACGGCGACTACCTCCTCGCGCACATCCAGGAGGCGGTCGACGTGGCGCCCATCGCGTTCGACGGTCCACTGCCGACGAAGGAGTGGGCAGTCGACGGAAGCCTCGGCGGTACGGGCCGGTCGCGCATCGTGAGCCCACTCGGCTTCGACAAGGCCGGCCGGCCGAGCCCCGGCATCGAGGCCCACCTCCGGCGCATCACTGCGAAGCTGCGCGACATCGAGGCCGCCGAGGTGCGCGTCGAGCAGGGGTTCTGCGACGACGCCGAGACCGTGGTCGTCGCGTTCGGTCCACCGGGCAAGTTCGTGCGCTACGTCGTCGCACACCTGCGCGAGGAAGGCGAGAAGGTCGGCTATGTCCGGCCCATCACGCTCTGGCCGTTCCCCTACGAGACCGTCGCGCAAGCAGCGGAGGGCGCCGCGCGGGTCGGGGTGTTCGAGCTGTGCGCCGGCCAGATGATCGACGACGTCCGCCTCGGCGTACTCGGCCGCGCACCCGTCTCGGGCATCGGCGGCATCTCCACCGACGGATCGGGATTCGGCGTCGGACCGCTTCTCGACACGGAGATCGTGCGCGAGCGCATCCTCGCCCTGCATCACGGCGAGCCCCTTCCTCCGCTCCCCGACAACGACAGGAGCTTCTGATGGCTGCCACCAACCCCGAGCTCAAGGTCGTCGGGCAGCAGAAGCCGGATCTTGTGCTCACCCAGCACCACCACATGTGCCCGGGCTGCGGCGAGCCGCTCGCGCTGCGCGCCTGCCTCGAGCCTATCCAGGAGCTCGGCCTGGCCCAGCGTGCGATCGCGGTTGCGGGAATCGGCTGCTACACGAGCTTCTCCATGACGACCGACCTCGATCTCGTCCAGGCGCTGCACGGCCGAGCCCCGAGCGTGGCGACGGGCGTGAAGCGGATGCGCCCCGACACAATCGTCTACACCCTCCAGGGCGATGGCGACATGGTGAACGAAGGGCTTCAGGAGGTGCTCCACACCGCGGCGCGCGGCGAGAACGTGACCTGCGTGCTCCTCAACAACGGGGTTTTCGGTGAGACCGGCGGCCACATGACGGCAACCTCCGTGCTCGGACAGCGGACCAAGAACACCCTCGCGGGCCGCGACGCCGCCTATCACGGCTTTCCCATCCTGATCGGCGATCTCATCGCAGGGCTCGAGGGCGCGGTCTACGTCGCCCGGGGTTCGGTACACAACGCGGGTGCCGTCGCCCGGACGAAGAAGATGTTCCGCCGCGCGTTCGAGTGCCAGATGCGCAACGAGGGTTTCACCTTCGTCGAGGTGCTCACGATGTGCCCGACCGGCTGGTTCATCCCCACAATCGAGGGCCCGAAGTACATGCACGACACGCTCGGCGAGGTGCACATCATGGGAGAGCTGAAAGCCGACGGGGTGATTCGCACGACCGAGGAGCTCCACGCCGAGAACGTGCAGAAGGCCGTCGAGATCGAGCAGGCTCTCGCCCGAGGAGGGATCGAGGGCTGATGGACTTCACGTACCCGCCGGAGGCGGAGGCGTTCCGCGCCGAGTTCCGCGCCTGGCTCGACGATCACCTCACCGACGAGTACCGGGGAGAAGGCCTCGGCTTCTCGATGGAGATGGGACCCGATCGCATCGCGAAGCTCCGCGAGTGGAACCGCCTGCTCGCCGACGCTCGTTACGCGGCGATCGCCTGGCCCGAGGAGTACGGCGGGCGCGGCGCGGGGATCATCGAACAGGTCGTCTTCGCGGAGGAGATGCACCGCAGCGGCGCCCCGGGAACGTTGAACCCGCTCGGGCTCTCCAACATCGCGCCCGCGATCATCGCCCACGGCACCGACGAGCAGCGCCAGGCGCTCCTGCCCCGCATGCTGCGCGGCGAGGACATCTGGTGCCAGGGGTTCTCGGAGCCTGATGCCGGCAGCGATCTCGCGTCGCTCAAGACCACGGCCCTGCTCGACGGCGACCACTTCGTCGTCAACGGCCAGAAGACGTGGAACACCCTCGGCCACCTCGCCAACTGGTGCGAGCTGCTCGTGCGGACCGACCCCGACGCGCCGAAGCACAAGGGCATCTCGTGCCTGCTCGTCGACATGACGCTGCCAGGCGTAGAGGTGCGGCCGCTCGTCACGATCACGGGCGAGCGCGAGTTCAACGAGATCTTCTTCACCGAAGTGCGAGTGCCCAAGGCTGCGCTCCTCGGACCGCTGCACGAAGGCTGGGGGGTGGCGATGACGACGCTCGCCTACGAGCGCGGCACGGTCGCGAACCTCCACCTGGGGTTGCGCGCCAAGATCCGGCGCTTGCTCGACGAGGCCGTCGACGCGGGCGCCGCACGCGACCCGGTGCTGCGCCAGGAGCTCGCCCGCATTTACCTCGAGGGCGAGCTCCTCAAGCTCGTGAGCGAGCGCGCGATCTCCGGTGCAATGCACGGACGCGAGCTGGGCCCCGAGTCGAGCATCGCGAAGCTCGTGTGGAGCGAGGCCGAGCAGCACCTGGGCGAGGTCGCCGGCGACGTGCTCGGCGCCGACGCGAACACCGGCACCTGGGGTCGGGACCGGGTCTACATGCGGGCATTGACGATCGCGGGAGGGACCACGCAGGTGAACAAGAACGTCCTCGCGATGAGGATCCTCGGCCTCCCGCGAGCGACGTAGCGTCGGCCATAGCGTCCTGGCAGTGGGCGCTGGCCCTCGCCTGCGTCGGGCTCGTCGTCGTGGTGGTCTACGACCCCGTCCAGCGCAACCGCGCCACCCTGCGCGTGTCTCCCGTCATCGGACACCTCGGGTACCTGCTCGAGGGCATCGGCCCCGAGCTTCGGCAGGGCATCGTCACCGACAACGACGCCGAGAAGCCGTTCACACGCGACGAGCGTCGTTGGATCTGCACATCCGCGGACCGTCGGAACACCTACTTCGGGTTCGGCACCGACAACGATCTCGAGCGCAGCTCCCGATCAGTGATCGTGAAGCAGCACGGGTTCCCGCTCGAACGCGGCGACCAAGACCTGCTCTACGCGATCCCGGTCCCCAAGATCCTGGGCGCGGGGTCGAGCGCGCGCGACGCACATGCCCTCGGTCGTGAACAGCGCGTCCATGAACTACGGCTCGCTCGGGGCACGCGCCGTCGAGACGCTCAACACCGCCGCCGCGATCGCCGACTGCTGGCAGGGCACCGGGGAGGGCGGGCTCACCCCGTACCACTGCCACGGCGGCGAGCTCGTGTGGCAGATCGGCACTGGCTACTTCGGCTGCCGTGCGGATCAGGGTCGGTTCGATGTCGAGCGCTTCTGCGACGTGGTTGCCGGCAACACCCAGATCAAGACGATCGAGCTGAAGCTGAGCCAGGGCGCGAAGCCGGGGCTCGGCGGACTCCTTCCCGCGGCCAAGATGACTCCCGAGATCGCGGCCGTCCGCGGGATCGCGGCCGCCGTCGACTGCCGCAGCCCGTCGCGCCACTCGGCGTTCACCGACGCCGACTCGCTGCTCGACTTCGCGGCGCTCCTCGCGCAACGGATTGGCCTTCCCATCGGCATCAAGTCGGCCGTCGGCGAGCTGGAGCTCTTCGAGGATCTCGCGCGATAGATGGCCCCGTGCGGACGCGGCATCGACTTCCTCACGATCGACGGGGGCGAAAGGGGGCGCCGGCGCCGGTCCGCTCACCTTCACCGACCACGCGGCGCTGCCATTCAAGATCGGGTTCAGCCGGGTGTACCGGGTCTTCGCCTAGCAAAAGCTCATTGACCGGCTCGTGTTCATCGGCTCCGGGCGGCTCGGGCTTCCCGATCAGGCCCTGCTCGCGTTCGCGGTCGGCTGCATCCACACCAAGCGCTGCCACACCGCGCGCTGCCCGAGGGATCACGGCCAGCTCCGCTTGGCGCCAGCGTGGCCTCGACCCCAAGCTCAAGTCGGCGAGGTGCTCGAGCTATTTGATGCAGCTGCGCCAGAAGCTCCTCGATCTCGCCCACGCGTGTGGCGAGCTGCACCCCGGACTGGTCACCTCGGAACACCTCGAGATCCTCGACACGGGGTTCGCCGCGCGCAGCGCGACCGACGTCTTCGACTACGAGCCCTCATGGGGACTGCCGGGCAACGCCGACCAGGCGACGATCCCCCACCTCATGGCCCCCTGACCCTCCCCCGGTTTGTGCTCCGAGGAGCGGATAGCGCTCCTCAACGCACAATCCGGGAGTGGGGACGGCGGAGTGCTCTCGGGTAGTGGTCAGGCGGGAACCTCGACGGGGACGTTGCTGAAGCCGGCGACGTTCGACATGTGCACCCGGCGAAGCCCCGACTCGTCGACCGAATAGCGCGGGTAGCGGGTCCGGATCTCTTCGAACGCCACCCTGCTCTCGAGGCGCGCGAGCGCGGCCCCGAGACACGTGTGGATGCCGTGGCCGAACCCGAGCGACAGCGAGAGCGGGCGGGAGATGTCGAAGCGATCCGGGTCGGGGTACATGCGCTCGTCGCGGCTCGCCGCGCCCGTCACGAGCACCACCGGCGCCTCGGCCGGGATCTCCACGCCGTGCCACTCCGTAGCGACGGTGCTCCAGCGGCCCTGGTACTGCGACGGCGCCCAGTAGCGCAGGATCTCCTCGACTGCGAGCGGAAGCGTCCCCGGGTCGTCGAGGATCTTGGCCCACTCACTCGGGTTGCGGTCGAAGCACACGATGCCGTTGCCGATCAGCTTGGTGACCGTCTCGGATCCCGCGGCCGCGAGCAGTCCCCCGAACCCGGCGACCTCCTCGTCGGACAGGCCCGTCGCCACCAGCCCGGAAAGCATGTCGTCGGCCGGGTTGCGCCGCTTCTCCCGAGCCAGCTCGTACAGGTAGGCGGCCTGGTACATGGCCGCCTCCATGCTCTCTCGCGTCGGCTTCGGGTTGCCCGGCTCGCGCGACAGCATCGCGTCAGTCCAGTGCCGGATCTGCTGGCGGTCGCCCTCGGGCACACCGAGCATCGCCGAGATCACCTCCACCGGGAACGGGGCCGCGAAATCGGCGAGTAGGTCCACCCGGCGCTCGCCGACGAGGCGGTCGAGGTACTTGGCCACCAGACCTCGAACGAGCGGCTCGAGGTCCGCGATGGCCTTGGGCGTGAAGACGCGGCTGACCAGGCGGCGCATGCGATCGTGCTCCGGCGGATCCATGAAGATGATCGAAGCGCTGAGAACCTGCTCCGCCTGCGGATCGGTGAGCTGGTCGATCGTCGCGCCGTGGGTGCTGCTGAACGTCTGCCAGTCGCGGTGGGCGGCGAGCACGTCGTGGTAGCGCGACAACGCCCAGAAGCCGTAGTGACGGTTGTAGTAGACGGGTGCCTCGTCGCGGAGTCGCCGGTAGACCTCGTACGGGTCGTCGAAGAAGGTCTCCGACAGCGGGTCGAACTCGACCGGCGCGAGTGCGGCGTTGCTCATCACAGCCTCCCGATGTTGACATTGCCGTCGATTGTCTCGAGCCGCAGCTCCTGCCCGACGAGCTCGGTCTCCTCGGCAGATGCGAGCAGCTCTGCATCGAGCAGCTTCGCGTAGCAGCGCGCACCGCCGGACACGTCGCACACGGCCACGCCCCACTCCGGCGCTCCGTCGCGCCCGTGCACCACGCTGTACGCGGCCACCGTCCCCTTCCCGGTGAACGTCTCGACGATCCGGACCGAGGGCACCGTCGGCACCGGTGAGGGTGGTACCACCGGCCCGGGCACGGTCGAGTACACGCCGAACACGTGCTTGGTCATGTGCATCCCGACGCCGCTGACCATGCCGACCGCGCCGGGATCGCGCCGCAGCACTCGTGTCATCTGCGCGATCGAGTGCGAGAGATAGTCGCTGCCCGCACCACCGTGGTACGGCAGCCCTCCCGTGACGGTCAGAGATCGGGTGTCGTCCTCGCGGACGCCGAGCGCGTCGCGGGCAAAGTTCACCGACGAACCGAAGCACGAGTAGAGGTCGAGATGGGCAACGTCGTCGATCCCGATCCCGGCGCCGCGCAGGGCCTCGGCCGACGCGCGCTCCATCGCCGGCGACCGCCACAGCTCGAGATGCTCCGCCACGTACACGGGATCGGTCGCGTAGCACCAGCCGCGCAGGTACACCCGTTCGTCGGGGGGCACGCCCAGCGCGTCGGCCCGCTCGTGCGAGACGATCACCACCGCTGCGGCCATGTCGACGTCCATGAGCGAGACCATGTACTTGGTGTACGGGTAGCCCACCATGCGATTCTCCGGCGTGGGAGCGACGATGTCGTCCGCCGAGCGCTCACGCGGGAACCACGCCTCGGGGTTCGCAGCCGCGACCCGGGTGAAGCGGTGCCACTGCTCGCCCAGCTCGCGCCGGTACTCCTCGAGGCCGATGCCGAGATGCGCGCGCCGCGCGTTGTCGAAGATCGCGAACGTGAGCCAGGCCTGGAACACCTCGTGCGCGACCTCGGCAGGGTGAAACGGCGCCTCCCACGGGAACGGGCGCCGTTCCTCCGGCGGGAAGGAGCACCGCAGCTTGTCACCGCGCTTGCGGTACCGGCGCTGGGTGTCGAGCGCCTCGGCGCCCACGACGAGCGCAAGATCGGTCTCACCGTGCAGGATCCGGGCTGCCGCATCCTGCACGAGCACCTGCGGAGTCGTGCCGCCGATGCCCGAGTACTCGGTGCGGGCCGGCGTCGCACCGAGCCGGTCGCAGAAGCGGCGGGCAGGGTCGTCGTACTGCCAGGTCTGGCAGTAGACGACGTCGACCGAGTCGACCCCGTCGAGGAGCGCCTGGCCGACGCCGCTGTCGGCCGCCGCGACACGCGCCACCTCCTCCCACATCGCCAGGGGCTCCGGCGCGCCGTCCTCCCCCGTCTCCTCCGGGTGCCAGGTGCGAGAGCCGACGCCGACGATGCAGGGCGCGCGCGGGTCGGGCGCGCTGGTGCCGCGCGCCACTACTTCCCCTGCCAGACCGGTGGGCGCCTCTCGGCAAACGCCTGGGGACCCTCTCTGGCGTCCTCGGTCTGGAAGATCATCGAGGAGAGCGCCGACTCGTTGCGGTACGCGTCCTTCAGGTTCATCCCGAGGCCTTCCCAGACGCTCTGCTTGGTCGCGCGCACCGCGAGCGGGGCGTTGGCCGTGATGCGGCGAGCGTAGGCATAGGCCGCGTCCATCAGCTCGTCGCGAGGCACGACGGCGTTCAACAGCCCCATTTCGAGCGCGCGTTGGGCCGGGATCAGGTCGGCGCAGAGAAGGAACTCCATCGCCTGCGGAAACGGAATCTGACGCGGGAGACGGACCGTAGTGCCGCCACCGGCGAACAGGCCGCGCTTGGGCTCCATCACGGCGAACTGCGCCTCGGGACAGGCGACGCGGATGTCGATGCCGCCGAGCATCTCCATCCCCCCCGCGGTGCAGAAGCCGTTGACGGCGGCAATGATCGGCTTCCAGATCCGCGCTCCGCGCAGCACGGCCTTCGTGCCGTCGTCGAGCCGGTAGCCGTCGAGCTCGGTGAGGCCCTCGGCGACGATCTGGCGCTGGAACTTCGTGATCTCCGGGACGTAGCGCTTCAGGTCGGCGCCGGTGAAGAACGCATCCCCCACACCGGTGATGACCGCGACCCACGCCTCGGGATCCGCGTCGAAGCGCTCCCAGGCCTCGCGCAGGAGCTTGAAGTGCTCCATGTCGGCCGAGTTGCGCGCGTCCGGCCGGTCGATCGTGATCCGCACGATGTGCTCGTCGTCGAGCTCGTAGTGGATGGCCATCGGTCGCCGTGCTCCCCCGTGGTCGGTCCGCCTCCGGGCGTGCTCCGTCCCGTCGCGATGACTGACACGGTAGTCAGGTTCGCCGCGTCGTCGCCGGGTCCGTACCACCATCCGTGGCCTCTCGGGCAGCGAAGCTCACTCCCCGTGTGTGCTCCACGGCGGCGCGGACCGGATCCCGGCGCAACCCGTCGGATCTCCACCACCTCTCGGGCGTTCGGCGCGAAGGTGGCTCCATGACCGACAGCCTCGCCGCGCTGATCGTCGTCGAGGCGCTGGTGGCGTCGTACCCGACATGGACCGACGAGCACGGCACGAACGTCGAGCAGCTCGCTCGGGTCGCGGTGGAGGCGCTGGGCGACCACGGCCTGCTCGGCCGACCGGTCAGTCCAGGGATGCCGGAGCCGCAGCGGCCCCCCGCCACCGCGCGCTGAGCCGACGTTCCCGGAGCCTCGGGGCGAGCGCGGCGCCGAGCGCGAGCACCACCACGATGCCGTAGCCGGCCCAGGCGATACTTCCGAGGTCTCCCCACGAAGCGAGGTCGCGCACGTTCGTGAGGAGCAGCAGCGCGGCCACCGCGACGCCCATACCCCGGGCGGGGACGAAGCGGATCACCCAGGCGGCGAGCGGTGCCGCCAACACTCCGCCCACCATCATCGCCACGACCACGCCGACGTCGAAGCCATTACGGCCGAGCGACGCGACGAGGGAGCCGGCGGCGACCGTCGCCACCGCCACCTCGGCGGTGTTCACCGAGCCGATCGCGAACCGGGGCTCGAGACCCTTGTGCATCAGGAACGGGGTGACGACCGGACCCCACGCGCCGACCAGACCGTTGGTGACACCACCGGCGGTCGCCACGACCTTCACGCCGCGCTCGTCGAAGCGGGGAGCCCCCTCGGTCGACGCCGCACCCTCGGCGACATCCACACGCGCGGGCAGCGCCTTGCTGAACCGCAGCAGCATGCGCAGCCCGACGAGCACAAGCAGGGCGGCCAGCAGCGGCCGGATGGTGTCGGCCGGAACGTGGGTGAGCACCGTCACCCCGATCACCGCGCCGATTGCGCCGGGGATGGCGAGCTGGAGCACGAGCCGGTGGTCGATGTTGCGGAAGCGCCAGTGCGACACGCCCGCCGCAAGCCCTGAGGCCACCTTCGCCAGGTTGACCGTAGTGGACACCGCAGCAGGTGGGATCCCCGCGCTGAGCAGCAGCGTCGAGGAGGTGGGCCCGAAGCCCATGCCGAGCGCGCCGTCGACCATCGCCGCCAGGAAGCCGGCCAGCGCCACCAGGAGGAGGTTGTCCATGAGCGGCTAACTCTATCAACCTGATTGAGATTGTCCAGTGTGAGTCACGAGAAGAGGCCGATCGGCCCATACGGGCGACGCGCCCGCGGCGAGGCGTCGAGATGGGTCCTCCGGGCTAGGTTCCCGGCTCTATGCGGATCTCGGCCAAGGCGGACTACGCGGTGCGGCTTGGCTGCGAGCTCGCGGCGGCGCCGGGCGGTACGGTGCGCGGCGTCGACCTCGCCGAGGCCCAGGACGCGCCCCTCCAGTTCTGCGAGTCGATCCTGGGAGCCTTGCGCACGGCCGGAATCGTCGCGTCGCGCCGGGGGAGTCGCGGTGGCTACCTCCTCGCACTGCCGGCGAACGAGGTGACCGTCGCCGACGTCATCCGGGCCGTCGACGGCCCGCTCGCCGCGGTGCACGGCGAGGCCCCCGAGACGTTGCACTATGGCGGTGCCGCGACGCGCCTGGTCGACGTCTGGATCGCGGTGCGCGCCAGCCTGCGCGACGTGCTCGAGCACGTGACGCTCGCCGACCTCGCCGCCGGGAAGCTTCCCAAGTCCGTGGAACGCAAGGCCGCCGACCCCGAAGCAAGGCGTCGGAGAAAGCGATGACGGCCACGGACGCCGCACTCGCCGCGAGCATCGCGTCGGAGGCCGGCGAGCTGCTGCTCGCGCTACGAGCGCAGATGGCGGACCCCGCCGAGCGCAAGGCCGAGGGCGACGCGCGGGCGAACGTGCTCATCCTCGACCGTCTCCACGAGCACCGCCCCACCGACGCGATCATGTCGGAGGAGTCGGCCGACGACCTAACCCGCCTGGGCCGGGAGCGCGTCTGGATCGTCGACCCGCTCGACGGCACCCGCGAGTTCGGCGAAGACGGCCGCGACGACTGGGCCGTCCACGTGGCGCTCGCACTTGACGGCACCGCAGCCGTCGGCGCGGTGGCGCTGCCCGCGCTCGGCTCGGTGTACGCGACGGATCCGACCCCGGCGCTCACGCCCAGACGCCCGGGGCCGGTGCGACTCGTCGTGAGCCGAACGCGACCTCCCGAGGTCACCGAGCGACTGCGCGAGGCACTCGATGCCGAGCTGGTGCCGATGGGTTCGGCCGGCGCCAAGACGATGGCGATCCTGCGCGGCGAGGTCGACGTGTACGCACATGCGGGCGGCCAGTACCAGTGGGACTCCGCGGCGCCGGTGGCGGTAGCAGCCGCGGCCGGCCTCCACGTGAGCCGACTCGACGGCTCGCCGCTGCGCTACAACGAGGCTGAGCGCTCGCTGCCCGACCTACTGATCTGTCGCCCCGAGCACGCCGAACGGGTCCTCGCCCTGACGCGCACCTGACTGGCCGGCGCCGAGGACGCTCAACACTCGGTCACCCCGTGCCGATGCTCAGGGTCTTAGCAACCCACGCCCCGGCCGGTCAGCGAGAGGACCTCGGGATAATTCGGTCACGGAGCGCGGCTACACTCGCACGTTTCGTCCATCGTCGGAGGGCACCGGCGTGACCGACATCGCCATCTCCCACCTCGACGAGCTCGAGGCCGAGTCGATCCACATCATGCGGGAAGTGGCTGCCGAGTTCGAGCGGCCCGTGCTGCTCTTCTCGGGCGGCAAGGACTCCGCGGTGATGCTGCGGATCGCCGAGAAGGCGTTCTGGCCGGCCCGGATCCCTTTTCCGCTGATGCACGTCGACACGGGCCACAACTTCGACGAGGTGATCGACTACCGCGACCGCCGTGCGGCCGAGCTCGGCGTGGACCTGGTCGTCGCGTCGGTACAGGCGTCCATCGATTCGGGCCGCGTGACCGAGGACAAGGGGCCGAAGGCGACGCGCAACCGGCTCCAAAGCGTGACTCTGCTCGACGCTATCGAGGAGCACGGCTTCGACTCGGTGTTCGGAGGCGGGCGCCGCGACGAAGACAAGGCCCGAGCCAAGGAGCGCGTCTACTCGTTCCGCGACGAGTTCGGGCAGTGGGACCCGAAGAATCAGCGACCCGAGCTCTGGAGCCTCTACAACGGGCGCCACAAGCAGGGTGAGCACATCCGCGTGTTCCCGATCTCGAACTGGACCGAGATGGACGTGTGGCAGTACATCGCCCGCGAGTCCGTCGAGCTCCCCTCGATCTACTACGCGCACCGCCGCCAAGTGCTCCGCCGCGACGGGATGCTGATTGCGCTCACCGACTTCGTGACACCACTCCCCGACGAGGAGGTCGAGGAGCTCCTGGTCCGCTTTCGTACCGTCGGCGACGCCACGTGCACAGGTGCGGTCGAATCGCCCGCCGCGACTCCCGACGAGGTGATCGTCGAGGTCGCCGCCTCCCGGATCACCGAGCGCGGCGCCACCCGCGCCGACGACAAGTTCGCGGACGCCGCCATGGAAGACCGCAAGAAGGAGGGGTACTTCTAGTGCGCCTGATGAGAGGAGTGCGCTGATGGAGCTCCTGAGGTTCGCCACGGCCGGCTCCGTCGACGACGGCAAGAGCACGTTGATCGGGCGTCTGCTGCTCGACTCGAAGCAGATTTTCGAAGACCAGCTGGTGGCCGTCGAGCGCACGTCACGCGACAAGGGCTTCGACTACACGAACCTCGCGCTGCTCACCGACGGACTGCGCGCCGAGCGCGAGCAGGGCATCACGATCGACGTGGCGTACCGGTATTTCGCGACGCCGACCCGCAAGTTCATCATCGCCGACACGCCCGGCCACGTGCAGTACACGCGCAACATGGTGACCGGTGCTTCCACGGCCGATCTCGCGCTGATCCTGATCGACGCCCGCAAGGGCGTGGTGGAACAGTCGCGCCGCCACTCGGTGATCGCGTCGCTGCTGCAGGTGCGGCACCTCGTACTGTGCGTCAACAAGATGGACCTGGTCGACTACGAGCAGTCGGTGTTCGATCGCATCACGAGCGAGTTCAGCGAATGGGCCGGCAAGCTCGACATCACCGACCTCGCGTTCATCCCGGTGTCCGCCCTCCACGGCGACAACGTGACGCAGCACTCGCCGAACCTCACCTGGTACGGCGGCCCGACGCTCCTGCACCACCTCGAGCACCTCTACATCGGATCCGACCGCAACCTCATCGACGCGCGCTTCCCCGTGCAATGGGTGGTCCGCCCGATGAGCGACAAGTGGCACGACTACCGGGGCTACGCGGGCAAGGTCGCAGGCGGGATCTTTCGGCCGGGCGACGAGGTGTTGGTGCTCCCGTCGGGACTCATCTCGACGATCTCGTCGATCGACCTCTACGGCGGGAGCGTGCACGAGGCGATGCCGCCGAACTCGGTGACGATTCGGCTTGCCGACGACATCGACATCTCGCGCGGCGACATGCTCTGCCGGCCACAGAACGCACCGACCGTCACCCAGGAGCTCGACGCGATGATCTGCTGGTTCAACGAGAAGCCGCTGCAGGAGAAGGGCAAGTACGCGCTGAAGCACACGACCCGTTCGGTGCGGGCCATGGTGCGCGACCTCCACTACTGTCTCGACGTCAATACGCTTCACCGCGACGAGACCACGGGCACCCTGATGATGAACGACATGGGTCGCGTGTCGCTGCGGGTCACCGCGCCGCTCTTCGTCGACGAGTACCGACGCAACCGCACGACCGGCTCGTTCATCCTGATCGATGAAGGGACCAACGAAACCGTCGGCGCGGGGATGATCCTCGGCACCGGCGACTGAGCCCTTCCCGCCGGCCGTGACCGACCAGCCGCGAAGCACAAACGTCACCTACCACGCTTCGGCCGTGACCCGCGCCGAGCGGGAGGTAGCCACCGGACATGGCGGCGCGACCGTGTGGCTGACCGGGCTCTCGGGCTCGGGGAAGTCCACCATCGCGGCGGCACTCGAGCATCGGCTCGTCGCCGCAGGCATCCCCGCCTACATGCTCGACGGCGACAACCTTCGGCACGGTCTCAACGGCGACCTCGGGTTCGACGCCGCGAGCCGGACCGAGAACGTCCGTCGGGCCGGCGAGGTCGCGCTGCTGTTCGCAGATGCCGGCGTGGTGGCGATCGTGCCGCTGATCTCCCCCTACCGGGCCGACCGCGACCGCGTCCGGGCTCGGCACACGGAGGTCGGCGTGGCATTCGTCGAGGTCTTCGTCGCCACGCCGATCGAGGTGTGCGAGGGCCGCGACCCCAAGGGGCTCTACCAGAAGGCCCGCGCCGGCGAGATCACGGGGTTCACCGGGGTCGACGACCCCTACGAGGCGCCCGAGCACCCCGAGCTGGTCGTGAACGTCGGCCTGTCGCCGACCGAGGCCGCCGAGCAGATCGCCCAACTGCTCCTGTAGTGGCATCATAGCATCGTTAGTGTTGATGCTATGATGCCACTATGCGGACCACCGTCACGCTCGATCCGGACACCGAGGCTCTGGTCAAGGAGCTGATGCAACGGGAGGGCCTCTCCTTCAAGGAGGCGGTGAACCGCGCGATCCGGGCCGGGCTCACGCCGGCTGCGGGGCGCCGAGCTCGCTTCCGGCAACGGAGTTTCGCGATGGGTGAACGCGCCGGGATCGACTACGACCGGGCACTCCAGCTCGCGGGCCGGCTCGAGGACGACGAGATCGCGCGCAAGGCTGCGTTGGGCAAGTAGTCGTGGTCATCGTCGACGCCAACGTGCTGCTGTACGCCGCCAACTCCAGGGCCCGCCACCATCGGGCCGCGCGGCGGTGGCTCGAGGAAGCTTTGAACGGCGACGAGCCCGTTGGATTCGCGTGGGTGGTGCTGCTCGCGTTCATACGAATCACCACGCTGCCCGCGGCGATGGAGCGGCCGCTCTCGGCCGCCGAGGCGTTCGGGCTGGTCGATGCCTGGCTGGCGGCGGGCCCCGCTGTCGTCGTTTCCCCAACCAGCCGACACGCCGCCTTGCTCCGGGGGTTCCTCCTCGCGGCCGGAACCGGCGGCAACCTCACCAGTGACGCGCACCTGGCGACCCTGGCAGTGGAGCACGGTGCCCGATGCTGCACCTTTGACCGCGACTTCGAGCGCTTCGACGGGCTGCAGACGATCGTGCCCGTCTGACTACCCGCTCCGGAGCCAGTCGACGTAGCGGGCGAGGCCGTCCTCGAACGTGACCTCCGGAGCCCAGCCGAGCTGCGTCCGGGCCTTGGACGCGTCGGCACAGCTCGTGTGGATGTCGCCGGCGCGCGGCTCGACGAAGACCGGGTCGGGCTCGACCCCGATCACCCGTCCCAGGCCCGCGAGCAGATCGAGCAACGACGATCCCGCACCCGGCGCGACGTTGAACACCTCGCTGCTCGTCTCCGGTGGTCCGCCCGCGGCCAGCAGGTTCGCGGCGACGACGTCGGAGACGTAGGTAAAATCACGGCTCTGGGTGCCGTCGCCGTGGACCGTGGGACGTTCGTCGGCGAGCAGCGCCGCGGTGAACAACGGGATGACCGCCGCGTAGGTCGAGTCGGGGCGCTGCCGGGGGCCGAACACGTTGAAGTAGCGGAGCGCGACGGTCTCGACGTCGTAGAGCTCGGCGAAGACCCGCGTGTACCACTCCCCCGCGAGCTTGCTCACCGCGTAGGGCGACCGGGGACGCGTCGGCACCGTCTCCGGCGTGGGCACCACGGCAGCGCCCCCGTACACGCTGCTCGACGACGCGAACACGACCCGGCGCACGCCCGCGTCGCGCGCGAGCGTGAGGACGGTGAGGGTGCCGTGCACGTTGACCCGGTCGCTCGTGCGCGGATCGGCGACCGAGCGGGCGACGGCCCCGAGGGCACTCTGGTGGAAGACCACCTCGCACCCTGCGACGGCCCGCCGCACCGCGTCCTCGTCGACGACCGAGCCCTCCACCAGCTCGGATTCGGCGTGCACGTTCTCGCGTCGCCCGGTGGAGAGGTCGTCGAACACCCGCACGGTGTCGCCGCGCGCGAGCAGCGCGTCGACGAGGTGCGAGCCGATGAACCCGGCGCCGCCGGTAACCAGGGCCTGCATGGAGGGCGGACGGTACCAGCCGCGACTACCTGACGTGCGCGTCACCGTCGCGCGAGACTGCCGGCGATGACGACACGCACCGATGCCGACAAGCCGAAGGCCCTGGTAACCGCGGCCTTCCGCGGCGAAGGGCTGAAAACCCTTCGCCGCCTGTGCGCCGAGGTCGTGCTCGACCCCTGGATCGACCACCGGCCGCTCCGGCTCTACAACTCCGAGCAGCTTGCCGAGCGGGTGCGGGACGAGGGTGCAAATCTGCTGATCGTCGAGGCTGACAGCGTGAAGGGGCCGGTCCTCGACCTGTCGCTGGTCGCCATCGGCTCGTGTCGGGGCGACCCGAACAACGTCGACATCCCTGCGGCGACGGCCAAGGGGATTCCCGTGCTGCGCGCGCCGGGACGCAACGCCAACGCCGTCGCCGAGATCTCGATCGCGTTGCTCTTCGCGGTGGACCGCGGCGTCGTACGGGCCGACCGCGACGTGCGCGAGGGTCAGATCTACCGAGACGGCACCATCCCCTACCAGCGGTTCCGGGCCTGGGAGCTCGCGGGCCGAACCGTCGGGCTCGTAGGCCTCGGCGCGGTCGGCCATGCGTTCCGGTGGCGCCTCGAGGGTCTCGGCATGCGCGTGATCTCGTACGACCCGTACTCGCCAGACGCGAGTCACGACTCGCTCGAGTCGCTCCTGGCCGAGGCCGACGTGGTCTCGATGCACGCGGCGGTCACTCCCGAGACCGAGGGCATGATCGGCGCGAAGCAGTTCGCGGCAATGAAGGAAGGCGCGATCTTCCTCAACAGCGCGCGGGCACAGCTGCACGACACCGATGCCCTTGTCATCGCGCTCCAGTCGGGCAAGCTACGCGGCGCGGGGCTCGACCACTTCGTGGGCGAGAGCCTGCCGGTGGATCATCCCTTGTGTGCGATGGACAACGTCGTGCTGACTCCGCACATCGGCGGCGCCACCTACGACACCGAGGTGATGCACTCGAAGCTCGTCGCCGAGGGCCTCGCCACGCTCTTGTCGGGCGGCCGTCCCGACAACCTCGTGAACCCGGAGGTGCTGTCGTGAGCAGCCAGGCGGAACGCAGCCACGGCACGGACCGGTGTCGCGCGACCCGGAGTGCAGCCGCATGAGCAACGAGCACACCGCACCCAGCGCACACGAGGTGAGGGAACAGGTGCTCTGGGCCGCCCAGGAGATGCTACGCAGCGGCCTCGTGGAAGGGACCGCCGGCAACCTCGGGGCCCGCCTGCCCGACGGCAACGCGGTCCTGACGCCGAGCAGCCTCGACTACCTCGAGATGACCCTCGACGACCTCGTCGTCTGCGACCTCGACGGCAACGTGGTCGAGGGGCACCGCTCCCCCACCACCGAAAAGGCGCTGCACCTCGAAACCCTCCGGTTGCACCCCGAGATCAACGCGACGATGCACTGCCACGCGAAGCACGCCACGATGTTCGCCCTCTGCCGCCAGGGCATCCCCGCGGTCATCGAGGAGTTCGTGGTGTTCGTCGGCGGCGACGTGCGCTGCGCCGAGTACCGGACCACCGGTACCGACGAGCTCGCCCACGAGGTGGCCGGTCAGGTCGGCGATCGCAGCTGTGTCCTCATGGCCAACCACGGTCTGTTCGCCGTCGGCAAGGACCCGAAGCAGGTGCTGCACGTCGCGCACCTCGTGGAGCGCACCGCCGAGATCGTCTGGGGCGCTCGCATGCTCGGCGAGATCGCGCCCATCCCCGACGAGGTCAACACGACGTTCCAGGGCTACTACCGCTTCGGACGCACCGGGAAGTTCTGAGCGGAGGCAGCGGCGCAGCTCGGCCACCTCAGGCCGGTGCTCGGGCTCGTAGCGTCCGCGGTCCGGGCCGCTCAGCGAGTATCTGAGCGTCGGGGTCAACGCTTGCGGAGCAGGGTCAGACCGTCTCCGAGTGGGAGCATCACGGCGTCGACGCGGTCGTCGGCGGCGACCAGGTCGTTGAACGCGCGCAGCGCGACCGTGTTCTCGTCCTGCTGCGCCGGGTCGGTGACGTTGCCACTCCAGAGCACGTTGTCGACGAGGATCACGCCGTTGGGCCGGAGCCGGGCAAGGAGCTCCTCGTAGTACGCGCCGTAGCTCGGCTTGTCGGCGTCGATGAAGGCCAGGTCGATGGTCTCGTCGGCAGGCAGCGCACGCAGCGTCTCGATCGCCGGCGCGATACGCAGCTCGATGCGATCGGCGACACCCGCGGCCTCCCAGTGGCGCAGCCCGATCGCGGTCCACTCCTCGCTCACGTCGCAGCACAGCAGCCGTCCACGGTCGGGCAGGCCGCGCGCGATGCACAGCGCCGAGTATCCGGTGAACGTGCCGATCTCGACCGCCGAGCGCACGTCGAGCATGCGGGTCAGCAACGTCATGAACGCGCCCTGCTCGGGCGCGATCTGCATCATCGCGATCCCACCCAGCGCCGCCGTCTCGGTGATGAGCGACGCCTGCACCTCGTCTGGCGGCGTCCCGTGCGCGACGAGGTACTCGTGGATCTCCGGGGTCAGGAGGAACGACTTGGGGGCGTCGGCCATACCCCGGACGCTACGCGCTCGGAGGCTCCCCCGCGCTCGGCGCCTCACCCGAACCGCCGCCCGGACCGCGGCCCTGAACCCGGCGTGCGATCTCGACGAGCGCGTCGGCCGCGAGGACGACGATCACGAGCCAGCCCAGCGTCCGGATCTCGGCGAAGAAGGTGGGCCACTCGAAGGTCGCCGGATAGTGGGCGTACACCTGCTTCGCGGCGATGAACGCGCCGCACGCGGCGAGCGCGACGGGCGGGAACAGGCTGAGCAGGAAGCGGGTCCGGGGTCGGAGCAGCACGAGCAGCACCACGGCGCCGAGCAACAACCCGACCCACGGCGCGACGGCCAGTGCACCCAGCAACCCCGCGATCAGCGTCGCGCACACGATCCCGAACGCACCGGGGCGCGTGCCGGCCGCGACGAGCGGGGAGGCGAGCGCGGGCGCCCCGGCCGGGTCGGAGACCGCGGGGAACCGTTGCGTGCGCCGGCGAGCGAACGCCACCACGAGGATCGCGAGGCACGCCAGGATCCCGACCGTGGACAGCGCGAGTGCTTTGTTGACGGTGCGCTGCGGCGCCCACTCCAGATCGATCAGCAGAGGACCGCCATCGGGGTCCGGTCGCACGAGCCAGCCGTTTCCGTACCCGTCGGCGATCGTGGACGGGCCGAGGTCGTGTCCGTCGACCCGGGCGTGCCAGCCCGCGTTCTGGCTCTGGCCGAGCACGAGCCAGAACGGCTCCCGTGCCCCGGTCACGCGCACCTCGCCCTTCCATCGGTCGGCGGAGACGACCTCGACCTCGGGTGCCGGTCGGGCGGGCGACTCCTGGCGCACCGTTCCGGCCTCCACGTCCACGTCGACCCAAGCGGTTCCGCCGGCGGCCGACGCGAGGGCGAGCCGGTCGATGTCCCAGCCCCGCTGGTCGCCCTCGTAGGTCTGGAGCACGTGGGTCCCCGCGTCGAGCGCCGTCGTAGGGGCACCGGAGCCGTCGCACGCCTCGATCGCGAGCGGCTCGAGCGCAACCGCGTCTGCGGTCGTGCCGCGCACGCGCGCCGGGACGCCGCGCCCGTCGATGGTGACCAGCCCGGGCCGGCACACCGCGGGGATGCTCTCGGCGACCACGATCGGCGGCACGCCCGGCACCCCGAGCTCGGCGATCGCGGCGGGCATCACCAGATCGCACTCGCAGTACCACTCGCGCGTGGTGATTGGCCGGATCGCGCGGATGGTGACCCGCAGCTCGCGACCGGAGAGCGCCGGGAACGTGACGGGGACGGTGGTGACTGCGTCGGGAGTCGGCTGGTCGGCGACCGGCGGCACCTCCACCACACGGGACTCGCCCGTATCGCTGCGGATCTCGAGCCGAGTGGGCACCGAGTGGCGCCCGTCGGCCACGAGCTGGAGGTCGAGCCGGTCCACGCCGACCGGCTCCGGGACGCGCAGCGCGAGCCATTGGTTCTCGACGTTGCTGAACGGGGTCACCCACGACGTGGCCGGGTTGCCGTCGAGCGCCGCCGACGCGCGCGCCGCGGGTGCGCCCGCGAGGTGCTCCGACGACGTCGCCTCGACCGGGCCGGTGTAGCCGAGCAGCCGGTCGGTGGCGTCGTCGGCGAGCAACGGTGAGAGCCGGGCTTCACCGGTCACCGAGAACCGCCGGGCGGTCGGGAGCTCGAGCTCCCGAACCATGCTCGGCTCGGGGTCGCGGCGCGGCGGCACCGGGATCACCCGCTCACGGCTCATCAGGAACAGCAGCGGCTGGTCGGCCGACGCCGTCCCGGCGACCCGCAGGAGGTCGCGGGGCATGCGCACCACCTCGTGGACGCGCACCGGCTCCGACCCGGGCGCGTCGGCACGGATGCGGATCTCGGCGAAGCCGACCGGGCTCACGCCCCCGTAGTTGCCCAGCACGCCGAGGTTGGTGTCGAGGATCTCGATCTCGAGCGCGCGGAAGGTCCGCTCGCCGAACGTCACCTGCTCCCCCTCCGGACGGCGGGAGAGCAGCCCGAGGTCGACGTCGACCGTGTCCTTGCCGTCGAAGCGGAGGCGGGCCCGGGTCACGTACCGCTCGTTGGGCTTCTCGAGCACCTGCACGAGGTTCACGTGGTCGGTGGTCACGGGCGCGTCGAGCACGACCCGGATCCGGTCACCGCGCACGTCGTCGAACGCGCCGGTGCGCCAGGCCGTTTGGGGATCGCCGTCGAAGGCGCGCGCCGCGCGGTCCTCGCCGGTGTAGGTGATCGGGTTCGCGTAGCTGCTCGCGCCGACCGACCGGACGCCCTCGAGCTCGGTCGTGGTGTAGGCGTCGGGCCTGGCGTCGGGGAAGACGTCGAGACGCGCGTCGGACTCGTCGGTCTCGAGTGGGTGGTTCCCCCGACCTTCCGTATAGCCGAGGTTGTCGGTGACGGTGGACCAGCGCCGCGCACGCTCGCGGTTGCTGTCGGTCACCACCAGCGTCGCGCCCGCGTCCACCTGGGCGCGCAGACGCGACGGATCGGAGGCGAAGGCCGCCGAGTAGAGCACGAGCGGGTCGTCGTCGAGCAGGCCGGTGGTCGCCGCGTCGACCACCCCGTCGCCGTCGCCCGCAACCACCAGGGGGCCCCGGCGGGACTTGGCGCGCACGATCGGCACCGGGTCCTGCACGGCGAACACCGCCACCGGCGCCGGGACCGGCAGCTCCTCGCCGAGCGCCAGGGCCTGCTCGTCGACGAAAAGATACTGAGTGGTCTGGGTCGCCTCTGGCTCACCGAACGTCTCGGGGCCGGTCAACCCCTTCGGCGTCGGGTCGAACAGCATCCAGGTGAAGCCGGGCCGCAGGACGCGATAGCGCTCGAACTGGATGTCGTTGCGCAGCGCGATGTCGCCCACGCCCATGAGCCGCGCCATCGGAGCGATCGCGTCGGGCGGCAGCTGACGGTTCTGCACGCGCAAGTCGAACGCGTTGAGCAGGTTGGCGGAGGCGGGCCGCCCGTACGGGATTAGCTCGCGCGCGACGTAGGGCCGGTCCATGAGGCCGGGCGTGATCGGGTCGACCGTGTTGCCCCACCGGTACGAGGCGAAGTCGGCGCCGGGCAGCTCGAGCACCCGCGTGTCGTCGCCTTGCGCGTCGAGGTAGGCGGCCGCGTCCTTCCAGTAACGGGGGACGTCCTCGTCGCGCTGGAGGTTCTTGCCGTAGAAGCTGTCGTTCCAGAGCGCGGGGAGGTTCACCACGACGAGTGCGCCCGCGAGCACCGGCGCCGCGAGCGCGAGGCGCGGGCGCGACTGCTCCCGCAGCCACACCCACAGGGCATTGGCGCCGGCCGCGAGGAGGGCGGCCAGGCCCAGCACGACGAGCGGCGTCGCCCGGCCCGTGCTGCGCAACGCGAAGGCGGCCTTCGACGAGCCCGCCAGCCCCTTGAACACCCCGCCCAGCGTGGTGGGGCTGTCGTAGGGGTGCGCCGCGACGGCGATCACCACCCCGACGAGCGCGAGCAGAGCGAAGTAGGCGCGGTACCGCCAGCGGACCCATGCTGCCGAGCACAGGGCGAGAACGGGGATCCCGTAGCTCAGGAGGATGAAGAACGGCCGCTGCGTGTAGTCGACGCTCGCCTCGATCCAGGGACCGAGCTTGTCGCGCCCGTAGAAGAACCAGTACCCGAGCCCCCGCAGCACCTCGTTCGGCAACGAGGTGCGCGAGACCGCGCCGAGCGTCTCGGTGTACTCGAGGATGTTGAGGCCGTAACTGCCCTGGGCCCAGAGCCCCGACATCCACCACAGCGACGCGGCGACGGTCAGCACGCCGATGCGCGCGACCGTTCCGAGCGCGCGCCGCCAGTCGACCTCGTGGAGCACCCACACCGCGTAGGGGATCCAAAGCACTGGCGCGATCCCCGCGAACACGAGCGCGGTGACGTTGACGCTGCCGACGACCTGCACCACCAGCGCGAGGAGCGCGGCGTGCTTCCAGCCGCCGCGGCGCAGCGCGCGCATCGTGAGCGCGAGCATCCACGGCAGGCCGGCCCACGGCAGCAGGATGACCGAGATCCGGGCCGCGTAGTCGAGCAGGTACGGGCTCAACATGAACGCGAGCGCGCCGACCACGGCGCCCGGGCCCCGCAGGCCGATCGTCCGGAACAGGAAGAGCATCCCGAGACCGGCCAGGAACAGCAGGCTCCCGAGCCAGATCCGCTGGGCGACCCAGTCGGGCACGCCGAGCCGGTCGAGGGTCCAGTAGAAGGGTCCCAGCGGGAACAGGTACCCGATGTTCTGGTGGGTCACGGTGCCCATGCCGATGTTCGGGTCCCACATCGACCAGCCGCGGGCGAGCACCCGTCCCGGCTCCAGGTACAGGTACGACTTCGTGTCGGCGGCCACGCGACCGGGCGCCGTGCGCAGCATCGGCACGTAGGCCAGCAACGCGAGCAGCCCGTAGCCGAGGGTGTTGCGCGCCCAGGTCGGCAGTCGCGCGATCCGGGCCTCCCATGGGGTGACCGCAGGTGCCTCGCCGCCCGCGACCGCCTCGGTGGCTGCCGTCACGGACGACCGCGGCGCCGCAGCGCCTCGGCGGCGAGGACCTCCAGAGTCCCACGAGCCGTCGCGGCCCAGGTGAACTGCTCGGCGTGGCGCAGCGCACCCTGCGACAGCCGCTCGCGAAGTGCCCGGTCACCCAGCACACGGTCGAGAGCGCCGGCCAGCTCGTCACGGCCATGCACCAGCAGGCCGGACGCCCCCACGGACACGGCGTCGGCATGGCCCGCGATGTCGGTGACCACCGCCGGCGTCCCGCAAGCGGCCGCTTCGGTGATCGTCATTCCCCATCCCTCATGGGCCGACGCACTCGCGAGGACCCAGGCACGGCGGTACAGCGCGAGCAACTCGCCGTCGTCGATGCGGCCAGCCAGGTGGATCCACCGGTCCGCACCCGCCTGGTGGATCTGCGACTCGAGCTCCTGGCGCCGGTAGCCCTCTCCGACGATCACCGCCTCCATCGTGGGATGGCGATCGCGGATCCGGACCAGCGCCTCGACGAGCCAGTCGAAGCGCTTCACGGGGACGAGCCGGCCGACGGCAAGCACGAGCGGCTTCGCCGACTTCGGCGTCGCGCCGTCGGGTCGGAAGCGCGCGTCGATACCAGGCGGCACCACGTGCACGAGGCGCGCCTTGAACCGCAGGTCGCGGACCAGCTCGCGCTTCGAGGACTCCGAGAGCGTGACGATCGGGGTGCGGCGGTACACCGGCGGGGCGAGGCGGGCTTCGAGCGTGCGGCCGGCCGCGCCCAGACGCGGACCGAGCGTCATGTCCCACATGTCGGCGTGCACGTGGTGCAGCCAGGTGACGTGTGGCGTGCGTGACCACAGGGGCGAGAAGAACGGCATCCCGTTCCAGATCTCCACCAGGCCGTCCTTGCCGCCGTGCCAACCCATCATCTCGCTGAACGCCGCGCGGGGAAACACCATGTACCGACCCGCCTTGCGGATGACCCGGTACCCGTTTCGCCAGCTCATCTGTGGCTGGCCCGCCGCGAACGACGTGCGCATCGTCACCTCGATGCCCGCCTCGGCCCACAGGGTCGCCACCGTCGACGCGTGCACCTCGGAACCGCCGGCCTCGGGGTCGTCCAGATCGCGCCACGCGAGCATGCTGACCCGGTGCAGACCGGCCTCCGCCGCGAGGTCGCCCAGCTTGGCGATCTCGGCCGCGGGCGTCCTCGCCTCGACGCCTCCCGGTGCTCCCACGTCGCCCCCAGGTCTCCCGTGCGCACGCCCCGGCCGAGGTGGGTCCACCGCCTGGCGCATGGCCTGCTCTGGCCTTCCGGACAGGCCGGATATCCTAGGCGGCTCCCAGGGGGGTTTCGACCGCGCCACAGGTCGGCGGTGATCCGCCTCCGGACGCCCGCACCTGCCCAGGAGGGCCCGTGAAGCTGACCGGTGAACGCCCGATGGAGGGCGCCACCCCCGATTCGCTGCTCGCGCTGCACGACGCCGGCTACCGCGAGGTCATCGCTCGGATCGGAGAAGGCCGCGTGCTCGACGTCGGCTGCGGCGTCGGCACCGAGACCGCCCGCTTCTGCGGGCCGGGCCGCCAGGTCGTCGGGGTCGACTACAGCGCCGAGACCGCCGTGCTCGCCGGCAAGGAATTCGGGCCCGGTGGCCCCCGTGGCGCCGCCGCGACGTTCACGGCCATGGACGGCGCCCGACTCGGTTTCGCCGGCGCGTCCTTCAACTGGGTGTGCTCGTCGCACATCATCGAGCACTTCACCGGACCCGAGACCCACGCCGCCGAGCTCGCCCGGGTGACGAAGGACGACGGCAGCGCGTTCGTGATCACCCCGAACCGGCCCGCCGACTTCGAGAACCCGTTCCACGTGTACCTCTTCGAGGCCGCCGAGCTGGCGTCCCTGCTGCGCCTGTTCTTCGAGGATGTCGAGGTGCTCGGCCTCGAGGGCGACGACGTGCTGAAGGCCGACTTCGCCGCGCGGCGATCGAGCGGGGAGAAGCTGCTCAAGCTCGACGTGTTCGACCTCCGGAGGCGACTTCCCCGCGCTTGGCACGTGTGGAGCTACGAGCACGCGCTCCCGCTCGTCTACCGGATGCTCGGAAGCAAGAGCACGGGGATCGGATCGGGCCTCGACGACTCGCACTTCTTCATCACCGACGAGATCCGCGACACCACCCCCGTGCTCTTCGCGATCGCACGGAGACCGAGACGCTTCCCCGAGCACTGAGCCCTGTGACTCCCGCTCGCCGCTTCGCCCTGTCGGTCGGGGTGATCGCGACTCTTGCCCTCACCGTGCGCGTGCTCGTGATCCTTCTCGTCGATCCTCAGGTACCCGCGCTCGGCGACGCCAGCGCCTACCACCTGCTCGCGAACAACCTCGCCGACGGGCTGGGGTACATCCGACCGTTCGACCGGTCGATGCTGCATCTCGACGTCCCCACCGCGGAGTACCCGCCGCTCTTCCCGTTCGTGCTCGGGATCGTCGCCCGCCTGGGCGTACGCAGCGTCGAAGGCCAGCGCCTCGCGATGGGCGTCGCCGGCTCGGGCACCGTGGTCCTCGTCGCGTACCTGGGCCGGAGGCTGGCAGGCGACGCGGTCGGCATCGTCGCGGCCCTGCTCGCTGCGGTCTACCCGATGCTCTTCCTCGCCGACGCGACCCTCATGAGCGAGACGCTCTTCGCGTTCCTCGTGACTGCCGCGCTGCTCCTCGCCTACGCGGTCCACGACCGGCCGAGCGCATGGCGTTGGGCTGCGCTGGGGGTCGTGCTCGGGCTCGCGACGTTGACCCGCGCCGAGGCCGCGACGCTGGCGTTGCTGCTCGTGGTGCCACTCGCGGTCGGGGCGACGTCACTCGCCGCCGCCCGGCGCGTTGGAATGGCCGCGCTCGCGATGGGCCTCGTCGTCCTGGTCGTCGCGCCGTGGTCGATCCGGAACTGGCGAACCTTCGACGCGTTCGTCCCGGTCTCCAACAACATCGGGACGGCGCTCGCCGGCGCGAACTGCCGGCTGACCTACGGCGGCCCTTCGCTCGGGTCGTGGCGCTCGACCTTCCGCGAGGGCGACACCGGCCGGGGCGAGTGCTTCACGGGCTTCAACGGCGCCGAGCCCGGCTTCGACGAGGCCGCCGCCGCGGCCGACGCACGCCGCCAGGGCCTCGACTACGCGCGCGCTCACGGCGGACAGCTGCCCAAGGTCGCGGGCGCGCGAGTGTTGCGCACGTTCGGCGCGTTCCGCGTCGGCCAGCAGAACGAGCTCGAGGCGCTCGAGGGCCGGCCGTTGGGCTGGGAGCGCGCGGGCACCTGGATGTACTGGCTCCTCGTGCCCTTCGGGGTCGCCGGCTTCGTGCTGCTCGTGCGTCGGCGCTCCCACTGGTGGCCGCTCGCCGCGCCAGTTGCCACCGTTGTGATCTCGAGTCTGGTCACCTACGGCAACCAGCGCTTCCGCGTCGCCGCGGAGCCGACGCTGCTGGTGTGCGCCGCCGTGGCGCTCGTCGCGCTGGCGTCGCGGATCCGCGCCCGCAGCGGTCCCGATCACGTCGAGCCCGGGAAGATGTCGAGCGCGCCGGCCTGATCGGTTGGGCGGGGGCGCCATGGGCGGTCGGTATGCTCCCCCCCCATGCTCTGGTTGGAACGCCGCGTCGTCGCGAGCCTCTCGGAGAACCTCGACCACGCCCAGCGTGAGTCCGTAGCCGCCTTCGTCGAGGGCTGCCTGCGCTCTATGCCCGAGCTGCTGCGCTTCGGAGTGGCGGCCGAGTCGGTCGTCCTCGGCGCGGCGCCGTGGCTGCGCGAGCGCCTCGGACGGTCGGAGGGCCCGAGCATCGCGGCGCGCATGGCCCGCTGGGAGCGCAACCCGGTCGGGCCGATCCGCCAGTACCCGCGCCTGCTCTCCTCGCTGGTCCTCTTCGCGACCGAGGAGCTAGTCCCCGCCGGCAGCAAATGATCCTCGCCAGCGAGGTCCTCATCGTCGGTTCGGGCGCAGGTGGCGCCGTCACCGCCGCAACGCTGGCGCGCGCCGGGCGTGACGTCGTGATCGCCGAGGAGGGTCCTTGGATCGACCCCGACGCGATCCAGCCGTTCTCGCTCGACGAGCTCGCTGCCAAGTACCGCCACCGCGGCCTCGCCGCCGCGCTCGGTCAGCCCGGCATCGTCTACGCCGAGGGGCGTTGCGTGGGCGGGAGCACGGAGATCAACAGCGGCCTGTACCACCGACTGCCGCCCGACCTCGCCGACGAGTGGCGCGCGACCTACGCGATCGACGAGTTCAGCCCGGCCGTGCTCGACGGCTACGCCGATCGCATCGAGGCCGAGCTCGGGGTGTCGATGCTGCCGGTCGCCTCACCGCCGTCTTCTGCCGTGCTCGCCGACGGCGCCGCGAAGCTCGGATGGCGCGCGGTGGAGTTCGCCCGGGTCTTCCGCTACGACGCCAACGGCCGCGGGACCAAGCAGACGATGGCCCGCACCATGATTCCGCGGGCCGTCGCCGACGGTGCCCGGGTCGTGCCCGACTTCCGGATCGACCGGCTCGTGACCCGGGACGGGCGCGCGGTGGGCGCGAAGGGCCACCGCACCGATCCCGACGGCCACCGGGAACCGGTCACCGTGACCGCGGACCACGTGATCGTGTGCGGCGGTGCGATCCAGACGCCGGCGCTGCTCCAGCGCAGCGGCATTCGGGCCAACATCGGGTTGGGACTCAAGTTCCACCCAACGATCAAGGTCGCGGCCCGATTCCCTTCGGCATTCGACCACGACGACGTGCCAATGCACCGTGTCACCGAGTTCTCGCCGTACCTGACGATCGGCGGTTCAGCGAGCCGGCGCGGCCAGGTCGCGCTCGCGCTCGCCGACTCCGGAGTCGACTACCACGACGCGCTCGCCGACTGGGAGAACGTCGTCGTCTACTACGCCGCGATCCGCGGTGAGGGCAGCGGGCGCGTGATCGCGATCCCCGGCCTGAGCGCGCCGCTCGTCTCCTACCGCGTCACCGACGCCGACCTGAGCCGGCTCGCGCGCGGCCTCGTGCACCTCGGCGAGCTGCTCCTCGCCGCCGGCGCGACCGAGCTCTACCCGTCGATCGTCGGCGGCCCGGTCGTGCGCGCGCCCGCCCAGCTCGTCGAGTGGTGGGATGCGCTGTCACGCTCGCGCGCCAACCTCATGACCGTGCACCTGACGTCGACCGTGCGGATGGGCGAGGACCGCAAGCTCACCGGCGCCGACTCCTTCGGACGGGTCTGGGGTCACGGGAACCTGCGGGTGAGCGACGCCTCGCTGATCCCCGACGCACCGGGCGTCAACCCACAGGCGGCGATCATGGCGCTCGCATCACGCAACGCCGAGCACTTCCTCGCCACCACCTGACCCCCATCCAGGGCTTTGGCGTCAGCAGACCGCGACTATCGCGGTGTGGTGACGCCAAAGCACCGGGGGGCCGGGTTACGGGAGGCGCTTGAGCAGCCCGAGCAGGCCGAGCCTCACCGGCGACTGGTGGTGCGAGCCCGTGGCCTCGCCATCCCGGTGCCCGAGATACCACTCGTAGCTCTCGACGATCATCTGCGCGTTCGACAGGCGCGGGCTCCAGTCGAGCTCGTTGCGGGCGCGCGCGGTGTCGAACCAGAGCGACTCGCTGTAGAGGAGCCAATGGTACGGCGCGAACGGCGCCGCACCGATCAGACTCGCTGCCCGCATCGCGACGCGGGCAGGACCCACCGGCAGCGAGCGCACCCGTGATCCGGTGCCGGCCGACTCGACCAGGGCCTCGAGCGTCTCCCGCATCGTCCCGAACTCCGTCGCGCCCACGTTGTACGCGGCCGGGCCGGCACGGTCCGCCGCCCGCAGGCACGCGTCGGCGAGGTCGTCGGCGTGGACGAACTGGTAACGGTTGTCGCCAGACCCCAGCACGTACACCGGCGCGCCCGCGGCGACGAAGTCGTAGAGCGCGCTCATGATCCCGAGGCGGCCGTGCCCGAGGATCGTGCGGGGCCGGATGATCGTGACGTCGAGGCCCGAACGGGTCGCGTCGGCGCACAGCGCCTCCGCCTCGAGCTTGGCGCGACCGTAGGCCTCGAGCGGTCGCGGTTTGGTCTGCTCGGTGACGGGATTGGCCTCCGGGATGCCGTACACCGCGCTCGACGAGGTGTGGACCACCTTCTGCACGCCCGCATCGCGGGCGGCCACGAGGACCTGGGCCGTCCCCGAGACGTTGACCGACCAGAACAGGTCGCGGTCGCGTGCGAGGGGCACCTGCGCAATGTTGTGCAGCACCACGTCGACGCCGTCGCACGCGGCCCGCACCGTGTCTGCATCGCGCACGTCGCCCTGCACGAGATCGACGCCGTCGCGCAGCTCCGAGGGTGCGTTCACGTCGAGGATCCGCACCTGGTCTCCGCGCTCGAGGCACCGGTCGACGAGCACCCCGCCGAAGTAGCCGCTACCGCCGGTGACGAGGAACGTCCGCGCCATCAGAGCGCGTGGCCGTGGTCGAGACACCACCGGATGCTGCGGCGCATCCCCTCGAGCAGGTCGACCTGCGGCTCGTAGCCGAGCTCGCGGCGCGCTCGGGAGATGTCGCACGCGATCGTGTCCTTGAGCTCGCCCAGCACGTGGATGGTCTGCGAATACCGACCGCCGCGCTGCAGCAGCGCGTCGACGTGCTCCGCGACCACGCCGACCAGGCGCGGCATCCGGGGTGACCCCCCCGACACCTCCATCCCCTCGGCGACGAACGCGGCCCGAACAGTCGCGATCACGTCGCGCATCGCCACCGGCTCGCCGTCGGCGATCCAGTAGGTGCGCCCCGCGGCCGCCGGGACCGACGCGGCGAGCAGAAGGCCGTCGACGAGGTTCTGCGTGTAGACCATCGAGCGCCGGTTCGAGCCGTCGCCGACGAGCGGGAAGCGACCCCGACGGGCCGTGGCGAGGAAGCGGGTCTGACGGTCGGGTTGGAACGGTCCGTAGAACCAGGGTGCCCGCACGACGACCGTCTCGAGGTCGCCGCGGTCGCTCGCCCGCGCCACGAGGCGCTCGGCTTCCTCCTTCGACTGGCCGTAGCCCATGTAGGGGGCGTAGGGCGACTCCTCGGTGAACCGGTCGTCCGGTCCGGGGTTCGCGCCGCACACCGAGTTCGACGACACGTGCACGAACCGCGCCGAGCCGCTCCGCACCGCCGCGTCGAGCACGAGCTCGGTCCCTCCGACGTTGACGTCGAAGAACTCGCGGGTCCGTCCGGCCGGATGGATGACGGCGGCCGCGTGAAAGACCGTCGCTGCCGACACGCCCTCGAAGAGCGTCGCGAGTGCGGTGGGGTCGCGCACGTCGCCCACGACGACGTCGAACACATCGTCGATCAGCGCGAGCTGCGGGGCTTGGGCCGGGTCGTGCACCAGGCAGCGGACCCGGCTGCGGGTCCCGGTGAGCGCTCGCAACAGGTTCACACCGAGCCAGCCTCCCGCGCCTGTGACGACGGCAACGCCGTCGCGGGCGCGGCCGGGATCGACCGGCGGGGATTCGCTCGTGGGCACGCCCTCTGCATAGCCGCGCCGGTCGCGCCGGGCAAAACCCGAGCCCCGGCGCGCCCGGGGTGGGGGTGCCCCCGTAGACTCGCCGCGATGGCCGCGACCGGCCCGGTGGCCTCGCTCGACCACGGCACCGGCGAGAACAGGTTCCCCTGCTTCGACGGCCTGCGCGCGCTCGCCGCGTTCGCGGTGCTCACGACGCACCTGGCCTACGCAGGAGGCGCCAACTCCGAGAACCTGTTCGGCCCGTTCTGGGCGCGGATGGACGGCGGCGTCACGGTCTTCTTCGTCCTCTCGGGCTTCCTGATCTACCGACCCTTCGCGCGCGCGCGGATCCTGGGGCGTCCCGTGCCCGCCGCGGCGCCCTACTTCTGGCGCCGTTTCCTGCGCATCTACCCGGCCTACTGGCTGGTGCTCGCCGTCGTGGTCTTCGGCTTCGGCGACAAGGCGTTCGGCGACCTCAAGAGCTTCGTGCTCGACGTGACGCTGCTGCACCCGTACAGCGTCACGCATGCCATCGGTCCGCTCCCCCAGTCGTGGACGCTCTCGACGGAGGTCGCCTTCTACGTTTTCGTCCCGATCTGGGTTGCGTTGGTCGGCCTCGTCGCCCGCAACGCCGATCGGGTCCGGCGCGAACTCGTCGGCGTCGGGCTGCTTGTCATCATGTCGGTCGCGTACAAGGCGATCGTGCTGTCACTCGGTCTACCCGGTGGCCGCGTCGGCCAGCTCAAGCTGCTGCTGCCCTGGTGGCTCGACGTCTTTGCGATCGGGATGTTGCTTGCGGTGCTCAGCATCGGCGTGCGCGACCTCGGCCGGCCGACGCCGCTGCGCCTCGACACCCGCGCCGCACCCCTGGTGTGCTGGCTCCTCGCGCTCGGCGCGGTCGTCTGGGTGTCGCTCGGCGCGGGACTCCCCTACGAGACGCCGGAGATCGCCCGCCACCTCCTGTGGGGCCAGCACTACCTGTACGCGCTCGTCGCGCTGTTCCTCGTGCTCCCCGCGGTCTTCGGACCCCAGGTCCGCACCAGCAGCCCGGTGCGCCGGTTCCTGATGAGCGGCGTGATCGTGTACCTCGGCACCATCTCGTACGGCATCTACCTCTGGCAGGAGCCGTTGATCGACCGGTACCTGTCGTGGACGGGGCTGCAGGCCTTCACTGTGTACACGAGCGACGTCCCGTTCCGCTGGCACACCAACGAGCTCGTCAGTGTGCCGTGGTTCGCGTTCGTCGCCGCGGTCACCCTCCTCACGATCTTCGCGGCGACGATCAGCTGGTACGCGCTCGAACGACCGGTGCTGCGCCTCAAGCACCTCGTGGGCAGATCGCTGCCAACGCCGCGCCCCGCCACCCGCGACGCCGGCACCTGAGCGCGGCCCGCGCTCACCCAGAGCTCGCCGCCGACGCCTCGGGCTCGATCGGGGCGACGAACACCGCGATGGTCTCCCATTCCCAGCGTCGGTCGAGCTCGCGGAACCGCGCGAGCCGATCGGCCCATACCGGGTCGTCCTCGACCTCATCGAGACCCGCGAGGTCGATCTCGGCACGCAGGCGATGCCGTTCGCGCCGCTCCGCCGCGCTGAGCCCGCGGTGGAACGCGACCCGCTCGGCCCCGGCAGGGGTCTCGAGCGCGGCATCGCCCAGGCGGTAGAAGATCCGGGCGCGCGCGTTGTCGCCGTCGTATTCGCGGGTAGGGCCGAGCTGGCGTACGAGGCTCCGGTCGTCGACGACGAACTCCACGCCGCGCCGTTGCAGCTCGGCCATGATCGGCGTGCTGTAGGGCTCGGCGAACACCGCGTTGCGGAAGTCGAAGAGCAGCGGGCCCTTGCCTTCGACCGACGCGAGCTGCCGATCGACCTCGCGCATCACGGGGATCGCCCAGGTGCTCGCCCCCGGCCCGGCCTCGGGGTTGTACGAGGGCAGTGTGAGCACCACGAGCACGGCGACTGCACCCAACAGCGCGACCTGCACCACGCCGGCACGGGCCGGGCGGCGGACGCACACAGCCCGCAACAGCACGGCGAGCACCGTGAAGGCGGCGAACGCGCTCAGCGGCCACAGCCAGCGGAACTGGTGGCTGGCGACGCCGAACACCTCGGTGGGGATGCGCGCCGCGGTGAAGCACCCGGCAGCCAGACCGACCAGCGCGGTGACCACCGCCAGTGTGCCGGGCCGGTCGCCCAGCCGCCAGGCGAGCCACCCGGCGCCGGCCAGGAATGCGACCCAGGCGAGCAGCGACGCCGCAGCGAGGCCGAGCGACGGCAGCGACGCCAACCCGAGACCCCCCGGGCCGCCGTGCGGACCGGCGGAGGCAGGCTCGAACGCGCTCGCGAACGAGGGCCGCAGGAACCACGGCGGCAGGCTCAGCACCTTGGCCATCACCTGGACGCTGTGGGCGACCCCGACCACGTCGCCCTGGGGCGCGCGGGCCGAGCCGGCCAGGCGCGTGAGGTTCTGGTCGCGACCGATCTGCTCCGCGAGCGGCTGCAGCCAGCACGCGATCCCCACCGCGAGCGTCGTTGTGCCGGTAAGCACGACGCGCCGACGCGTCACGGGCCGGTCGGTGCCGAGTCTCCGGGCCCGGCGCGCCGAGAGGACCAGCCCGATCATTCCCCACAGCCCGAGCGCGGGGACGAGGTACGAGAACGTGAGGTGCGTCTGCACGAGAAGGCTCGCGACGCCGACGGCCCACGGCAGCGCCGGCAGGTCACCGCAGGCGAGCGACCACGCCAGAAAGCAGAAGCAGAAAAACGGCAGTACCAGCGCGTGCGGTTGCCACGGGTCGAAAAGCAGCTCGCTGCCCATCGACCAGGTCAGGCCCGCGGTCACGAGCATCGCGACGGCCACGAGCAGCCCGCCGCCGCGCCGGTGGGCCATCCACGCGATCCCGAGGATCGACGCGACGTTGAGCAGCGCGGGGCCGATCGCGACACCCGCCTGCGTGCCGAAGAGGGTCGCCGACACCGCGTACAGGTCGAAGAGCAGCGGCCCGGGGTTGTTGACGTCGGTGCCGACGGTGAGCGAGGCCGACGTCCACGTTCCCAGCAACGGGATGTGCGAGCTGAACACATCGCGGGCGCGGATCGCGAAAAACGCGTTGTCGCCGATCGGGACCCAGCCGTCGAGGACGGCGCGGGCTGTGGCCACGACCACCGAAACGAGGACGGCCACGACGGCGATCACCCACGCCCGGCTCCACCGGCCGCCTGCGGCACGCACCATCGCCTCGTCGGTCATCGCGGCGCGTCCGGGATCGGCGCCGCGAAGATCGCGACGGTCTGCTGGTCCCAACGTGACAGCAGCTCGTAGTAGCGCGGCGTGCGCGCGCCCGAGGCCTCGAGCCGATCCAGCTCCTCCTGCTCGGCGCGGTCGAGCCCGACGTGCAGCGCGAGACGACGGGCGTCCGGCGCAGTCGCGAGCGCGGCGTCGCCGAACCGGTAGAAGACGCGCGTCCGTGCGTTCTGCCCGTCGTAGCGCCGGTCGGTGCCGATCTGGCGCACCTGGGTCTCGTCGTCGGTCACGAAGCCGACGTCGAGCTCCTGGAGCCGGGCGAGCAGCGGCGTGCTGTACGGCTCCAGGAAGTACAGGCCCTCCATGTCGAGCAGCACCGGGCCGTCGGGGCGGTTCTCGCCGAGCTGGGTGTTCAGGTCACGGATCACCGGGATCGCCCATCGGTTGAGCGAGGGCCCCACGCCCGCGTTGTAGTCGGGCAGGTTCAGCGTAACCACGACGAGCGTCGCCGCGGCGAGCACCACCTCGACCACGGTCGTATGGCGCGCCGGCGCGGGCCGGGTCCAGCACTCGACCACGGTGGCGAGCACCGCGAACAGCAAGAACGCGCCGACCGGCCACAGCCAGCGAAGCGTGTGCGCGCCGACCCCGTAGATCGCGATCGGAATCCGAGCGGCCGTCACCCATGCCATCACGAGCGCAATTCCGGCGGTGACGACCGCGTGGAGCGCCGACGGCGCGCGCCGACGCGCCGCAAGCCCGCACGCGAGCAGCACCAGCGCGAGCATCGCCATCGACGCCAGCGCGGTGGTCGTGGACGGGATCGAGGCGAGGCCGACGCCACCAGGTCCCGACGTCGCGCCGCGCCCGGCCGGTGCGAGCGCGTCGGCGAACGACGGCCGCCCCCAAAACGGCGGTGTGGCGAGCACACGACTCATCACCCGCAGGCCCCGCTCGGCGCCGAGCGTCAGAGTGTCGGCCTCACCCGAGGTCTGCGCCAGCGCGGTCAGGTTCCCGTCGCCGGCGACCTGCTCCCAGAGCGGCTGGGCCCAGCACGCGACGAGCACGACCAGGGTCACCACGCTCACCACCGCGAGCCGGCGCCGCGTGGTCGCCACCTCCCGAACACAGCCACCCTCGCGGCCGTCGGCACCGTTGTGACCTTCATGTTCTTCCCCACCCCGCCTGCGCCACAGGTGCACGGCCAGCGCGCCGATACCCCACGCGCCGAGCATCGGGACGAGGTAGCCGTAGCTGACGTGGCTCTGCACGATCAGGCTCCCGACGACGACCGCCCAGGGAACGAGCACGAGGTCGCCGCAGCTCATGCCCCAGGCCAGGAAGCAGAAGCACAGAAACGGCAGGAGCAGGCTGTGCGGTTGCCACGGGTCGAAGAGCAGCTCGCTGCCCATCGACCAGCAGAGCAGCGCGGTCGGCAGCATGGCCACGATCACGAGCAGATCGCCGCCCCGACGCCGGGCGACCACGGCAATGCCGACGATCATCGCGGTGTTGATCAGCCCGATCCCGATCGCGGTGCCCTCGGCGGAGCCGAAGAGAGCCACCGGGACCGCGAGGAGGTCGAACAGCATCGGTCCGGGATGGCTCAGGCTCTGGCCCGCCTCCAACGACGCCGAGGTCGCGAGCCCGAGCAGCGGCAGCTGCCCGCTGAACACGTCGCGGGCTCGGATCGGGAAGTACGCGTCGTCGCTGATCGGGATCCAGCCGTTCGCGACGGCACGCGCCGTTGCGACGACCACGGGAGCGATCACCAGGAGCACCGAGGCCAGCGCGACCAGCCCGTCCGGCGACCGTCTGCGCCTCGCGTCAGGCGGCATCGCGGCGGACGTCAGCACCGCAGGATCGTACCGGGCGCCACCTGGGGCGCAGAGGCAGTGTGCCAGACTGAAACGGTGTCAGGTCGGGCGAGCATCCCGCACGTGCCCGCGCTCGACGGACTGCGCGGCGTCGCCGTCGCCGGGGTGCTCCTCTTCCATGGCGGGCACCTCGCGGGCGGCTACCTGGGGGTCGACCTCTTCTTCGTCCTGTCGGGCTTCCTGATCACGACCCTCCTGCTGGTCGAGGCCCACGACCGCGCCGGCATCGGGCTCGGGGGGTTCTGGGCCCGGCGGGCCCGGCGGCTGCTTCCGGCCCTGGGCGGTGTCCTGGTCGGCGTCGGGCTCTACTGCCTCGTGTTCGCCGACGCCTCGGAGCTCGCCCGCATCCGGGGCGACGTCCTGGCCACGATCGCCTACGTCGCGAACTGGCGTGACGTCTTCGCGAGCCAAGACTACTGGGCGCTGTTCCGGGCACCCTCCCCGCTCGAGCACACCTGGAGCCTCGCGATCGAAGAGCAGTTCTACCTGGTGTGGCCGCTGGTGTTCGTCGGGCTCCTCGCGTGGTGGAAGCGAAACACGCCGAAGGCGGTGCTCGTGACGGCATTGCTCGGTGCGGTCACCTCGACGGCCCTGATGTTCACCCTCTACGACGCGGCCGACCCGTCGCGCGTCTACTACGGCACCGACACGCGCGCGACGGGGATCCTCCTGGGTGGCGCGCTCGCCGCGGCACTCGTGATCTGGGGTCCGGTACGGTCCCGCGCCGCTCGCATCGCGCTCGAGATTGCCGGGCTCGCCGGCATCGCGCTGCTCGCCGTCGCGTGGACCCGGCTCGGCGGTCAGTCGGACCGCCTGTACCGCGGCGGGTTCGTCGTGTGCGCGATCGCGGCGGTCGCCGTGATCGCGGCCGCGTCCCATCCTCGACGCGGGATCATCGCCGCCAGCCTGAGCTGGCGACCGCTCTGCCTCCTGGGCATCATCAGCTACGGCGTCTACCTCTGGCACTGGCCGGTCGACATCACGCTGAGCGCGGACCGCACCGGCATCACCGGCTGGCCCCTGTTCTTCCTACAGTTCGCCGTCACCCTCGCCATCGCAACCGCCTCGTTCGTGCTGCTCGAGCAGCCGATCCGGCGCGGGGCACTCTCGGCGCGCCAGTGGAGCATCGTCACCCCCGTCGCAGCCGCGGTGCTCGTGGCCCTCGCCGTCGTGAGCACGACCGGTGGCTCCAGCTCGGCGGCCTCCGGCGGGAACGCTCCGGCGGCCGAGTCGCGCAGGCCCACCAGCGAGCTCGGCCGCCGCGTCGGTCCGGTACTGCTCGTGGGGGACTCGGTCGCGGTCTCGATGACCGACGGGCTGCGCAACGCGGGACTCGACCTCACGAGCTCAGCGTTCCCCGGCTGCAAGATCGTGAAGGGCACGATCCGGATCACCGAGGGCGACGAACGCGACGACGACTGCCCATGGGCCGTCAACTGGGCCCAGGCGCTGCGCGACCACGACCCCGACGTCGTGCTCCTCGAGTCTGCCGCGTTCGAGCTCTGGGACGTGAAGCCACCCGGGTCCTCGGATTGGCTGGTTCCCGGGACGCCCGAATGGGCAGACCACTGGCGTGCCAACATGCAACAGGCCGTCGACACGCTCACCTCCACCGGCGCGTACCTCGTCGTCGCCAACATCGCGTGCAGCGACCCGCCCGAGGGCACGACCGACGCGATCGCGCGGCGGTCCGCGTTCAACCCGGCGCGCGTCGAGGCCGGCAACGACGTGCTCGAGGAGCTCGCCGCCGAGAACGCAGACCGGATGAAGCTCGTCGATCTGCACGGATATCTCTGCCCGGGCGGCCGATACCACTCGGCGCTGCACGGGGTCGACCCCGTGCGCACCGACGGCGTCCACCTGACGCCGGCCGGCTCCGACCTCGTCGGGCGCTGGCTCGCGCCCCAGCTCGTCCGGCCCGACCGGGCCCGCCAGGAGGCACGGCCTCAGACAGGGAGCACTTCGTGAGCGAGAGCCTCGGGTTGGTCGTCCCGCTGTACAACGAAGCCGAGCGCTTCGGCGAATACGGCAAGACCCTGGTGGCCTTCGTGGAACAGCTCCCCGCGGGCAGCGAACTGGTCTTCGTCGACGACGGGAGTGACGACGTCACCTGCACGCTCGTTGAGGAGCTCATCGACGAGTCGCGCTCGCCACGGGTCCGCTTGCTCCGCCGGCCCCATCGCGGCAAGGGCGCCACGGTGGCGGACGGGCTGCGCGAGGCGGGGGGCGACTATCGCGGGTTCTGCGACGTCGATCTGTCGACGCCGCTGGACCAGCTCGAACTCGTCTGGCACGCGGCGAAGCGAGCCGACGTCCTTGCGGTCGGCTCACGCGACCTCGCGGGTTCACACCTGATCCGCTCCGAAGGCCGCGTGCGCGAGCTCCTCGGTCGCACCTACAACCGCCTCGTCCAACTGATGGTCGTCCCTGGCGTCGTCGACACGCAGTGCGGCGCCAAGATCGCGGCCGCCGAGGTCTGGGACGCCATTCTCCCGCACTGCACCGAGGTGGGCTACGCGTGGGACGCGGAGGCGATCGGCGTCGCACGAGCGCTGCGCATCCCGGTGCAGGAGGTGCCGATCGACTGGCGCCACGACGACCGCTCCAAGGTGCGCATCGTCCGCGACGGCGCCGCGATGGTGCGCGCGATCCTCCGCATCCGCCACAACGTAGCCGCGATCCCCCGGCCCGCACCGGTCGACCACGGTATCTTCGACGCGGACAACGCCAAGCTGCTCAGCTCGGCCGACACCGACCACTGGTGGTTCCGAAGCAAGGCCGCGTTCGTGTCGACGGCGTTACGCCGCACCGGTGCCGGCGAACGCGCGAGCGGATGGCTCGTGGACGCCGGCGGCGGATCCGGCGGTGTCACGGCCCTGCTCGGCTGGGGCGTGGAGCGCTCGCTGCTGGTCGAGGGCAACGCGACACTCGTCGAACAGGCCCAGCACACCCACGGTCTGCTAGGTGCCCGCGCCCGCATCGACGGAATCCCCCTCGAGGACCACTCTGCCGAAGTGGTGTGTTTGCTGGACGTCATCGAGCACGTCGAGGACCCTCGGCCCGCGCTGCGCGAAGCCGCGCGCATCCTCGAGCCGGGTGGGCGTCTGATCGTGAACGTGCCGGCGCACCCGTGGCTGTGGAGCGCCGCCGACGAGGCGCTCGGCCATGTCCGCCGCTACACCCGCGCGTCGCTGCGCGCCGAGCTCGAGGCGGCCGGCTTCGAGGTGGTCCTGCTCACCCACGTGTTCAGCTGGCTCGTGCCGCCGGTGTGGCTGAAGCGTCACGTCGCGGCGAGCGGCGACGCCGAGCTGGGCCTCGACCAGACCTCGCCGCTGATCGACACCGCGGCGATCGTCCTCACCCGCCTCGAACGCGCCGTCGTCGGCCACGCGTCCCTGCCCTTCGGCACCTCGGTCCTCGCCGTCGCCCGGCCTTCTGCTCGCTGAGCGGCCCCAGCTCGGGATGGTTCGGGCCTGAGCACGGGTAAGCGGTGGTCGAGCGGCAATCGCGTCGACGCCGCTCAGGCGCTGCGCTAGTTGTCCGCTTCGTCGACGAGTGGGGGGCCCACGAAGATCGCCGCGGGTTGGCCGATCTCGAGCATGCGCTCCAGGAGGCGCTTCGCGCGTGGCGGCGTTCCCGTGGTGTAGATCGCGGTGAACAGGTTCTCGTCGACGCGGCGGGCCTGGTCCTCTAGCCCGGCCTCCTCGAGGAGTCGCATGGCCTCCGCCCGGAGCCGGGCGTACTCGGCGCGCTCCGCCGGCGTGCGGATGTCGACGTACGCGACCTCGTGCATGTCTGGCTTCGCCCGCCACCGTGCGATGTTCGCCGAACCGACCGCGAGGTGCACGACCGCGGTCGCGTCGTCGGGGCCGACAAATCGGTTCGGGACGATTGTCTCGCGTCCGGGGAATCCGACGTCGAATCCCTCTCGCTCGAGCTCGAGCAGCAACCCGTACGCCGGACCGCCGATGTTCGCCGTGTCGGTGAACGTCACCATGTAGCGACCGTCGGGCCCGGTCCCCGGGATCGTGCCCCGGTCGAGCGCACGCACCGTCTGGCGCACCAGCACCCCGAGCTGTGCGGACACCCGCGCGGAAGGGGGTTCCACCGTCGCGGCGGCGACGCCGAACGCCATCAGCGCCGCGACCGTGCCCGTCACCAACACCGCGTCGAGCCGCACCGACGCGGCCCTCGACGTGAACCGGCCCCGAGCCCGCAGGAGCGCCACCACGGTCCAGCCGATCGCCAGGATCATCAACGCCTGGAGGCCCCAGGCCCACAGCATCAGGTAGTACCAGACGTATCCGAAGATGTTGCCCATCGACGCGAGACCGAGTACCAGCTCGACCGCGATCACCATTTGCAGCACGAGCAGGCCACGCGCGCGAAGACGCCACGCGACGACGAACGCCGCTGCCCACGCCGCGAGCACGAACGCGCCCGGCACGACCGAGCCGGTCGTGCCGTCCTGGCCGGCGACGAGGCGCCACGGGTTCAGGTGGACCAACAGCAGCTCGAGGCCGCGTGCCGCACCGATCGAGGTCTCGGGCGGATCGGTGAAGTGCTCCCAGATCATCCCGAGGTTCCCCGGCGACTCGGTGAGCTGCTGGTACACGGGCGGGATCCAGACCAGCACCAGCACCCCGAGCCCGGCGAGTGCCCAACGTCCCGCACGTCGGAGCCGGTCCCGTTCGGCGCGACGACGGTAGAGGTCGACGGCCAGCCAGACCGCGGCGAGCGCGAGCAGCCCGCACACGAGCCCGACGTAGGAGATGTGCGTCTGCACGCAGAACGAGCCCGTGAACGCGACGACCGGCATCAGCGCGAAGTCGTCACACAGGACCGACCACACGGCGAGGAGGAACGGGAGGAACCACATCATCGGCAGGTACGGGTTCCACGCCTCGGTGAGCAACGACGGCCCGTAGAACGCCACGAGCACCCCGAGCGCGAGGCCGAGGCCGAGCATGAGCGTCGTGCCGCCGCGGCGCCGCGCGATCCAGAGCGCCAACGCCACCGCCAGCAGGTTCAGAGCCGCGGTCGTGGCCTGGAGAGCCCACGCCGAGCCGCCGAAGGCGCGGTAGCCCGGTGCCAGCGCCCAGAAGCTCAGCGGCCCGGGGTGGCTGCCCTGGCGGTCGAGGGTGCCGATGCGGCCGGGCAGCCCGACGAGCGGTGGTTCGCCCGTCCCCACGTCGCGCACGCGCATCTCGGTCTGGGCATGGTCGAGCAGCGGGAACCAGCGCGGCTCGGCCAACACGCCGATCGCGACGGCGAACGGGACGGCGAACGCCGCCACGAGGGCGACGTAGACCCAGATGCTGCCGACCGCACGCGGACCGGAGGCCGTTCCCGCGTCCGCCTCCGTTCCCGGCCCCGCGGTGCCGGCAGAGCGCGCGTCGGGCGGGGAGCTGGTGGGCACCGGGGCGAGGTTACCGTCGCACCCCCGGCTGGTAACGTCTGGTGCCCCGGACCTCCCGCCTCTCGTGCCTTCGCCTGCCTGATGCCTGATCGCCGCATTGCGAGCCGAGTGCTGGAGCGCTGGGAGCGCGTCCCGCCGTGGGGCCGGACCGCCGTCGCGCTCGGCATCCTCGCCCTCGCCTTCACGCTGCCCCTCCGCGGTCTGTTGCGCAGCCAGGGCCCTCCGATGGAGGAGGGCTTCATGCTCGTGTTCCCCGAGCGCGTGCTCGCGGGAGACGTGCCGAACCTCGACTTCCTGCACCTCTACGGGCCGGGGAGCCTCTGGGTGCTCGCCGCCGTCTACAAGGTCTTCGGCGTCTCGCTCGCCACCGAGCGCGTCTTCGGGCTCGTCCAGCAGGTCGGCCTCGTCCTCGCGGTCTTCGGGCTCGCCCGCTTCTGGGGGCGAACTGCCGCGCTCGGGTGCGCCCTGATCTCCCTGGTCATCATCGTTCCTCCGATCGGACTCACCGCGCTGGCCTGGACCGGGGGCGTCGCGCTCGCACTGCTCGGCCTGCTCGCGATCCTGCACGGGCGCCGGCGGCTCGAGGCGGCAAACCCCGCCGCGCTGCGTCTCGCGACGTTCGGCGGCGCAGTCGCGGGCTTCTCGCTGCTGTACCGGCTCGACCTCGCGGTCGCGGTCGGCGCCGCCGGGCTCGCCGCCATCTGGGGAACCTCGCGCCGATTCCAGCTCCGTGCGGCCGTCGGCACCGCCCTCGGGGTGGCGGGCTACGTGGTCCACCTCGCGATGGCGGGCCCGGGCAACGTGGTGCGCGGGATGGTGCTGGAACCGGTCTTCGACCTGCGGGGCGGGCGCAAGCTGCCGGTCCCGCCGCCGTGGGACCACCTCGACGGCTTCCTCCAGCGCTCCGGGGCCATCCTGCCTCCGAGGTGGCCGCTCCCCCACCTCTCGTCGCCACAGCAGCTGTTCGTCTGGTTCTTCGTGCTCATCGGCGCGGTCGTGCTCCTCCTCGCGGTCGCGGCGTGGGACGTGCGGCGCGACCCCGCGCGCCTCCAGGCCCGCGTCCTGCTGACCGTGGCGATCTTCAGCGCCGGGATGCTGCCCCAGGCGATGCAACGCGTCGACTCCGCGCACTTCGCGTGGGTGAGCTGCGTGCCGTTCGCGTTCCTGCCCATCGCGATCCTCGAGCTGCGCGGCGCTCGCAGGGGCGCGCGACGACCGATGCTGGCGAGCCTGCTCGCTACGGGCGGTGTGCTCCTCGTGATGATCCTCGTGATCCCGCACTTCACCGCGTGGTCCTACGGCGACTACGTCGCGCAGTCCTTCGGCCGGCACCGTCTCGCGTTCCGCATCGAGCGCAACGGGCGGATCTTCTACTACGGGCGCGACGACGTGCAGCGTGCCGCGCAGGCCCTGCTCGCGAAGGTGCCCGAGGTCGCGAATCCAGGGGACCGCCTGCTCGTGGGCACGACCGACCTGCGCAAGACCCCGCTGTCCGAGGCCTACCTCTACTACCTGCTGCCGGAGCTGACCCCGAGCACGTACTACATCGAGATGGACCCCGGCGTCGCGAACGCGGAGGACTCACGGCTTGCCGACGATCTCGCCGGCTCCGACGTCGCGATCCTCTCGGGCGTCTGGAACGACTGGGAGGAGCCCAACGACTCGCGTAAGGTCGGCAGCGATGCCGCCAACCGGGTCTTGAAGCGGGATTTCTGCCTGGTGGAGCAGTTCGGGCAACGCGCCGACGGCGGCGCGCTCTACGAGCTGTGGCGCCGCTGCGAGCGGTGAGCCCGGGCGATCAGTCTTTCTCGCGCCGTAGTCGGTCGCGGATGCCCCACCAGCTCACGAGCGTCATCTCCTCGAGCATCACCGCGAAGGACATCTTCGAGTGCCCGCGCACCCGGTCGGTGAAGGTGATCGGGACCTCGACGATGCGCCCACCGTGCTGCCGCACTCGGTACGTGAGCTCCATCTGCCATCCGTAGCCCTTCGAGCGGCAGCTCTCGAAGTCGATCGCCCTCAGGATGTCGGCCCGGTACGCGCGGTAACCCGCGGTGGCATCCCGTGCCCCGGTCCGGAGCATGAAGTTCGTGTACCGGTTGCCGTACTTCGACATCGCGCGTCGGCGCGCGGGCCAGTTGGGGATGGAGCCACCGGGGACGTACCGGGAGCCGATCGCGAGGTCGACGCCCTGGTCCACCGCGGAGATCAGCTCGGGCAGGACGGCCGGGTCGTGGGAGAGGTCAGCGTCGATCTGGACCAGGACGTCGTAGCCCCGGGCCATGCCGACCGCGAACCCGGCTCGGTACGCGTTGCCGAGCCCACGCTTCTCCGGCCGGCGCAGCACCTCGATGCGGCCGAGCTCCGCCGCGACCTTCTCCGCGATGTCTGCCGTGCCGTCGGGGCTGTTGTCGTCGAGCACAAGGATGTCGACGTCCGGCGCGGCCACTCGGGCCCGTCGGAGGAACTCCTCGATGTTCTCGGCCTCGACGTAGGTCGGGGTGCAGACGAGGACCCGGGACATCAGCCCTGTTCCCGTCGCCGGCGCGCGGCGGCTTCGATCGCCTCACGCGGGACCACCGGCGCGTCGCGGCCGGTGCGCCCCTGCCCGTCGCCTGGCTCCACCTTCTCCTCGTGGTATTCGTCCTCGACGTTCACCGACCAGGTGTCGTGGTGCGCGCCGAGGATGTTCTCGACCGAGAGCATCGCGGTGTACATCGAGTGGTCCTGGTTGTTGTAGCGGTGCATGCCGTTGCGCCCGACCGGATACACGTTCGGCGCGTGCTCCTGGAGCCAGGCCCGCATGATCTCGACGTTGCGCGCGTAGTGCTCGTCGTAGACCGGGTACGCCTTTGGCATCCGCACCACGTAGCCCGCCTCGACCTTCGACGCGTCCGCGAGCCCGAGCTGCTCGAGCTCGCGCTTGGCCTGCTCGACGAGCTCCTCGTCCGGCTTGGTCCACATCGCGTCGCCCTCGCTCACGAAGAACTCGAGTCCGAGACAGGTCCGACCCTCCTTCACGAGATAGGGCGACCAGGAGCCGAAGTTCTGGATGCGGCCCACGTCGACGTCGGGGTCGTGGATGTAGATCCAGTTGTCGGGAAACGAGTACTCCTGGGGCACGACCAGCGCGACGGTCATGAAGTCTCGGTACGCGAGCTGGTCCGCCGCCGCGAGCACCTCGGCGGGGGCAGGCGGATCCATGGCGCGCAGCAGCGCGCCGAACGGCATCGACGAGATCACGTGCGTGCAGTCGTAGCGGGTGGGAACACCGTCGGTCTCGGCCGTGACCGCCACCGCTCGATCGCCCTCGAGCCGGACACCCGTGACGACGGTGTCCATCACGACCTCCGTGCCCGCCTCGGTGACCAGCTCGGTCGCCTTCTCCCACATCTGACCCGGCCCGTACTTCGGATAGTTGAACTCGTCGATCAGGCTGGTGACCTGGGTGGCCTTCCCGCGGCGAGCCTTGATCGCCTTGGGCGTCAAAGCGTCGATGCCCGCGCGCATCAGCGACATGTTCTTGATCCGCTGCGCGCCCCAGTCGGCGGAGAGCTCGGAGGCCGGCACGCCCCAGACCTTCTCGTTGTACGTCTTGAAGAAGTGCTGGTAGAGCCGCCAGCCGAAGCGCGCGGCGATAAAGCCCTCGAGGTTCGTCTGGTCCTTCGGCGGCTTGACCCGCACCCACAGGTACGAACCGACGCATCGCAGCGCCTCGACGGGCCCGAGGTTCTTCAGCGCGTTCATCGGGACCAGCGGGTAGTCGTAGAGCTTGCCCTCGTAGAAGATGCGACTCATCCGTGGTCGTTGCAGGAACTCGTCCGCGCCCAGGATCTCGAACCAGAGGTCGTCGACCGGCGTGACCTTGGTGAAGAAGCGGTGCCCACCGATGTCGAAGCGCCATCCGTCGCGCTCCACCGTGCGGGAGATGCCGCCGACCACGGCATCCGCTTCGAGCACGGTGGCCACCAAACCCTGCTTGGAGAGCATGTACGCCGCGGTCAGGCCGGCAGGGCCCGCCCCGATGACCACGACTTGCGGTCGCGAGGGGTCGCCTACATCGAGCTGTGTCATTCCTCCGGGGCCCCGGTCGTGAACGAGAAGCGAGTCATGCTACCCCTCCGGGGGCGTTGCGCCGGGCCCCTCAGGGGACGTAGCGACCCAGGAACACCAGGGTCCCGTAGCCCACGAGCGCGCCACCCGCGAGGGTGAGCGCGGCGGTCTCGACCTCCCGCCGCGCGGTCACCAGAGCCGCCCCGATGACGATCGGAAAGGTGGCCACGCCGTAGCGCTCGAAGCTGTCGAGGTTGTCGGCGCTGAGCGCGAGCAGCACCGCGCCGAGGGCGTACACGGTGTAGGAGGACGGCATCCGGCGGGCGAGGGCCACGATCAGGACCACGAAGAGCGCAGCCCAGAACAGGTGCAGACCCGAGCCGATCCGATCGGACCCCAGGTCGCCGGCGGCGGCGGCGAGACTCGTCACCGGGTCGGTGAACCCCCCGCGCAGCGTGGGGTCCTGCTGGACCCGGAACGGGAGGAGCCCGTCGCCACGCACGGCCTCCACCCAGGCGAGGAAGCACCCAGTGCCGGCGATCGGCCCGACGACCGGAAGCACGCGCCGCACCCGCGCTCCCCCGCCCGCGGCGCGCCAGCCCCGCGCGCCCTCGATCGCCGCCGGGAGCGCGAGCAGGATCCCGGTCGGCCGGCAGAGGCCGGCGAGCACGCCGAGGACCGCGGCCCACTCCCAGCGCTGGGTGCGAAGGAGCAGGAAGATGCCGACAGCGAGCACGAGGAGCAGGCTCTCGGCGTAGCCGAGCACGAGCACGATCGCGGGCGGGAGCAAGGCGCCGAACCAGACTGCGCGCCGGGCGAGCGCGGCGTCGCCGGTCTCGCGCATCACGAGCCGGTGCAGCAGCGCGCCAAACGCGAGCGCCGCCACGTTCGCGACCACGAGCAGCGCGATGTCGGTGCGACCTCCGAGCAGCGCACCGATCGGACGCGCAGTCAGCGGGAGCAGCGGAAAGAAGCGAAGCCCGCTCCGGCCGACTGCGTCGTAGCCGTGCTCGGCGATGTCGCGGTAGAAGGCGGCGTCGCGGGTGAGGAGCCCGAGCCGCAGGGCGGTCGGGCGCGGGCCCCGGCCGATCTCGTCGAAGAGGTAGTTCGCCAGCGCCAGGGACGCGACGACCAGCACCCGGGCAACAAGCCAGGGGACGACGGCCGGAGCGACGTCGTCACGCGCGAAGGCCCGCCACCGGTCGGTGCGCGCCGCGGTCGTCACGGGTCGAACCGGCGCAGGCCCATGAACTCGTAGATCTCCTGGTCGGGCACCACGAGCTCAGCCCACGCGGGACGGGCATGGCCGAGCGCGTCGATGACCGCCTCGCACTTGCCGTCGAGCGTCCGGTACCCCGACGACCACACCAGCCACACGGTGTTGCCGTCGGCCTCGTCGAGCAGCTCGCCGGCGTAGGTCTCCGGCGAGGTCGCGGCGTTCCGATCGGCGTAGTCGACCCAGTCGACGAAGGTGGGGGCGCGGCCGTCGGGCCAGGCCATGAGCCCGAGATCCGCCCCGTCGGGGACGAGGCGGGCGACGTCGGGCCCGAGCTGGTCGGGGCAGAAGCCGACGACGTCTCCCGGTCGCGCGTCCGCGGTGATCGCGTCCACGACCTGGGACGCCTGCGTCCGGTTGGTCACCACGTTGCGCGCGCCGCCGACGAACCCCATCAGCACGACGAGCGCGAGCACGGCAGCCCGGATCCGACGATCCGCAAACGCGGTCACGCCGAACGCCACCGCGAGCGCGAACAGTGGGAACATCACGGCGGCGTAGCGCGACTGGAAGCCGGTACCGATGGCGAGCGACAGCGTCAGGCCGGCGATGAGAGTCGCAGCGCCGACGAACCACTCCCAACGCACCCCGGGCACGGTGCGCAGGTCGAGCGACACGTGGACCCGGTCGGCCGCGCGCCCGAAGAGCGCCAGCAGCGCGAGGACCACCAGCGGCAGGACCAGGGTCCAGCCCTCGAGCACACGCCCGCCGGCGAAGTCGAGGACGCCGAGGGCGGCGTTCGTCGGCGGGCTCGCCGGGGTGTCCCAGGGCGTGCCGGTGTGCTGCATCTGGTAGGCGAACGTGGGCAGCCACGGGACGAAGGCCAGGCCGCCCACCGCGATCGCCGCGACGATGCGCCACGCGGTGGCCCGCTCCGCGGCCGGGCCGCGTACAGCACGCCAGAGCTGGATCGCGCCGAGCACGCCGACGAGGAAGAACGCCCAGTACTGCGTGTAGAGCAGGGCCGCGGTCACCACGGCGATCAAGGCGAGCCAGCCGAGGCGCGGGCGCTCGAGCGCGTTGGCCAGCGCGAGGTACCCGATCAGCACCAGGACCATCGCCACCATGTACATGCGGGCCTCGGTCGAGTACCGGATCGCGTAGGGCGACGACACCACCACCAGGACTGCGCTCCACGCGACCCAGCGCCGGCGGTCCGGGTCGTCGCCGCCGAGCCGGAGCCCGGCCAGGTACGCGAGCGGCAGCATCGCGACGCCGAGGACGCCCGACAGCGCTCGGACCGCGACGTCGCCGGTGCCGAAGACCAGCATCCATCCGTGGAGGAGCAGGTAGTACAGCGGCGGCGCGCCGTCGCGCTTCAACGCCTCCTGCAGTTCACCGAGCGGGAGGCGGGCGACGTTGACCGTGAGCGCCTCGTCGAGCCAGAGGTCCGAGACGGTCAGGAACCGCAGCACCAGGCCGACGAGCAGCGCGCCCACGACGAACACCGCGAACGCCCACGCCCACGACCGGCGGGACGGGGGCGGCTCGGGGGATCGGGCATCGAGCCCGGGCGCGGCAGGGTCGGCGTTCACGTTCATCGAAGATCCCAAGTGCTGAGGCATGCGTTGGCGGGGCTGGCAACTCGCCGACGGAACCCTACGCGGAGTGCCACCCGACCGCGCGTACACTGCTCCCCATCGCGAGCAAGCCGGTACCAGAGTGAGCTACTGGGTGGCTCTGGCGAGCCGGTCTGCCCGCGGGCCTGCCATGGCTCGTCTTCGAGGGAGTGCTGCTCCTCGTGCCGATCTGCGCACCCGATGAGTCGTACTGGCTCGTTGGAACGCTGGCAACCGCGCCGTTCTATGCGCTGTTCGTTGGCGGACCTGGTGTCCTGTTGGGCCTGGTCACGGCCAGAAGGAGCCTGCTGATCGCCGGGACCGTCGTCCTCACGGCTACGGCCGCTTGGGCAGCGATCGAGATGGTGGCGAGTGACGACGCTCAAGCCGGGCTCGCAGTCTTTCTCGTTGCGTACGTTGGCGGGCCATTGCTGGTGTGCACGTTGCTGGTCGAATGGATCGCGCGTTGGCAGGAGTCGGCCCGTTCTTCCCGGTGATCGTCCCGACCCAAGGTCGGGACCGCTCAGGTCGAGACGTTCGGGACCACCTCGGCGTGGAAGCGCTCCAGACTCTCGCTCGACGGGTAGTCGCGGAACCACAGGACGAACTCCCGGCAGCCCGCGTCGACGAACGCCTGGACCTTCTCGGTCACCTGTTCCACCGTGCCGACCAGGTTGTCGCGGACGTATTCGGAGTGCGGCGTCCGGCCCCAGAGCTGGCCGCCGCCCGGCGCGTCGAGCCACGCCTCGAGGTCGCGCTCGGTGTCGAAGAGCCGGCAGTCCGGGCCGTGGGTCCGCACGATCGTGTCGAAGTCCCGCCCGAGCGCCGCGCAGTGCTCGGCAAGGACCTCTGACTTGTGCACGAAGCCCTCCAGGCCGACCTGCCAGTTCGTCGCGTCCGCGTGCTCGGCGGCGATCCGCAACGTGACCTTCTCGCCACCGCCGCCCACCCAGATCGGCGGTCGTGGCTCCTGAAGCGGCTTCGGGTCGCAGAACGCACCGGCGAAGCGCAGGTGCTCGCCCTCGAACGTCACCGTCTGCTCGCGCCACAGCCGAGGGATGACCGTGATCGTCTCCTCCAGCACCGCGAGGCGCGTCGCGTCCGACGGGTAGTCGAACCCGTAGGCCTCGTACTCACGCGCGTACCAGCCCGCACCGAGCCCGAGGATCAGCCGCCCGCCGGAGAACACGTCGACGCAGGCCGCCTCCTTCGCGAGCACTCCGACGTTGCGGTAACTCGAGCAGATGACGAGCTGACCGAGGCGCGCAGTGGTCGTCTGCTGCGACAGCGCGGCGAGCATCGTGAAGGCCTCGAAGCAGTGCGTGGCCTCGCGCCGGGGCACTGTCTCTACGTGGTCGTACACCCAGAGGTGGTCGTAGCCGACTCGTTCGGCGGTCTGCGCGAGCTCCACCGAGCGAGCCCAGGCCTCGGCCGCGGCCCAGCCCGAGTACTCCAGCTTCCAACCCTGCGGGACGAACGCCCCCCACCGAAGTGGCGCGGCCACTCGCGTCACTTGTACTCCCACCACTGGATCTCGACCATCATCGGCAGCAGGTACCCGATGTAGATCGCGGTGATGGCGAGCGGGCCGTGGTCGTCGGTCTTCCTGTCGACGATGTCGACGCGGTCGTCGCGGACCTTGTAGGCCTTTGCCCGGGCGAGGATCGCGTCGAGCTCGGCCTCGGTGGCGACCGAGAACCCGTAGTGGTCGAGGCGCGGGCAGGCCATCGCCGGCTCGTCGCCGTGGAGGAACACGAACTGCTCCACCGTGTGGCACCCGAAGACCATCCGCTTGCGGTCCTCGGTCATCACGTCGAGGACCTGCCAGCCGAACACCTCCGTGTAGAAGTCACCGAGCAGCCGCCGGTGCTCCTCGTCGAGGAGGTCCGGCGGCACGCTCATCGCGACGTGGTTGAAGTGCGGTGGCCGCGCGCACGTGTGGTCGGCCTCGGTGCCGGTCGGGCGGGTTGCAATCATCAAGGCCTCCCATGGGACGGTGCGATCACGACCTTCGCGGGAACCTCGCCCGCACCGAGCCGCTCGATCGCGTCGAGCAGTCCGTCGAGGCCGACGTCGTCGGGCTCCACGAGCAGGTCGGTGGGGAACCCCGGCGCGGCCAGCAGCGCGAGCGCGGCCTCGAAGCCATCGGCGTCATAGGTGAACGCGCCGGTGATGGTGAGCTCGTTGAGCAGGATCCGGTTGGGGTCGAACCGGGGCGGCTTGATGCCGGCGCCGACCAGCACCAGGCGCCCGGCCCGTCGGAGCTGGCCGAGGCACTGCTCCATCGCGGCGGCGTTGCCCGAGCACTCGAACGCGACGTCGAAGGGCTCGGCCACGAGCTCGTTGGGCGACGGCGGCGTCCGCAGCGCGTCGGGCGCGACGCTGCGCGCCCCAAGACGCTCGGCCAGCTCGCGGCGCGCGGGCGACGGCTCGGAGCACACGATGTCGGTGACCCCGCCGTGCACGAGCGCCGCGATCGACAGCGCCCCGATGGGCCCACCGCCGGTGACCAGCACCCGCTCGCCCGGCTCGACGCCCCCGGCGCGGGTGATCCCGTGCAGGGAGACGGCGAGCGGCTCCGTGAGCGCGGCGTCCCGCAGGGAGAGGCCCGCTGGAAGCATCAGCAGCTCACGCTCGTCAACCCGCATGAAATCGGCAAACGCGCCCTGGTAGGTGCTGTTCTCCCCGACCGCGGCGCGCCCCTCGCAGAGGTTGGGGCGACCCTCGCGACAGAACCGGCACTCGCCACAGCGCACCGACGGTCCTCCGACTACGGCGTCGCCGACCCGCCATCGCGTCACCTCGGGCCCTACGGCGACGACGGTGCCGCTGAACTCGTGGCCGTGCACCCGGTTCGGCGGGCTCCAGCCCTCCAGGACGAAGTGGATGTCGGAGCCGCACACGCCGCAGTGGCTCACCTCGAGGAGCACGTCGGCCGGGCCGAGCGCCGGCACCGGGAACTCCTCTACCTCCACCCGGCGGTCGCCCTTGTAGACCGCCGCGCGCATCGTCACGGGCAGGCCGTCACGTCGTGCATCCCCCATGCGCGGAAGCGTGGCCGAGACCTGACACGCCCGTCAACTATCGGACCGTCCGCCGAGGCGACGCCTCACTCCCAGGGTGCGAACCGGCCCGCGAACACCAGCGCGCCGTTTCCCACCCGGCCGTAGTGCAGCCAGTCGCCGCTGAACATCTGGTGGTCTCACGCGCCGGCGGCGATGTGGGTCTGCGGACCACCGGTCGCGCTCGGCAGGAACCGGATCGACTCGAGCCCGGCCTTGAGCCCCAACCGGTGAGCACGGGCGCCCGATGCAAGCCCTCGGTCAGGACCCGCGCCGTGTCGCAGGCGAGCACGGGGATCGCGTTGGGCCACATCTCGGCGGGTCCTCGCCGTAGCGCGCGACGTAGCGCTCGTGCAACGGCCAACTCAGCTGGTTGTCGGGGCACCACTGGTCGATGCCGACCCAGCCCTCGAACTTGTCGAAGCCCGAGAAATACGACATGAACGCGGTGCCGGAGACCCCGATGCAGCCAGCGTCTACGAGCCGCTTGAAGCCGTCGATCGCGTTCTTTGCCGACCGGTGCGGCAGCCCGAGCTCGGGGTCGATCACGCCCGCCGCGATCGCCTCGTCGAACGCGAGGCGATGGATCTGGTCGTAGCTCCCACCGGGGTCCGTCGAGCGCCGAGCCCAACCACCCGATCTTGATCGGTTCCATGCCGCCTCCAGGCCGCGCGGCCACGGGCCGGTGACCCACACTGGAACGCGTCGCCCGAGCCCGGACGCGTTCGGGGGGCTCCGAAGAGCCCCCCGAACACCAACCGATCGGCGACCGACTCGCCGGAGCCGCTCAGGCATCCTCGAGCTGATCGAAGCGATGGCCGGCGAGCCCGTAGATCACGAGGATGTCGATCACGATCATGATCCACGACGACCAGCCGGTGCCCAGGTACGTGAACTGGTACAGCAGGTTGATGCTGGCGACCACGATGCCCACTACTCGGGCCCAGCTCGCGCCGCTGAAAATCCCGATCCCCACGAGGACCAGGATCACCCCGCTGATCAGCGCCCCCCAGCCCCAGAACTTGATGTTGTCCGCGCTCACGAGACCGCTGCGATTGACCTAGTAGTCCAAGTTGTCAGTCCTCAGGACCGCGACGAGGCCGTCGATGACGTTGAGGAACCCTGAGATCATCAGCATGATCCCCGCGAACGTCCACCAGCTGGACCGAATCTCCGTCTCCATGAAGTACTCCCTCGTTCGGATCCCCACCTGCGGAAATGATGACACAAGCAGCGTTGAACGCCTTGGATACCTTCTCGGTTCGCCCAAGATCCCGGGAGCCACGACGGCTCGGGCGTAATAGCGTGCGCGAACGCTTCGAGGGGGGTGCTCGACATGGCCGCAGACGTGGTGATCCGGGGAGGCACCGTGGTCGACGGCAGCGGTGCGCCCGGCTTCCGGGCCGACGTCGCCGTGACCGGCGGGCGCATCAGCGAGATCGGGCCCCGGCTCGAGGGCCCTCGGGAGCTCGACGCCGCGGGCCAGGTCGTCAGCCCCGGCTTCGTCGACATCCACTCCCACTACGACGCGCAGGTCTTCTGGGACCCGGCGCTCACCCCCTCGAGCTTCCACGGCGTGACCTCGGTGATCGCGGGCAACTGCGGGTTCTCCATCGCCCCGTGTCGACCCGACGACCGCGAGCTGCTCGCCCGCACCCTCCAGCACGTCGAGGACATGGCTCTCGACACGCTGGCCGCGGGGATCCCCTGGGACTTCGAGACGTTTCCCGAGTACCTCGACTCCGTGGCGCGACACGGCGTCGCGCTCAACTACGGCTGCTACATCGGCCACACCGCGTTGCGCATCTACGTGATGGGAGAGGACGGCTACGAGCGCGAGCTCGCCACCGCCGACGAGATCGCCCGGATGCAGGCCGTCGTACGCGACGCGATGGAGGCGGGCGCGATGGGCTTCGCGACGAGCTCGTCGAGCACGCACAACGGGGACCGCGGCCGTCCGGTTCCGAGCCGGCTCGCCGACCTCGCCGAGGTCGAGACGCTGCTCGCGCCGCTACACGACCTCCACAAGGGCGTGGCCGCGCTCCTGCCCGCCGAGAAGATCAAGCACGCCGACGTGTACGGGCTCCAGGCTCGGATCGGTCGCCCACTGACCTGGACCGCGCTGCTGACGGTGAAGGGCTACCCCTGGCACGAGAAGATCATCGCCGACAACGACGCGGCTTGGTCGGAGGGCGGGCAGGTGTGGCCGCAGATCTCGGTGCGTCCACTCGTGTTCCAGATGAACCTGCGCGAGCCGTTCACGTTCAACATGGTCCCTGCGTTCGCCGAGCTCATGGCGGGCTCCGAGGCCGCTCGGCTCGAGGCCTATGGCGAGCACGCGTGGCGGGCACGCGCGCTCGACGACCTCCTGCACGGAACGACGTTCCGCCCCGACTGGGGCTCGCTCGACATCGCCGAGAGCCCGAAGCACCCGGAGCTCGTCGGGCGCCTCGTCACCGACCTCGCCGAGGAGCGCGGGTGCAGCCCGCTCGACGTGATGCTCGACACGTCGCTCGACGACCACCTCGAGACCCGGTTCCGCAGCGTGCTCGCGAACAACGACCCCGAGGCCATCGAGTGGCTGCTCGGGCGCGACGGCGTGCTGCTCGGCCTCGCCGACTCGGGCGCGCACGTCAGCCAGCTCTGCGACGCGTGCTTCCCCACCGACGTGCTCGGGAACTGGGTGCGGGAGAAGGAGGTCATCGCGCTCGAGCACGCGGTGCACAAGCTCACCGGCGAGCCGGCGCGCGTCTTCGGCCTCGACGACCCCGACGGCGGGCGCGGCCGCCTCGAAGTGGGCATGGCCGCCGACATCACCGTGTTCGACCCGACGACGGTCGCGCCCGGCCCGCTGCGCCGCGTGCGGGACTTCCCCGCCGACGGCGAACGGCTCACCGCCGATGCGCCCAGCGGGATGACCCACACCCTCGTGAACGGCGTCGCGATCCGGGTCGACGGCGAGCCCCGACCCGACGCGCTCGCGTCGAAGCCCGGCCGCGTCCTGCGCAGCTGACGCGCGTCGACGACCGCTCCAGGGGTCGGCGCCGGCTCAGCGGGCAGACAACGAGGCGCGGCGACGGACGCGCCGTGTCACCGGCCGCTCCAGCAGGTACCAGGAGCCGGTCGCGACCAGCACCGTGACCGGGAGCACCACCAGCACCGTGACCAGCCCGTCGACGGGCTGGAGGAAGATGTAGGCGGGCTTCGGGTAGTCGAAGACGTCGTTCCAGAGCACGTCGATGAGCGGCACCTGCCAGAGGTAGATGCCGTAGCTGACCAGGCCGAGGTAGACGACGGGCCGGAGCGACAGGAACCGGTGGGCCAGTCCCCTGCTGTCGCCGGGGAAGACCGCCGGCAGCACGAGGCAGAACGCGACGGCGGTCCCAATCACCTGGATCGAGCGCGAGCGCACTCCTCCGGCCTCGATCCCGTACGCGCAGTAACGCAACGCGCTCAGGAAGACGAGCGCGGGAACGGCCAGCCAGGACCAGCGCGCTCACCGAGCGACCTGCTCACCGAACCGTTCGGACGGTCCGGCTCGCGTGGAGAGGACCTGCGCGACCGCGAGCCCCATGCCCACCGAGAACACGAGGAAGAACTGGGGCAGCAGCACCCACGGCAGGTACGTGTCCTGCCGCGCGAAGGCCACCTGGTACAGGAGGCCCACGACGGCGAGCCCGACGACGCACCCGATCTCGGCGCGAACCACGCCTACGCGCCGACCGATCCAGCGCACCCCGAACGCGAAGAACGGGAGGAACACGTAGAAGGCGACCTCGACCGACAGCGTCCAGGTGATCAGGAGGCTCCCCTGCATGTCGGCCACCGAGTACGCCTGGAGCAGGAGCAGGTTGCGGACCCACGCGCCCACGCCCTCGATGTCGAGCTGGCCGAAGACCACTGCGGTCACGAGCAGGCACAGCAAGTACGCCGGGAAGAGCCGCGCCGCGCGGCGCCGGAAGTAGGCCCCGAGCGCAGGCGCGCCGCGACCCTCCACGTGCGCCACCACGAACGTCCGGTAGAAAAGGAAGCCGGAGAGCACGAAGAAGACCTGCACGCCGTCCTGGAGCTGGGCGACGAGCGCGCTCCAGAGCTCGGCCTGGCCCGCGAGCGGCAGGAACAGCGCATGGAAGACGAGCACGCTCACCGCGGCGACTGCTCGGAGGCCGGTGAGGTAGGCGAGGCGCGCGGGCACGCCGAGCCCCGGTGCACCCGGCCCGCCCTGGGCTCCAACCGTCTGCTCGCTCATGACCCCGCGGTGACCCCCGTCCCCGTCGCCGTGGCCGGTATCCGACGGGTCGCGAGTCGACGCTCCGCCAGCGGACATTTTCGCGCACCGCTAGGGGTCCCCGACGCGACCCGTAGGATCTCGGCGATGGTGCCCGCAGACACCGTCGCGGCGGCACCGGATCCCGGGAGCCGGCGCCGCTTCGCGACCGGCAGCGCCGTCGGCGCCCTCCCCGCGTTGGCGGCGTTCGCGTGGCTCCTCACCGGCGGTCGCGCCGACCTGCTCGCGAAGCCGACCTTCGGGAACTTCTACGACGCGCAGGCGCGGGCGTTGCTGCACGGCCATTGGGACGTCCCCGCGCGTGAGCTCTTCATCGAGGGCTTCCACATCGGCGACAAGACCTACACGTACTTCGGGATCTGGCCGAGCGTGCTGCGCATGCCGGTCCTCGCAGTCGGCGACTCGCTCTACGGGCGCCTGACCCAGGCGTCGATGCTCCTCGCGTTCGCGGTCGCGCTCGTCGCCGTCGCCGCGCTCGACTGGCGGATCCGCGGGCTCGTGCGGCCCGCCCGTCCGTGCACGCGGGGCGAGGCCGCGCTTGCCGGCGTCGTGGTCTTCGCCATCGGCTGCGGCACCACGACCTTCTTCCTCGCGGGCCGAGCTTGGGTGTACCACGAGGCCATCCTCTGGGGGATCGCCTGGGCGCTGATCGCGTTCGAGCGGCTCGTGGCCTTCGGCGAGCGACCCTCCGCGACGCGACTTGCCGCCGCGTCCGCGTCCGCGTCTCTCGCGTTCCTCTCGCGCCCGTCGGTCGGACTCGGCCCCGTGCTCGCGATCGCGCTCGTGCTGGCCGGACTGCTCCTCCGCCGCGTGCGGCACCGGCTCCGAGGCCGGGGGGCCCGCGCGCTCGACCGGCTCGACTGGCTCGCCGCGGGCATCGACGGAGGGCGCGCCACGCGCTGGACCGGCCCTGTCGCTGTCGCGCTCGCGCTGCCCTGCGTGCTCTACGCGTGGATGAACTGGTCACGGTTCGGGACGGTCTTCAGCGTTCCCTGGTCGAAGCAGTTCCTCGTGTCGATCGACGAGCGGCACCGCGCCGCGCTCGAGGCGAACGGCGGGACGTACTTCGGGCTGAAGTTCCTGCCGAGCACCGTCGTGCAGTACCTCCGGCCCGACGCCCTCGGCGCGAGCGGAATCTTCCCCTGGGTGACGTTCCCCCGCTTCACCCCTCCGGTGTTCGGCAACGCGGTCTTCGACACGACCGACCTGACCTCGAGCGTCCCGGCGTCGATGCCCGCGCTGCTCGTGCTCGGCATCCTCGGCGTCTACGCGGTCGTCGCGACCCGACGCGTGGGGGCTCCCGGGCTGGCTCGCCTGCGCGTCCCGCTGCTCGGCGCCGGCGGTGGCGTGGTGTTCGTCCTCGCGATCTCGTTCATCGCGCAGCGCTACCTCGGCGACTGGGTCCCGCTGCTGGTCATCGCCGCGCTCGCCGGCCTGCACGTGCTGCTCGCGCGGCGCGAGACGGCCGGACGCCGCGGTCGGCGCGCGGCAGGCCTCGCCCTCGGCGCGGTCGCGGTGTTGGCCGTCTGGGGCGTGTGGGTGAACCTGTCGCTCGGGGTCCTGTACCAGCGCCTGTACAACCCCGAGCTGCCGAGCCAACGAGCCGGGATGATCGCCTTCCAGTACGACGTCGACGGGTGGCTCGGCGGCGGGCAGGCCGACCTCGAGCGCGCGAGCGCGCTCCCGCGGCGGGCCGCGCGCGCCGGGACCACGCTCGTGGTGGGCGACTGCGCCTCCGTGTACTGGTCCGACGGGCACCGGTGGTGGCCGGTGGAGGGAGCTCCCGCCGCGGGTTGGTTCCGCTTCCGCGGCTACGTCCCCGAGGCACGGGGCTGGCAGCCGCTGGTCTCGTGGGGGCCGAACGGCGCGGAGCAGGTGGTGGGGATCCGCCGGCTGGGTTCCGACGTGCAGCTCGGCTGGGGCGTCCCCGGCGACGACGGCACACTGCGCTTCCTGGTCAGCGCCCGGCGGCCGGTCGGCGAGGACCCACCGGAGCTCGACGTCCAGGTCGACCGCGCGCTCGGCGAGATCCGGGCCGAGCTCGGGGGCGACCTCCTGCTCAACGTCGAGCACCAGCACGACCTCGAGCCCGGTCCGTTCGTGGTCGGCCGGGCGACGACCCCGGGTGTCGCCGAGGAGTTCACGGGTCAGCTCGAGGAGCTACCCGCCCGCCGCGCAGTCTGCGACGCAGTGTCGTCGGCCTCGGCGACCCCTGCACCCCGTGCCGGCTCGAGCTCGTAGAGGTAGTGGTAGGTGAAGAGCGCGGGCGCGATCGCGCGACCCACGCCCTCGACGACCGCGGTGACCTTCGCCTGGTCGGCGGACACCGGCATCCCGACCTGCTCCGAGCGGCAGACCTGCCACCCCGCGTCGGCAACCAGGCGCTCGGCCTGCGGCCCCGTGAAGAAGCGCAGGGTCTGCACGTCGAGGAGCCCCCGCCCGTCGTAGCCCCACCGGCCGGCCACCATCCGCCCGCGCGGGTACCAGTGCGACACGTTCGGCACGCTCGCCATCACGCGACCACCCGGCGCGAGCACGCGCCGGACGTCGTCGAGCAGCGCGCTCGGCTCGCGAACCCGGCCGAGCGCGTCGACCAGCAACACGACGTCGAACCCGTCGCCAGCCTCGGGAGGGATCCCGGCATCGAGGTCACCGACCACCACGTCGTCGCCCTCGCTCGCCACCGCGACCAGCTCGTGTCCGCGCGCGCGCAGCTCCGCCGCGAATGCCGGGTCGACAACGCCGAGCAGCAGCACGCGACGCTGTGCCGCGCCGCCCATCCACGCGAGGATCCGGCTCGCCGCGGTGTCGGGTCCGGCCTTGGGTTCGTACGGGCTCGACGCGAACGCGGTCTCGCCGGAGCCGAGGCCCATCTTGTGCGCGCGGTACCTGAGCACGTCGAAGACGATGTCCTTCGCATACCGCATGCCGTTCACGTACGAGATCTCCTCGCCGTAGAACGTCGGGATGGGCAGCTCGACGATCCGCTTCCCGGCCTCGTGGAGCTGGATGATGATGTCGGTGTCGAAGTCGTACTCGTCGGAGTTGCGCTGGAACGGGATCTCGCGCAGGGTCTGCACGCTGTAGGCGCGGTAGCCGCTGTGCCACTCGCTGAGGTGCGTGCCGACGACCCGGTTCTCGAACGCGGTCAGCACCTTGTTGCCGACGAGCTTGTAGAGCGGCATCCCGCCCTTGCGCGCGCCGCCCGGCGTCATCATCCGGGAGCCGAACACCGCGTCGGCCTCGCCACGCTCGAGCGGCACGACGATCTGGGGCAGGAACTCGGGCGCGTACTGCCCGTCGGCGTGGAGCAGCACGACGATGTCGAGATCGTGCTCGATGGCCCACTCGTAGCCGACCTTCTGGTTGCCCCCGTAGCCCAGGTTGATGGGGTTCCGGATCACGTTGAGCGGGAGCGACCGGCCGTCAACCTCCTTGTAGCCGAGGCCCACGAGGTAGGTCTGGTCCTCGCTCGCGTTGTCACAGATCACGACCTCGGCGATCCGCGGGACGAATTCACGCGGGATCCGGTCGAGGACCTTCGCCAGGGTCGACGCCGCGTTGTACGCGACCACGACGATGCCGATGCGCTTCACAGTGCGCACAGGGTAGTCGGCGCCCCCATCGGCATCGTCCGGGGCGCCGACTCGCCGGAAGTAGCCTGGTGCGGTGGAACCGGCGTCCCCCGAGCCAACCTCTCCCGAGGTCGTGATCCTCTGTGGCGGGCGCGGCACGCGCCTGCGCGAGGAGACCGAGTACCGGCCCAAGCCCATGGTCGAGGTCGGTGGCCACCCAGTGCTGTGGCACCTCATGAAGCTCTTCGCCCACCACGGGTGCACCCAGTTCGTCTGCTGCACCGGGTATCGCGGCGAGATGATCAAGGACTACTTCCTCAACTACGAGGCCCGGAACAGCGACGTCACCGTCACGCTCGGCGACCACGCGTCGGCGCGGTTCCACGGCTCGCACCTCGAGACCGGTTGGGAGGTCACCGTCGCCGACACCGGCGCGGAGACCCAGACCGGCGGGCGGGTCAAGCGCGTCGAGCGCTATCTGCGGGGTGACCGGTTCATCGTCACCTACGGCGACGGGCTCGCCGACGTCGACCTCGGCGCGCTGCTGGCCTTCCACGCCGAGCACGGGAAGCTCGCGACCGTCACCACCACCCGCCCGCTGTCGCGCTTCGGCATCGTCGACCTCGAGCCCGACCAGACCGTCCGCCGGTTCCGCGAGAAGCCGCAAGGCGACGAGTGGGTGTCCTCGGGCTTCTTCGTCTTCGAGCGCGCGTTCCTCGAGTACCTCGACGACGACTGCGTGCTCGAGCGCGCGCCCCTGGAGCGGCTCGCGAGCGAGGGTGAGATCGTCGCCTACCGCCACGACGGGTTCTGGCAGCCGATGGACACCTACCGGGAGTTCCTGATGCTCAACGAGCTGTGGGACTCCGGCAAGGCGCCGTGGGCGGTCTGGGAGAGCGGCTCGGGCCGATGACCCAGCGTGCGCTCGTCACCGGCGCCACCGGCATGGTCGGCAGTGCGCTCGTGCGCCGTCTCGTCGACGACGGTGTCGCGGTCGTCGCGTTCGTGCTCGACGCCGACCCCCAGTCCGAGCTCTACCGCAGCCGCACGATCGAGGCCACCACCGTCGTGAACGGGCGCCTCGAAGACCTCGACGCGCTGGAGCGCGCCGTCACCGTGCACGAGACCGACACCGTCTTCCACCTCGGCGCCCAGACGATCGTCGGCGCGGCCCGGCGCGCGCCGCTGCTCACGTTCGAGGCGAACGTGCGCGGCACCTGGAACGTGTGCGAGGCGGCCCGGCGCCGTCCCGACCTGGTGCGCAGGGTGGTGGTCGCGTCGAGCGACAAGGCCTACGGCGAGGTCGACGTGCTCCCGTACCACGAAGACATGCCGGTTGGCGGCCGCGAGCCGTACGAGGCCTCGAAGGCCGCAGCCGACCTCGTCACCCAGGCCTACGCCGCCGCGAGCGGCGTCCCCGCGGTGATCGCGCGCTGCGGCAACATCTACGGCCCCGGCGACTGCAACTGGAGCCGCATCGTCCCCGGGACCATCCGCTCGTTGCTGCGCGACGAGCCACCGGTGATCCGCTCCGACGGCACCTACGTGCGCGACTACCTGCACGTCGACGACGTCGTCGAGGGCTACCTCGCGCTGGCTCGTGCCGTCACCGACGGCACGCTCGAGCCGGGCGAGGCCTGCAACTTCTCCGACGAGTCGCCCCTCACGGTGATGGAGCTGTACGAGGCGATCGGCAAGGCCGCGGGCCGCCCCGACGTCGAGCCGCTCGTCCTCGGCGAGGCCCCGGGCGAGATCCACGACCAGTGGCTCTCCGCGGAGAAGGCCCGCACCGTGCTCGGCTGGCGCGCGAAGGTCGGCCTCGACGACGGGCTGGCCCGTACCGTCGAGTGGTACCGCGAGCTGCTCGCGGCCCGCTGACAGTCCGGTGCACCCCGACCCCGAGCACCCCGACGCGCTGCGCCACGAGATCGCCGCACTCGTCGCGCGCTACCAAGACGCCGCGTTCCCCCGCGCGTCCTTCGAGCCCGGGGTCACGCCTGTCCCCGTCTCCGGCAAGGTGTTCGACGCATCCGAGATGCAGCACCTTGTGGACGCCTCGCTCGACTTCTGGCTGACCACCGGACGCTTCGCCGACGAGTTCGAGACCCGCTTCGCACCGATCATGGGGGCGGGCCGCGCGTTGCTGTGCAACTCCGGCTCGTCGGCCAACCTGCTGGCGCTGAGCGCGCTCACCTCGCCCCAGCTCGGCGAGCGCGCGCTGCGCCCCGGCGACGAGGTCATCACCTGCGCCTCGGGCTTCCCCACCACCGTCAACCCGATCTACCAGCTCGGTCTCGTGCCGGTGTTCGTCGACGTCGACCCGGGCACGCTCGACGCCGACCTCGACCTCCTGGCGCAGGCGGTCGGCCCCCGCACGCGCGCCGTGATGATGGCCCACACGCTCGGGAACCCGTTCGACCTCGATGTCGTCACCGACCTGTGCAAGCGCCACGGGATGTGGCTGATCGAGGACACCTGCGACGCAGTCGGGGCGATGTGGCGTGGCCGTCCCGCCGGATCGTTCGGCGCGCTCGGCACGGTGAGCTTCTACCCCGCCCACCACGTGACCATGGGCGAGGGCGGCTGCGTGCTGGTCAACGAGCCGAAGCTGGAGCGGATCGTCGAGTCGTTTCGCGACTGGGGGCGGGACTGCTGGTGCGCGCCCGGGATGGAGAACACGTGCGGTCGCCGCTTCGGCTGGCACCTCGGCGAGCTCCCCTTCGGCTACGACCACAAGTACGTGTACTCGCACCTCGGCTACAACCTGAAGCTCACCGACATGCAGGCCGCGGTCGGCGTGGCCCAGCTCGCCAAGCTCGACGGCTTCGTCGCCGCGCGGCGGCGCAGCTGGGCACGCCTGCACGACGGGCTGTGCGACGTCCAGGAGCTGGCGCTCACCCATGCCACCCCGGGAAGCGATCCGAGCTGGTTCGGCTTCGCGATGTCGGTCCGCCCCGACGCCGGGTTCGACCGCTACGACCTCGTGACCTACCTCGAGTCCCGACGCATCGCAACGCGCCTCGTCTTCGGCGGCAACCTCCTCCGCCAGCCCGCATACCTCGGCCGGCCCCACCGCGCCGTCGGCACGATGGTCAACGCCGACGCGGTGGCCGAGCGGTCGTTCTGGATCGGCTGCTACCCGGGCCTCACCGACGAGATGCTCGACTACGTGATCGAGACCATCCGCTCGTTCGTGCGGGCGCCGGTCCACGCGCCGAGGCGGGATGCCCGTGCGAGCTGAGCCGACCGCGATCCCGGGATGCACGCTCGTGCACCTCGACCGGCACGCCGACGCTCGCGGCGACTTCGTGAAGGGCTTCGCCGCGTCGGCGTACGCGGCGATGGGCTGTGACCCGACGGTGGCCGAGGTCTACTGGTCGACGTCCCGGCGCGCCACGATCCGCGGGATGCACTTCCAGGTGCCACCGCACGCGCACGCCAAGACCGTGTGCGTGGTGCGCGGATCCGTGCACGACGTCGTGATCGACCTCCGGGTCGCCTCGCCGGCCTTCCGCCGCCACGTGACCGTGCCGCTCAACGCAGCCCGGCCGGCCGCGCTACACGTCCCGCTCGGCTGCGCGCACGGCTTCCAGGCTCTCGAGGACGACACCCTCGTCGCGTACCTCGTGGGCACCGAGCACGATCCCGGTGCCGACACCGGGGTCCGATGGGACAGCATCGGCGTCGATTGGCCGCTCCCCGACCCGATCGTCAGCGAGCGCGACGCCGCGTTCGTCGCGCTCGACGACTTCGCCTCCCCGTTCACCGGACCGGTGCCCGCGTGAGCCGGCGCGCGCTGGTCACCGGGGCCACCGGCTTCGTGGGCCGGCACCTCGTCGCCCGCCTCGCGGTCGACGGCTGGCAGGTCGACGCGCTGGTCCGCGCCGCCGACCCACGACTTCCTCCCGACGTCGCGCTGCACGCGATCCCTCCGGACGTCGACGGGATCGTCGATCTCGTCGGAGGGCTCGCACCCGACGTGTGCTTCCACCTCGCCACGGCGTTCCGGGGTGTCCACGTGCCCGCCGACATCGTGTTGATGGTCGAGGCCAACGTCACGTTCGGGACCATGCTCGCCGAGGCAGTGACCCGTGCCGGCGGCTGCCGGTTCGTCAACACCGGCACCGCCTGGCAGCACCACGACACGCGTCCGTACAGCCCGGTGTCGCTGTACGCAGCCACGAAGCAGGCGTTCACCGATGTGTTGGTCTTCTACGCCGAGGTCGAGGGGCTCGACGTCGTCACTCTCGAGCTCACCGACACCTACGGCCCAGGCGACACTCGACCGAAGCTCCTGCCGGTACTCGCCCGCGCGGCCCGGGATGGGACCGCTCTCGAGCTCACCGACGGCACCCAGCTCATCGATTTGCTCCACGTGTCCGATGCGGTGGCCGCGCTGCTCGCCACCGCCGACGGCGAACGGGATGCCACCTACGGCGCGTCGAGCGGAGGCGCGATCAGCCTGCGGGAGCTGGTCGCCACCTTCGAGGCCGCCTCGGGGCTCACCGTCGACGCGCGTTGGGGGGTCCGGCCGTCCAGGCCGCGCGAGATGCTGCGCCCGTGGATGATCTCCGGCCCGCCCCCGGGCTGGAGGGCCGAGGTGAGCCTCGAGGACGGCATCCGCGAGCTGCTCGCCGCCACGTCCTGAGCGGCCCGAGGCCCCTCGAGCGGTGCTTTGGCGTCGCAGAACCGGGACTATTCCGGTTCTGCGACGCCGAAAGCCTGGGGGTTGGGTTTCTGCTTTCCGATTCGGGCGTAGGCCGCCGCGGGGGTGTCGGCCACGTCCTTGTACACGTGGTGCGTGCAGCGGCCACCCGGTCCATCGGTCGGGTGCTCGATGCTCGTCGGCGCCTGCCCCCACTCCACCGGCTGGATCTCGTTGTTCACCGAGCAGTGCGCGCAGTACACGGGCAGCTCGTCGCGCATGAACGTGCGCGGACCGCGCTCGCGCAGCGTCCAGTAGGGGTGCTCGCCCTCGTAGCGGCCGTCGTCGATCAGCTTCCCCCCACTGCCGCACCGGAATGACAGGACGATCTTCTCGTCGTCCTCCTCGACCTCCACCTCACCCATGTTGCCCAACATCGCGCGCGCGATGACCTTGGCCCGCTGCGCCGCCGGCAGGGAACCCCAGTCGTGGCCGGTGTCGCGCCTGGGTCGCACAAACTCCTCGCCCGTCTTGCGCAGCGCGCGCTCGACCGCGTCTTCGCCCAGCTCCTCGGCGACGAACGTGAGCAGGCTCGCGATCCAGTTGATGGAGTAGTCCTTCAGGCTCGCCCACTGCGCGACCGAACGGTCGACGAGCGCCTTCGCCGCGTCGAGGTCGCCGGCGTCGATCGCGGCCTTCGCCTGCTCCCACAGCGGCGTACGCATCTTCGCGACGTCCGCCTCGCTCAACACGCGCTCAGCCATCCCCACCTCCCGAAGCTGTCGCGCCTTCCTCGTGCCAGGGCGTGAGATACCCGCGACGGTTTCGGAGCGAGACAATCGCGGTCATGCCCGTGGGAGGCCGAGGACGCGCTCGGCGATGATGTTGCGCTGGATCTCGCTCGTCCCGCCCGGGATCGTGCCCCCGAAGCTGCGCAGCCACTGCGTCGCCCACGAACCGGCTCGCCACATCTGCGGCCCGAGGTTGTCCTGGTCGAGGCCGGGCGCACCCTGGGCCGAGAAGCCGAGCGCCAGGCTGCGCTGCACGCTCTCGCTGCCGAACAGCTTGAGCAGCGAGTGCTCCGGCGCCGATCTCCCCGCCATGAACTTTGAGAAGCCGCGGTACCCCATGCACAGCAGCGCCTGCGCGTCGATTGCGGACTGCGCGACCTGGTCGCGGTACACGGGGTCGTCGCCGATCCGACGACCGTTGACGCCGGGCTCGTCGCCGAGGTCGATCAGCGCCTGGTTGGCGCGCTCGAGGCTGTACGCGTAGTCGATCCACAGCATCGCCCGCTCGTGGGCCAGCGAGCCCTGGGTGAGCCGCCACCCGTCGTTGAGCTCACCGAGCAGGTTCTCGGCCGGGACGAGCGCATCGGTGAAGAAGACCTCGTTGAAGTCGAGGTAGTCGGGTTCCGACAGCTCCGGGAACGGCCGTGCCTCGACGCCGGGCGTCTTCATGTCGATGATCAGCGCGCTGATCCCCTTGTGGCGAGGCGCGTCGGGATCCGTGCGCACGAAGCACATGCACCAGTCGGCATGGTGGGCACCGGAGGTCCAGACCTTCTGCCCGTTGACCACGAAGTGGTCGCCGTCGAGCACCGCCCTCGTCCGCAGGCTCGCAAGGTCGCTGCCGGCCTGGGGCTCGCTCATGCCGAGGCACCACGCGATCTCGGCCCGCAGCGTGGGCAGCAGGAAGCGCTCGCGCAGCTCGGGGGTTCCGTAGTCGCAGATCGACGGCGAGATGATGCCGAGACCCTGGGGGTTGAGGCTGCGCGGGATCTCCCGGCGCGAGAGCTCCTCGAAGTAGATCATCTGCTGCACGGGGGTCGCGTTGCGGCCGCCGAGCTCGGGCGGCCAGCCGGGCACGAGCCAACCCGCGTCGAACAGCGTCCGCTGCCATGCCCGGGCCCAGTCGGGCAGGTCGGCGCTCGACCGCTTGGGCCGACGGAGCACCTCGGCGGCGGGCACGTTGGCCTCGAGCCAGGCCACGAGCTCGGCCCGGAACGCCTCTTCCTCGTCGCCGTAGCGCAGTCGCACGCCGCGAACGCTACCCGCTAGCGTGCGATCCCTGACACTCGTGTCAGGCCGGCCTCGGGGCCCCGAACGGCCCGCCGGGCACCGACCCAACTCTCCGACGCGCCGACCCAGCGGGGACACCGTGGACTTCGAGCTCGACCCGGACCAGGAGCTGCTGCGCGAGAGCGTCGCGCGCTTCCTCGCGGACCGGGCGCCGATCGCCTACGTGCGGTCGATGCTCGACCACCCCGTCGGGACCACGCCCGAGGTATGGGCCGGGCTGGCGGCGATCGGGGTCACGGGAATGCTCGTGCCCGAGGCCCACGGTGGTGCGGGCATGGGCATGGTCGACCTGGCCGGCGCGCTGGAGGAGACCGGTCGCGCGGTGCATCCCGGCCCCTTCCTGAGCCACGCCGTCGGCGCGGCGAGCCTGGTGACGCTCGCCGGGAGCCCCGAGGACCACGCTGCGCTCCTGCCCGGCATCGCCGCGGGGACGACCGTCGGCACCGTCGCCCTCTACGAGCCCGGACGCCGAGGGGCGTGGGCCCAGCCCGACACGACCGCCGACCCGGACGGCGACCGGTGGCTGGTGCGCGGCACGAAGACCCACGTGCCCGACGCGGTGGGCGCCGACGTCGTGCTGGTCACCGCCGCGGCGCCCGACGGGGCGCTCGCCGTCGTCGCGGTCCCGACGGATGCGCCCGGCTGCACCGTCACGCCGCTCGACACGGTCGACGGCACCCGCAAGGTCGCGACCGTCACGCTCGACGGCGCCCTGGGCAGCCGACTCGGCCACGGCGACGCCACCGATGCGGTCGCGGCGACCGTCGACCGCATCGGGGTCGCGATGGTCGTCGACGGGGTGGGCGCGGCATCGGTGGCCATGGAGCTCGCCGTCGCCTACGCGAAGGAACGTCACCAGTTCGGCAAGCCGATCGGCGCGTTCCAGGCCGTGGCCCACCTCTGCGCCGACATGCTCCGTGCCGTCGAGCTCGGGCGTGCCGCTGCGTACTACGCGTGCTGGGCCTGCGACGCGGCCGACGCGGCGGAACGCCACCGCGCGGCCACCATGGCGCGCGCGTTCGCGGCCGACTCGCTCTACGGTGTCGGTGCCAACGCGATCCAGGTGTTCGGAGGGATCGGCTTCACGTGGGAGCACGACGCGCACCTGTACTACAAGCGGCTGCTCACGCTGCAGCACGCGGGGGGCGGTGCCACCGATCAGCTCGAGGAGCTCGCCGCGATCGTGCTCGACTGAGCTCTCTGCGCCAGGGAGCTCCACAGCGCGGCGAGGGCCACCGCCGCGAGGACGACGATGGTCGGCTCGGCCGGCACCCGGAACCGGGTCTGGCCGTAGGAGAGGACCGCGCCGAGCGTGACGACGATCGGTGGCACGAGCAGCGGCCACTGGCGCACGCGGCGTCGCTTCAGCACGACGATCCCGCCGATCGCGAGCGCGAGCAACGGGTAGTAGAACCACAACCCGGCCGCGGTGACCCAGCGCGGCCGGCCCTCGGCCTCGTTGAGCGAGAGCATGTCGGTGGGCCGGAACACGCTCCAGTCCCGGCCGACCCGCGCGGCGAGCACCTCGAGGAACCGCTGCCGGCGACCGTCGTTCACGAAGTCGATCGCCCGCTGACGGTAGATGCGCGAGACGACCGACTGGTCCCCCTTCGGCGCGTCCTCCGGCTCCGGGATGCAGTCCCCGAGGTCGGTGAGACCCGTGGCCGGCCCCCAGAACACGGTCTTGCAGTTCGAGCCCAGCATCGCGATGCCGTCGTTGGTCGACAGGAGCGTGGGCTCCTCGAAGCGGCTCAGGTTGAACAGGATCCACGGCCCGATCACGAGCGCAGTGCCACCGGCGAGCACGCCGACCAGCGCGAAGCGCCGCGACCAGTCGAGCCTTCGGAAGGTGCCGAACAGCATCGGCAGCCCGAGCAACGGCGCGAGCAACACCAGCTCCGCGCGGGCCAGCGCGGCGACACCGCATACCAGCCCGAGCCACAGCGCGGTCCTCCACGACGGCCGCTCGGCCAGGCGCAGGGCCAAAATCAGCGCGCCGGTCACCGCGGCGACGGCGAACGCCTCCGACATGATGAGGCCGTCGTTCACCCACAGGTACGGGTAGACCGCGGCGATGCCGGCTGCGATCCACCCGGCGCGGTCCCCCGCGACGGCGCGCCCGAGCAGGCCGATCAGGAAGACCGCCCCTACCCCGACCAGTGCGATCTCGAAGCGCATCAGGAGCTGCGAGGTCTCGTCGGAGAGCCCGAGCCCGTCACCGATCCAGGCGACCGGGATCAGGGCGAACACGGTAAGCGGGGGATGGTCGGCGGCGGGCCGATCCCGGTGTGGCGCGTGGGGCAGGTACTCGAACGGGTCGTTGTAGCCCCGGCCGTCGGCCACGGCGCGCGCCTGCAGCTCGTAGTAGGCGGCGTCGTAGAACTGCTCGTCGTGGCGGGAGACCGTGAGCACGAAGGTCACCCGTACCGCGAGCGCGACGCCCACGATCACGAGCAGGACGGCGACGAAGCGACGGGTCGGCGCCGAGGTCACCCGGCGGAGGCTAGCGGCGGCGGGTGAGGAGCAGCGCGCCGGCGAGCGGCCCGCCGCCGGCGCACGCGACGCCGACCTCGGGGTCGCCGGGCACCTGACGTTCCCCGGCCTCGCCCCAGAGCTGGACGCAGGCCTCGTGCAGGAACCCGTAGCCGTGGAGCCGCCCGGCGGAGAGCTGCCCGCCGTGGGTGTTGAGCGGGAGCTCGCCGTCGCGGGCGATCCGCTGCCCGCCCTCCACGAACGGTCCCGACTCCCCCTTGCCGCAGAAGCCCATCGCCTCGATCCAGGCCATGGTGATGAACGAGAAGCCGTCGTACATCTCCGCGAGCTCGACGTCGCGCGGCGTCAGGTCGGTACGGGTCCAGAGCTGGGCGCCCGCGTCGCGACAGGCCATCGTGGTGAGGTCGTCGAACTGGTCCCAGCTGGGGCGACCGCGCAGCGCGGTGCCGACGGCCTCCACCTGGATCGGCGTCTTGCGCAGGTCGGGCGCCGTCTCGGCGCGCGAGACGATCAGCGCGGTCGCACCGTCGCACGGGATGTCGCAGTCGTAGAGGCACAACGGGCTGGAGATCATCCGGATCCCCAGGTAGTCGTCCATCGTCATCGGGTCGCGGTAGATCGCCTTCGGGTTGACACCCGCGTTCTTGCGGGCGTTGAGCGCGATCTGGGCGAGCTGCTCGCGCGTCGTGCCGTACTCGTGGAAGTGGCGCTCGGCCATCATCGCGATCCAGATCGCGGCCGACGGCGCCGCGAACGGCAACGTCCACTCCATGAAGCCGCTCGCCCGGAAGGCTCCGCCGCTACTCCCGCCCGGCATCACGGCAGAGCGGCCTTCCTTGCCCTGCGCGCTGCCCTCCCAGACGCTGCGGAAGCAGAGCACGTGGGTGGCCAGGCCCGAGGCGACGGCGAGGCAGGCGTTGATCACGGAGCCGAGCTGGCCCGGGAGCTCGATGCCGCCCGTCCACCAGCCGATCTCGAGGCGCAGGGCGTCCTGCACGTCAACGATGCCGGCCCCAGAGAACCCCGGCGGCGTCGCGATCGGACCGGGATACGTTGCGATCCCGTCGATCTCGGCGGTGGTCAGACCCGCGTCGTCGATCGCAGCGAGGCACGCGTCGAGCGTCAGCTCGAGCGGGTCTCGGTACAGGCGGCGGCCCACGTCGGACTGGCCGGCGCCGCTGATCACCGCTCGGCGTTCGATGATCTCGTTGGCGTCGGTGCTCATCGCTTCCGCTCTCGCGCCTTCGGCGCGGGCCGCTCGGGCCCCGCTCCGCGTCTGCTCGTGCTCGGCTGGCTCGTGGCTCCGCTCATCGGTCGGGGTCCGGCTCGAAGAGGGGCAGGTAGATCGCGTCGTCACCGTCGTCGTGACGCTCGAAGACGACGCGAAGCGGCATGCCTATCTCGATCTCGTCGAGCTCGGCACCGACCAGGTTCGTGGTGAGCCGGAGCCCTTCCTGCTCGGGCAGCTTGACGATCGCCACCACGTACGGGAGCTCGGGTCCGGGCATCCACGGCTGATGGTTGACCGTGTAGGTGTGCAGCGTCGCCTTGCCCGACACGGTGTGCGGCGCGAGGTCCTTGCCGTGGCAGATCGGGCAGATCGGCGTGGGCGGGTGGTTGTAGTACCCGCAGCCGTTGCAGCGCAGGAAGCGCAGCTCGCCTTCCGCCCCGCCGGTCCAGAAGGCCCGGTTGAGGTCGGTGAGGCGCGGCAGGATCCGGAACGGGGGCGCGTCGGAGGCCGGCTCGGTCACCTGCGCCTCCTCGTGGCGGGGACATCCACTTGGCTCTGGTCAGTCCTGCTCGGGCGGACCGGCCGCGTCGAAGCCCTCGCGGGCGTGTGGGATGGCCTCGACCGCGGCGAGCAGGCCGAAGCCCGGGACCGTCAGCATGATCGAGCCGAGCACCTCGTCCCACTCGGCGCCGATCTCGCGTGCAAGGCGCGCGTGTCGACGGATCCCCGTCGGGTTACGCAGGATCACCGTGCACACGAGCCGGATCAGCTCGTGCGTCTTGCGGTCCGGCGCGGGCAACGAGTCGATCTGGCTCAGGAAGGAGCTCTGCGCGCCGTGCAGCGCCGGGAAGACCTCGTGGAGCGCCTCCTCGAAGGGGAACGTCCAGTCCGAGGCGCTCATCGCGCGCTCACGGTCGCGGCGGGACGGAACTGGACGATGGTGACGGCGTCGCTCGTGGGGTGGAACGTCGCTTGCAAGGACATGCCGACCTCGAGGTCGTCGGGGTCGCAGTCCACCACGTTGGTCATCATCCGCGGGCCCTCGGCGAGGTCGACCACTGCCGCGACGTAGGGCACCCGCTCCGGGAACGGCGGCAGGTCGTTCACGTGCACGACCGACCACGTGTAGAGGGTCGCGTCGCCGCTCGCCTCGACCCATTCGACGTCCTCGCTCCAGCAGCTCGGGCAGAACGGCCGGGGGTAGAAGTGATGCTCGGCGCAGGCGCGGCAACGCTTGATCATGAGCTGTCCCGCGCGGGCGCCGTCCCAGAAGGGTTGGGTCTCGGGATCGGGGGTCGGCAGGTCGAAGCGCACGCCGCCCGCCTTCAGGTGCGGCTCGGCAGCGCCGCGACCGCGACCCCGCTGATCTTGGGCTCGCCGTCCTGGTTGGTGACCGTGCACTCGAGGTCGACCCGGTGCTCGGAGCCCTCGTCGTAGCGCCGGGCGACCTTTACGTGCGTGGTGAGCGTCTCACCCGGCCACGTCTGCTTGGTGAAGCGGATCTTGTACGTGCGCAGGTTGCCGACGCCGACGTAGTCGGTGAGCGCCTTGCCGAGCAGGCCGGCGGTGAACATCCCGTGGCCGAAGACGCTGGGCAGACCCGAGGCCTGGGCGGTGACCTCGTCGTGGTGCATCGGGTTGAAGTCGCCGGAGGCCCCCGCGTACATCACCAGGTCGGTGCGCGTGAGCTCGTGGGAGAACTCCGGCGCCTCGTCGCCTTCCGACACGTCTTCGAAGAACAGCTTGCGCTCGGCCATACGAGGCCCCGTGCTACCCGTTCCCTGACACGACCGTCAACTTCGCGCGAGGCTGGCGCCGGTGGAAGGTCGCAGCCCGCGCCAGGAGCACCGCGGCCCGTCACGGCGATTCGTCGTCGTGCTCCTGGCCATCGGGTTCCTGGCGCTCTGCGGTCGAACCGTCTACGTGATCGCGGTCACCCGCCACGAGCCGGTCCCCGGGCTCACGTCGTCGTCCGGCGCTCGCCGCTCCTTCGACGAGATCTACTACGTGAACGGCGCGAACGCGATCGTCGACGGCGACGGCTTCTTCTTCTCCGAGCTGCCGGGGAACTCGGAGTCGTTGCGCTCGGAACAAGCCGAGCACCCGCCGTTCACGAACCTCGCGTTCGCCGCGGCGGCGTGGGTCGGCGACCGCAGCGAGCTGGCGATGCGGCTCGAGGTGGCGTTCGTCGGCGCGCTCGTGGTGCTGCTGCTCGGGCTGCTCGCCCGGGAGCTGGTCGACGAGACCACGGGGCTCGTCGCCGCCGGGCTCGGCGCGTTGTACCCGTTCCTCTGGGTCAGCGACGGACTCTTGCTCTCGGAGACCTTCGCGGTCTTCTGGACGACCGCGGCAATGTACGGGACGTACCGGATGCTCGAGCGACCGACGTGGCCGATGGCCGCGCTCACCGGTGCAGCCGTCGGTCTCGCGATGTTGACTCGGGCGGAGCTCATGCTGCTCGTGCTGCTCCTCTTCCTGCCGGCCGCGCTCGCCCTGAGGTCGCGCGGCGAGCGCCGCTGGCTCTGGGTGCCGCTCGTGGCGGCTGTGGTGGCCGTCGCGCTCGCCGTCCCGTGGGTGGGCTACAACCTGTCGCGCTTCGAGCGGCCGGTCACGTTGTCGTACGCGTTCGGCGGAGTGCTCGCAGGCTCGAACTGCGACGACACCTACGCCGGGTCGCGACTCGGATACTGGAACGGGTACTGCGCACGCGTCGAGACCACGGGCGACGCCTCGATCGCGGCGGCGGAGAAGCAGGAGCGGGGACTGCGCTACATGCGCGGGCACCTCGACCGCCTCCCGATCGTCGTCGCGGCTCGCGTCGGGCGAACATGGGGTCTCTACGCGCCCTTCCAGATGGCGCGCTTCGCCGAGGCGGAGGGCCGGCCGCTCTGGGCTTCGTTGTGGGGCTGGGTGATGTCGCTCGCGTTGATCCCGCTGGGGATCGTCGGGGCGATCGGGCTGCGACGACTCGGGGCCCCGCTCTGGCCGCTGGTCGCACCGCTCGTGGTGGTGCTGCTCACGGGCGCCGCATTCGGTGGGCTGGTGCGACACCGGGCCGTCGGCGAGCCATCGCTCGTGGTGCTCGGCGCGGTGGCCGTGGTCGTGCTCACCCGCCACGCCCTCCCCCACTCTTCCCGGGTTTGATCGCCCAGGAGCCCATAGCGCTCATCGGCGCACGATCTCCCCCGAAGCCCTCCCCCGGATTGTTCGCTCAGGAGCGCATAGCGCTCCTTTCGCAACGAACCCGGTGGACGCGCACTCCCCGCAGGCGCGCCTGACGTCCGTTTGGAATCGACACCTCTGGCCCCTCGCGCACACTGTCGGGGAGACAGTGGAGTGCGGCCGCGACGGGATGCGATGCGGCCGCCCCTGGGCCCGCCCCGATCACGGCGGCGAGCACCCGCTGCTCCCAGGTCCGCGGTGCGCTGGTGTCGACGAAGATCCCCGGGTACACGCGCCGGATCCGCCGGTTCCGTACCCGGCGATCCGGCTGGTGCCGGCTCCAGCCGGCTGCGAGGACTTGCGCTCGGGTGAACACCCCGAGCTGTGCTGCCGCGAACGGCGCTACTGCCGCATCCGCGTCCATCTCTACCTCCCGGGTTTC